>CAWAPQ010000002.1:0-567800 GCA_963783965.1 uncultured Acidimicrobiaceae bacterium | reverse complement strand
CTCCGACACTGCAGGTCAGGCGGTAAATCTGCCCCCGCTTCGCTGATCGCGAAGGGTCGGATTTGAGACGGTGCGCGATTAGTGCGCGATAGCGGTCCGTAGCGGAGGTCAGATGGCCAATAAGGAACTGATCAATTGGGCCCGCGGAGAAGCGAATCGTCTGAAGACGGCGGGGCCGCCGACCAACAGTGGCTTGCAGGCAACGGCAATGGCGCGCAGGGGTCTCCGATCACGCTGCTGGAAGTACCTTCGAGGCAAATGCCAACCGGATCGCGCACCTGAACGTAGGCGCCGCGATGAAGACGGTGGCGCAGCAGCTCGAGGATTGGGCAACCTACGAAGAAAGCGCCGCTGCGAGTTCAACGGCCCAGGACTACCTGGCAACAGTTACGCGGGCCGTTGACAGCCTCCGGGGGATCTTCCAGGCAGATCCAGAGACGCCCTCCGAAACTGACGAAGCGGTTGCGTCACATGTCGTGGCAGCATGCGGCAATCTCGACAATTGGCTCTGAGGCGGGCACGCACCTAGAAGCCTCGCCAAGGCAGGAGGTGAGCTGGGGGCGGTGGCCGGTGTGTACCGGAATGCCGCGGTCGCCTTCAAGAGTCTGGCTGATGTGGACGGAGACCAGCGAGAGGCCAGGTCTAAAGCATGTGCCACGCTTCTGGATCAAGGTGACCATCACGTAGAGACATTCGTCGCTGCCTTGGCGAAGAAGCTCGGTGACGCGACGCCGTAAGAAGGCAGAAAACAACCACTGGGAGACTCTAGATCGTAGGCGCACTGTCCCTGTTGTGCTGCACACGGTGGCACCCCATCCCGGCAGCGAGGATTAAGGCGCCCCGCTGATGATCCACCACTTCGGTAGAGGATCTCGATCAGCGTGTGGGTGGGTGCCCAGGCCAGGTCTGACTCAACTAAACCGGCTGACGTCCTTTCGGACTGTCTTCAGTACGATCCGTCGGCCTGGCCCGGTCACCCACTCGACACCCACTGGTCGCACGGAGTGACCTCATAGGAGCTTGCCTCAAACAGGCCCGTCGCTGTCTTGTCCGTCGTCCCGCAGGTGCGGTGTCACCCCAACCCACACCAACGACGAGATGACAGTGACCACCTTGCCACGGTGCATCACGGGTGGTGTCGATACGCACCTCGACGTCCATGTAGGCTGCAGCTTTTGATGAGCGAGGGACTCTGCTCGGCGTCGAGAGCTTTGCCACGACCGATCATGGCTACAAGAAGCTGCTGGGCTGGCTGAGCGACTTTGGCACTGTCGAGCTCGTCGGCGTGGAAGGGACGGGTTCCTATGGGGCCGGGCTGACCCGGCACCTCCAGGCCGAGGGCGTCCGCGTGGTCGAAGTCGACCGCCCCAATCGCCAGCGCCGAAGGCTCAAGGGCAAGTCCGATCCCCAAGACGCGATCTCGGCCGCCCGGGCCGCCCTCTCGGGCGACGCCATCGGCGAAGCCAAGTCCAGGGACGGAAACGTCGAATCCATGCGGGTTTTGCGCGTGGCGAGGTCATCGGCCCGCAAGGCCCGGACCCAGGCGCTCAACCAGATGCGCAACCTGGTGTCGACCGCCCCCGATCTCGATCCGGGCCGAGCTCCGAGGACTCAGTGTCTTCCACCTCCTCGAGCGGGCCTCGAGCTATCGGCCCGGAACCAAGCGCGACATCGTCTCGCTCACCAAGTTCTCGCTTCGGATGCTGGCGCGCCGCGCTCTCACGTTCGAAGAGGAGATCTCCGAGATCGACGCCATCTTGAAGCCTCTGGCTAAAGAGACCGCACCCGCAGTCGTCGCCACCCTCGGCATCGGCACCGACGCTGCCTCGGCACTGCTCGTCGCGGCCGGCGACAACCTCGAACGCCTGCGCAACGAGGCGGCATTCGCCCATCTCTGTGGCACCTCACTGCTCGATGCCAGCAATGGGAAGAACCAACGACACCGACTTATCAAGCGTTACGTCGCCCGGGAGGTCTTTAGCCTTTCTACCTCACGACAAACTTGGACTTGACAACCCATAGGAGTGCCCTATGGGGATGGTCATGACGCGCTCAGCCGTGTCCTGACACCACGCTCTTTTGACGGGTCAGGACAAGGTTCCGCACCGTCCAGCGAAGAACGACAGAACGATGTGGCTCGTCTTTTGCTGCCCGTCGACCCGCACATCGAGGGGAACGCAGCCCCGTCTTCTACCGTCGGTGAAGCGGAAGCTCTGGGGAAAGAAACCAGGCTTGTGCGAACAGGCTCGGTACGTGACCGACACGCTCCCTTGGCGTGGCGACCATGGGTTCTGTTGCACCACGTAGGAACGCGCATTACGGGCGACCGTCATGGTCACCGTGGCTCCCGGATAGACAACCGGAGGGAGCTTGTACCCGGTGAGTTCGGCCTCTCGACCGGAGTTGGGCGGATTCATGGTGGCCAGGAGGCGCGCCTTCGGGAAATACCCAGGGCCGAATCCGATGTCCTGCGGCCCGACGGGGGGCAGAGTGCCGCCGGTGAACTCCGTCGCTTCCTCATAACAGGTGAGGACCTGGGGGTGCGTCGAAGTGCCGACGACAGTGGGAGAACCGCTGGCCGCTGAGACGCCACCGGGGCCAGAGATGAGGACGAGAAGCGTGAAGGCAACCCCGCCTAGCCACCTCCGGTGTCCGCGAAGTTTCGCACCCACACGACCATGATGGCCTGTCCACGACGCAACCGCACTCAGATCACCTCAGCAGCCGCAATCCAGCTGACACCGATCATTTCGGGTCCGCCGTGCACTCCGACCACAGCACCCAATGTGCCGATCCGAATAGCCTCTCGGGGAAAGCGGGGGGCGATGAGATCGAGGAACTGATCGATATCAGCTGCGCCACCATGCATCACCGCAACGTCCTCGATCTGCCCAGCGGTGCTCAAGCGTTCGCAGAGCATCTGCAGTGCTCTTTTGCGGGTCCGAGCCTTACCGGCTTCGTGGACGACGCCACCGGTCAGGTCGATTACCGGCTTGATCGACAGCAGTGACCCCACCATTGCAGCGGCTCCCCCTATTCGCCCACCCTTCTTCAGGTTCTCCAACGTGTTCAGAGCCGCCAGCACGTGGGTGCGTGGGATGAGGTCGCTGACTCGTTGCAATACTGCGTAACTATCGGCGCCACCGGCGGCTGTCTTGGCGGCTTCGACGACAAGAGTGCCAAGCCCGCTCGATACTGTCCGGCTGTCGATCACATGGACGGGAATCGCGCACCCTTCGGCCGCTGTGCGAGCAGACTGAAGAGTTGTAGAGAGGTCGCCCGAGATGTTGAGACACACCACTGCCTCAGCACCAGCGCCGCTTGCATTGCGAAATGCCTGTTCAAACGCGCCGGGCGACGGGCAGGCTGTCTGGGGCAGGTCCGTGCTGTTCGACATACGTCGGTAGAAGTCTTCGGTGCTCAGGTCCAGCCGGTCGGTAAATTCCTCGTTGCCGAATCGGATGGTCAGAGGCACGATCTCAATATTGAACGGAGCGATGTCGTCCTGTTCCAGGTCGCAAGAGCTGTCGGTAACCACGAAGACACCAGGCATGAAACGCATCCTCCTCCATACGGTTTCACCATTGTGGCGTCCCAACGGTCCCGGATGTGACGCTACCCCCAGGTGCGGCAGGGTGACACCCCGTTCCGAACTGGGATACTCCGGTGTGGAGCTTCCGCCGAGAAGATGGGGCGAGACTGATCGATTCCGTTCAGGTCAATGGCACCAGCGGGCCGTTGTACTCGTCGTAGCCTGGGCTGCCCTGACCGGGCTCCTGATCGCCGCCGGAGTGGGAGTCGTGCACTCCTCCTCAGTCAACGGATTCGACCGCCACGTGAACTCCGTTGTTGTCGCTCACCGGACCCCTGCGCTCAACGAGGCCATGAAAGCCGTGACCTGGCTCGGTTCGTGGGTTGCACTCGTGGCGACGGGGAGCGTCTTGGTAGTCCTTGCTCTCCGGCGGCGCCTTCCGATGGTCGCGGTGGTTCTCGCTGTCATCGCTTGGGCCGGGGAGAGCGGGGGAGTCACGCTGGCCAAACATGCAGTCGAGCGAGACCGCCCACCGCAAGAGCTCCGGCTGGTCTCCGCGCACGGCTGGTCGTGGCCGTCGGGCCACACTGCCGTCGCCCTCCTAGTGTGCACCACCTGGGCCCTTGTGGTTGTGGCAATCGCCCCAAGACCGAGCTACCAAAGGCTGGCGTGGGTACTGGCGGCGTTGTCAGTGGCGGTGGTGGCGTTCTCGCGGATTGAGTTGGGCGTACATTGGACTACCGATGTCATCGCAAGCATGGTCTTCGTCAGCGCGTGGCTGGTGGTGCTTGTTGGCTTGTTCGCTTCCGATATTCGCCCGAAGCCCTTGGACGCCGAGGCAGACTGAAGCGACGCGTCCTGGGAGCCCGCAGGCGCCGAGCGGTTGCGTCAGGCAGCACACCGGACCCGCCACTGCATCCTTTTACCCCTCCGACACGTGCGATTAGTTATCCCCTATCTGCCGTACGGCGACATACACGGATGACTCAACTCGCCCTGGACTAGCCAATATCCAACGAGGGATGGCGTCGCTCGGATGGAACAGCCTCTAGGACTTGGCAGACCGTTCAAGACTCGCAGCGCTTTGCACATCGTCGCAGACTGGCCGGGCTATTTCCCTAACGGTCCCGAGATCGCCCGAGTGCTCCTGGCGGCAGGAGCGCACCCAAACTACAGAGAAGCCGAGCCAGGTTCCGAGACGCCACTGCATTGGGCGGCGAGCAGCGACGATGTGGATGTCGCGAGCGCGCTCATCGACGGCGGGGCCGACATTGAGACTCCGAACGGCTCGATAGGGATGCCGCTGGACAACGCCATCGGCTACGCGTGCTGGAACGTCGCCCGCCTGCTCGTGGCACGCGGGTCAAGATCGACAAGCTCTGGCACGCCGCTGCGCTCGGGTTGTTGACCCGCTTGGAGGAGCTGGCAGACGAGGAGCCTGAGAGCAGAGAACTCTCGAAGGCGTTCTGGCACGCTTGCGCTGGCGGCCAACGACGGGGCGGCTGAATACCTTCTTCTCCGCGGGGCCGATCTGAACTGGGTTCCCGACTACGCAGAGGGGACTCCCCTGGACGCGGCCACCGGACTGGGGACTCGTCAGGAAAATGTCATCTCTTGGCTCCGCCGAATTCGCGGGGGCTCGCTCCATCCGCCTCGACCTGTCCTATCGGAACAAGCCAAGTTCGTCTTCGATGTATGCGTCGCCTCCCTGAACTGCCGTTTCTCGCCGGGGAGACTGCACCCTTGCCCTACAAGGGCCGAGGTGGCCATGATGGCTGTGTCCGGCTCGCCCGCGTGGGTAGTGCGGCGGGGGAGAGCCGGAGGTCAGCGCAGGCGGTCCACAAGAAGGGTGAGCGAAGGAGGTATCCCGATGTATGCAGCCGTTCGGAGGTACGAGGGCATCACAGACGACGCCGAAGCGGGACGCCTCGTCCGTGAGAGCTTCATGCCTCTCCTTGAAGAAGTAAGCGGTTTCATCGCCTACTACTGGATTGATGCTGGCGAGGGGACGATGGCGTCCCTCAGCGTGTTCGAGGACAAAGCCGGTGCCGACGAGTCCGTCACAGTGGCGCATCAATGGGTTGAGGATAACGCTGCTGCGCTCTTCCCAAACCCACCGCGAGTTACCGAGGGATTGGTGGTCGCGAGCGACACGAAGCAGTAAGGACCGTCGTGGTTCGGCCCGTCTTTCACCGTTGAAGTTACCCCTCGTCCTCGCCCTCCTCTTGGGCGACGCGGTCGCACCGAAGTCCAGAACGTGCTCACTGCGCTCAGCCGCGAAGACCTCGGCGGCGTGTCCTAGGGCGCCCCGCCGGGGCACCCTCCTGTTTCGGACCGCATTGTGAACCGGCAGGATCACGCCGTCAAGGGTAAACGTCCAGGTCAGAGCACGTATTACGTAGTGTGTAGCGAGTAGGCGCCTGGTCAGCAGGCGAAAATGGACCTTCGATGAGGTGCCGTCGAGCTGCGAAATTCTCGAGGCACGTGTTCGCATGATGGCGTTTACGTCAGCACATGGGAGCGAGCGCGCGATTAGTGCGCGATAGCGCTGCGGCAGACCGTGTGATCGCGAGTCGCTTCGTGCCAGCGCGCGCAATCACGACGCAGGGGTTACGCGCGTCGATCCAGGTAGGGGAGTGGCCCGTCCCGATTTTTTGAGGGGCTGGTGCCCGCAAGGGCGTGGGGGTTCAAGTCCCCGTCCGACACTGCAGGTCAGGCGGGATTTCCTGGCGTTCTCCCCGGTTCAGACTCCGCTGGATTCGAAGCGGCGTGCGACGAGCGTGCAACAGCAAACCCACGAGACAGGGCGTTCGAAGTGAAGTCCCCGCACTGCCTTGCACCTTGTGACGGTTTGGAGCTGTCCCAACGATGAATGCGGGCGGCTCGTCGTCTCCCACGGAGTTGGAACCTTTGCCGCGCACGGCCAAAACCGTGTTGCCGTCGGACTACCGACAACGTGGAACCTCGACTCGTCGTCCCATCAGATCGGGAATTTCGCAACCCACCCGATACAAACGCGCGGTAGCGCAGCGAAACGGTCGGTGACGCATGGCCTAGGGTCTGGCCATGGAAGTCGCAGACCTCCATCGGATGGTCGAGAACGCATTCAACGCCGGCGACGTTGACGCGTTGGTAGGCCTCTATGAGGAAAAGGCCACCATGGCCACACCGGAGGGAACTTTCGTGGACGGAACAACCGCCATTCGTGAACAGTGGTCAGGTTTCGTCGCGCTCGGCGGAACGATCCAGATGGTGACCCGCCATGTAGTCGTGGTGGATGGCACGGCCTTACTCAGCAACGACTGGCACTTTGTTGGCGCTGGGATGGAGTGGTCGTCCCGCACTGCCGAGGTAGCACGTCGTCAACCCGATGGGACTTGGAAGTACGTGATAGATCACCCGTACGCAGGGGCTGACCTCCCGACCGGGTAGTCGGGCTGCGTCGCCTCGACCTCCAGCCGAAGTTTAGGGGCCGCCGCCCGCCTGGCAGAGTCGAGGGTTTGCTACGCGGACGCCGCACTCCTGATCGCCTCGGCTTCAAAAATCAGCTTTGGGAGGTTGCATGACGCCTTCACTGAATCGAGCAATGCACGTCGCGCAGCGATGATCTTCGTGCGTCTCGCTGAGCGGGCGCCGTTCGCTGCCCCTGACAGCAGTAGGCCACTCCAGGTGACCATTCGCCCGGCGTCGCAGATGTGCCACACCGACCCGTCAGATGGGGTCAAGTTTCAACGAACACGAGCCGATCGCGGATTTAGCGTCCCCGGTCCCGTCCGGCCTACATCAGGCACAATCCTCTAGGACGGGGCCGGGGTCGCTGCGATTCCCAGACGCGAAGCGACCCCGCCACCAAATGCCCAGTAGGGGGGAGTCGAACCGGGGGGCGGGATCGCTTCGTTGTGCGTCGCCTCTACGTCTATCGGGTCATCGGCCGGTCACGCCACGGTTTTCGGGTTACGGCCGCGTGAACTCGCGAAACGACCCCCAGCCGAAGCCAGGGGCCGCAACGCTGTGCCGACACTTTCATCCGCCGCCGCCTGGCAGGCTACCTGGGCAGAGTATCAGGCGGCTCCTCGCCGGAGAGGAGATCGAGAAGCGAACGCAACCTGCGGCGCCCCTCCTCGATCTGCTCAGTCGTCAACGTCGGTCTCGGCTCACCCGTTCGAGCCTTGTACTCCTCATCGCTCAGGGCGTTGAGGAGCGGGTCATCGCCGGGCTCGCAGCGGGTGCCGTAAGCGAACGCAATCTCCATCAGTTCGCCGTGAGCATCCTCAAGATCCACCAGCACGTCGAGAGGAAGATGTTCGTGGACCTGAGCTACGACACGCGACCACCGCGCATCCGCGATCGTGAGCCTCTCGCCTTCGTAGTGGTAGGGGATCTCTTCGAGCGGCACCTGGCCGCGGACTCCAATCGTCAAGTTCGATGCCTCCTTTGAACTGCCCTGAGCGTCACTACGAGCCCCGTGAGCCCTGCGATTCAGTTCGTGCATTTCATCACGCACCTGAGGCAATTCCATGTCGCCTACGAGGGTGACCAGATCAGCGGCTCGCCGGCCGAACCCCGTCAGCCCCTCTAGATGCTCTGGACTGGCCGAAAGGGTCACCAAGGGATCTGCGTTGTTGGCGATGCCACCTCAGCCCAGTCGATGGGACGGAACAGTGTTGCCGTCACGGGTGGGCGTCTCCTCCTGCCGACTTCCTAGCCGCACCCGACCGTGCCGCTCGCTGTCCTTCCTAATACTCGAGCACCACACCCTGAGAGCTGCTCAGTCCTCCGTATGTCTCCCAGGAGGCAGTGAGGGGAGCCGATGACGGTGCCACCTGCCAAGCCGCCGAGGTCCCGTTGGGGAAGTCCCAATACCCCGAGTTGTAGTACGTCCATGGTGCAGCGGGCCCGGTTATGTAGGCATCGAGGGTGTCCATCGCCATCACGGCGATATTTCCAGCCGCTCCGGGTGAGACGGTCCAGCTCTGATTACCGAGGTAGTTCGGATTGGTGACCTGGCCACCACCGTTTATGAAACCGGTGGCGGGAGCGTTGAACTCGACGGCAAAAGCGTCCCAAGCATTATTTGTCGTGTTGACCGTGAGGGTGTCGGCTGCGCCGGTCGTGTCAACGCAGACCCATATCTCGGTGTCGGCACCATCGTTGTACGAGTTGACGAACTGGAAGGTGCCCATCCCCGAGGTGACGCTGGTGACGGTGTCCGTCTGGGTGCCGGGGTCAGTCAGGGTTTGGATCTCGAGAACGACGGTGTGGCCGATCCCTGTGTTGTGAGCAAGCACCTGGTCGTACTGGCCACTACCGATGCTCGTGGTGTTCCCGTTAAAGGTGCCCGTGTCGTCAGCCTGAACGAAGGCAGCTCCTGATGACGACGAAGGCTGCGTAGTGGTAGTCGAGGTCGTCGGAGGAACCGTCGTCGAGGTCGTCGGAGGAACCGTCGTCGTGGTGGGTGGCTTCGTCGTGGTCGTCGTCGTACTCCTTGCCGCGCATGCAGCGCTGAACGACGACTTTCCGATGTTCGACAGGGTCAATGCCGTGCCATTGGCACACGATTCATTGTTGACGGTGCCATCACCCAGCACGGTGTTGACCGTTGAGGCTCCTTCGGCCAACCCTACGCCTATCCCAGTGACGGCGACAACGAAGACGGTGAAGGAGGCCGCCGTCCTGCGGGTGTTGCTGAAGAACCTTTGGACACGACGCCGCTGGCGTTGGTTCCAGTGCTGATACCTAGACATTGATTCCCCCTTTCCGGCGCCTTGCGGTACGCCATCTGGCTCGGAGAGTACGGCAAGTGGGATGGAATCGTGTGGATCCACCGCGATCACACGATTGCAGCGAGCGCGTAACCAGTCGCTCGGTATGTTTGGCAGCGCTGGCCGAACTCTCTGAGCCGGTAAGGCCTCCGACTCCACCCGACAGCCGCGGCCACAGCGCTCGGAAAGACACGCCGCGTCCGTCAAGAAGCGGTAATCATTACGCCGCTACCTCCGTCGACCAGGGTCGCTGGCGTGGCATTGCGGTACGAGTCCCCCCTCCGACACTTTTGTTTTCGACAGCTCAGCAGCGACAGCACCCCCAGCCTCGAGGCCCCTCACTCGCTGTAAGCGAAGTCCGCGCCGCTGTTGCCCGCACTGTTGCCGATTGAGGTGTGACAAAGGAGTTGAAGGTCCCGGCAATGGCGTCCCCGCCCGTCACCGCGGTGAAACGCGGGTCAGGGTGTTCTGGGACCCCCCCCCAGCGGCTCCCCATGGTGGAGGGGCCGCTGCACGTTTGGATCGGTCGCTGACGTGAATGACCGGGGGTGTGTGGCATGGGGGACGTTGAGCGCCAACAGCGAGTGTACGTGGATGAGCGGCTGAGCGATCTAGGGAGATCTAGGGAGGGAGCAGCACATCGGGCTCAGGCTTCCGCGACCGATCCAAACGACCGAGCTCGGGCGCGTCTCTACGCCGCCCTGAGCTGCACCATTCCCTTGGGCGTTGGAGTGCTGAGGTGAGCAATACGCCGCTCCAAAACTGATCGACATTCGACTCATTTCATCTCCACCTCCCTGTAGCGGATCTGCCGAGGGGGCCCTCCGTGCAGCTTCACGTCGAGGTATTCCGGTCACACCGTGGATCTCGTCGAGGAACCTGTTCACCGGCCTCGACGATTCGACTGCGTCCAAACCGGATCCGACGACCCTCCGTTTCCGGGCGAGCCCGGACAGGCCGGTCCGGGCTCGCCGGTCTAGGCGAAATCGACGCCGTCGAGAGGTGCGGCCGGTTTGATGTCCGGAAGTCGTCGCATCCGAAACGAGTTCGCGAAACCAAGAAGTCCGGCGATCGCGGGGACGAGGAGTGCGAACTGGAGGGAGCGGTTCCGAGCCTCGGTGTTGATGGCGAGGACGGCATTCTGGACGCTCTGGGGCTCGCCGGAGATCTGCTGCTGGAGCTGCGTATTGCTCATGATCTCGGCGTCGGTCTCCATGTAGGAGGCGATCTGTTGCTGCTGGGACGGGGGGATCGTGCTGCTCGAGTACGTCAGATTCGTGAAGCTCGTCGCCAGGACCCAGAGCATGAGTCCGCCGGCCACGGCCAGGCCGAAGGACAGGCCGAACGAGCCGGCTGCAGAGTTCACCCCGGCGGCTTCGCTCACCCGCTCCTCGGCGATGGGTGCCAGGGTGAAGTTGTTGAGCTGCGACACCAGCAAACCGAGGCCGGATCCTGCGATCAGGAGTGGGATCACGAGGTACCAGCCCGAGTCCACTCTCGGTACGAGGGGGATGATGGCGGCGATTCCGAGTGTGCTCAGGGCGAATCCCACCAGGACGATATTGGCCGGGCGACGCCTGCCCGCCTTGCGACCGGCAAGCAACGCCATTCCGAACATGGAGAGCGACAGCGGCGCGAGGGAGAGACCCGCCTCCATGGCGTTGTACTCCAAGGTCATCTGCAAGAAGAGTGGGAGGGCGATCATGGCGCCACCGAGAGTGATCTGCTGGAGCATCTGCTGGGAGATCCCAATGCGGAAGTTCAAGTGTTTGAAGAGGTCGGGGTCCAGCAGGGTGGGCTTCCCGCGACGCTTGCGCTGGACGAGCCAGTAGGCGAACGCGGCCAAGGCAACGGCGCCGATGGCAATGATGAGGCCCACGTAGCCCCCGCCCTCTTGCCAGACCAGAATGCCGAGGACGACGCCCCCCATACCGACGACGGAGAGGGCCGCGCCCACCAGGTCGATCTTGCGCGTTCCGGTGAACGGAACGTCTTTGACGAGGCGGATCTGCGACAGCACCACCAAAATGATGACGACTTCGAGGCCAAACCCGACGCGCCACGACAGATAGGTGGTGACGAATCCGCCCAGAAGCGGGCCCACGGCTGCGGCGATCGCCGCTGAGGCCCCGACCAAGGCGTAGGCCTTCTTCTGGGCGGCTCCCGTGAAATTCCCATGGATGAGCGACTGCATGGCCGGCAACAAGAGGGACGCGCCGAGGCCACCGATGATCGCCCAGAAGATGATGACCACGGTCAGGGTCTGCGTGAGCGTCATGGCCAAGGCGCCAACCGCATACGCGAGGAGGCCGATCACGTAGGCGCGCTTGCGGCCCATGAGGTCGCCCATCTTCGAGTTGATGAGGATGAAGGCAGCGGAGACCAAGGCTTCCAAGGCGATCGCCGACTGGACGCCACTCGCGGTCGTGTGGAGATCCCTGACCACAGCGGAGATCGACACGTTCATGAACGACGTATCCACGACGAGGACGAACATTGCCGCCGCCAGCAAGAGCGCCAGGCGCGGATTCGATCCGCCTTCCGGAGGCACTCCCTGCTCAGACTCGGTATTCATACCGGCCCTGCCTGGCGGCTGCGTCCCCATCTGACATCTCAGCCACATTTCTCCCGTCCGTGGATGCCATTGCGCTCCGAGGCATGCTTCAGCACTGCACCAGAGTCGGCCGTGATCAGCAGCACAAGGTCGGTCGACCTGGTGGGTCCCACTCTCTCAGGCATGCAGACCGGATTCAGACCGTCCGATCCCTGCACCCATCGCTTCTCATCGTGCGGGCGAGTGTCCGCCCCCAAGACCTGACCCAGCTCGAAGCGAATCTGGGTCTGGGTCGCTTCGCCAGCAACCGCTGATTGGATGATCTGCTGACAAAAAAGGAGAAAGGGGAACCGCTGCCGAGCGTCGTGTGTTCACGCTTCCTTTCGCCTCTCGAGCCGGGACACTCTGCCCCATGCACGCACGGCTGGGCAGTCTTCACAGTGACGACGGGGCTAGGTAAGGGAGGGCCGCCCCAGGGTCGGTATTCAGGACGCCAGGATCTTCGCCTTCTGGGCTTCGAACTCGGCGTCGCTGAGGATCCCCTGCGATTTGAGCTCTGCGAGATCCTTGAGCTGTGCGACGGGGTCCCTCGCCGGGGGCGCCGCGGGCTGGGGTGGCGGCGCATACTGAGGCTGCGGTTGTTGTTGCGCATACTGCTGGTCCTCTTGTTGGGCCCAGCGGTTTTGCTGGCGTCGTGAGACACGGTTCGACACGGCAGTGGCCGTGCCGGCGATGGCGGCAGTGCGTGCGATGCCTCGAAGAAGTGGCACGTCGGTCTCCTTTCAGCCTTCGGCCGCGTCCAGCGCGGCCGCGAGGTCGGTTTGGGGGATGTAGCCGGCGGCAACGAGCTGGGCGTCTCCCCGGCGCAGGGCCTGAATGAACGGCGTCGCCCAGCGGTTCTCGAAGATCAAGATGGCGGCCGAAGACCCGGCCGCGATCACCGGTGCCGCGTCGGCGAGGTCTTCTTGGCTGACCAGGCCCGAAGACACCCCTTCGAACACGGCGAGATCGATGGTTCCGTCATGGTCCAGATCGGCAAGGGCGATGATCCCCAGCGAGCCATCCTGCCCCTTGGCGACGAAGACCAGGTCCAAGATCCTGATCACTCCTTGGTTGACGAGATCGACCAAGAGGGGCAATCCCTCCCCGGTCATCTTGCTCCCAGGGAACTCGACGACCAAGTAGCTGATCGGCCCCAGGGAGCCGTTCTCTTCTGCCATCCGTCACTTCCTCTCCTTGGGCGCGGTCGCCCGCGCTCGATATCAGCCCGCAGCCAGAACCTTGGCCTTTTGTGACTCGAACTCGGCGTCCGTGAGGACGCCTTGGGCCTTCAGGTCGGCGAGCCGGGTTAGCTGCGACGTCACGTCGCCGCCCGAGCCTCCTGCGGTCTCACGCACGTAGGAATCGAATGCCTGCTTCTGCTGGGCGGCGTCTTGCAGCTTGCGCTCTTGCATCTTTCCACCCCGGGCGATCAGGTAGATGAAGACGCCGAGAAACGGAAGGATGATCACGAAAATGCTCCACAAGGCCTTCATCCAACCGTTGAGGTCTGGGCTGCGGAAGATGTCCATGAAGACGGTGATGAGGATCCAGATCCAAATGAAGAACAGGAAGAAATAGAGGAACGACAAGAACACCCCGCCCAGCGGGTAGTCATACGCAAGCATGGCCATCTCCTCCGCACCCGAATTGCTCTTCCAGCTCGAAGTTTTATCCTGTCCGCGGCAGAATTGCCAGAGACTGGCGTTCGTGCGCCGGCTCGCGCTCCCAGGTCGCGCCCAGAATCGCACTCGTCGGTGGCCCTCGTCAAACGATGGCTGAGCGTTCACGCACGCAGCCTCTTCCAATGCCGACCGGTCCGGTATATACCTTGAAATGGAAAAACAACCACGCCCGGCAGCTGTTGCGGGGCTCGTTCAAATGGGGGTGCACCATGAACGACCGGGGCCACGGCTGGATTCTCTTCGCCGCCATCGTGTTGGGGGTGGCCGGCATCATGCGCATCTTCGATGCCATCTGGGCGTTCCGCTACCACGGGGCCGTCCCACAAAAGCTCGAAGACGCCATCTTCGGCACCAGTCTCAAGACGTACGGCTGGGTCTACCTCATTGTCGGCATCATTCTGATCCTGTGTGGCCTGGCCGTGATGAGTGGCTCCCAGTTGGGCCGCTGGGTCGGCATCGCTGCCGGCGCCATCGGTGCCATCAGTGCCATCTGGTGGATGCCCTACTATCCGATCTGGTCCCTGACCTACGTCGCGGTCGGCGTGATCGTGATCTACGCGCTAGCCGCCTACGGTGCCCCCGCCGAGACGACGCTCACGCAACAGGAACTGAGCCGCATGTAACTTCTGAGTCGTAGCAGACTCATAACAGCGTCAGCTCGGACGAAGGAGCACGGACATGCCCATCGATACCCTCTTGGTGTACTGCGGCGTCTACGGTGATGCCGCCGACGCACTGGCCGACTACGAGCTCATCAAGGAGCTCCATACCAAGGCCAACCTGGTCGACGCCTATGACGCGGCCGTCATCGAGCGCGATCACAAGGGCAAGGTCAAGATCGTCAAGAAGCACGAGACCCCGACGCGCGTCGGGGGTGTGCTCGGCGGCGGGGTCGGCCTGGCGACGGGTCTGGTGATCGTCCTCTTCCCGGCTGCGGCCATCGGCGGAGGCCTTTTGCTCGGAACGACCGGTGCCGGCGCTCTCCTGGGCGCGCTCGCTGGTCACGCCGCGGCTGGCATGAGCCGCGGCGACCTGAAGGACCTGGGCGAGTCCCTCGACGAAGGCGAGGCAGGCCTGGTGGTCGTCGCCGTTTCCGACATGGAGGCCAAGGTCCGCTCGGCCATGAAGCGAGCGCGCAAGGTCGAGGAGAAGCAGCTCAAGGCGGACCAGAAGGAGATCGAAGCCGACGCCGCCGAGGCGCAGAAGTAGATCTCCCCACATCCCGATGGCCACCGTCGGGCCACGAGCAGGTCGCGTCGGGTCAGAGTCACGCATGAGTGACGGTCTTGGTGCAAGAGAGCGGAGTGAACTAGTGGCCAAGATGCGACGCAAGGAATACGAGGAGGAGCTCGAGCGCCTGCAGGTCGAACTCGTGCACCTGCAGCGCTGGGTCGTCGATGAGCACGCCAAGGTGTGCATCGTGTTCGAGGGCCGGGACACCGCTGGAAAGGGCGGAGTCATCAAACGGCTCACCGAGCGGGTCAGTCCCCGCGTCTTCCGGGTCGTGGCACTGCCTGCCCCAAGCGAGCGTGAGCGCTCGCAGATGTACTTTCAGCGCTACGTCCCCCACCTCCCTGCCGGTGGTGAGGTCGTGATCTTCGATCGCAGCTGGTACAACCGCGCTGGGGTCGAGCCGGTCATGGGTTTTTGCACCAGAGAGGAGTCGGCTCGGTTTCTCCAGCTCGTGCCCATCGTCGAGCAGGCGATCGTGGACTCGGGAGTGATCCTTCTGAAGTACTGGCTCGAGGTCAGCCCAGACGAGCAGACCCGTCGCTTGAGCGCACGCATCGATGACGGCCGGAAGACCTGGAAGCTCTCGGCGATGGACCTCGAGTCCTATGGTCGCTGGTACGACTACTCGAGGGCACGCGACGCCATGTTCGCCGCCACCGATACCAAGGCGGCGCCCTGGTACGTGGCCGACTCCAACGATAAGCGCAGGGTCCGCCTCAACATCATCAGCCACGTCCTCGGCATGGTCCCATACGAGCGCGAGCATGAGACACACGTCGTCCTACCGGCCCGCCAGAAGAAGGGCAACTACCGAGAGCCGCACACGCACCCACAAGAGGTGCCGTCGCGGTTCTGACCTGGACTCCGGGACGACAGCTAACTGGGCGCTGCTCCGCTCGCCAGGTGGACGAGGTCGCGCACATGTACGCCGCGGGACTGACGCCTCAGCGCGATCTCAATGTTGCCCTCCGGGACGAGTATGCGCAGGCCCTGGGGATGGCTGCGAAACGTCATCGGCGTCTCGAGTTCCAGGGCCTCTCCATCGACGCCGGCGTACGCCGTGCCCGAGCGGGACCTGATCTCGAACTGCTCGCAGCTGAACTCGAAGGCGTGACCGCTGCGCGCTCCCTGGCCCGCCAGGGCCAGGGTGACGACCTCGGCGGCCTGGGCCCCCGTCGCCGCCGTCACGGCAAAAACGCCGAGCCGGCCTGTGTCGAGTCGAAGGCGTTGGGACGTGCTGGGCGACGCGGCGAGGACGTAGGGGTCATTGGACACCATGACGAGGAAGGACCCGTCTACCTCGTCGCCGTCGGGCGTCACGAACGACAGGTCGAAGGGTTTCGTGGTGTCGCCCAGCAGCTCAGGGAGCAGCCGTCTCGTGGTGGCCGCCTTGGCGTCTCGATAGCCCTCCTGCTGGACGATGGTCGCGTACACGCCGAGGGAGACGTTGTTGACAAAGAAGCGGCCGTTCACGGTCGCGTAGTCGACCCGGCGCTCGATCGCGTCACGGAAGGCGTAGACGCTCTGGCGAGGGTTGGCGCGATCGAGCCCGAGGTCGAGGGCGAAGTGGTTCCGCGTCCCCGCGGACACGCACACGAAGGGAAGCTCGTGCTCCACGGCAATGGAGGCCACCAGTGCCTGTGAGCCATCTCCTCCGGCCATCCCCAGGCAGTCAGCGCCCCGGGCGATGGCGTCACGGGCGAGCTCGGCGAGGTCGAGTCCGTGGTCGAGCATCACGGTCCGGACTCCGAGCGAATTGGCCAGCTCCACCAATCCGAACTTCTCGACCTTGCCGCCGCCCGACCACGGATTGCAGAGCAGAACCGGGTGCGAAGGCGGCCTGGCGCGGTGCACGTGACCTGCGGCGGTAGTGCGGAGGCTGGCAGCCAAGGCCGCTCGCGCCGTCAGAACGGCCGTGGCGAGGAGTCCAAGACAGATGAGCGCTCGAATGAAGGACTCCCAGTCCTCGGCTCCAGCCCCCAACAAGGCGGCGATCAGGAGGGCTGCGCCCAGGAGTGCACCGACGATCCCGTACCAGCGGCGAGGGGGGCGCTTTGAGATGATCCACCACCCCCCGGCGATACCGATTGCGAACCCGGCCGCACCGAGCGCGATGTACGCGCCGTTGCGGACGAGGAAGCCGACAAGCGCGACAGCGAGGAGCAGGACCGCGACGAGCGAAAGAATGGCGAGAACTCGGGCACGAACCGGAGAGGTGCGACTCGGCTCAGCCACGCGGTGTCACCCCCTGCCTCTGCCGATGCGCATCTCCAGGTCCTGTCGTGCTCATGTCACCGGGCCGGGGCTTCCGGTGCCGCTTGGGTTTGGCCATCACCGTCCACCATTCCATGGTCCTCGATTCGACCGCATTGTAGGTTGGGGGCGAACGACGTGACGGCACAAGGACACACGGGGAGCGGGGGCACACTGGGCGAAGCGCCCTCAGGGGTAGCCAAATGGATACCTGGTCTCAGGGCCGTTCGGACCTACGACCGCAGATGGACGCGTTCCGACGTCGTGGCCGGTGTCGTGCTCGCCGCCATCTTGGTGCCGCAGGGACTGGCCTATGCGGAACTGGCCGGGCTCCCACCCGTGACCGGCCTATACACGTCAATCGGGTGCCTCGTCGGCTATGCCATCTTCGGTCCGTCCAAAATCCTGGTCCTCGGCCCGGATTCGTCGATCTCGCCCTTGATCTTCGCCGCCCTCCTGCCATTGCTGGCCTCGGGCGGAGACGCCCATCGAGCAATCGCGCTGGCGGGGATGCTCGCGATCATCGTGGCCGTCATCGAAATCGGACTGGGAATCGGAAAGCTCGGGTTCGTTGCTGATCTGCTCTCGAGTGAGGTGCAGGTCGGCTACATGAACGGTCTCGCCATCATCATCATCGTCGGACAGTTGCCCAAGCTCTTCGGCTTCTCCACGGACGCCGAAGGCTTCGGACCTGAACTCAAGGCCTTCGTGCTGGGACTCGACGGCACCGTCGGGGCGGCACTGGTGGTCGGGCTCGGGGTGTTGGCCATCTTGTTGGTGCTGTCGCGATTCACCAAGGTCGTCCCCGCGGTCCTCGTCGGCATTGTCGCGGCAACCGCGGTCTCCGCGATCTTCGACCTCCACGCGCACGGCGTCGCCACCGTCGGGACGCTCCCCCGAGGGGTGCCGACGCCCTCGGTACCCTGGACCAAATGGGCTGACGTCGGACCCCTGATGATCGCAGCCGTGGGCATCACACTGGTCTCGCTGGCGGACACGATCGCCACCTCCTCGAGCTTCGGCGCCCGCAGGGGTGAGGAGGTGGATCCCAACCAGGAGATGATCGGCATCGGAGCCGCCAACCTTGCGGCGGGACTCCTCCAGGGTTTCGCAGTGTCGACCAGCGGATCGCGCACGGCAGTCGTCGAGCAGGCCGGGGCCAAGTCCCAGCTGGCGTCGTTGGTCGGCGCCGGCATCGTCGTCGCGTTGCTGCTCTTCTTCAATTCCCTGCTGGCGGACCTTCCACAGTCGGCCCTGGCCGCCGTGCTGATCGCCGCCGCACTCTCCCTGCTGGACCTCGAGGCGTTGGCCCGATACGCCCGGGTCCGAAGGAGCGCTCTCGTCCTTTCACTGGTAGCCAGCGTAGGCGTGATCGTGTTCGGGGTCCTCCCGGGCATCGTCATCGCCATTATCCTTGCGGTGCTGTTGTTCTTCCACCGCAGCTGGCAACCCCACGGCGCCGTCCTCGGCCAAGTGAAGGGTCTGGAGGGCTGGCACAACGTCGGACGGTATCCCGACGCGCAGGAACTTCCTGGGATCGTCGTCTACCGGTGGGAGGCACCGCTGTTCTTCGCGAACTGCTCAGCGTTCCGCAGCCAGATCCGACAGGTTGTCCATGACCGCCAGGCCAGGTGGGTCGTCGTGCAATGTGAGGCGATGACGGACGTTGACGTGTCGGCGGCGAGAATGCTCGAACAGCTCGACCGTGAACTGAACGCAGCGGGCGTTCACATGGCTTTCGCGGAGATGCGCGCCCGCCTCCAAGATCTCGTTCGGCGCTACGGCCTCTTCGAGACCCTCGATCGTGATCGTTTTTACCCAACGCTCGAGGCCGCCATCGATGTCATCAGGGAGGAGTGAATCGATCACCTCGCCGGACTGGGGCAACAGCGATGCCCTGTCCTCCTTGAACGAGGCGGCTCCCGACCTGCCCATGGCGCAACACGGAAAGGACCGAGTGATAGACGGAGGGTTCTCGCACTCGACGCCAGCGAGTGACGGGGCCACAATGGAAAAATGGAGACGAGCCGGAGCGGCAGAAAGGCACTTTCCAGAGCGGTTGTCGTCGCACTCGTCATCCTCGGGCTGGTCCTGGGCCACCAGGTGAGACAACGCCGAGCTCTGGCAGTTGGGCGTCATTGAGTCCCTGCGTTCGTGACGTCCTCGTCGGTGGCTTGAGGATCTCAAGGATCGGGTGGGATTGCGGCCGCGCCTGAGGCTGATCGAGGATTCCGCGTCGTGACTCCCGATTGATGGGTGAAGCACTTCTGTTTTGATGCTCTTCGGGGGCGCACCGTCACAGCCGCCGCACCCAGGCGGCCTCTGCTCCGGGCCCCAAGGCCGGAAGCTGCCGCTCGGGTTCGTCCCGACTCTGACCGTGCGAGCTCGACCCGGTCGGCGCCTCACGCTTCAGTTGGGAACTGATGGGGGATCGGGGGCACCGACCGGATCTCTCACACGCAAGGCTAAATCGGCTGCGTTATTCACTCGAAACCAACACGCGTGGCATTGGCCAACTGTGCGTGACAGTTACGCGAAGCAGCCACCGGGTGGAGTGTGGCCGCAACGCCCCTGGAATCGGGCGCGGTAGCAACGCCCGACGCGGAGCAGGCTCCCCAATCGCCCGGGGAGCCGCTCACGCACACCCCGCCGGCGTGACTGACGCAGGTGCATCGAGGTCAATACCCGTTGGCCAGCGACCGCAAATCACCCGAACGGGTGATTTCGTCCGCGCCGGCCGAATCAAGACGCGAACAGCCCCCGGACGGGGAACATTGACCGGGGGGCTGTAAGCAAGAATCCGAATCTTGGAGGGAATCCGGTTTGATCCCATCACTACCCGTTACGGACGGCGTTAAGTCACTCGATCGGGTGTGTTACGCGTCACGGACCCCACGGCGGCTTCGTTTACCGCCCGTCCCCTTCTGTCCCGCACCCACGTCACAGCGGAGACCGCCAGCAGGATCACAACAACGGCACTCAGGACGATCACCATGATGGTGAACCACTCCGGGGTGGATTGCGGTTGGAAGCATTGCTGAAAGGCATCGCACTGGTCAGCCATCATTCGAGGCCTCCTCGGGCCTGGTGCCGCTTCCGTTCCTCGTTGACCGAGGCGCGCGACATGTCGCAGTCAGAAACCGGGCCTTCGCCGGAGGTGTATTGAAAGAGGTTTTCGCAGAACCGATTGATACAGGTCCCGCAGGCACGAACTTCTGGCGTTCCCACTGAGGCACGCCGTTCACTGCCTTGTGACAATCCCCACCAGGTGAGAGCTCGCTCCTCATCGACAAGTGCCACCGAGAAGTCTCGACTCGCATCCGGACCAGCGCGCCGTGGGAATCGATCTCGGTAGAGGAAGCGGCCACAACCCCCCTATACCCTTGCTGCGACTCTCTTAAGCCGCAGCTTCCTCCTGGGTCCAACCAGCGGCAAGGCCAGGTTGTTGAACGCTGTGTGCAACTTTCAGCACGGGCATCGTTGAAGCAGGGTCTTGGGTCTGCGCCCGGATGACGCCGTGTGCAGGCTCGCCCGAAACCGTGACAGACCGCCCTCGACGACATTCGAGCGCGCCTTCGTCTCAAAAAGGGCGTCGCGCGCGTCACCCCGTGTTGGCATCAAAGCCCAAAGAGGCTGCGATCTCAACATTGACATGAGACGAGGTGACAAGCACAGTGCATCATGATGTCGTCGACCGCCACCGCCCATCGGGAAGATTCGGCTCTTCGTTTCGTCAATCACGAGACTGTCGTCCCCAGAAAGCGGAAGCGTCAGCGCCGAGGCCGGGGTCGTGACATTCGCCTGCATCGCGGTGGCCGCTTGTCTGGCGGCCATTATTTTCGGCCTCAGCGACGGGTCGTGAACGACCGATCAGCCCGTCGTTCGGCCCGGACAGACGCACAAAGTCACGCCGGTCAGGCGGGCAACCTCCAGCGCGGTCATCCGCGGCACGCTCGTCGCGTGTGGACCACCCGCGCCTGTGTTGACGCTGCACCAAAGGGACGGAACGGTCGTCGACGTGTCTACGTGGCACGCTTATTCGTCCCGCACTGACAGAGAGGGTAGACGGATACTTGACTTCTCGTTCACCGTCCATCCCGACGAGTACTACCTGACAATGAACAACGAGGACCACATGCCTCCACGCGATAGGCAGATCGGCCTCGTCGGCCATCAGGTCTTTCGGACCCGTATCGTCGCGTGCCCTTAGGTCGAGGTGCCATCAGGGCTGCGCAGGTCAGCCTGGCATGGCCTCGAGCGCCTCGGTGGCGCGCCGATCCACGTTGACATAGCCGAGCGCCCGAGCCACTCGTTGGGCTTTGGCCAGGCGCGCCGTCGCCGCATCTGCGTCACCCGGCCGATTGCGCTGGGCCAAGACGTTTCCCCACCACAGATCCGTCCGGGCGGCGAAGAACTTGGCTCCCAACCGCTCGCTCATCGCTGCCGCCTGCGAGAAGTAGGCGTCCGCTTCGTCATAACGGCCGAGGACGCCCGCCAGGCCGCCCAGGTAGTGGCTTACCGGTGGCAGAGCGGAGGCCCCAGTGGCAGGGAGCTGCGCGTGCCAGGGAGCGAGCCGCTCGAAGAGGGGCCTCGCGTAGGTCGGATCCCCGCACACGACGGCGGCATCGGCATAGTCGACCATCCCAGAAAGCCAGACCTGATCGAGCTGGAGGTCGAATCCCGAAGCTGCGAACGCCTCGAGCTGACGGAGCGCGTCATCGGTGTGATCGACCTCGACATGTGCCTTGGCCAACAGCGACCCGAACATCCAGGGGGAGATCTCCGGGGCGTCGGACGCCAGCTGCTCGATGAGCGGGATGAGCTCGTTCATCGTGCCCCGCTGTCCACGCGCCCCCATCAGTTGGGTGCCGTAGATGATCCCTGCATCCGGTTGGCCGCTATCGGTACCGATCTGGAGCGCCTCGGTTGCCAGCGCCTCTGCTCGGTCCGTGTCCCCGGCGATGAAAGCCCGTTGCCCCTGGAGGAAGCGGTGTCCCCAGGCGAACACCGGTTGGCCCAAGAGTTCCGCCATCGCCCCGTGGATCTCGAGGCAGCGGTCCAATTCGTCGACGTCGCCGGCACGTGCGGCGGTCTCGTATCGCCACATGGCGGCCCAGTAGAGAAGTGCGGGGTCACCCAGTCGCTCGGCCCGCGCGAGCGAATCGGTGGTCCGATTGAGCGCCGGACCGAGCAGCTGAGGAACCTGAAGTGGGACGTAGAGATGGTTCAGCACGCGTACGCAGGTGGTGTCGTCACCACTGAGGTTTGCGATGCTCTCGGCTTCCTCCGCCAGGGCCTGCCGACGTTCGAGCGGGCTACCGTGAGCGAGTTCGGAGCACAAGGTCGCCAGGACGAGTGCTCGTTCCGGAACCTGGTCTGGCAGCCCTCTGAGGGCGGTCTCGAGCACCTTGACCTTCTCGCTGTCGGTGGCACCCACCGCGCTGTAGAAGCCGCGATTGTTCGCGAGAGCGGCAGCGACCAACCTCTCCGTGTCACCGAATTCGGCCGCCCTCTCTGCCGCCTCGAGCAAGGTGTCACGAAAGGCCGGATCACCGGTCTGGCGCTGCGCCGTTCCCAGCCCGATGACCAAGTCGAGTGCCAAGACAGGGTCGGGGTCGTCGACGTGGACCATAAGTTCGTGGGCCTGGCTGAAATACCGCAGTGCGTCAGCCGGGGCCAGCGCGCTGAGGGCCGCCTCGCCCGCCTGACGCGCGTAGCGGATCGCCCGGCCGGACGCGGATCCTCCCGAGGCGTTTAGCCAGTGCCGGGCCAACTCACCCACGCGCGGTCCTGGATGGCCGCCGCAGATGTCCTCGAGCGCCTCCGCCACCTGCTTGTGGGCGCGAGCTCGACGAGTCGGACCAAGACTCTCGTAGACCGTGTGGCGAATAAGCGCGTGGGCGAAGGCGTAGTGACCCGGGGGACCCCCCACCTCGCGCACGAGCGCTGCCGCGGTGGCGGCCTCGAGGATCTCGAGAACTTCGTCCTCAGGAAAACGGGTGGCCCTGGTCAGAAGGTCGAAGTCAAAGGTGCGACCGATCACCGCTGCGACGGACAAGGAACGTTCTGCGCGATCCCCGAGGCGGGCCACCCGGCCGCCCACGACCTCCCGGACGCTGTCGGGCAGAGCCAGCGGGCCGAGGGATTCGGCCGGCATCCACTGACCGGCCTGGTCTTGATAGATGGCTCCGGTTTCCGCCAAATGGCGGAGGACCTCGCTGAGGAAGAAGGGATTCCCGTCCGTCTCGCGGTGCACGGCGTGCGCGAGCGCGAGCGCGCTCTCGTCGAGTTTGTGGCCCGCCGCGGCTTCCATGTAGGACACCACGTCCCCGTGATTCAGTCCTTCGAGCTCGAGCCGCGAGACCCGGGGCTGCCGCCACAGCGCTCCTACTGTGTCGCGTAGCTCTTTCGCGTTGGGCAACTCGTGGTCACGAAGGGTCGCCAGGAGAAGCACCCGCATTGGCAGGTCGGTCGTTGCCAGATGGCGCAGCAGAAGGAGGCTGCCAGAGTCGGCCCATTGAATGTCGTCGAAGATGAGCATGACGGGCTCGTCGGCGGATGCCTCGGCCAACAGCCCGACGACGGCGGTGAAGAGTAGGTACCGCTCGGTGTCGCTGTCCGTCGCTTTGGGCTGTGGAACATCGGTGACGCGGCTGCTGAGGACGGGGATGAGGCGCGTGAGCTCCGAGCCATGGGCGTGTGTGTGGCGCCTGAGCCGCTCATCCTCGACGTTGTTGACGTAGTGGCCGAGAGATTCGGCGAAGAGCTGATACGGAGTGGCCATGTCCTCCTCGGAGTGGCCGAACAGGATGGTGGCGCCGGTGCGATGGGCGGCGCGGGCTGCTTCGGCGACCAGCGTGGTCTTTCCGAGGCCGGCTTCACCGCTCACGAGCAGGATCTCTCGCCCTTCGCCGTTCGCGACCCGTCTGAACGCGGCGGCCAGCGTTGCCGTCTCTATCTCGCGACCGACCACTCCGACAGTCGGCCTGACGGTCAAGCGTGTCTGGAGCGGGACAGCTCCACCGTCGACAGACGTGACAAGCGGCTCCCAGATCACTTCGACGGTGTCGACAGGATCAGGCAGGCCCTTCAGGGCCATCACGCCAACCGATCGGCATATATGCCGGTTCCGCCGACCCGCCATCATGGGCACGACGGCGGCGGAAAGAATCTGACCGCCTTCGCAGACACCGCACAATCGGGCTGCTTCGATGACGGCATCCCCGTAGTAGTCGCCGTCGTCGTCGGCGGTAACCTCCCCGCCACTCAGTCCGATCCGCAGTCCCACGCTGTACGCACGCTCGCGGTTGTCGTGCTCAACGCCTTGCTGCATGGCGACAGCACAGCCCAGCGCGGCGGAAGCCGACGCGAAGATCACCATGATTCCGTCGCCCAACCCCTTGACCTCGTGGCCTCCGGTGGCGACCACGGCCTCGCGCAGGACCGAGAAGTACCCCCGACGTGCATCGTCGGCGGCTTCTGGCGCCATGGCGAGCGACAACTCGGTCGAACCGACCACATCAGAGAAGAGAACTGCCAAGTTCTCGGTGGTCACGCAGCACCTCCTGGAGCACCACGTCGCACGGGACCCCTGTCGTAGCACCGGAGGTTAAGGCGGGTAACGAGCGCGAGCAACCGCGGTTGATGTGCGAGAGCGAAGCACCGGCCGCGAGCCGCGAGCCGCAAGTCGCTCGTGGAGGCCAACCAGGTCCCCAGAGGCAACCGTCGGGTCAGCGGGCCTTGCCCATCCCCCAGGCGTCTCTCAGCTCGTCGGCAATTTGGAAGTCCGGTCTGTCCCCGTCGCGCTCGGTGGACTCGAACCCGCGCAGCATCCTCAGTCCAAGTGCTGCGGACAGGTTCGGGACGCCGGGCAAGCGGCCCCAGGTCTGGTCGAAGAGGGTGTCGCTGACTTGCACGAAGGTGAAGAACCATCGGGTCCAGTCGGCCTTGGGCACCCCCAGCAGCTGGGCGGTCTCGTCACCGAGAAAGTGGCGAATCCCCGACGCCGGAAGCCCGCCTAGCGGGCCGATCCGGATGAGGTCCCGCATGCACACGATGGCGGCCGCTGTGAGCTCTCGACCAGCGTCACTCTCGGCGTAGGCGCGGGTCTTGATGTGCCCCCAGATTGCCTCGGAATCGGCCCAGTTCAACGGGAGAAGGTCGGACCGGATCCCCAGCTGATGGCCGACCAGGTTCCAGGTGTGGATGTAAGCCTCAGCTTCAGACACGTCGATCCGGACGCCTGAGCGACGGAGCGACTCGATGCCCACGACGCTGAAGGAGAACAGGCATCCCAGCAGGTCCTCCTGGTTCAGAGGCACGCCGAGCGCATCGTCCCACGGTTCGATGGGATCACCGGTGGGTGTCCGCAGGTCCTCAGAATGGAGCAGGAGATGGCGGACCGCCGCGTGCATCAGACGGACGTGCCGGATCGTCTGGTAGCCGAGTGCCCCGGTCTCGAGAGCGCCGGGCGTCATGGCATTGATGATCATCTGCCCTGTTTCGACATAGCGGCGCTTCGGCTTACCGGTCAGCCGAGCGGTTCGGGCCAGGGGCTCCGCCCCCTTCGCACAGGCATAGTCGGCCGGGAGGGAGGCCATCCACAACGCCATGCCGAGCTGGGGCCCCCACCGACGGAAGAACCTCTGGCCGTTTCGAACGAGCTCCGGATCTGCCCAGTCGGGCCACGGTTCCGTGGCAGTGACGAATGCGCCGACGCCGGGTAGCTGGTCGTCCGGGACGTCGCCCGCCGAGAGCCGCGTGAGGCGCCCGAACAGCTGCCCATGTCCCTCCCCACTCTCCTCGAAGAAGGTGCTCACGGCTCGATCGGCCGGCCAATCTGATGCGGTTCGGAGGCTCTCGAGGAACCCGTCGGTGAACCGTCGCGTTCCGATTGTGGGTGGTGGTCGGCGCCCCGGCCCGCGCACCGGGCCGCCGATGGAGAACGTCTGGCCGGGAATGCGGCCGGCTTCGATGTCCGAAATGACCGCACCGTCGAAGGGAGGCTGGAACAGTGCAGTCCGGTGATGGCGGGAGAGGAACAGGTTCGCGATGAAGTTCATGCGGTCGTCGAGCTTGACCCAGTCGGGCGCGGCGCTTCCGACGCCGTTGCCGTCGCTGCGGTCGAAGCGGGCCAACAAGGTGGTCAGGTCATCGACGACGACGGGCTTTATCTCGGGTGGCGTGAAGGGCTGGCCCGGAATCAGGGGTACATCGCGGTCCAGCAGCAACGTTCCGTCCGGTGTCTCGATGGTGCCTAGGAGTTTGGTCATGAGATCACCCCAGAGGTCGCCCGTGGCCCTCACGACGGGATCCAGCGCTGAAATGATCGACGGCTCAAGTCGGGCCAGAGGTCCACCCTCCAAGACCAGGCGCTGTCGGAAGAGCGCCGCGCTTTGGTTGACACCCATATCCATGCTGCCGGCAATGGCACCCTGGAGGTGATGCTGCTCGTGGGCGCCGAGCTCAAGCGAGCCCGCCAGGATGCGCTGGCTCCTCGTGGCCGCAGTTGTCTCCTCCATGGCGTCGCACCACAGTGAGAATCCGGCGCGCAGGCGATTGACACCTTCAAACGGTGGCGCGCCGTCGCACAGTTCGAGTACGCGCGCACGAGCGGAGGCGACATTGGCCGGCTGGGCGTCGTAGCAGGCAATGAACGTCGCTGCCGCAGGCGCGATCTCGGCGAACACTTCGGTGTTGCCGTCGGACAGATTGATGGCACACGCACTCAGAAGCTCACGGACCACATCGATGACGTGATCAGGGGTGACGAGGTGGAGGCATTCGGAGAGCAGTTTCCCCTGTGGTCCCTCGTTCACCGAACGGATTGCGCCCATCATCCCGTCATGAAGGACAACGCGGTCATGGAGCCACTTGGGCAAGTCCTCCCCGCGAATATTCCGACCGACCGTATCCGAGGCCCAGGTGCCGAACGTGCACCAGTTGGCCGTGTTTGGCGCGAGTAATCGAGTCAGACCTGCGGCCAGATCCGAATACGTCTGGGTGACCCAATAGTTCCGCAGGACACGGTCATCGATGGCAAGCACGGCCTGCACGTGGGTCGCTGCGGTTCCCCGGTTCATGCGGCTCACCTCCACCAGACTGCTCCGCCGTCTCGGTGGAGGTGTCCAGTCGCGCCGGTCGTTCGCCATTCACGGCCGTTGCCAGAGGTTGGCCCTTCGTGTCGTGCCTGTCAAGACCACGCGCTCCCATTTGGGCCCCAAAAGCCGAGAACGCCGACCGTCCGCAGCGCTGGCGAAGGTACAGGGTGCAGCTACGCAGGGGTGTGCGACTACCCAGGTCAAACGGGAATTAGGGGGGAGCAGGGGAGGGCTGGTACCGGCACATCTTCCACGTTCGGCAGGGTTGTCATCCCTGTCTTCACAGCTGATCCACTGGTACTCTGCCAGGACGGCATGGGGGATGGCACCGGGGTGGGGGCCGGGAAGATGTGGTTCCCCTAGCCCTCCACCCGGCCCCCACCTCTCTTTTGCCCGAGGGTCAATCAGCAGAGTGTCAATCAGCGCGTGCGCCCGAGGAACTCCAAGCAGACCCTGCCCGGCCGGTCGCAGCTGGCACCGTTAGAGGTGCGACATGAGGGCGGGGTGACGAATCCCCCCGGAGACTCCCTGATCACCCCGCCCTCGCTTTGAGTTTGGCGGGCCCCCGCTTCTCCGAATAGGGCAATTCGAATCCAACCGGAACAACGGACCGACAACGAATACCGGCGCCCCTGGCCGCGCGAGGCGCGCCGGACTCAGGCCGGTGCCCGCCTGCCGCGGAATCCGCTGTCTGCCTGCCCGGGTCTCCGCCGAAGGACGAGGACGGCCGCGCCGACGAGAAAGAGCAGCATCGCAAAGAAGAACGAGTTTCCGGCGACGAGCTCCAGTGGGTCGAGATGGAGATCGGATGTGTTCTTGTACGGCACCCACCACACGGGGGCACTCCAGAAGAGGCCGGCCGTGGCGAGTGCGAAGATGCGTCCCCAACGGGGCCTGTCTGGCGCGAACGCCAGCCACAGGATCGCCGGGACGACCCACACCAAATGGTGGACCCAGGAGATAGGGGACACCAAGAGGCACGTCGCCGCGCAGATCAGCACCCCCAGCAGAGGCGAGGAACGCCGGTGCGCTCGGGCGGCCAGCACAAGGCCGGCGGCGGCGGTGACGAGAAGGAGCGGAAGCATCACGCCATCGGGTAGGACACCATGCGTGAACCGATCGAGGACACCCCAGAGATTCTGATTGTCGACGATCGAGAGATCGCCGGCCCGACTCGGCTTGAACACCGCTTTGGTCCAGTAGGCCCTCGACGAAGCGGGTGAGACCACAAAGGTCACCAACTCGCATGCGCCGAAGGTGAGCGCCGCAGTCAGTGCGCCACGCCAGCGCCGAGTGAGTACAAGGTAGGGAAGAAACAGCAGGGGAGTGAGCTTGACCGCGGCCGCTAACCCGGTGGCGACTCCGAGGGGAACTTTCCGTTTGCCTATTCTGCGATCGCTCAGGAGATCCCACATGACGAGGAAGGTGACGAACAAGTTCACCTGACCAAATCCGATGGTGATCAGCACAGGATTGAGGAGGAGGGCCGGCAGGCTCAATGCGAGTGCGAGACGCCACGTCGCCATCTTGTCGAGAGACGGCTTCACCTGACGCACGGTCAATACGAGGATGCCGACGAGCGCGGCCACGTTGCCCATCGTCCAGATCGCCTGGACCAATCCGACGCTGCTGAACGTCCGCTGCCAAGGCGCGAACAGGAGAGCCGCAAACGGGGGATAGGTGAAGGGGAGGCTCGTGTTGGGGAGGACAAAGGAATAGAGGTGGGACGTGAAGACGTACCGTCCGCCCAGACGCAGGTACACGCCAAGGTCGACCTCGTAGGTCCGCAGCGCGATGTAGAGGCCGTAGGCCATCGCGAGCGCGATCGACGCGAGGGCGGGACCCCAGCCACTGAGCCTGCCGAGCGCCGCGTCGGGCAGCCTGCGGCCACTGCGGGGGCCGTTCAGGGGCTGATTGACAGTTGTCACGGAACCTCTCGGATTGCCGGCGATTTCCCCCTCGAGCCATACCCCATTCGAGGCGTGTCGGAGCAGCTGCTCTCCCGAAATGGGGGTTCTGCTGCGCCAAGTGGGGCCGTTGGGCAAGGCAAGAATACCCGGCGCGCCGCATTCCAGGCCGGATGAGGTTGGCCTAGCCGGAAGGGACGTTCAACGGCGGAACAGTCGTGCTGGGGACGGTGACCGGTCCACCCCCGCCGACCGAACCGGCGGAACCGGCTGATTTCGAGGCCGGATTCCCCGGTCCCTGCGTGAGATGCAGCAGCACTTCGAGGGTGCCGGAATTGGCGGTGGTGACAAAGCCACCAATGCTCGGATCGGCGATGTTCCACTTCGAGAATGTGATGGGGACATCGGCCAGGACGTCGATGCCCGCTCCGACGCGCTCGGCCGTGACTGGAAAGTTCACCGATTTCGTCACTCCATGCAGAGTGAGATTGCCCGCGGCGCTGTAGTGCGCCACAGCGCCCTCCGCCGGAATCGTCCCCAAATCGATCGGTGCCGAGAGTGTCAGCGTCGCGGTCGGGTATTGGCTCACGTCCATGATGGGACCGTCGAAGCGCGCATTGCGCTGGCTCTGATCGCTCACGACGCTCGCCATGTCGACGGTGAACAGGGCTTTGGTCACCGTCGAACCCGACATCGTCATGGAGCCCCAGATCTTGCTGGTGCGACCGACCGCCGTGGCGTTCTGGCCGACCAGGACCTCGTTGACCCGGTAGCCCGCTTGCGATCCCGCGCCGACGTTCCACACTCCGTCCAGCGACGAAGCCGCGGTGGCCGATCCCGTAGCCGTGCTCGAGGTGCTGGACGGCCTGGGAAGCTCGAGCTTCGCCGGCGCCGGACCTTCAATGAAGTGGATGTAGATGTACGGCCCGAGGGTGGCGGCGAGGACCACCAGCACCACTACTCCTGCCACGCCTACGATCAGCCTGCGCCGCCTCCTTGCCGCCATACGCGCCCATCATGACCCCGGACCCTGTAGGCCGGCTGTGACCTTGCTGGCGCTCTGCAGGACGGTTGCGCCGTTCGTCATCGGTGCCGCGGGATGCGGAGTCGGACCAGCGCCGGCGAGGATTCTCCGTGTGCTCCCTTCCCAGAACCTCTACCTCTAGGTTGAGGTTGATGCTTCTCCGCGAGGACTCTTGGCGCTCGCCGAGCCATCCTGGGACTCCGCCGCTGCGAGACCGAGTACGAGCGGACCACCGCACGACTTTCCTGCGGCGGCGGCGAGGCGTAGCGTCTGGGTATTGGCGACCGGTGATCCCTCGGGGACATCGGCAGAGTTGACTTGGACGACCACTTCCCTCCCTGGCCTGGTCGGGGTTCGGTGTGCGCGTCCGGCGGTGAGTGAGGACGCATGAAGACGAGGAAATGGCTGATCGCAAGTGTCGCCAGCGTGGTGGTCGCCAGCACGGTGAGCGTGGTGTCGCTCGGGCTGTTCTCAAGGCCCGCGGAGGCCGCGCAGTCGCCCCCGTGATTACGGTGGCCGACAACGCGTCGGGCGTGGTGACGGGGGGATCCTTCTCCTTCACTGTGACGGTATCGGGGTCGGCTGGGACGCCGACGGGCACGGTGACGTGGGCGGTCTTGGGGCCGAGCGCGGTGACCTGCGCGACATCAACCCTTCCCGCGAACACCTGCGCGGTTGCTGGGGCCGTTGCGGGCACCTACATGGCCACCGCGACCTACAGCGGCGACATCAATTATCGAAGGTGGTTCGGGTTCGGACACCACCGCAGTCGTAGGCAAGGCCGCGTCGACGACCACCGTGACCTCCAACGTGGCGGGCGTGGTGACGGGCGGCAACTTCACGTTCACTGCCGCCGTCGCTGGTGCAGGAGTGACGCCGACGGGCACGGTGACGTGGGCGGTCTCGGGGCCGACCACGGTCACCTGCGCGACGTCAACTCTCCCCGCGAACACCTGCGCTGTCACCGGGGCCACCGCTGGCACCTACTCGGCCTCCGCCATCTATAGCGGCGACAATCATTACATCGGTAGTTCGGGCTCGGATCCGAGCGCCATCGTGGGCAAGGCTGCGCAACCCGCCCTACCGACCATCACAGACCTGCCGACGCAGGGCACCTATGGCGGCGGCTTCACTGCAGTCGTGGGCAACACTGTCGGTGGCGGCCTGACGTCGGTTGCGTCCCTCTCGACCGCAGTTTGCAAAACCTCCGGCCTCGCCGTGACCTACGTGGGCACTGGCACCTGCTCCCTGACCGCCCAGATCGAGCCAAGCACCAACTACCTCGGCGCAATTGGCAACCCTCAGTCGTTCTCCGTCGGGCGCGCCCAGGGGAGCACACCCACCATCACGAACATTCCCACCGGGGCGGTCGAGTTCGCAGGGTTCACGGCCAACATTGGCACGACTGGTGACGGCACGACCTCGGTCGTCTCGAGCACGCCGGGCATCTGCAAGGTCGAGTCCGACGGGCAGACTGTCCTGTTCATCACCACGGGTGCCTGCACCCTCACGCCGAGCGTCGCGACCGGAACGAACTACTTTGGCGCGACTGGAAGCCCGCAGACGTTCCAAATCGGCCCGGCACCTCGGGGGTATTGGCTGGTCGGGTCCGACGGCGGCATCTTCTCGTTCGGTTCTGCCGCCTTCCACGGTTCTATGGGAGGAGTCGCTCTGCAGCGTCCCGTGGTCGGCATCACGCCCACTTTGACTCGAGGCGGTTACTGGCTCGTCGCGTCGGATGGCGGCATCTTCAGCTTCGGTGACGCTCGCTTCTACGGTTCCATCCCCGGCACCGGCCTCAACCCGGCCGGTTCCGGCTTGCCCCATAGCCTCGCTGCTCCGATCGTCGGCATGGTGCCCTCCGTCAATCGGCGTGGGTACTTCATGGTCGCGTCCGATGGCGGCGTCTTCGCATTCGGCGACGCCAAATTCGAGGGGTCCTGCCCCGGAATTGGTTCGTGCTCCGGTCGGGCCGTTGCCGTCATGCCCGACGGCACGGGGAACGGCTACTGGCTCGTGACCAACACGGGTGGCGTGTACTCCTTTGGTGACGCGCCGTTCTACGGCGCTCCCGGAACTCAGTCGTCGCCCGTGGTCAACGCTGCGGCGACGCCGGACGGAATGGGGTACTGGTTGCTGTTCGCCAACGGAGTCGTCGCCAGCTACGGCGACGCCACCAACTTCGGCTCCCCGACCGGCTACGTCAACCAGTTCAACCCCGCGAACGCCATTTTTCCGACCGCCGACGGCAAGGGCTACTGGGTGGCCTCCACGAGAGGCGACGTCTTTGCCTATGGCAACGCGCCGTACTTGGGGAGCATGGCCGGCACGGCTCTCAACGGCGCCATCATCGCCGCCTTCGGCTTCTAAGGGCTACGCCCCGAGCGCCTCGCCCTGAGGTATCGGGAGCGCCGCCACGACAGCCTCAATGACAGCCTCCATGCCGCGACCCAGGCCCGCCGACGCGCGGCGAAGAAGCTCAGAGATGTAGCCGACCAGGTTGACCACGTCGGAGCGGGGGGAGCGGCCCACCATCGGGAAAGGTTCGGTGGACGGTTCGATCCGGCAGACCTCCAGGATCACCTGGCGAATCTCCAGCAGGGACGACCGAGCCTCCATGAGCGAGGTCTCGCTCGTGCGGAGCCAGACGGAAATCCCCAGCTCAAGAGACAGGTCGCCGGAGAAGGGATCCACCGGGCCCAGCTCGGCCAGCCCATGCAACAGGGCCGGGCCAAAGCCGGCTGAGGCGTCCTTCACCATGGATTCAGTGTGGCGAAGGGCTGTAACAAGGTGGTGGACCTGCTGTGGGCTGGTATTTTGTTGGACGTGCCACGCACGATCTGGAAGGGGGCCCTCAGTTTCGGACTGGTGAACATCCCCGTCGGCCTGTACCCGGCAACCTCGGACAAGAGCATCCACTTCAACCAGTTCGAGGAGGGCACGTCCGACCGGATCCGCTACAAGAAGGTCAATGAGCGCACCGGCGAAGAGGTCCCGCAGGACCGGATCGTCAAGGGCTACGACCTCGGCGGCGGCGAGTACGTGATCCTGACCGAAGAGGAACTCGAATCGGCCGAGCCGAAGAAGTCGCGCCAGATCGAGATCTCCGACTTCGTGGGCCTGGTCGACATCGACCCTGTGTTCTTCCGCTCGAGTTACTACCTGGCCCCCGAGGGCGAGGGCGCCGACAAGGCCTACGCCCTGCTGCGTCGGGCCATGGCCGAGGCCGGACGGATCGCCATTGCAACGTTGGTCATGCGCAACAAGGAATACCTTGTCGCCATCCGGCCCGAGGACGACGCGCTGGCCCTCCACACCATGTACTTCTCCGACGAGGTGCGCGCCCCGGACGCGACCTCGACCTGCCCGAAACGGGCGACGTGAGCGACCGAGAGCTTTCCATGGCGCAGTTGCTCATCGAGTCGATGGAGAGCGAGTGGGACCCGGAGCGCTTCCACGACACGCATCGCGAGAAGGTCGAAGCCATCATCGACGAGAAGCGCCAGGGTCACGAGATCGTGCTGCAGGAGGGCCCGGAGCCTGTAGCCAAGGTCGTCGATCTGATGGAGGCGCTCAACGCCAGCATCGCTGCGGCATCAAAGCCGGGATCCGAAGCCAAGAGCGGCAAGCGCCCTGCCGCCAAGAAAACCACGGCCAAGCGCGCCGCTCCGGCCAAGAAGGCGGCCAAGACCGCCAAGGCGCCCGCCCGGCCCAAGACCGCCGCCCGCCGCAAGGCATCCTGAGCCCCAGCGCCGGCGCCTTCCTGTGGCGGACTGAGGGATGCGGGTCGCCGAGGTCGTGGTCCCGGCGGTGCTCATGGCTCTCGTCGGCGGTCCTCGTGGCGTGGTCTACCTGCTCTGCCTGGGCCTCGTGAAGGCCCGCCGTCGGCGTCGGCGGATCCGGCTTCGTCGCCACCCGCTCTAGGAAATCGTCGGAGCGGGGAGAGGCACCACCACCAAGTGCGGAGCCCACGTTCTCTCCCGACGACTCATTGCGTGAATGCCGCGTATCGGGCAACGAATCGGTGATGCGCCCATGATCTGATTCAATTTCCCGCTCCAAAGCGCACCATCGTGGTGAAATACCCCTGTCGAGCCCAGCTCGTGAAGGGGGTCCAGGTGAGCAGTGCGCCAGTACAGGTTCCGGAGACGAGGATCCCCGAATGGACCGGGTTCGACGGCCTGGTCCAGCTCATCTCGGTTGATGGGCAGCGGACGGTCGGCTGCCCCTATTGGGATCTCGTGGCCGATGTCGACGGGGAGCAGTTGCGTGACCTGTACCGGGACATGGTGGTGGTGCGCCGCATAGACGCCGAGGCCATGGCCCTCCAGCGGCAGGGCGAGCTCGCGTTGTGGGCCCCGCTCCTCGGACAGGAGGCCGCCCAGGTCGGATCCGCCCATGCCCTGCGGCCGGATGACTTCGTCTTCCCGAGCTACCGGGAGCACGGCGTCGCCTACTGCCTGGGCGTCGAACCGGCGCAGATGCTGCGGCTCTGGCGGGGTGCCGGGCTCTCCGGGTGGGATCCCGCCGCTCACGGTATTGCCACGCCGGCCATCGTGGTCGGATCGCAGCCGTTGCACGCCACGGGCTACGCGCTCGGCGTCACCCTCGACGGCGCCAGCTCGGCCGTGCTGACGTATTTCGGTGACGGCGCCACGAGCGAGGGCGACGTCGCGGAGGCCTTCGGCTTCGCCGCCAGTTACGGCGTACCCGTGGTCTTCTTCTGCCAGAACAATCAATGGGCCATCTCCGAGCCGGTCCGGCTGCAGTCGCACACTTCTCTTGCCCAGCGGGGCCAGGGCTACGGGATCCCCGGGATCCAGGTCGACGGCAACGACGTGCTCGCTGTCCTCGCCGCCACGAGGCTGGCCCTGGCGCGTGCGTCGGCCGGACACGGTCCGACCCTCATTGAGGCGGTCACCTACCGCATGGGCCCGCACACGACCTCGGACGACCCGACCCGCTACCGGTCCAGTACGGAGGACGAGGCATGGGGGGTCAAGGACCCGCTGGCACGCCTGGCGGCGTTGCTCCACACCGAAGGGCTGGCGGACGACGCATTCGACGAGCGCGTCGAGGCCGAGGCGGACGCGGTGGCCGCCGCCCTGCGCGCCGGTTGCCTGGCCATGGCCGACCCGGAGCCGTCCGACCTGTTCGCGCATGTCTACGCGGAGCCACACTCGCTCGTGCAGGAGGAGAAGGAGGCCTACCTGGCCTACCTGGCGGAGTTCGACGAGGGCTCGTAATGGCCACCATGTCTCTGGGCAAGGCGCTGAACACCGGGCTCCGGCGGGCGATGGAGCATGACCCCAAAGTGGTCCTGATGGGGGAGGACATCGGGAAGCTCGGTGGCGTGTTTCGAGTCACCGAAGGGCTTTTGCGTGACTTCGGTGACCGCCGCGTGATCGACACGCCGCTGGCCGAGTCCGGCGTCATCGGCACCGCCGTCGGGCTCGCCCTGCGTGGGTACCGGCCCGTGTGCGAGATCCAATTCGACGGCTTCATCTATCCGGCCTTCGATCAGATCGTCTCCCAGGTGGCCAAGCTGCACTACCGCAACGAGGGGCGGGTGACCGTCCCCTTGACCATCCGGGTCCCCTTCGGCGGGGGCGTCGGCGCAGTCGAGCACCACTCCGAGTCACCGGAGGCGTACTTCGCCCACACGGCGGGGCTCCGTGTCGTGACACCGAGCAACGCGGCCGACGGCTACCGCATGATCCAGCAGGCGATCGCGTCCGACGACCCCGTCGTCTTCTTCGAGCCCAAACGGCGTTACTGGGAGAAGGGCGATGTCGAGGACAACGACGACGACCCCGCAGTGACCGCGGTCCCGCTCGGCCGCGCCGCAATCCTGCGGGAGGGCAGTGACGTCACCATCGTGGCGTACGGCCCCATGGTGGCAACGGCACTCGACGCGGCGCGCATCGCCGAGGAAGAGGGCACGTCCCTCGAGGTCATCGACTTGCGCTCGCTTTCGCCCGTGGACTTCGCCACCTTGGAGACCTCGGTCCAGAAGACGGGGCGCATGGTGGTCGCCCACGAGGCGAGTGTGTTCTGCGGGCTGGGGGCCGAGATCGCAGCCCGGATCTCCGAGCGCTGCTTCTTCCATCTCGAGGCGCCGGTTCGCCGGGTCGGTGGTTTCGCCACGCCGTACCCCGCCTCGCGGGCGGAGCACCACTTCCTTCCCGATGCCGACCGCATCCTCCGCGAGGTGGACCGGTGCCTCCAGCCGTGAGCACCCACCGCCAGTTCGTGCTGCCCGATCTGGGCGAAGGGCTGACAGAGGCCGAGCTGGTGGCCTGGCACGTCGACGTGGGCGACGTGGTGACCCTCAATCAGGTTCTCGGCGAGGTCGAGACCGAGAAGGCAGTGGTCGAGTTGCCCAGCCCCTTCGCGGGCACCGTCGTGGAGCTCCTCGTCTCGGCGGGAGAGACCGTCCGTGTCGGTGCACCGCTCATCACCATCGACAGCGCGGCCGCTCCGACCGCGAACACCAAGATCGAGACCACCACGGACCCGGCTGCAGACGCCGAGGAGAAGGTGGAGATGCTTGTCGGGTACGGGCCGTCCGACGCCCCGCCCAGCCGGCGCCGGCGCAACGGCAGCGGGCATCGCGAGCGGACCACCGCTGCCCCGGACCGCCCGCCGAGCCCGCCGAGCGCACCCAGCCCACCGAGCTCACCCAGCCCACCGGCGAAGCCACTGGCGGCCCCACCGGTTCGCCTCATGGCGAGGCAGAACGGGGTCGACCTGGCGGACGTCGCCGGCCATGGACCCGACGGCATCATCACCCGCGAGGACCTGGCCGCCCATATCGCCGACGCCGAAGCGCGCAGCGGGGCCCAGAGCGAGAGAGCGCGCGAGACACGAGCGCCCCTACGCGGCGTGAACAAGCACATGGCCGAGGCCATGACCCGCAGCGTTGTCACCGCGCCCCAGGCCAGTGTCTTCCTCACGATCGACGCGACGCGCACCGTCGAGCTCGTCGAACGGCTGCGCCAGAACCGTCGCTTCGAGGGGCTCCGCGTGACACCCCTGGCCGTCGTCGCCCGGGCCGTCGTCGTTGCTCTGCGCGAGCACCCCGCGCTGAATTCGTCGTGGGACGAGGTTTCCGGCGAGGTGGTCACGAAGCACTACGTCAACCTCGGCATCGCCGTTGCGAGCGAGCGCGGGCTGATCGTGCCCAACATCAAGGACGCCCAGGATCTGACGCTGCGCGGGCTGACGACGGAACTCGGCGACCTGACCGAGCGCGCCCGCGCCGCGCGCTGCAGCACCGAGGAGCTGCGCGGCGGCACCATCACCCTCACCAACATCGGCGTCTTCGGCGTGGACGCCGGCGTGCCCATCCTCAACCCGGGGGAGGCGGCCATACTCGCCGTCGGAGCGCTGCAACGCCGGCCTTGGGAATACGAGGGCGAGGTGGTCCTTCGGCATGTCGTGACGATGACCCTGGCCTTCGATCACCGGCTCGTCGACGGACAGGCGGCTGCGCTCTTCCTGCGCGAGGTCGGCGAGGTCCTGACCGATCCCACCAACCTGCTCGCCTTCAGCTGAACTCTGCGGCCGACATCTGCGACTGACATCTTCGGCTGACATCTGCGCCTGACCCACCGGCCGCAGCCGCCGTGTCGCGTGCTCCCACGCCCATAGCTGCCGAGGGCATTGCCAACGCCTCCCCACGGCGCGAGGGTGGAGCTGAGGGCCGACGACCCCACCGGCCCGCAGTGGGAGGTGCCATCGCCATGAGGAGCATCCGGGACGTCATGTGCGAGGACGTCGATGTCCTTCGGACCACCGACACCGCCGCCGATGCCGCGCGATTCCTGGCCAGTCACAACGAGGATGCCGCGCCGCTCTGCCGGAGCGACGGCAGCCTGGCCGGGACGATCTCCAGCCGTGACATCGTGGCCCAGGTCGTGGCCAAGGACAGAGACCCGCGGGAGGTCAGCCTCTCGGAGTTCACCGGGCCGGCTGATGTGGTGGCGCTCGACCTCAATGTCAGCCTCGAAGACGCGGTCGCGCTCATGTGCCGGCACCGGCGTTCGCGTCTCCTCGTCGTGGACGAGGCCCGCGTCGTCGGCTTCGTCACCCAGCGCGACATTGCCCGTTCCATCTCCTTCCAGGTGCCCTGGACCGACAGCTGATTCGCCGGTCCGGCCCCGGACGGGTCAGCCCTTGCCGACCGCCTCGGCGATCGCCCGCGCCCGGACCGACGCGTCGTCCACGGAGACGATCAGCCGCCCATAATCGGCGCCCTCGAGCTCCACCACGACCGCCGGACCCTTGCCGTGCACGGCGGCGAAGTCCTTGCCGAAGCCGCCCCGGCGTGTCCCGACGGCGATCACGTCGGGAAGTCCCGTCCCCGGGGCGCGGATGCCCCGGAGCTCGGGCCACGGGTCGTCGACGGCGCGCACTGCGGTGACCGCAGTCAATGGCAGGCGGATGTCGCCGTGTGCACCCTCGGCCTTCTCCAGGGCACGCAGGTGCAGCACCAGCTCACGCCCGTCGATCTCCAACTCGGCCACGCCGGGCGAGTTTAGGGAACCCGGTTAGCCTCGCCCCGATGCCGACATCGACCTGGCCGCCACCGCCCCAGGGGACATGGGTCGTCGACCTCGATGGTGTGGTGTGGCTCTCCGGGAAGCCCATCCCCGGAGTGGACGAGGCGGTGGCCCGCCTGCGCGGCGTCGGGGTGCGCGTGCTGTTCGCCACCAACAACGCGCTGCCGACGCGGGCCGAGCTGCACCGCCAACTGGTGCACAGCGGGATCACGGCCGACGACGCCGACCTCCTGCGCTCGGCCGACGTGGCCGCCGGCATGCTGGCGCCCGGCTCGACCGCCGTGGTGCTCGGCGGTGACGGCGTCCTCGAGGCGCTGGCCGCCCAGGGTGTCACCGTCGTCCCCGAGGGGCCGGCCGACGCCGTCGTGGTGGGGCTGACCCGCGACTTCACCTACGACAGCCTGACCACCGCCGTGACCGCCATCCGGGGCGGGGCGCGCCTGGTGGCCACGAACGAGGACGCCACGTACCCCACCCCCGAGGGCCTGGTGCCCGGCGCCGGTGCCCTCCTGGCCGCGGTGGTCACGGCCGCCGGGGTCGCGCCCGAGGTGGCGGGCAAGCCCCATCGGCCGACCGCCGACGCCATCGCCGCCCGGGTCGGCCCCGGCGAGCTCCGGGTCATGGTGGGGGACCGGCCCTCGACCGACGGCGCCCTGGCCGCCCAGCTGGCCATCCCCTTCGCCCTGGTGCTCTCGGGCGTCACCAGGAAGGGCGAGATCCCGCCCGACGCCGACCCCGCGGTGGTGGCGCCCGACCTGCTCCGACTCGTCGCACAGACCCTGGACGCCTCCGCATAAAAGTGCTTGCAGCCAGCTAGCACTTTGGATACTCTTGTGCAATGGCAAGCAATGAGCGCATACGCAAGTACCTCGATGCGGGCTCCGTCCTCGGACAGGTCAGCCGTGGCCGGGCCGAGGAGATCGTGCGAGAGTTGGTGAACGCCGGCGACATTCAGCGCAGCCAGGCACAGGAGTGGGTCGACAACTTGGTCGAGCGGAGCCGGAAGTCCAGCGAGCAGGTCCTCGAACTGGTGCGCCACGAGGTGGCGAGCCAGCTCGAGAAGATCGATCCCTCGTCCCTGGAGGCATTGGCCAACCAGGTGGCCGAGATCCTGAAGAGGTCGGCCAAGGCCGGTCGCAACGCCACCAAGGACGTCAGCTCCCACGCCGGGAAGGCCGGGAAGGCCGCCAAGGACGCGACGACCAAGGCCGGGAAGACGGCCAAGGATGCGACCAACAAGGCCGGCCAGACTGCAAAGGGCGTCACCGCCCAGGCCGGTAAGGCCGCCAAGGACGTCACCGCGCAGGCCGGCAAGACGGCGTCCCGCGCCCGCGACGCCGCCACCAAGGTGGCCCCCTCCCGCCTCCCCGGCATCAAGACGCCGAGCGAGGCCGCCAAGACCGAGTCCAAGAAGTCCCACAAGAAGAAGGTCTCCGAGGCCAACGACTCGGCGTCCAAGAAGGCCGCCAGCTGACCAGCGGGGCCCGCCGCCGGCTCGATGCCGAGCTCGTGCGACGCGGCCTCGTCGATTCCCGGCAGGACGCACAGGCCGCGGTCGCGGCCGGCACCGTCCTTGTCTCCGGCACGCGCGCCGAGAAGGCCGCACGCCTCGTGGCCCCCGATGAGCCCGTCGTCCTCCTGGGCCCGCCGTCCCCCTACGTCGGCCGCGGCGGGCGCAAGCTCGAGGCCGCACTGGAACGCTTCCCGATCCCCGTCACCGGCCGGCGCGCCCTCGATGCCGGAGCCTCGACCGGCGGCTTCACCGACTGCCTGCTCCAGCGGGGGGCCGCCCACGTCTACGCCGTGGACGTGGGCCACGGGCAGCTCCATCCCGTGCTCCGTGCCCACCCCGACGTGACGGTCCTGGAGCGCACCAACGTGCGCACGCTCACCGTCGAGGACCTGGTGGCCGCCGACCCCGCCTACGAGCCCGTCCCGCTGGTCGTGGCCGATCTGAGCTTCATTTCGCTGCGCAGCGTCGTCCCCGCCCTCACCGGCCCGCTGTCGGCACCCGACGCCGACCTGGTCCTCCTGGTCAAGCCGCAGTTCGAGGCGGGCCGGGCCGCCGTCTCCCGCGGCAAGGGCGTGATCCGGGATCCCGCGCTCTGGCTGGGCGCCCTGGAGGGCGTGGCGTCCGCGCTGCATGACGCGAAAACCGGCATCATGGGAGCGATGGTTTCCCCCCTGACCGGTTCGGCCGGCAACGTCGAATTCCTGGTGCATGCCCGCATCGGTGCGACCGGAGACGAGGCCGGGGAGGCCGCCGCCCTGTTCCGCGCCGCCGTGTCGGAGGCGGACGGACACCTTCCACCGGCCGCTCCGGCCGGCTGAGCCACCCTCGCCGATGGCGACCGTCACCTTCCTGGTCCACCCCGACCGCCCCGACGCGCTCGCGCTGGCGACCGACACCGCCGCCTGGCTGACCGGGCGCGGCGACGTGGCCCGCATCCTGCAGTTCAGCGGGCCCGACCAGGTCAGCGAGGCGGGTACCGACGTCCAGCTCGCCGACGTCGACTTCGGCGGGACCACCGTGGCCGTCAGCATGGGCGGCGACGGCACCTTCCTCCGCGTGGTGCGCCTGGCCGCCACCGAGGACGTCCCGGTGCTCGGGGTGAACTTCGGCCGCCTCGGCTACCTGCCCGACCTGTTGCCGGACCAGGTGCGCGGCGCCCTCATCAAGGTCTTCGAGGGCAAGGCGGTCATCGAGGCACGATGCGCGCTCGACGTCGCGATCTCGGACCGTTCGCTCGGTGATGGCATCACGGCCCTGCTGGCGCTCAACGAGGTGGTGATCGAGAAGATCGACTTCGGCCACACCATCCGCCTGGCCACGTCGGTGGACGGGGAGGAGGCCCTGACCTATTCGGCCGACGGGCTCATCATCGCCACCCCGACGGGCTCGACCGCCTACAACCTCTCGGCCGGCGGTCCGATCCTGGCCCCCACCCTGCGCGCCATGGTTGTGACCCCGGTGGCACCGCACTTCTCGCTCGACCGCAGCCTGGTCCTGACCGAGGACCAGGAGGTCACGGTCGAGATCGCACCGGATCGCTCCGGTGTCCTCGTCATTGACGGGCAGGAGATCGGGCGGCTCCAGCCCGGAGCCACGGTCACGTGCACCGTGGCCGAGCGACCCGTGCGCGTCGTCCGCAACGAGCCCCAGACGTTCGGGGGCATCCTGCGCTTCAGGCTGCTCGCCCACCGGGAGCCGTGAGCCGGCCGTGCTGACCGATCTGCACGTGCGCGACCTCGGTGTGATCGAGGACCTGACCCTGACCTTCGAGCCCGGCATGACCGCCCTCACCGGCGAGACGGGCGCCGGCAAGACCCTGGTGGTCGAGGCCCTGCAGCTGGTCCTGGGCGGGCGGGCCAATCCGGGCATGGTGCGCACCGGTGCCGCCGAGGCCCTGGTGGAGGCGCGTTTCGTGGTGGGGGAGGGCGACGCCGCCCGCGAGGTGATCCTCACCCGTTCGGTGCCCGCCGAGGGCCGGTCCCGGGCCTGGGTGGACGGCCGCATGGCGCCGCTCGCCGCTCTGGGCGAGGTCGCGGCGGAGCTGGTCGAGATCCATGGGCAGCACGAGCACCGCGCCCTCGTCACGCCGACCGCCCAACGCAACGTCCTCGATGCCTTTGCCGGCACGGATCTCAGCCTGGTGCGGGCCATCCGGAGCCAGCTGCTCGCACTCGACGAGGCGTTGGCGGGACTGGGTGGCGATGCCCAGCAGCGAGCCCGCGAGGCCGACGTCCTGCGCTACCAGGTGGAGGAGATTGCCGCAGCCCACCTCGAGGATCCCGACGAAGAGGCCGCGCTCCGGCTGGAAGAGGACCGCCTGGCCGACGCGGCGGCCTACCGCGATGCCGCGCTCGAGGCATTGGAATTGGTCGACCCGGCGGGGGAGGGCGGGGCGGTCGAACTGCTCGGTCGCGCCGGTGGCGCGCTGGCCGGCCGGGAGGCCTTCGAGGGCTATCACGCCCGTCTGGCCGCGGCCGCCGTCGAGGTCTCCGACCTGGCCCGCACCCTGCGCGACGAGGTCGAGGGCTGGGAGGACGATCCGCAGCGGCTCGTCGACGTGCAGGAGCGCCGGCGCCTGCTCGGCGAGTTGCGGCGCAAGTACGGCGAGGATCTGGCCGCGGTCATGGCCTACGGCCGCGAGGGCGCCGTGCGCCTGGCCGCGCTGGAGAACGCGGAGGGCGAGGCCGTCCGCCTGCAGGCCGAGCGTGACGTCCGCCTCGCCGAGCTGGCCGACGCCGAGGCGGCCGTGCGCGCCGTGCGGGCCCGGGCCGCCGGTTCGTTCGGCGACCGGGTGGGCGAGCGGCTGGGCGCCCTCGCCATGGCCGGGGCGCGGCTCGAAGTGCGCGTCGCCCCCGAGGGCGCGGGGGAGCCTGTCGAGCTCGCGCTCGGAGCCAACGTGGGTGAAGCGGTGCAGCCGCTGGCGCGCGCCGCATCGGGAGGTGAGTTGGCCCGGGCCATGCTGGCCATCCGCCTGGTAGGGCTGGGTGGCCCCCAGACGATGGTCTTCGACGAGGTCGACGCCGGTGTGGGCGGCGCGGCCGCCTTGGCCCTGGGCGACGCCCTGCACGAGGTCGGGCGCGACCGTCAGGTCCTGGTCGTCACCCACCTGGCCCAGGTGGGCTCGCAGGCCGACGCGCAGATCAGCGTGGTCAAGCGCGCGTCCCGCGGCCGCACGGTGACGACGGCAACCACGGTGCACGGTGAGGACCGGGTCACCGAATTGTCCCGGATGCTGTCGGGGCACCCGGACAGCGACGCGGCCCGGGCCCACGCCCGTGAGCTGCTCGGGGCCACACAGGGGCGGTAGTCCACCGCGCGTTCGGCTGCCGTCGATTATCGTGGCCGGGTGCACCGATCACCCGGCTTGACGCTCGACGTGCCGAAGGCGGCGTGAGCAAGTTCATCTTCGTCACCGGCGGTGTCTCGAGCTCGCTCGGGAAGGGTCTGACCGCCTCCTCGCTCGGCCGGTTGCTCAAGTGCCGGGGCCTACGGGTGACGATGTGCAAACTCGACCCGTACATCAACGTCGACCCCGGGACGATGAACCCGGGCGAGCACGGAGAGGTCTTCGTCACCGAGGACGGCGGCGAGACCGACCTGGACCTCGGGCACTACGAGCGCTTCATCGACGAGAACCTCTCCAAGCGCTCCAACACCACGACCGGTGGCGTGTATCGCTCGGTCATTGAGAAGGAGCGACGCGGCGATTTCCTCGGTCGCACCGTGCAGGTCATCCCACACGTGACCGATGAGATCAAGGACCGCATCAAGCGGCTCGCCGATGAGGACGTCGACATCGTCATCGTGGAGATCGGCGGCACCGTCGGCGACATCGAGATCGTCCCGTTCATTGAGGCAATCCGCCAATTTCGGCGCGACATCGGTCGTGACAACGTCTGCTACATGCACCTCACCCTGGTGCCGTACCTCGTCTCGGGCGAGCAGAAGACCAAGCCCACCCAGCACTCGGTCACGGAGCTGCGCAGCCGCGGTATCCAGCCCGACGTCATCGTCTGCCGTAGCGACAAGCCCATATCCGACGGCCTGAAGCGCAAGATCTCGCTGCAGTGCGACGTCGCCATCGACGCCGTGGTCTCGGCTGTCGACGCCGCCAGCATCTACGAGATCCCGCTCGTCCTGCACGAGCAGGGGCTCGATTCCTACGTGTGCCGCACCCTCGGCATTGACGAATCCTCCCATCCGATCGACATCTCCGAGTGGGAGGCGCTGGTCAACCGGGTGGAGACCCTCTCGCGGCGGGTCAAGGTCGGGATCGTCGGCAAGTACGTGAACATGCCCGACGCCTACATGTCGGTCGTCGAGGCGCTCCGCCACGCCGGCTTCCACCACGGAGCGCGGGTCGAGCTCGACTGGATCGACGCCGAGCTGGTGCCCGACCTTCTCGGGACCGACCGCCTGCGCGGGCTCGATGCCGTCGTCATCCCCGGTGGCTTCGGCGAGCGCGGCATCGAGGGCATGATCGCCGCCGCGGGCTACACGCGTGATCACGGCATCCCCTGCCTGGGCCTCTGCCTGGGCCTCCACGTCATGGTGATTTCCGTCGCCCGCGACCGGCTCGGTCTGGAACGGGCCAACTCTCGTGAGTTCGACAGCCTCTCCCCGGACATGGTGATCGATCTCATGCCCGACCAGGCCGAGGTGACCGACAAGGGCGGCACCATGCGCCTCGGGTCGTACCAGGCGGCACTCCTGGCCGATTCCAAGGTGGCCCGGGCCTACGGGACGCTCGGCGTCACCGAGCGGCACCGGCACCGTTTCGAGTTCAACAACCGCTACAAGACGAGGCTCGAGGCCGCCGGTCTGGTGTGTTCGGGGATCTCGCCGGACGGCCGGCTCGTCGAGTTCGTCGAGTTGGAGGACCATCCCTACTGGGTGGCCACCCAGGCGCACCCGGAGTTCAAGAGCCGGCCCGATCGGGCCCACCCCCTCTTTCGCGGGCTGGTTGCCGCGGCACTGGAACGGGCGGACGGGCGCGAGCCGCATCTGCTCGACCTCGACGCCGTCACCTGACCTCGTGCCAGGGTTCCGCCGCGTCTCGGAGGAAGAGCTCCTCCGGGCCTGGCTGTTCCGGGTGGACCGCTTCGACCTGCTCGACCCCGACGACAGGCCCTTCGACCGCTTCGTCATCCGCCACCCCGGTGCGGTCACCATCGTCCCGGTGCACGACGACGGCACCGTGACCCTGGTGCGCCAGTACCGCGCCGCCGTCGATGCCCTGGTCCTCGAGATCCCGGCCGGGACACGCGACAAGGAGGGCGAGAGCCCCGAGGCAACGGCCCGACGCGAGCTGGCCGAGGAGGCCGGGCTGGAGGCGGCGACGTGGGAGCTGCTCGTCGGCACCTGGAACACCCCGGGCATCAGCGACCAGCACACCTTGATCTACCTGGCGACCGGCCTGACCCCCATCCCCTCCCGGCCCGATGGCGTGGAGGAGGGATTCATGACGGTCGAGACGATCCACCTCGACGATGTCGACGCGCTCGTGGCCGACGGATCGCTGAAGGACGAGACCACGGTCCTGGGCCTGTTCATGGCCCGCCAGCGGCTGCGCGACGGGGGGCGGTTGCCGTGACGGTGATGCTGCCCCGGGACGCGGAGGAGTACCTCTCCTGGCTCGACGTGGAGCGGGGCCGCTCCCCCCGCACGCTGGCGGCGTACCGGCGCGATCTCGGGACCTATCAGGACGGGCTCACGGACCGTGGCATCGAACAGGCGACCTCGGCGGAGGTGGCGGCACATCTGGAGGTCCTGCGACGAACGCACAACGCGGCCTCGGTGGCGCGGGCCCTCTCGAGCATCCGGGGCTTCCATCGCTTCCTGGTCGAGGAGGGCATACGGGGCGACGATCCAACCCTCGACCTGCCGTCCGTCTCGGTGACGGACCTGCTGCCCAAGGCGTTGAGCGAGGAGGAGACCGAGCTGCTCCTCGGCGCCGTGGTCGGCACCGGCCCGATGGTGCTGCGCGACCGGGCCCTGCTGGAGGTCCTCTACGGCACCGGCGCCCGCGTGAGCGAGGTGGTCGGGCTCAACCTCGGGGACGTGATCGCGGCGGTGGAGGGCACCGACCTGCCGTTGCTCCGCGTGCTCGGGAAGGGCGACAAGGAGCGCGTCGTGCCGATCGGGGGGCTCGCCCGTGCCGCCCTGGCCGAGTGGCTCTCGGGCCAGGGACGGCCGTTGCTCGAGCCGAAGAAGTGGCGCACCCGGAGCGACGCCGAAGCGGTCTTTCTCAACGCCCGTGGTGGACGCCTGTCCCGCGTCGGGGCCTTCGGCGTGGTCAAGAAGTACGCGGGCCGCGTCGGCCTGGAGGAGAAGGTCAGCCCGCACGTGCTGCGCCACTCCTGCGCCACCCACATGTTGGGTCGGGGGGCCGACGTGCGGGTCGTCCAGGAGCTGCTCGGGCACGCCTCCATCGCCACGACCCAGCGCTACACCAAGGTCTCGGCCGAGCACCTCCGGCGAGCGTACGAGGGCGCCCACCCGCGGGCGGGAACAAAGAGGGGGAGGGACCGCGTAGCATGAGCCCATGCCGAACGAGGCCCCAACGGCGGAGACCACCGCCGACGTCGATTTTGCCGCCCTGCTGCGGACTGAGCAGGCCGGATTGCAGGCCCAGCTGACCGAACTGGGGTTCGCCGACCAGGGGAGTGGCCTCAGCTACGACTCCAACTTCGCCGACTCCAGCCAGGTGACGGCCGAGCGGGGCGAGGCCGAACGTTTGGCCACCGAGCTCCAGGAGGCCCTCGACGAAGTGGAGGCCGCCATCGCGCGCCTCGAGGCCGGCACCTACGGCCTGTGCGAGGTCTGCGGGAAGCCGATCGGCGACGCCAGGCTCGAAGCCAAGCCGGCCGCGCGCCTCTGCATCGCCGACGCCGCCAAGCACTGAGTGGGCCCATCCGGAGCCTCCCCAGGGGGGCGCCGACCAATGGATCAGCGGACGAAGCGCACCCTGTGGATCGTCGCCATCGCGATCGTCGTGGTTGCCCTGGTGGCCCACCACAACATCACCACGCAGGAGATCATCATCTTCTGCGTGGTGGTGCCGTCGATCATTCTCCACGAGGTGTCGCACGGCTGGGTCGCGAAACTCTTCGGCGACCTGACCGCCGAGCGCGCCGGCCGGCTGACGCTGAACCCCATCGTGCACGTTGACCCCCTGGGCACGCTGATTGTTCCTGCGCTCTTGTCGCTCGGCGGCTTCGGTGTCATCGGGTGGGCCAAACCCGTCCCCGTCAACATGGGCCAACTGAAGAGCCCGCGCAATCAGGCCGTCGTCGTTTCCCTGGCCGGACCCGCCGTCAACGCGGCACTGGCCGGGATCTTCGCCGTCGTGTTCGTCCAGATCGTGCGGCCGGGACTGGTGGCCAACGGGACCTTCGACATCGCCGATCAGGTCATCTTTTGGGCGAGCCTGGTCAACGTCGGGCTGTTCGTCTTCAACATGATCCCGGTGCCCCCACTCGATGGATCGGTACTCTTCGAGCGACTCCTGCCGAGACGGTACTGGCCGACCTATCTGAAATACCGCCGGTTCACCATGCCGGTCCTCATGGGAATCGTCCTCGTCAATTTCGTGCTCTTCCACGGCAACGGGCCCATCAACTGGTTGTTCAGCCGCCTCTACTCGTGGTGGTCAGTGCACGTGCTCCACGCTGGGATCACCTTCAACTAGAGGGAATAGAGGCCCATCGCGTCCGCGGCGCGGGCATAGGTCGCCGCCGCCACCTCGTGGGCATGGGCTGCGCCCCGTGCGAGCACGTCCTGCACGTACGGCAGATCCCCTTCGAGCTCGCGGCGGCGTTCCCGGACGGGTCGCAGCAGGTCGCCCAGAGCCGCTGCGACATCGTTCTTGAGGTCCCCGTAGCGCTCGTAGTCGCCAGCGACGTCTTGCGGCGTCCGTCCGGTCGTGGCGGCCAGGAGGTCCAACAGGTTGGCCAGTCCCGGCTTGGCTTCCCGGTCGTAGCGCATCTCACCGTCGGTGTCGGTGACCGCCTTGCGCACCTTCTTGGTGATCTCCTCGTCCGAGTCGAGGAGCCGGATCGTCCCGAGCGGGGAATCCGACGACTTGGACATCTTGCGCTCGGGATGCTGCAGGTCCATCACGCGGGCTCCCGTTCCCGGAATGGCGGCGTCGGGGACCACGAAGGTCTCCCCGTAGCGGTGATTGAACCGGATGGCCACGTCGCGGGTGAGCTCCAGATGCTGGCGCTGGTCGTCGCCGACCGGGACGGCCACGGCGTCGTAGAGGAGGATGTCGGCCGCCATGAGCGCCGGGTAGGTGAAGAGGGAGACGCGTGCCGTCTCCTGCCCCTTTCCCTTGTCCTTGAACTGCGTCATCCGCCGCAGCTCGCCCATGGCGATCGTGCTCTCCAGCAGCCAGGTCAGCCGGGTGTGCTCGGGGACGTGGCTCTGCACGAAGAGGGTGCAGCGGGCGGGATCGAGCCCGATGGCCAGCAGGTTCAAGGCGGCATCGAGCGTGTTGGCACGCAGGTCGGCCGGTTCGATCTCCGTGGTGAGGGCATGGAGGTCGACCACGCAGTAGAGGGCGTCGTAGCCGTCCTGGAAGGAAACCCAGTGCCGGAGGGCCCCGAGATAGTTCCCCAACGTGAAGTTGCCGGACGGCGCAATGCCGGAGAGGACCCTGTCCATGGGGCGCCATGGTAGGGCGCTCCGGAGGCAGCTTTGGCAGGTCGCCAGGGGTGCGCCGAGGGTGTCGGTTCGTTCGATAACGTCGGTGGGTGGCCTACTCGGTCTCAACGCCAAGTTTCGAGGGTCCGATCGACCTCTTGTTGCACCTCGTGTCGTCGCACGAGGTCGACATCCTCGACATCCCGCTCCTGCCCGTCATCGACGGCTTCGTCAGCGTGCTCTCCGCGCAGCGCGACCAGATCGATTTCAACCAGCTCTCGGAATTCCTCCTCGTGGCGGCCATCCTCATTGAGCTCAAATCGCAGAAGCTGCTGCCCGGACGAGAGGGCGCCGACGAGGACGAGGATCTCGTGGGTTGGGAGGAGCGGGACCTGCTCCTGGCCCGGCTGCTCGAGTGCCGGGCCTACGCGGCGGCGGCGGACGTCTTCGTGGCCATGGCGGAGCAGGCGTCTCGGTCCATTCCGCGCGAGGTCGGGCTCGACGACGACTTCGTGGTCCACGCCCCCGACCTGCTGGCCGGGATCACCCCGGACGACCTGGCGCAGGCCTATCTCCGGGGGTCGGCGGAGCGCCCGGTGCCACGGGTCGATCTGTCCCACGTCACCGTGGACACCGTCTCGGTCTCCGAAGCGGTTGCGGACCTCATCGCCGTTCACGAGTCCGATCGCGCGACCTCCTTCCGCTCGCTGGTGGAGGGGTGCCGCACGCGCATTGAGGTCATCGTGCGCTTCTTGGCCTTGCTCGAGCTGTGCAAGATGGGGCGTGTGACGCTCGGCCAGGGAGCGACCTTCGGTGACCTCAGCATCTCGTGGCTGGCGTCCGATGCCATGGCCGGAGTGACGAGCGGGCGCGGGCTGGCGGAGCTCGACGGCTTCGAAATCGACGACTACGAAGGGTGAGGGTTTGAATCCGGTGGAGAGCGCAGAGCTGGGCCGCACGATAGAGGCCATCCTGCTGGTGGCGGTGGAACCGATTCAGCCCCAGCTGCTGGCCGAACTCGTGGAAGAGCCCGTCGAGCGGGTGGACGAGGTGCTCACCGAGCTGGCCGAGTCCTACGAGCGTGAGCGCCGGGGCTTCATGCTGGCCCGCATCGCGGGAGGGGCGCGTCTGCAGACGCATCCGGACCTGGCGCCCTATGTGGAGCGGTTCGCCAACCGCGAGGTGTCGCACCGGCTCTCGACCGCGGCGCTCGAGACGCTGGCCATCGTCGCCTATCGCCAGCCGGTGTCCCGCGGTCAGATCTCGGCCCTGCGCGGCGTGAACGTGGACGGCGTGAGCCGCCTGCTGGAGCAGCGGGGCTACATAGAGGTGGTCGGCCACGCCGACGGTCCCGGCCAGCCTGCGCTGTTCGGCACCACGGACCTCTTCCTGGAACGCCTCGGGCTCGACTCGCTCGAGCAGCTTCCCGCCGTGGAGGACTTCCTCCCCGGACCCGAAGTGGCCGGGGACCTCGAGCGCGACCTGCAGTCGGCGCTGGGCCTCGGTGTCGAGGCGTCCTCTGACGACGCCTGAGGGAGAACGCCTGCAGAAGGTGCTCGCCCGGGTCGGCCTCGGATCCCGCCGCGCCTGTGAGGAGCTGATCGCCGCGGGGCGAGTCCGCGTCGACGGCGAGGTCGCCACGTTGGGCCGGCGGATCGATCTCTCGACGGCGCGGGTCGAGGTCGACGGCGCGCTGGTCCCGGTGGCGCCCGACCTCGTCCACTACCTGTTGAACAAGCCCGACGGCGTCATCACGACGGCCGACGACCCCCAGGGACGTCCGACCGTGATGACGTTGGTGCCGACCGAGCCGCGGGTCTTCGCCGTCGGGCGATTGGACCGGCACACCGAGGGCCTGCTCATCCTGACCAATGACGGTGCGCTCTCCCAGCTCCTCACCCACCCCTCGCACGGCGTCCCCAAGGAGTACGTGGCGGAGGTCGCCGGCGGCACGCCCGCGCCCGGCGCGCTCCGTTCGCTGCGTCAAGGCATTGAGCTGGAGGACGGCCTCACCGCGCCCGCCGAGGTCGGGGTGCTCGCCCCCGGGGTGCTGCGCCTGGTCATCCACGAGGGCCGGAACCGCCAGGTCCGCCGCATGTGCAGCGCCATCGGTCACCCCGTGCAGCGACTCGTCCGCACCCGCATCGGACCGGTCCGTGACCCGAACCTGGCACCGGGGCGGTGGCGCGCCCTGCAGCCCGGCGAGGTCCGCGCCCTGGCCGCCGCGGCCGGCCCCGGGCGATCCGGGGCGGCCACCCGGGCCTAGAGAACGCCTTCACCTGGGCCTCTGGCCGATCCCAGTAGAGTGACCCGCCATGGCAGCTGCTCCCACGGTCAGGGGTTTGCGCGGGGCGACGACGGTCGACGAGGACACGGTGTCCCAGGTCACCGAGCGCTCGCAGGAGCTGATGCGCGCCCTGATGGAGAGCAACGGCCTGGTCGAAGACGACATCATCAGCGTGCTGTTCACCGCCACCGCCGACGTGACGAGCACGTTCCCGGCGACCGCCATCCGCGAGATCGGGTTCGGTGCCGTCCCGCTCCTGTGCGCGGCCGAGATCGCGGTGCCCGGATCGATGCCGCTGTGCATCAGGGTGCTCCTGCACGTGCACACCACCCGGACGCGCAACGAGATCAAGCACATCTATCTCCACGGCGCCCAAGGGCTCCGCGATGACCTCCCCGGCTGAGGCCGGAGGGCGCCGGCGGGCACTCGTCGTCGGGACAGGGCTGATCGGAGGGTCGATCGCGCTCGGGCTGCGCCGACGCGGGTGGCACGTCTCCGGTCTCGACGCAGACGGGGAGCGGCTGCAGGCGGCGTTGGACGCGGGCGTCATCGACGCGACCGGCGACGATCTCCGGGCCGAGGTGGTCTTCGTGGCCGTCCCGGCCGCCTCGGTGGCCACGGTGGCCCGCGGCGTCCTGGGCGCGGCGGGCCGGCGGGCCGACGCCGTCGTGACGGACGTGAGCGGGGTCAAGACCGCCATCGTGGAGGAGTCCGACGATCCGCGGTTCATCGGCGGCCATCCGATGGCCGGGTCGGAGCAGACCGGCCTGCAGGGTGCCGACCCCGAGCTCTTCGTCGGTGCCGTGTGGGTGCTCACCCCGACGTCGACGACCGACCTGGAGGCCTTCAACCGGCTCAAGGGCGTGGTGGCGAGCCTGGGAGCCGATGTGCTCGTCCTGTCGGCGGCGGACCACGACCGCCTGGTGGCCGTGGTGTCGCACGTGCCCCACCTGGTGGCGGCCACGCTGATGAACGCGGCGGCCGACGGCGCGGAACAGGACAGCGCGCTGCTGCGGCTGGCGGCCGGCGGCTTCCGTGACATGACCCGCGTCGCCGCCGGGCATCCGGGCATCTGGCCCGACATCTGTGCGGAGAACGCCCCGGCCATTGTGGCCGCCCTCGACGCCCTGGTGACCGACCTCTCCGTCATGCGGGACCGTGTGGCGGCCCAGGACCGGACCGCCATCCTCGACTCGCTCCAGAAGGCCAGCGCCGCCCGGCGCAACCTGCCGGCCCGCGCCGTGCGGCCCGAGCATCTGGCGGAGCTGCGCATCCCGGTACCCGATCGCGACGGCGTCATCGCCGAGATCACGTCGCTGGCGGCCGGGGCGGGCATCGGCATTTACGACATAGAGATCGCGCACTCTGCCGAGGGCCCGCAAGGCGTGATGATCCTGATCGTCGACAGCGCCGAGGCCGAGACCCTCCGCGTCGCCGTGGAGGCGGCCGGCTACCCCGGCCGGGCCGAGCAACTGTCGTGACCGCGCCGCGCGTCCTCGTGGTGGACGGCGGCGTCGCCTGCCGCGGCACCGTCCACACGCCCGGCGAGAAGTCGATCTCCCATCGGTCCGTGCTCCTGGGCGCCCTCGCCGAAGGCACCTCCGTCATCACCGGCCTCTCGGACGGCGCCGACGTTGCCGCCTCCCTCGCCGCGGTCGAGGCGATGGGGGCGGGCGTGGAGCGCCATGACGACGGGGCGGTCGTGGTCCACGGCGGGAGGGGTCGCCTGCACCGTCCCGCCGGACCACTCGATTGCGGCAATTCGGGGACTTCCATGCGCCTGCTGGCCGGCCTGGTGGCGGGCTTCGACTGGGAGACCGAGCTGATCGGTGACGCGTCGCTCTCGGGTCGGCCCATGGACCGCGTGGCCGAGCCGCTCGAACTCATGGGTGCGGCGGTCACCGGCCGCGGCACGCGCTGCCAGCCGCCGCTGCGGGTCCGGGGTGGCGCCCTGCACGGGATCGACTGGACCTCCAAAGTGGTCAGCGCCCAGGTGAAGTCGGCCATCATCCTCGCCGGACTCTCGGCCGAGGGGACGACGATCGTGCGCGAGGCGGTCACCACACGCACCCACACCGAGGAGATGCTGGAGGAGGCGGGGGCCGACCTGAGGGTGGAGCCCTGGGGCGACGGTCGCATCGTGCGCGTGCGCGCCTCCTCACTCCGGCCCGTGGACCGCACCGTGCCCGGCGACCCCTCCGCCTCGGCCTTCTTCGCCGTGGCGGGGTGCGTGGTGCCGGGCAGCTCGGTCGACGTCGCCCGGGTGTACGACGGGCCGGCGCGCCTCGGCTATGTGAGCGTCCTGCAGCGAATGGGCGCGTCGATCACGTTGCTCCCGGGCGACCCCGGGACCACGACGATCCGGGCGCTGGCCGGCCCTCTGCGCGCCACCGAGGTGCACGCCAGCGAGATCCCGTCGCTCGACGAGATACCGGCCCTTGCGGTGGCCGCCGCGGTGGCCGAGGGCACCACGGTCTTCTCCGACGTCGGGGAGCTCCGCGTGAAGGAGGTGGACCGGCTGGTCGCCGTGGCCGCGATGGTCGAGGCCTTCGGCGCGCACGCCTCCATTGACGGGGACACGCTGGCCGTCACCGGCCTGGGTGGCCCACTGCTGAGCGCGCGCTTCGACAGCCGCGGTGACCACCGGATGGCCATGGCGGCCGCCGTGGCGGCGCTGGCCGCCACCCCGGGGGAGCGCAGCCTCATCACCGGCTTCGGCGCGGTGGCGACGAGCTATCCCACGTTCGCCGAGGATCTGGAGCGGTTGGCCGCCGGACCGGCGGCCCCCCGGCCGCTGCTGGTGGCCATCGACGGGCCCGCCGGAGCGGGCAAGTCGACGGTCTCGAGGGCTGTGGCGGAGCGGCTGGGGATCGATCGCCTCGACACCGGTGCCATGTACCGGGCCGTGGCGGCGCTCGCCCTCGAGCTGGGCCTGCCGCCGGACGACCACGAGGCCGTCGCGGCGCTGGCCGGGGCGTCGACCATTGAGGTGGGGGAGCACGTGATCATCGACGGGCACGATGTCACCGGCCTCATCCGTTCCCCCGAGGTGGGCCGGGCCGTGTCGGTCGTCGCGGCCAATCCCGATGTGCGGCGGCACCTCGTGGAGCGCCAGCGGGCCTGGGCCGGCGCCCACGGCGGAGGCGTCGTCGAGGGACGCGACATCGGGTCGGTGGTGTTTCCGGGAGCCGAACTGAAGGTCTACCTGACCGCGGCTCCCGAGGAACGGGCGCGGCGCCGGAACGACGAGGCGCCCGAAGGGGTGGCCCGGCGCGACCGCATCGACTCGACCCGCCATGCCTCACCACTGCGGGAAGCCGAGGACGCGCACCGGCTCGATACCACCGGGCGCACCGTGCAGGATGTAGTCGAGGAGGTGCTGTCGTGGCTGTGAGCCCAGCGGGATCATCACCGGACGACGCGGCGCAGGGTCGCGCCGGCGCGGGAGCCGAGGCGCCGGGCCGGCACCAGCCCTTCGAGATCGACCCCCGCCGCACGGCCCTCTACCGCCTGGAGCGCATGCTGTTCGTGACCGCACTCTGGACCTGGTTCCGGCCCAAGGTGGTCGGACGGGAGAACATCCCCGCCACGGGGCCGGCCATCCTGGCCCCCGTGCACCGGTCCTTCGCCGACTTCGGCTTCGCCGCCTTCTGCACCGAGCGCAAGCTCTTCTTCATGACCAAGGACGAGATGTGGAACAACAAGTGGCTGGGGAAGCTGCTCCTCACCGTGGGGGCCTTTCCCGTCCACCGTGAATCGGCCGACCGCGAGGCGCTGCAGCGGGCCGAGGAGGTCCTCAACCGGGGCGAGCTCCTGGTGCTGTTCCCGGAGGGCACCCGTCGGGTCGGCGCCGAGGTGGAGGACCTGATGGAGGGTGCGGCCTTCCTGTCGGCCCGCACCGGCGCGCCCATCGTGCCCATCGGCATCGGCGGGTCCGACCTGGCCATGCCCAAGGGGAGCACCGTCCCGAAGCCCTACACGATTCAGGTGGTCATCGGCCCCGCCATCCCGCCGCCGGCCCGTACCGAGGGCGGACGGGTCTCGCGTTCGGCGGTGCGCGCCGCGACCGCCGACCTGGTGCCCAGGTTGCAGGCGGTCTACGACGAGGCGCGGGAGAAGACCGGCCGCTATTGAGGCCGCACGAGGGCGTCCTGCTGGTGGTGCGGCTCCTTGCGGACCCTCCACCATGTCTCGACGACCACCCGCCCGTAGCGAAAGCCGAAGAGCCAATTCTTGCCCTTCTTCGTCGTCCCCGAGGCGCGCGGCAGCCAGACGGTCGGTTGCTCGCTGACCCGCCATCCTCGCTGCATGGCGATGATGAGAAGCTCGGCCGTCTGGTACTGCGGTTGGACGAGCCGGTAGGCCACGTCGTCGAGCATGCTCACCCGCAACGCCCGGTAGCCGTTGGAGGTGTCGGTGAGCTTGGTATGGCCCATGGCGCTCATGGCCCATGAGAAGACGCGGACGCCAACCTTGCGGAACCGGTCAGTGGTCGTGTCGCGCCCGAGCACGCGCGAGGCCACGACGAAGTCCGAGGTGTCGTCGACGAGGGGCCGGAGCATGACGGGGATCTCGGCGGGGTCGTTCTGTCCGTCGGCGTCCAGCGTGACGACGAACTGTGCACCGAGCTCGATGCACAGCGCGTAGCCGACACGGAGGGCGTAGCCGTGGCCGAGGTTCTCGTCCAACACGAACGTGACCGCACCGGCGTCCTTGGCCACCTGGTCCGTCCTGTCGCTCCCGCCGTCGACGATGACGAGGGTGGTGACGGCCAGGCCACAGGCTTCCCTCGGCATGGCGGCCAGGACGGCTCCGATGTTGTCCTCCTCCTCGTAGGCGCAGATGAGGCCGACGACCGGGGACAGCTTCACGTCGGGGTGACGCGTCTCGAACTCCCGCCGCGAGCGTTCGATGACGCGGCGCGCGCGATCAGGGTCGGTGTGGATGGCGGCGCCCGACGTGGCGCCACGGGACGGACTCAAAACGTCCGCGGCGTGGCGAAGACCTGGCGGACCAGCGGCTCGAAGTGCGACAGCGGCTTGGTGGGGTAGTCGGGATCGAAGCTGATCTGGTCCCATTCGTCGGCGAACTGCTCGGCCAGCCCGTACCAGGGCGCACCTTCGTACTTGTTCCGCGCGTCGGGGTCCTGGCCCAGGTACTCGTAGTAGTGCCGGCCCTGGAAATCCTGGTGGGCCTCGATCATGCGGTACGTGTCCTCGCTGACGTAGGGGCGCAGGATCTCCGCCGCGATGCGGGGGTGGTTCATGACGGACACGGCCTTGCCGATGTCGTGGCAGAGCGACGCCACCACGACCTCGTCCGACGCTCCCGCCTCCTCGGCGCGTGTCGCCGTCTGCAGCGAGTGGACCAGCTGATCGACCTCGAAACCGTCCGTGATGTCCTCGAGCGAGGCCAGCATGGCCAGCACGCGGTCGGCCACGCGGGGTTGGTGCTCGATCGACTCGGTGATGATGTGCTGCCACTGCTCCGCGGTCGATTCGTCCATTCGGGTGAACGTCATGAGCCAATCATCGCGCTCAGGGGCCTAGGAGGCCAGTAAGTCGAGGACGTCGGCCGCAGAGACCGAGCGGTCCTCGGCCGCCGGGTCGGACCGGCCCGCACGGGGGCTCCCCGAGAAGAAGGCCAGCAGGGAGCCCACGGCCCGCAGGAGCTCCCGGAGCTCGGGTGGGGGCGGGAAGTACTCGTCCTCGGTGGTCACCGTCACCTCGGTCACACCCTGGGCGGGGGCGAGACGGGCGATGACCTCCTCCACCAAGGCCTCGGGGGCAGAGGCACCCGCCGTCACCCCGACCGTGCCCACGAGGTCGTCGGGCAACTCGTCGGCCTCGTTGATCCGCAACACCCGGGGGCACCCGCCGGCCTGGGCCACCGTGGCCAGTGCCACGGTGTTGGAGGAGTTGGCGGAACCGATGACCACGACGGCATCCGATTCTGCGGCGATCGCCTTCAGCGCAGCCTGGCGGTTGGTCGTGGCGAAGCAGAGGTCGCTGCGGTTCGGCATCCAGAGGTCGGGGAAGCGTTGCCGGGCCGCCTCCATCAGGCCGCGCCACTCGTCGTGGCTGAGCGTGGTCTGCGCCAGGAGCGCGACGGGCGTGCCCGCGGCGGCCAGCCCGTCGAGGTCCTCGAGGTCCTCCTCACGTTCGAGGAGGCGCACCGACTCGGGTGCGACCGCCATGGTCCCCACCGCCTCCTCGTGCCCGGCGTGACCGACGTAGAGCACGGTGAACCCCTTGCGGCTCCGCACCTTCAGCTCGTGGTGCACCTTGGTCACGAGGGGGCAGACGGCGTCGACGACGGCGCCGCCACGAGCCCTGGCCGCCTCCACGACCTCGGGTGCCGAGCCGTGGGCGCTGAGCATCAGCGGCGCTCCGGCGGGAACATCGGCCACGTCATCGACGAAGATGACGCCCTGGTCACGGAAGCGCTCGACCACATGCCGGTTGTGGACGATCTCGTGATAGCAGTAGACGGGCGGCTCGAAGACCCGCACCATCCAGGCCAGGGCTTTGATCGCCTTCTCGACCCCGGCACAGAATCCCCGGGGCTGGGCCAGCATGACTCGGTCCACTCCGGGCACAAAGTCCAGGTTATCGGCACTAACCTGTGGGTCATGTCAGCTCCCACGGTGACTTCGGTCACCGCGGCGTCGCCGGCAGCCCGCGCCGGTCTGGCCGTGGGTGACGAGCTCCTCAGCATTGATGGGCAGGAGCCGCGCGACGTCATCGATTTCCAACGCCTCAGCGACGCCGGTGACCTCAGCGTCCTCGTGCGCCGCGCCGGCGCGCCCCTGCCCAGGGTCGTCCGTGTCGACAAGGGCGCGGGCGAGCCGCTGGGCGTGGAGGTCTCCTCGGCGGTCTTCGACCGGATCCGCACCTGCGACAACCACTGCGCCTTCTGCTTCATCTACCAGCTGCCCAAGGGGATGCGCCGGAGCCTCTACCTCAAGGACGACGACTATCGGCTCTCGTTCCTGTACGGGAACTTCACCACACTCACCCGGTTCACGGAGCTGGACGCCGAGCGCATCCTCACGGAACGACTGGGCCCGCTGTTCGTCTCCATCCACACCACCGACCCCGAGCTGCGGGCGCACATGCTCCGCAACCCCAAGGGGGCGACCAGCCTGCGCTGGCTGGAAGTACTTCTCGACGGGGGCATTGAGGTGCACGGCCAGATCGTGGTCTGCCCGGGTGTCAACGACGGCGCGGCGCTCGAGGACACGCTGGCCGGGATCCTGGACCGCTATGCGGGGTTGGCCAGCGTGGGTGCCGTCCCGCTGGGGCTCAGTCGCTATTCCAAAGAGGCCGAGATGCGCCCGCACACGCTGGGGGAGGCCGAGCAGGTCCTCGACACCATTGAGGGGTGGCAGCGCCTCTACAAGAAGGCCGTGGGCCACCGCATGGTCTTCGCCGCCGATGAGTACTACCTGCTGGCCGACCGTGATCTTCCGCCGGCGCGGAGCTACGACGGCTACCCCCAGCACGAGAACGGCATCGGCATGACGCGGGCGTTCGCGGAGGCCTTCACCCGTCCCGCCTCGGGCGGCCCGGGCGGCGTCCGGCACGGGTTCTTTGCCTCGGTCGATGCCGCCCCCGCGGAGGGGTACCGGGCGCCGAGGCTCCCCACGGTCCCGGCCGGCTCCGACGGCCGTCCGGTCACGATCCTGACCGGGGCCTACGGAGCGCGTGTCCTCGGACCACTTCTGGCCTCCCATCCCCGCGCGGACATCGAGCTGCGGGCCATCGACAACGAATTCTTCGGGGGCAACATCGCGGTGGCGGGCCTGCTCACCGGCGAGGACATCGCGCGGGCGCTGCACGACGTGCCCGACGGCTCGCGCTGCCTGCTGCCCGACGCATGCCTCAACGAGGGGCGCTTCCTCGACGGCTTGACCCTGGCGGACCTGCCGAGGGATGTCGAGGTGGTGCCGACGGATGGCGCCTCGCTGCGGCGGGCGCTCGACGGCACATCCTTCCGGCCCGCGTGCGCCGCATGAGCCCCATGGTCGTGGTGGCCGGCCGTCCCAACGTCGGCAAGTCGTCGCTGGTGAACCGGATCGTCGGCTCCCGTGCGGCCGTCGTCGAGGAGGAGAAAGGGGTCACCCGGGACCGCAAGGAGCTCTCGGCCGAGTGGTCCGGAGTCCCGTTCTCCATCATGGACACGGGAGGGTGGCTCGCTGCGGGCGACGTCCTCGAGGCCAAGGTGAGCGACCAGGCGGAGCGTGCCCTCTCCGAGGCCGACGTCATCCTCATGGTGGTCGACGTGACCACCGGCGTGACCGACGAGGACATGGCGGCCGCCAAGGTGATCCGGCGGGCCGGTCCACCGGTGCGACTGGTCGTGAACAAGGTCGACGGCGCCAGCCGGGACTCGGCCATCTGGGAGTTCGTGTCCCTCGGACTGGGCGATCCCTATCCCGTGAGCTCCCTGCACGGGCGCGGCACGGGCGACCTCCTCGACGAAGTCGTCGCGCTGCTCCCCGTCCCGCTGCCGGACGACGAGGAGGCTGCCGCCGCACGGGCAGGCAACGACGACCGGGGAGCCAGGGGGGACCGTGAGCCCGGAACGCCGAGCGTCGCCATCATCGGCCGGCCCAATGTGGGCAAGTCGACGCTGTTCAACAAGCTTCTGGGTGAGGAGCGGGCCATCGTGCACGACATGCCCGGGACGACCCGTGATGCCATCGACACCGTGGTCGAGACGCCCGACGGACCGGTGCGCTTCATCGACACCGCCGGCCTGCGCCGACCGTCCAAGACGGACCGCGGCACCGAGCAGCACTCCACCATGCGCGCGTTGCGCGCGCGCTCGAGCGGGCCGACGTCGCCGTGCTGGTCATCGATGCCACCATTGGGGCGTCGCACCAGGATCAGCGCCTGGCCGAACGCATCGGCGTCTCCGGTTGCCCGGCGATCGTGGCCCTGAACAAGTGGGACCAGGTGGCGGTGGACGACCGTGACGACGTCCTGGCCGGCGTCGGCGACCGCCTCGCCTTCCTCGGTGCCGCACCCGTGCTCAAGATGTCCGCCCTCTCGGGCAAGGGCGTCCATCGCATTCTGCCGGCGCTGCGTGACTGCGTCACGGCGTACCACCAGCGAGTGCCGACGGGGGCCCTCAACCGCACCGTGCAGGAGCTGCAATTGCGCCAAGCGGCGCCCCGCTTCAAAATCCGTTACATCGTCCAAGGTGCGATCGACCCTCCGACCTTCACGCTCTTCACCAACGGCCGGCTGCCGCAGACGTACCTCCGCTACATCGAGCGCGGCATCCGGGAGAAGTTCGACCTGGGAGCGACACCGATGAAATTGCGCGTGCGGATCGGGGGGAAATGAGAAGCGGCCGGTCCTGATGGCCTGGTGCGAGGAGTGTGACGCGCTCGTCGAAGACGACGATCTGGGCGAAGAAGGTGAGTGCCCGACCTGCGGCACGATCCTGGCCGAGCAGGAGCGTCAACCGATTCCCTGGTACTTCAAGGCGATGTTGATCGCCAGCGTGATCTACCTGGGCTACCGCGGCTACCAGGGCGTGACCTGGATCGCCGGCCACGTGTAGCGTCCCGGGCCGTGCCCATTTACGAGATCGGGGGCGTCGCACCGCGCATCGACGCCGACGCCTTTGTCCACCCCGACGCCGTGGTGATCGGCGATGTCGCGATCGGCGCCGAGTCGAGCATTTGGCCGGGAGCCGTGCTCCGGGGCGACTACGGAACCATCACGGTGGGCGCACGCTCCTCCATTCAGGACGGCACCGTCGTGCACGCCGGCCCGGGATTCCCGACCGCCATCGGCGATGGCTGCGTCGTCGGCCACCTGACCCACCTGGAGGGCTGCACCCTCGAGGATGAATCCCTGGCGGGGTCCGGCAGCGTCGTGCTGCACTGGGCGGTCGTCAGCACCGGCGCGACGGTGGGCGCCAATGCCGTCGTACCCAATCACATGGTCGTGCCTCCCGGCGCCCTGGCGCTCGGGGTCCCGGCCAAGATCCTCGAGAACCGGTCCGACGTCCCGATGATCCGGGCCTCCGCCGCCGAGTACGTCAGGAATGCCGCGCTCTATCGCGCGTCACTGCGTCGGCTGGACTGAGGCCCCCACCCCACTGCGAGCGAACCCGGCGATGTCCCGGGCCGTGTCAGCGGTGATGTCGGGGCACGCGATGGAGAAGATCTCCGTCCCGTGCATGGTGCCCATCATCTGACGGCACCGGGCCGGCACGTCGGCCGCGAGGAGCAGCCGGTAGAAGTTGATCCCCTCGTCGCGCAACGGGTCACATTCGTTGACGCTGATCACGGTCGGAGGGAAGCCGGTCACGTCGTCCACGCCGGCGAACGAGGGCCAGGCCAGCGGATTGCGCTCGTTGAAGGCCTCGATCCCGTACCCCATGGCCCCACGGTTGTTGTGGAGATGGAGCAGGATGCCCTCGTTCTCCACCGATGAGGGGGATCCCGGCGCAGGCCATTGACCGGCAATGTACGGACAGAGGGCATAGAGGCCCTTGATCAGGCCGAGATCACCGTCGCGCTTGAGGGCGAGCCCCGTCGCCAGCGTGAGATTGCCGCCGCCGCTCTCGCCGGCAACGACGATCTGTCCGGGCTCGATGCCGAGGTCCGCGGCGTGCGCCGCCACCCAGCGCAAGCCCGAGACACAGTCGTGCAACCCGGCGGGGAACGGAGCGACTTCAGGAGCCGACGAGGCGGAGACGCAGTTGCGGAAGTCCACCATCACGACCACGACACCGTTGGCCGCGATGTGCTTGCCCCAGCCCCGGTACATCCCGTCGAAGCAGGACATCGTCGCCATGCCGCCCCCGTGGATGTAATAGACACCGGGCAGGGGAGTATCGGAGTCGGGTCGGATGACCTGCAGCTTGACGGTGTTCCCGTCGGGGTCCGAGGTGAACTGCGCCGTCGTCACCGAGAGGCCGGCAGAGGGGGCTGCCTCCTCGGTGTCACACAGGTCCTGGATCTCCAAAAAGGCCTCCCGTGCCGCCATCGCCTCGGGGGTGTTCGCCTCCGCGATGAGCTGCTCGCGATCCGCCACGTCGCCCGGCGCGTCGGTGGGAAAGTGCTCGAGGAGACGACGCAGTCGGGGGTCGAGTCGTCGATCGTGTGCGATATCCGGTGCCATGGTCCCATTCGACCACAGAGGCATCGGCACGCGCTGGGAGGCGCTCCGCCCGGGACTCCAGGCGGAGGAAGGTGCCTACCGTTGCGCCTTGGCGCGCTGCAGCGAAGCCCGGGCTTCGGTGAGGAGCTCGTTCGCCGAGACATCGGTCCCCACGCTCCAGGCCACGCCGACGCTGGCCGTCAATGTGTAGCCGTCGAGGCTGAGCTCCCGGTTGACGTCGGCGACGACGCCGTCGATGCGGTCCTTCAAGCGGTCTTCGACGACGGTGCGCTCGGCGTTGCCGCACAGGACGACGAACTGATCGCCCTCGAGGCGCGCCAGGGTGTCTCCGCCCCGCACCGTGTTGTTCAGGCCCTGGGCAACGGAGCGCAGCACCGCGTCACCCCACTCCTGACCGAGGGAGTCGTTGACGACCGAGAAACCGTTCAGGCCGATGAGGAAGAGCCCGTACGGCCTGGCGTAGCGCCGGGCCTCGTAGCCGTGATGGGCCAGGCGGTCCATGAAGATGAACCGGTTGGCGAGCCCGGTCAGCGGGTCGCGCAGGGCGCGTTCGGCTTCCCGTTCGAGCTTCGACGTGTTGGACAGCCCCGACGCCAGGAGGTTGGCCATCAACTCGAGGACGTCAGCGTCGGCGTCGTCGAAGTGCTCCGCCTCGCTGGACATGACCCGCAGCACACCGAGGGCCTCGCCGGTCCGGAACATCGGGGCGACGGCGATGGAGCGCACGCCGGCCCGGCGACAGGCGGCAGCGTCCACCCGGGGGTCCGTATCGGTGTCCCGGCACAGGAGGGGCATGCCGACGCGCACGCAGAGACCGGAAAGGCTGGTGTCTGCGGAGGTGCGTGAGCCCTCGGGCTCCGTACGCAGGCCGTTGACGGCCCGGTGCACCATCACGTTGCCTTCGGCCACCTCGACGGCAGCCCCGTCGGCGTTGGTGACCGTCTGTACACGGTCGAGGACGATGCCGATGGCCCGATCGGTCCCTGCGGTGGGTAGGACGTTGACCAAGCGCTGGGTCTCGATGACGTAGTGCAGCAGGTCACGTTGGGTATCCCGCGCGGTGGTCGCCACGAAGGAGAAATCGGAAGAGCCGCGACGCCGCTTAAGCACAATTTTCTTGTCGCAACGGCCAGGACCAGGGAAAATCCTGCTGCCGGTCGGCCCGGACCGTCCGCCTTGCGGTGGCGAGACCGCAGACGGACCGACTCGGGGACCTCACACGAGGGGACACCCGTCTCTCGCAGACACGCCTTTTGGCAGTTCATCCGCCCTTTTCCGGGGTGCGACCGGCGAGCAGGGTGCCGAGACCCGGTACGGGCCGGCGATTCGCCGCTCCGGACTCACCGGGTGACGAAAAATGTGCGGTCGATCGTCCCCCCGGAGTCCGTGGCGGGGGCCGTGACGTGGGCGATGGTCCCTCCGGCTTCTTCAAAGGTGAGCCTGGTGGTCTCGTCGGAGAGCGCCAGCAGCGTCATCTGGGGGACCCAGTCGAGTCGCTCGTAGAGGACCTTTGCCGGAACGCCCACGCGGCGAAGGAGCCGGGCGGCACGAATCTTCACGCCGGCACGGGTCCGCACGCTCGGGAGGGGGATTTCGTTCGCGGGGACGTACGACGGCAGCTGCACCACGATCGCACCCCCGGGTCTGAGCACCCGCACGAATTCACGAAGGAACGACTGCACTGCGTGGGTCGAGTCCAAGTGTTGGAGCACCAGCAGGCTCAGGACGAAGTCGAAGGAGCCATCCGGGATGAATCGCAGATCGTTGAAGTGATTCACCGTGAACTCGCAGTTGGGTCGGTCCGCGAGCAATTGCCGGGCCGCGTCCACCATGCTCGGCGCGACGTCGACTCCCGTCACGCTGGCGAAGTGACGGGAGAGGCCCCCGGTCAAGCGCCCGACCCCGCAACCAAAGTCAAGGGCGGCGTCGCGGTTTTGACCTATTCCCAGAGCTTCCGCCTGCGCCAGAAGATCTCCGACGACGCCCTCGCCACCCACGAGGAACTCTCCGACATCGCCGCCCCCGTGGCGATACTTCGATTCCGTCAGGATGGCGAACAGGGGGTCCACCGTCCCCCAGTCTTCCCAGGCTTGGCCGTGCGCAGTCGGAGGCATTCCGGAAAACCGTAGTGTGCCCACTCCAGCTGGAAGCGGGAGCACGGCGTTGTGGGCCGGCCGGGGGAGCTCTCGGAGCGAAGAGGACAGAGGCCCCTGTGGGACGCCTCAGCTCGCCTCGGCGGCAGCCAGGGAGGAGAGATAAGTAGGTAGAGTGGCCAGCCCGACGAGGAGACGGTGAGCCGGTTACGTCCCACCGTCACGTATTGACTTCCGAGGGTGCTAGTTGGGGCAAAAAGAGCCATTAACTAGGCAAAAGAGTATTCGGGCTGTGGCGCAGCTTGGTTAGCGCGCTTGACTGGGGGTCAAGAGGTCCCGGGTTCAAATCCCGGCAGCCCGACTAGCAGGATGAATAGAGGATCTGGGGGAGAAGCCGACGTCGCTTCCGTTCCCTCGACGTTCCGCTTCGAGGTGGCCCAGGGCATCATCCCGACTGCCCCGATCGGTCGCCATAAGCAGCCGATGCACGAGCCTCCGGTGCCGGTAGTAGGCGAAGGGGAACCTCGACTGCCTGACCGCTCGACCAACTATTGGGAGGCGCGCCGCCACCCGAATTTCCAGCGGCCAGGACGGCGCTGTTGACCCTGTCCGCCAACGAGGCCATTGGCTGGGCCGGCGTGGCCGGGTCGGTGGTTCTCGCCGCGGGGCGACTGATGGTTCCGAGTATGGGGGGGCAAGCTTGCCCTACCGCCGCCGGCCGAACTCCCTGAGTCCCGTCAGGCCGTCCAGGTGGTCCGGACAGGCCCACACCCGCCACCATCGGTCACCTGAAAGGCGAGAACCAGCGCCCGGTCAATGACGGGGTCTCGTGGCAGTGGTCGGCTTGCCCCTGGCGGTCGTGGATCATCCGCTTCGATCCCACCGTGCTCGCCAGGCCACGGAGCGATTTGCCGTTGGCTCAATATGGATCGACACTGGACTCGTATTCGCAACCACAATCCGTACGATGCTCGACCCGTCCAACACTCGCCGCGCCATTGCGAAGTTGACTCGTGCTGCTGGACTAGGACATGCATCCGCACGAGGCCAGGCACTCAACTGTCTCGATTCTGTCTGCCGCTGGCGTTCGGCTCGAAGAAGTCGCGGATGTCGTTGATTACGCTCCGGGTTCGCGAATTACCGGAACGTGTATCGCCACATGATCACCCGACGGTTGGAGTCGCCAAGGTGACAATGGACGAGGTCTTCGGAGTGTGAGCATCCAGATCCGAGGCAGCACCGGCGATTCCATCTATGACAGAGTCAGGTGAGCAAATCGTCCCCTGCGGGGAGTTCCATCCTTGGATCAGGCAGCTCGGTGCTGTTTGCTGGACTTGATCGCGTTCACTACGAGGCGCACCACCAGCCCCAAGAACACCAGATCCAGCCACATCTGGATCGTGACCGCCAAGCGGGCGGCTTCGGTCTTGGCGGTGATGTCGCCGAAACCGACCGTGGTGAAGACCGTGGTGGAGAAGTAGAGGGCATCGGTGCGGGTGACCGGTCCACCGAACGTTGTGTGATTGGCTCGGGCCATGAGGAAGTACGTCGTGGCGAACAGCAGCACGTAGAGCGGGACGCTCAGCGCGAGCGCCTCGACGGCACGACTCGTCGGATGGTCTGACCCGACAATGCTTCTGACTTGCCAAGCGATGATCCCTGCGAGCACCAAGATCCCGATCGCCAGGTCCGCTGCCACCCCGACACTCGAGCTGTGGTCCAAGGGCAACAGGAAGTAGATCGCCACGACCAGAGCGATCGTCAGTCCTGTGCGCGCTATTGCGATGACGGCCAGTCGCTTCTGACCTCGGAGAGCGAGGTCAGAGACCGTGGTGGACATCGTGGCTTCCTCCTCTCCTTGGGCCATGCGTCATGCAGTTTTGGCGGAGTGCTTCTGGAGTCGGTCAGCCACGAACATCACCATCACTCCGATGCCGACACCGATCATGGTGAAGAGCACACGCCGCCCCTCAGCGGCGTAGTCGGTTGGCTGGGGCAGGTCCGCAGCGATCAGCGCAGCACAGGCAATCGCCCCCGCGTAGTAGGCGTAGTTCACACCCTTGATGGCAATGCCGAGCCCAGCGAGGAGGATGACAATGGCCTCGAGTGCGTACTTGCTCCCGACCAGGATCAGGATTGGTATGGCGGCTGCAGCACCCATGGCCGCACCCACCAGACGTTGCTCGCCAAAGAGCTTGGATTGTTCGAGGCTCGGCTTCATGGCGACGATGGTGGCAATGGGCATCCAGTCGGCGCTGGGGAGATTCCCTCCGAAGGCGATAGCGGCGGAGGCGGCCAGGGCCAGGGCCCGGATCAGCGCGAAGAGGACGATCGGCCGGGTCAGCTGTACCGGGGATTGGTTCCCCGGCAGGTCCATGACCGGTGCAGGCCGCCATCTGCCCCTGCTGGCCATCCACACGACGAACATCAGGGCGATCCATGCTGCGGCTCCGACCAGCCAGGCCAACGCCTGATCCCAGGCGCTGATCTTGAGGTGGCCTGTGTCATGCGTGGCCAGTGAGAGTACGACGAGGAACCAGACGTTGAGCAGGAGACCCGCAGCGAATCGGTGGACCCCGAGCTTGACGGCGAGGCCGCACGCAAGTGTGAGGGCGAAGACGGCAAGGACCACGAAGCCCCAGGCCTCATTTCCCACGTAGAAGCCGAATGCCGTCACGAGGGCGCCAATCGCAGCGAAGGCCGACATTCCCTCCACTCGCTTGCGAATAGCTCCGCCCGGGTCACTCTGTGCCACCAAGAGGACGGCGAAGACGATGGTGACGAAGTACCTCTGTTCGTTCGTCTGCTCGATGAGGAACCACAGGAGGAACAGGAGGGCCGCGACGGCAGCGCCGCTCTTGACGTTCAGCTTGTTGCCATCGGCCGCGAACACCTTCTCTATCTGGCTCTTCGTCCAAATCCGAGCCATCAGAGGTGCTCCAGGACGCCTGAATCGGTCATCGTCTCATCTTCCGCATGGCCCCCCGTGGGTTGGCTCATCGACTGCGACGTCTGTTTGAACGAGCTGAAAGGGCGCTGTCACGGATCTCGCCCGACCTCCCGACTCGGACAGCGCCGGCCATGTGCGGGGCCCTCACCCGTCCGTTCCGGTGTCTTGATTGACGGACACAAGCTCGACGCCAAGTCCCTGCACTTGCTCGATGAGGCCGAGAAGGTGCACCTGATCTGTGACGTCGCCGGTCAGCACCGTCGTGCCTGCGAGCCTCTGTAACTGCATGCCGTCAAACAGGACTCCGAACGAATCGCTCAGCTCCCCGCGCATGACGAGCCGGTACTTGCGAGGTTGTGACCAATTGACGTCCATTTCGCCGCAGTGTGACATCGGGACAGGCGACCCGTCATCGCCTTCCGCCCGATTTCACCTAGGGGAGTTCTTGGTCAGCCGGGTCCAGACCATCGGTCCCCTGGCCACGCACCGACTAACGCTCATAGGCAATGAGCGACAGAAGTGGGCGGCGTTGCAGACTGGCTGCGTCCGTGGCGTTCGTCCTTGGACGCTTGCTAAAGGATGCCCAGTTCGCGGCCACGTTCGAGCGCCTCGGCCCGCGAGCTCACGGCAAGTTTCCGATAGATCGACCGAACGTGGCTATGGACCGTGGAATACGACACGTACAGCTCACGACCGATATCCCGTTCCGACAGATCGCTGCGCAGGACCCTGAGCACTCTGAGTTCCCGCGGCGTTAGTTCGCCATCCTCGGATTGTCCGTCGCGGATCTGCGCTGGCCGCTCGAGGGTGGGCAGTGTCGCGGCCAGGATCCCCGGATCAGGGCAAAGGTCGAGGACCGAACTCGCATCGGCGATCGCGGCCGTGGCCGCCTTGTGTTCGCTTAGGGCCCGAAACACCGGCACCTGGCCGAGCAGGGCATGGGCCACCTGGATGGGCTGGCCAAAGATCCGCGCCAGCACGACGCCGCGCTCCATCAGCGGCAGCGCCTCGTCGAGCCTGCCACACGCCGCCAGTGATGCCCCCATCGCCTGCGCAACGGTGCCGACGGCGTGCTCCGTGCCGTGCTCTCGTCCGAATTCGACTGCCGACTCGGCCAGGATGCGCTGCTCGTGATGACGGCCCTGTTCGCCTGCAATCAGCGACCGGTAGGCCAGCGACGATGTACCAGCCAACCATTGGGCCCTCGCTGGCGCCAGGGCCGCCGCTTCGGAGAACCACTCGTCCGCCTCGTCACGCTCACCGCTGAAGTACAAGCCCACGCCAACCGCCCAGCACGCCAACGGCCGCCAAGGCGATCCGGGGCCCTCGAGTTCGACCGCTAGTCGGGCTTGCTCCAGCTGGGTGCCGACATCTCCCCAAGGGAAGCCAGCCCGCAACATCGTGAGGCTCGCCCGAGCGGAGCTGAAGCCGTCGCGCAGCGGTCCTGCGTCGAGATCGCCCAGCCGTTCGATCGCTGCGATAGCCCGCACTGCCTCCTCCTGCTTCGAGGAGAGTGAAAGTACCCAGGCCTGAATCAGGAGCAGATGCACCTCACTGGTCAGCACCTCGACGGGAAGCTGCCGGAGCCAGGCCAGGACGGTGTCGTACCTCCACGTATTGGCGTACATGATCCAGAAGGTCTCGATCAGCTCGACTGCTTCCGCGTACGCCTCGGCCGCTACAGCATGCCGGATCGCCTCCTCGGTCGTCCCGTGGTCACGATGCCAGGAGTAGGCGCGGCGGTGCAGCACAGGGGCTAGGCCCGGCTCGCGTCGTTCGAGTTCCACCCGGAGCAGTTGTCCAAACACGTGGTGAAAGCGGTAACTACCGGCCTCGTAGTCGAGTGGGACGAGGAAGAGATTGCTCCGTGACACCGCATCGAGCATCTCTGCCGAGCCCTCTTGTTCCATGACGGCGTCACACAGAGGGCCCGTCAGTCGTTCGAGGATGCAAGCATGGAGCATCAGCGCCTGCGCCGGCGGATCATGCGCCTCAAGTACCTCCGTCACCAGGAAATCCACAACGTGGCGGTTTGACCCGCCAAACGTCTGCACAAGAGCGTGACGGTCGGCGGCGGATTGCAGAGAGAGCGCAGCGAGATACAGGCCCGCCGGCCATCCTTCCGTCTTCCCCAACAGGCCCTCGACATCTTCGGCTGTGAGGTCGAGCCCAAGACGTCCGTTCAGGAATGCGTCCGCTTCCTCGTGAGTGAACCGCAGATCGGCGGCTCGTAACTCGAGCAGCTCACCATGGGCGCGCAGACTCGCTACCGGCAGGCTCGGTTCTGTCCGGGTGGCGATTACCAGATGGAATCCTGGCGGCGCATGTTCGATGAACCACCGCACACTGGCGCGGGCTGGTTCGCTCGAAACCCGGTGGAAGTCGTCCAGGATCAGGGTCATCTCGCTTTGGCCGTCCAGCTCGTTGACCAGAAGAGGCAGAACCAGATCAATGACCGGTGCCACGACAGAATGCAGTGACGCCGGCTGGGCGACGTCGGGGCTCGCGCAACGTAGGGCACCGATTGCATGCGACCACAGGACTACGGGATCGTTATCACCCTCGTCCAGCGTGAGCCACGCCACGACTCGTCGAGCAGCCTCGGCCTCGTACCACGCCGAGAGGAGAGTGGTCTTCCCGAAGCCCGCCGGACAAGCGACGAGAGTGAGCCTGCGGTCCGATCCGTTCCGAAGTTCCTCCATAAGGCGCTGGCGTGGGATCGCCAGATCGCGAACCGCCGGCGCACGTAGCTTCGTGCCCACCAGGGTCGGCTTCTCGACGCCCGCTTGCTCGCCAGCGTCCGAAGCGGATTCCTGCAGTTCAGCGATGTCCAGTGGGGCCTGCGGCAGTCCCTGACGACCTGACTGGATCGACTCCCGCTCTTTCCCGGTAGAAACCCTCGTTGCGGACACAACGCCCAGCCTGCCAGCTCAAACCTCGTAGGTCCATGGAAGAAAGTCCCTATTCCAGGGACCTCTGTCCTGGAAGTGCCCGAAAGGGTGTTGGCTGGTTACGCATTGACGTAGCCAGCCCAGGCACGGTCATCCGAGGCCAGCCACAACCCGGCGGCGCAAATGGATTGGTTGCCGCTTCGATGGACCAGGCACGTGCCCCATTCCGTGTCCGCACCCTTGACCCACTGCGAAACAGACAGGGTTCCCCTAGGTGAATCCGCCGGCAGGTGATGACAGTTCGCCTACATAGGTGTGAACCTGGCGGATGACGGATCGAACGCTCTAGGTGTTTGAGTTGAATGCCAGAGCGTTCGCCATTGTCGATAAGCAAAGTGGCGCCAGCCGTCCCCCAATGAATGGAGAAAGCATCATGGCCAAATCTGACCCAGTGTTTGTCTACGTCGGCACTTACCCGAGCGAGGTCGCGGCCCGAGCCGACTACGACGTCGTGAAGGACCTGCACGCCGCAGGAGCTGTCGGCACCTACGACGCTTCGGTGGTCACCAAGGACCCGGACGGCAAGGTCCACGTCAACAAGGACGAGACCTCGACCCGTCACGGAGCCTGGGGCGGAGCAGCTGTTGGGGCGCTTGTCGGCATCATCTTCCCACCGTCCGTAGTGGTCGGGGCAGCCGTTGGTGCGACGGTCGGTGGAGTGAGCGGTCACCTGTGGAAGGGCATGTCCCGGTCCGACGTGAAGGAGTTCGGGGACATCATCGACGCAGGGCAGGCTGCCCTGGTCATCGTCGGTCAGAGCACCATCGGAGATGCCATTGAGAAGGCCGACCTGAAAGCTGAGAAGCACGCCGCCAAGGAGCTCGACGTGAGCTCCAAGGACATTGACAAGGCGGTGCAAGAGACGGCGAACGAACTCAGCTGATTCTGCCATCACCGAAACGCCCGGAACAACCAACTCACGAACAGGGGTTCGTATGACTTCTCCCGATAACCAACTCGTTGAAGAGATGTTCGTCCAAGTGGCCAGCGGCTCGAAGAGCTCAGACGGGTTGCTCACGCTGTCGGGTGTGTCGCCCGCCACCTTGTACTTCTCGGACCGCCCCGAACGAGTCGTCGGGCACATGACGAACGAGCAGTTCGTCGAGGGGTGGTCCCTGGGCGACAACAACTTCGCCGCCGACCCTCCGAATGCCGTTCTGTCCTACATCGACGCCGGGGACAACCGACCGGATGATTGCGTTGTCGTGCTCAGTGATCCGAAGGCTGATACTGATTCGATTCGATACTCGTATCAGCTCACCGAGGGTTCGCTGCCCCAGTCGTCAGGTGCGTGCACTCTGTTTATCGACCCTCTAGGACGCCCGCTGTCGCCGGTCTCGATCGCGGGGATGCGTCGTCGGCAGCGGCGGCGAGGCTGAAAGGGTTTTGGAGGTCGCGACCGTTGCACGACGAGACAGCCCATCATCGTTTTCCGTATCGCCGAAGGCGGCGATGAATGTGTAGCTCCTAAAGGGAGGGTTCAGATGTCCAACATAAGTGCCGCCGACACGGCGGCCAGCGTCAAGGAGTTCGGGCAGCGGTGGTGGCTCCTTGCCGTCTTCGGAGTCATCACGGTCGGCTTTGGCATCGTCCTGACGTTCAAACCCGGCAAGTCGGTGCATGCGATCGCCGTGATCATCGGTATCTGGCTCTTGATCCTCGGCGTGGTTCAGCTCATCCGGGCGATCGGTGCGTCGGGCGAGCGATCGGGGTTCGTGATCGTGGGACTCCTCGCGATTGTCATCGCACTCATCTTGTTGCACCACACCACCACGACAGTCGCTGTCCTCGGGTTCATCGTGGGAATCTTCTGGACCGTTGGAGGCGTCACGGAGCTGTTTCACGGCTTCAGCGGCGGACGATGGCGCCGTCAGCTGGCCGACCGTCATTCTGGGGCTGATTGCGACGATCATCGGGATCCTCTGCCTGGTCTACCCGTCCCTGTCACTGTCGATCATCTGTGTGATCGTCGGACTTGGAATGATCATCTACGGCATCGTCGAAGTAGCGGCGAGCCTCCAACTCCGCAAGGCAAATGAGATCTGAGCGCTATCTCGGTTCCGGCCGCGGTCCAGCCAGTGGCAACCGGCTCTGACGCCACTGGAGATGCTCGAGAGCCAGTGGCTAAGCCCGGTGACGAGTTGGCTCTTCCGGGATCCCTTCGTCCCGCTTGCGATCCATCGGAGGAGTGCGGATGATCTTGTTCATTTGGGTAGCGCTGCTGATCTCCGCAGTCGGCGTGGGGGTTCATGCTGCGGTCCTCGCTGTCTCACCTGAGGCACGGCGTCAGAGAGACCTCGACCGATCTCGCACCTTGAGTCGCAGCACGAGGGGCACCAGAGCCCTGCGCGAGTCGGAGGAGCAGGACGGGGATTGGTGATATACGACCGACTTGTCTCCGATGTTGTCCAAGCAGTCGAGGCAACTGGCGCTGCGATAATGATCGTCGGGGCATCCTGGGCTTTGGTCGATTACGCAGTGTCGAGAGTTCGACGGACCGAGCGATCTCAGGCCTATCGAGAGCTTCGGCAACGCATGGGTCATGCGATTCTGCTGGGTCTCGAGATCCTCATCATTGGTGACATCGTTCGTACGATCATTGTCGATCCCACCATCGACAGCGTGACGGTGCTCGGACTGGTCGTCCTAATCCGAATCGTGCTCAGCTTCTCTCTGGAGGTAGAGATCGACGGAGCATGGCCTTGGAACGTTCGGCGTCTTGAACCGACGAGAGGCACGAACGATCCGCCAGGCTCCATCGTGAGATCAAGAAATGACTGACACCAATGTGAGCAAGGGCGGGATCGCAATCGTCGCCCTGGCCTCAGCCCAGTTCCTCATGGTGTTGGACCAATCGGTGATGAACGTGTCGATCAGCTCGTTGGTACACGACTTCCATACGACAGTCACCACGATCCAAGCCGTGATCACCCTGTACTGCCTAGTCATGGCGATGCTCATCCTCACCGGGGCCAAGATCGGCGACATGATCGGTCGGCGACGGGCTTTCGTCATCGGGTTGATCATTTACGCCTGCGGCTCCTTGTTGACCGCGCTTTCGCAGTCGGTGGCCACCCTCGCTTTGGGATGGTCGGTTCTCGAGGGCATCGGTGCGTCGCTCGTCTTCCCTGCGCTGGCGGCCTTGATTGCCGGCAACTTCGAGGGAACTCGACGAAAGGCTGCCTACGCGGTCATAGGCGGTGTCGCTGGAGCTGGCATCGCCGTCGGCCCGATCGTGGGTGGGTGGGCCACGACTGTGCTCACCTGGCGAGTCGTCTTCGTCGGTGAGGTCTTCATTGCTGCCTTCATCCTTTTCATGACGCGCAAGGTGGCGGATGCTCCTCGCCCGGATCCTCCCCCAAAGCTCGACGTCGTCGGTTCGGTGCTGTCGGCCGCCGGCCTGGGGGTCTTTGTCTACGGCGTCTTGGAGTCGAGCACATGGGGATGGCTCAAGCCCAAGAATTCGCCGATCACGATCTTTGGATTCTCGCTCACCATCTTCGTTATCGCAGCCGGATGTTTTCTGCTCTGGGCGTTCGTCGCGTGGCAGCGACACCGCGAAGCGACAAAGCGGGATCCTCTCGTCCACCTCGCACTGGCGAAGATCCCACCAGTGCGATCCGGCGTCATTGGGCTGTTTAGCCAGAACCTGATCCTTATGGGCACCTTCTTCGTGGTCCCCTTGTACCTCCAGCTGGTGCTGGGACTCAGTGCGCTTGAGACCGGGATCAAGATGCTGCCCATCTCGATCACCATGTTCGTCACGGCCGCACTCGGCGCCAGGCTCTCGAACCGGTTCTCGGTGCGAGCGATCGTCAGGACCGGGCTTGTCGTGACCGTTGCTGGTGTGCTCATCCTGCTTTCGACCATCAAGCCCTCCCTCGCCAACGCTGGATTTGCCCTCGGCATGGCCGTCTTGGGCATTGGAATGGGCCTGATGATTTCCCAGCTCGGCAATGTGATCCAGTCATCGGTCGAGGAGTCGGGCCGTAGCGAGGCGGGCGGATTGCAATTCACAGGCCAGCAGCTCGGCTCAGCGCTCGGGGTGGCGTTCATCGGAGCGATCGTGCTCGTGGGACTCACCAGCACCTTCATCTCCAATGTCCAGCACGACCCCCGAGTCAGCACAGACGTGTCGGCGCAGGTAGGGGTCGAAGCGGGCTCCAACCTCAATTTCGTTTCGTCGACACAGATCGAGAGCGCGGCCAAGAAAGCGGGCCTCGACCAGCCGACCACGGCGGCCCTGGTGGACGACTACGAGACAGCCCAGCTCCGATCGCTCAAAGCCGGCCTTCTCGGTGCGGCTCTCCTTGCCCTCATCGCCCTCGGATTCACGAGAGAGCTACCCCATTCCCGGCCCGTTCGTCGCAAAGCCACGGCGACGCCCGTAGCCCAGACGTAGCCAGCCCAGGCACGCCACTCAGCGGCCGCCACGTCCTCGATGGCCGGTGGAATGCGGGATCGGACGCCTGGCGGCCTCCGATGGCCCGGCGCGTCGCCACTCCGTGCCTGGCGCCTCGACCCACTTGGAAACGGGGCGGCTTTCCCCTAGGTGAATCCGGCGGCAGGTGATGACAGTTCGCCTACATGGGTGTGAACCTGCCCTATGACGGACCGACCGCCCCAGGGGTTCGAGTTGAACGCCAGAGCGGTCGCCATTGTCGACAGAACCAAGTAGCAGCAAGTTAAACGAACGCACAGAAGAATGGAGAAGGCATCATGGCCAAATCTGACCCAGTGTTTGTCTACGTCGGCACCTACCCGAGCGAGGTAGCGGCCCGAGACGACTACGACGTCGTCAAGGACCTGCATGCCGCAGGAGCTGTCGGCACCTACGACGCGTCGGTAGTCACCAAGGACCCCGACGGCAAGGTCCACGTCGACAAGGACGAGACCTCAACCCGTCACGGAGCCTGGGGCGGAGCAGCGGTTGGTGCGCTCGTCGGCATCATTCTTCCCGCCGTCCCTCATCGTAGGAGCAGCGGTAGGTGCGACGGTCGGTGGAGTGAGCGGTCACCTGTGGAAAGGCATGTCCCGCTCCGACGTGAAGGAGTTCGGGGACATCATCGACGCCGGGCAGGCCGCCCTGGTCATCGTGGGCGAAAGCACCATCGGAGATGCCATCGAGAAGGCCGATCTCAAGGCCGAGAAGCACGCGGCGAAGGAACTCGACGTGAGCTCCAAGGACATTGACCAGGCGGTTCAGGAAACGGCGAGCGAGCTCAGCTGATCAAGCCGGCCGAAGGAGGCGCCGCAGGTGTGGCGCCGCGCACCTTCGTCCATATGAACTTCGAAAAGAAAGGCAGAGATAGATGAGTGAGGACCGGCCGCTTCTCGACACAGTTCTCGAGATGACCGTAGCTTCGGTGAGCCACACGAGCCTGAACGACCGTGAGCTCATGATCGCCCGGGTTGCTGCGTTGGCAGCTGTCGATGCTCCACCGGTGTCGTACCTGCTGAACATTGAGGCGGCAAATGTTGCCAATGTTGCGGGCCTGACGCTTGAGGACGCCCAGGGCACGCTGATTGCCGTTGCCCCGATCGTCGGTACCGCCAGGACAGTGTCCGCGGCCACCGCAATTGCCGAGGCCCTCGGACTGGCTCTGGCCATCGAGGACGCTATCGAGGAAAGGCAAGCGTCATCCTGACTTACCGTCACTTCCTGGCTGCGACCCACCAGCTGTCCTCGACTTCAGACCGGCCCCCCGAGGACAGCTGGCCGAGCCGCGGGAACGGATTCACAGGAGCCCTGACGTGATCGGGGGAACCCGAGTGGCCGTGGTGGCGTCCGGGGAGGACGAGGACGTAGCGCTCCCATCATCCTTGCTACAAGCAGTGCGCATCGAATTCGAACGCGCGCTCCATGCCCCATACGTGCTCCCGTCCGTTGTCGTGGTCAACGGTGTCCTCATGACGGGACTGTGGTTGTGGGCGCCGGGCTCCTGGAAAAACTCGCTTTTTTCGCTCCACGGGCCGCTAGCCTTCGCCCTGGTCCTCGGTGGCTGGATGATCGCCGACGTACCGGCCACCAACCTGCTCGGACCCGACCCCCGCCGGATGACGGCGGCGCTCGATGATCCGGTCAAATTCCGGCGCCTGCTTTACGCCAAGAACCTCGTTTTATGGGCCTTTGTAGCCCCACTATGCAGCGTCGTCGCCCTGATCATTGGAATCTCCGATCACGACTACCTCGCAATGGTCATCACCATCATCGCTATCACGGTGATGCCTTTCGGGGTCTTGGGGATCGCAGCGTGGGTTGGCATCCGCTTCCCCTACCATCCGATCCCGATGCGGGAACGCTGGACGCATCGCCGATCCTGGTGGCCGATGTGGGGGCGATGGCTCGTTCTTGTGGTAACACCCTACGGCCTCGTCCCCGCGCTTGCGTTCGCCTTCATCACTCCCACGCTGTTGCTCTGGGGGATCTCAGCTCAGAACGGGCTTACCGGCCGGCTGTCGGACAGCGAGTACGCGTTGGGTGTGCTGATGGCTTGTGGTTTGTCACTCATAGGAGCGGTCCTCGGACAACGCGCTGGCACGCGGTGGGCCCTTCATCGCAAGAAGAGGCTGTCGGCTTATCTGATCGATCCGTCCCTCGGATGACGCGGCAACTGGGATCAACACCGATTCGACCTGAATGTAGAGCAGTGAAAGAGGTAGGAAATGTCCACATCTGTAATGACCACATCTGTTGAGCATCCGAGCCATAAGGAGCGTGCCGCAAAGGGCAAGGCTGCCCGGGCGGAGTTGCCACGGGAACGCCATGCCGAATGGTCGACCGGCCAGCGAACGCAAAACCCGCTCGATCTCTTGGTTGAGCAGGGCACGACTCGCGTTCCGGAGCTCGTGCCGATCCGATACGGGCGGATGGTGGCGACACCATTTACCTATTACCGGGGTGCCGCGCTACCGATGGCTGCGGACCTTTCCACCGGACCACGCACGAGCCTCGATGTCCAATTGTGCGGCGACGCCCACCTGTGCAACTTCGGGGGCTTTGCCTCGCCGGAACGGGACCTGCTCTTCGACGTCAACGACTTCGACGAGACGTCCCCGGGACCTTTCGAATGGGATCTCAAGCGCTTGGGCGCCAGCTTTGAGATTGCCAGCCGTAGCCGCAGCTTCCCGGCCAAGGATGGTCGAAAACTGGTCACGAACTCGATGTGCGCCTATCGCGAGGCGATGCGTGAGTTCGCCGGCATGTCCAACTTGGAGGTGTGGTATTCCCACCTGGACATGGCCGGCACCGTGCAGCGGTGGGGATCCGAAGTCAGCAACAAGGTGCTTGCAGGATTTCAGAAAACTGCCACCAAGGCGGAATCGAAAGATCAGCTCAAGGCACGAGACAAGCTCACTGAGGTGGTCGACGGCAAGCTGCGATTCCGAGTGATCCCCCGTTGTTGGTACGGCTGAGCGAACTCTACGGCGACACCGACGCTGGGCAGATCCGGCACATGATCCACGAGGGTATTCGTTCGTATCGGCAGACCCTCAACGGGGACCGTCGCCACCTGCTCGAATCCTACGAGCTCGTCGACGTGGCTCGAAAGGTCGTCGGAGTCGGGAGTGTCGGCACTCGGGCCTGGGTCGCTCTCTTTGTGGGAAACGACGCGGGCGACACGCTCATCCTCCAAATGAAGGAGGCCGAAGCCTCGGTGTTAGAGCGCTTCTGCACCAGGAGCGTGTTCAAAAACCATGGTCAGCGAGTCGTCGAAGGGCAGCGCTTCATGCAAGCGTCGAGCGACATCTTTCTCGGCTGGCATCGGGTCCCGAAGGGCTTGGACGGCAACCCTCACGACTACTACTTCCGTCAGTTGTGGGATTGGAAGGCTTCCGCTGACGTCGACAACATGGCTCCGGAGGCCTTTCTCGTCTACGCGAAGATGTGTGGCTGGGCTTTGGCTCGGGCTCATGCCCGATCCGGTGACCGGGTGGCCATCGCGTCCTACCTAGGGTCCAGCGACGCCTTCGACCGGGCCATCGCCGATTTCGCGGTCGCCTACGCCGACCAGAATGCGCTCGACCAGCAATCCCTCGTCGACGCTATCAAGGACGGCTCGATTCAAGCAGAGCTTGGCGTCTAGTCCCCAACGCAGAAGGACGAGGAGGTTGACCTTCTTATTTAACACAAGGAAAGAGCACAAATTGAGAGCCGTTAGTTCTACTCATAACGAAACTGACGAGCTGCCCGACTAACTGAACCTGGAGGAAATCATGCTGCTTGCGTATACCTATCCGTTACTGAGCATTATTTGGACGCTTCTGGTCTTTGCTGGACTCGTCCTATGGGTATTCATCGTTATCTGGACGTTCATCGACAACTTCCGGCGCCGGGACCATGGCGGCGTCGCCAAAGCGCTGTGGTTCGTCTTTATAGTCTTCGTTCCCGTCATCGGCGTAATCGCGTACCTGATTGCGAGGCCACCTGCCGCGGATCTAGTAACCGTGACATAGCAGGCCAGGAGATCAAGCTGAACGTCGCGACGAAGGAACGCAGGGTAGTGCGATACGTGGCCCTCCTCAGACTCGGCTTAATAGTTGAGGCCGGTATCCGTGGGCGGATTTCGAATCCATGACGGGCGGACTCGTGTCTGAACTCGTCTGAACCAATCGACATAGCGATTCACCAGAGGTGATGCCGAGACTCCATAACGAGGACCGACAGGCCCGACGGTGAGGTACGTCACGGCGGCGATCTCCGCCGAGTGCGCGAGATGGGCATCTTCGACGATCACCGCGAACACGATCGATGCCAGCCCCCGCGGGCCGAACCAACCCATGAAGGCAACGGTTGCCGGTTGGGCTTGCATGCCCAAGAGTGCGACCGCCACTGGCACCATCAGCACGCCGGTCAGGCTCAGGACCGTATAGAGGAAGATGTACCAGCTCAAGTGCTTGAACTCCGGACCAAGGAGAACCGCTCCGAGGACGAGGGGACGTAACGCTGTCGAGCGTGGCCCCCGCTCTCCTCAGTGAAGAGCATGACTTGGGCCACCTCGTCCTTGGCGAGGATGCCAAAGAGAGCACCAGCCACGAAGGCGGCGATGAACCCCGACCCCCTGAGTGCGTTGGCCGCTCCGCAAGCGGCACACAGGGAAGAGGAGGGATGAGACCAGACAGGGAATCGGAAACAAACGAAAGAGAAGCTCTGAGGACGGAGCGCGAAGCGATGCGGACAGAGCGAGATGCGATGAGAACAGAGCGCGAAGCCATGAGGGCGGCGGAAATCGAGGTCATGAGACCAGAAATCGAAGCGATGAGACCAGAGATCGTTGCGATGAGATCAGAGATAGTGGCGATGAGGGCGGAACTCGACTCGTTAAAGGCAGGGATAGAAACGGATCGAACGAAGAGAGACACGCAGCGAACAGAGCGAGAAACTCAAGGGGCGCAGTCAAAAACCTTGGGCCGCATAGGCGCCGAATTGGCAGGGACAACCGGCGAGATCGTCGAGTACTGCAACCGGTTCGTCCGGAGACTGTTCACCGGAGCCTGAGGTGTCTGCATTAGCTAGTAAGAAATCCCCTGGCATCCAAAGTGACCTGCGTGCAGCTTGCATGCAGAAGATGGAAAAGTAACCACGGAGGATCGGGCGCCACCGTGAGCCACAGTGAGGAAGTGCTGATAGCAGAGCGAGGACCTCACGTCGGCGAACCGCGGTGGCCGATGGCTCTGGCGGTGTTGGCCACGGGCATTCTACGGGCGACGTTGCCCCCGAATTGCGCAACGGCGATGCGCGATGGGTGTTTCCGGTCATCGTGGTGGTCCTGCTGGCCGCTCTCATCATCGGCGACCCCGGACGTATCGACCGAGATCTTCCCTGGTTGCGGGTGATGACCAACTGTTTGATCGCGGTGATCTCGTTGGCCAACGCCGATTCCGCGATTCGACTCGTGGTATCCATCGTCAACGTATCTGCCTTCACCAATGACGCCAAGCTTCTGTTAGCCAGCGGTGGCGCCATCTGGCTGAGCAACGTTATTGCCTTCGGGCTCTGGTACTGGGCCCTGGACCGTGGTGGTCCAGCGGCGCGTGCCGGAATTGCGAGTCGACCGCCGGCGCTGGTGTTTCCCGAGATGAAGAACGAAGAGTTTGTTGGGACCGGATGGAGCCCGCGGTTCGTCGACTACTTCCATTTCTCGTTCGCCACGGCGACGGCGTTCAGCCCCACCGACGTCTCCGCGATTCGGCCGTGGATGAAGCTGATGATGATGGCGGAGGAGGCGATTTCACTGATCGTCGCCTTACTAGTGGTGGCCCGAGCGGTGAACATCTTGAAGTGATACTGAACATAAGGTCCGACTTCGCTTTGTTCGGGACCGGGATTCTGGAAGCATTCGACTCGGTAGTCATGGACGTATCGCTGGACCAGCTGCTTCTCGAGAACATGGAGAGCCTCGTGGTCCTCGTCGAGGGCAAGGAGTACTGGATGTTCCATCACCTCTCCTCCCTTGATTTGAGTCAATCGGAATAGATGACTGATCCGTCTCCACGATGCGTCCGGGACTGGGCAGCCAGGACGCGGTGATCGTGGCCACCCGAACCCGAGGGCTCGGGTCGTCCGGCGAATGGAACTGGGAGCTCAATGCCGGCGGAACCCGTGTCAGGTCCGACCCACACAACCGAACCTGACACGGGTCGGATCCCCATGGCCCTATCGGGCCCCAGCCGGGCTCGTCTGCAAGCCTTTGACGTACTCGGCCGTAATGGAGTTACCGCCGATGCCCCAGTCACCGCTCTCCACCTCGGCGATGGTGACCCACGTGACTCCGCGCAGGGCCTCACCTTCGATGTTCACCATGGTCTCGGTGAGTTGGCTGATCATCTCCTTCTTCTGACCGGCGTCGAAAACGCCTTTGATGAGCTTGACTTCAACGAGTGGCATCCTTGCCCTCCTTGTTTGAAAGCGCCCGAATTGGCGACAATGTCCAGTATCCGGACAGCTCGTGCGTCTGACCTGCCATCCGCGTGTGTCGACCTTGCAAGCGTTTTGCAAGGAGGCTTGCAATACTGGAATCCATGGAGGCTGACCTCGATATTCGGGTCCTGGGCAGTATCGAGCTGGTCCGGCACCGGGCTCCTATTCCGATTGGAGGCTCCAAGCCCAGACTGGCTCTCGCTCTGCTGGCTGCCCACCAGGGTTCGGTGGTGTCAACCGATCGGATCTGTGAGGAGCTGTGGGGTGACAGCCAACCCGCCGACCCGCCTGCAGTTCTCCAAAGCCACCTCTCCCGCCTGCGGCGCCTCCTCCGACCCGAAGCCGAGATCGTCGCCCGGCCGCCTGGCTACGTACTGGACGCCCCTCCCGACATCGTCGACGCCGGGCGCTTCGAGTTGCTCTGCGAAAGAGCGGCCGGCACCTCTGATCCGCTGACCGTCGTTGACCTGCTGGAGCGCGCGCAAGCCTGCTGGCGCGGTCCGGCGTTCGACGAGTTCGCAGAGCAAGAATGGGCCATTCCAGTTGCAGTCCGGCTGGATGAGCTGCGTGCCCGCGCGAGCGAGGACCTCTTTGAGGCCCGTCTCGCTCTCGGGGCGGACGCCACGTTGGTTGGCGACCTTGAAGCGTCGGTCCTCGAGCAACCGCTCCGAGAGCGGCTTTGGGGTCAGCTGGTACTTGCGCTGTACCGGAGCGGACGTGCCGCCGAGGCCCTACGCCGCGCCGAGGCGTACCGGGTTCTACTCCGCGAAGAGCTCGGCCTTGACCCGCCTCCCGCCTTCCGTGAACTCGAAGAGCGGATCCTCAACGAAGATCCGACTCTTCTGCACGGGATCCATGAAGCACGCCGATCGCAACCACGGCTCCGGGCCAGCGAGACGACCCGGCTTGTCGGGCGCAACCACGAGATTGAAGAGCTCATAGTCCTGGTCAAGTCCCAACGGTTAGTGACGCTCATCGGCCCCGGTGGAGTCGGCAAGACAAGACTGGCGAGGCGACTAGCGAATGAGTTGTGGGACGAATTCGACGGCGATGTTTTCGTGGTCGAACTTGCCGCTGTGCACGACCCCGCCTCTACCGTCGCAGCTCTCGCGAATGCGGCAGACGTCCAGCAGCGGCAGCACCTTTCCATCGAGGAGACGCTCATCGAATACCTGAGATCCCGTCGGGCTCTACTGGTGCTCGATAATTGCGAGCACCTGAGGGCCACCGTCGCATCCCTCTCGGAGCGGGTTCTCAGTTCGTGTCCGCACATCACCTTGCTGACCACCAGCCGCGAGGTTCTCGGACTGCCCGGCGAGCAGGTGTGGCGCGTTGGACCGCTTGATCTTCCTGAAGAGGGATCCAGTTCAAGAGTGGTTGGCCTGGTCGCCGAGGTGCCTGCCGTCCAACTCTTCGTAGAGCGGGCGATCGCGGCCCGGCCTGGTTTTGCCCTCGGACCAGAGAATGTGGCCGATGTGGTGAGAATTGTGCGCCGCCTCGACGGCCTCCCACTCACTCTCGAACTGGCGGCGGCACGAATTCGGTCGATGAGCGCCTCGGCGCTGGCGGACCGGATCGAGAACGGATTCGAGCTGCTCTCCGGCGCTCATGCTTCCTTGCCATCTCGGCACCGCACCGTCCAGGACCTCGTGGCGTGGTCCTACGAACTGCTCGACCCGGACGAACAGCACCTATTCGCCCGACTGAGTGTCTTCTCGGGAAGTTTCGAACTCGACGCAGTGGAGGGAGTGTGTGCGGACCGGGGAATGGGTGCCTCCACAGTGTCGATGCTCCTGGCCAATCTCGTTGACAAGTCGATGGTCCAAGTCACCGACGAACGATCTCCTCGCTACCGTCTCCTGGTGACGCTGCGAGAGTACGGCCGACAGCGCCTCAGCGACACCCAGTGGCACGAAGTGCGGGCGCGTCATGCCTGCTGGTATCTGGACGTGGCGGAGAGGTGTATGACGGAATTGGCCGGACCGGACGAGCCGAATGCCGTCGTCGTCCTCGACCGGGTATTCGACAACCTACGTGCCGCCCACTCCTGGTCGATTGAGCAGGCCAACGTGGATATCTCCCTGCGCCTCGTCGCCGGCCTCCGAGAGTACGGATTTCGTTGCATGCGTGCCGAGATCACCGGTTGGGCCGATATGGCTGCAGCCCTTCCCGGCGCCAGCGACCACACCCGCTATCCCGTCGCCGTCGCCGTCGCAGCGTACGGTCGCTTCGTTCGTGGCGATCTGGATGGTGCCGTCGACCTTGGAGAGCGTGCCATCAGTGCCGCCGACCGGCTTCAGGTCGATTGTTCGGGACTGGCCGAGCGAGCACTTTGCAATGTCTGGTTCTATCGAGGAGAAGTACCACTTGCTTTGCACTGGATGGATCGCATGGTGGAGTCCGCCAAGACGGGTTCGGCAGCTCGTCTTGCCCACGCCTGCTACATGAGGTCGGTCGCCTACACCGTGCTCGGAGACAGTCAAAACGGGGGCCGACTTGCCGAGCTGTCTCACGAGGCTGCCTTAAGTTCAGGGTCACCAACCGCTCTGGCGCAAGCCCTGTACGCCGCCGGAGTTGCCCTCACGGCGACTGAACCGGAAGAGGCGAAGGTCGTGCTGCAGGATGCCGCGGACGTCGCCAGAAACGCTGGCAATCGTTGGATCCAGGCCTTTGCCCTCACGGAGGTGCTCGAGCTCGAAGCCAGCCGGGGACAACCTCGTCAAGCGCTAAAGAGCTACACAGACGTCATAGACCTTTGGTATCGGGGCGGTGACTGGGCCAATCAATGGCTCTCGCTTCGACACGTTTTTGGCATATTCGTCCAGTTGCGGGCTGACCTTGGCGCGGCGACGCTTCATGGCGCCCTCACTGCAGCTGGCGCCGCTTATGCCTTGCCTTTCCGAGTAACGGACGCCGAGCGTATTAGCTCCCTCGCCGAGGAGCTCCGAAGCCGGCTGGGCGGGGCGGCATTTGCCTCCGCGGTTCGGCGTGGAGCAAGTCTCAGTGACGGCGACATCATCGAATTCGTCCGACGGCAGATCTTCGCGCTGACCACGTAATCGGGATGGAGTTCGGGTGTAGGCGTCATTCGGCAGAATGACTTCCGCAAGGTTTCCGTGAGGCGTACGGAGACAGTTCCCAGGAGCATCCGCTGACACTCGACGATCAGCTCGCTCGCCGTCCAAACTCACGCAGCCCCGTGAGGCCCTCGAGGTGGTCACGACAGGCCCAGACTCGCCACCAACAGTCGCCTGAGGGCGAGAACCACCGCCCAGTCCAAGACGGCGACTCATGGCAGTGGTCGGCTTGGCCCTGGTGGTCGTGGATCATTCGCCAGCACTGCATCGGCTCTGCGACGAAGGCGTTGGCGTAGGGGTCGCCGGGCTGAGGCATTCGGTCCACGGGCCGAGAGTAGGCGCCCTCTGTTCGCGGCCCAACCCTCTGATGCGAAAGGTTGGGCCGGCCACCTCCTCCTCGCCTGATCGCCCAAGGGGAGCCCGCTCGAGTGGCGCTATCGAGCCTGCCTCGTGCGCCTACGAGCGGGGAACCGGGCCAACCGGCCTGTTCTTGCGCAACGGTCCCACAACGGATGCAACAGCGTCCTCGTGCCCGCGGCCCAACCCCCAGTGGAGAGGGCTGGGCCGGCCACCTCGCCCCTGGGACCGACGTGCGAGGTACGGGCTCGGGTGTGGCGGCGTCTAGGAGAGGTTGGGGCCTCGGCGAGTGATACCGGTGATGTCAACGTATTTGTCAACTTGACGGCGCCCGACCGGACTTAGCCCGGCCCCAGCGGACCCCCCGAAGGCTCGGCGGAATCCCGATCCCACCTGCCTGAACGCGGAAGGACCCCACGGGGCCCAATGGAGCAGACCGGCCCGGGGGTCAAGAGGTCTCGCGTTCAAATCCCGGTAGCCCGACTGAAAGTCGAGGTCAGAGTCGGTCGTACCTGCTCCGCCTCGGACGCGGCCTGTTCTTCCCCGCGGGTGTCCCCAATACCGGAGGTGAGATACCGCTATGCGGGTCCGGCCACTCCGATCAGAGTGCCTTCTGGATCCTTGAAGTGGCCTACGACGAGCCCATTGGGTGACGTGACGGGACCCATAACCCGAGAACCGCCGAGCTCTTCAGCACGTTGCAGGGCGGCTCCGACGTCAGGCACACCGACGTAGAAGACAGCATGGCTTTCGTAACCCGGCCCACCGCCCACTCCACCGCGGATGCCCGTCCCGTCGTCGGTCGTGATCAGGTCCAAGAACCCGTACTCATTCGGCGCGGACACCTCCTCAGCTACCGGTGAGGGCGATGCAAAGCTCCACCCGAAGAGCTGGGAGAAGTACTCACGGAGTCGCGCCGGGTCGTGTCCAACGACCTCAAAGTGCACTACGGGCTGGGCCATGCACGTACCTCCAGGGCGTCTCTTCATTCCAGTCCGACAACCATTGCACGATCCACGCACCGAGCCCCACGATCTCCAACGCCTTACGGACAAAGGCGGTCGGTCTCGTGACCACGAGCTGACCCTGCCCGTTGGCCAGGATGCGGTTCCGTGCAACCACGAGAGCGTCTATGCCGCTGCAATCCATGAACGTGAGGTCTGAGAGGTCGACGACCAGAGTCGAGCCAGCGACCTTCACCAGGGCATCGGCCAGGCCCTCGGCGGACACGATGTCCAACTCGCCATGCAGAAGAACGACGTGAATGTCCGGAAGATCGCGGACGGTGAAGCTGAACTCAGGGACCACGGCGAAGCCATTTCTGCCGAAGGGTGCAGGTGGCACGGTTGCCAGCAGAACGGTCAGCACAGCCATGCTACCCCTGTTGAGCGGTACCCCGTGCCAGTGCGTCCCTCGAGGTGGACTCGATAGCCCGGACCCCGACGATTGAGCGAGAGGCGTGATCTTCAGACGTACAGTACGCACAGCATCTGACCTGGCTGGGAGGCCCGCACAATGAGCATTGAGTGGCTTGTAGCCATCGACGAGGCCAAAGTTTCGGAGGTTCAGTTAGCTGATGGCTGGCACACAATCGCCGTTCCCAGCTTCACCGTGAGTCATCAGGACGCTTCCTTCTCCTTCGACGAGACCGTGGCCCACACCCACACGTCACCACGGACGCGAGTCGTCGTGGGGCCACTCAGCGCAGTGCTCGCCGTCGCGTTCGCGGACTGAACCACTCGGCCCCTCCATGTCAGCGGATTTGGCAACGCGACGTTCCTAGGGTCACGCAGACGACCGCGCGCTCTCGCCATCATCCGGGATTCAGGCTGCTCGGGTTTCGCGGGCGTCACGACGACGGTGTTGACTCCGGCCCAAGCCCGACCGAGCGAAGAACAGCTGGGGGCAGGGTGACTTCTCGGGCTATCCAGCCGGGGGTGCGCTTGTGAGAAACTCCCAGTGGATTGCGAGGGCCTGATCGCTCACCCTGCCCCCAGGCACGATTGTGGCGATGGTGGCCGATGCCGAGTAGAGCCATTCGGATCCCTCTCCCGACGAGTTGTTCCGAGGTTGTGCAATACCAACCCGGGTGTCCCCTTTCCGACGAGGGGTCTCTTTGATCCCCCCACTCTGGGACGCTACGTGAAGGTGATCTCGGCGGGCGCGTGGCTTTCCGCGCCGTTCGCCTCTTCAGGGTGCTTGAAGTCCGAGAGACTGGGCGACGACACCTTCGAGCTGCTTGCCGTATGTCGCAGTCATGTGCGAGCCGTCGGAGTACACGTCCGTAGTTCCCACTACTGCGGGACAGGCCTTCCGAGTACAGAACCACGGAATCACGTTGACGAAGGTGGCGCTGGCTTTGTCCGCCGCAGACCGCTCTGCTGCCTGCTTCGTCTGGGACACGGCGGTGCCGGTCGGAGTTGCGCAGGTCTGGGCACTGCTTTCGTGGGCGGCCAGGCAAATTGGCCCCGTTTGACTCAAGTAGGGGATGTCACCAAGGAGGATCACCCGACGCCCCGGAGCCGACATTTCTTTGAGGGTCGTCGCCAGTCCGCTCGCAAACTCTTTCTGGCTCATTTGGAGTCCGCTGCTGGTGTAAGAGAGGTAATCCTCCGTCGTGGCGATGACAATGCTCGGGTTGAACTGCTGGACCCGCGCGATCGCCCATTTCTTCCACGTCGTGCATTGGGTATTGGGGGTGGACGTGAGCGGGTTCCAGAACGGAACCATGGGAAGCAGACACTGGAGCTTCGAAAGGAACAACAAGCTGTACCCGTTCGCCTGGGCGACGTCCGCTACCGCCGGCGACCACATTTCGGCGTGCGAGTCTCCGATCAGCACCATTCGCTTGGTCGTCGCGGCGGCGTTGTAGACGCACGGCACGGGGGTCGACACTGCAGAAGGCGGGGCGACACAGCCCATGACTGCGGGATAGACATCGGCAGCCGCATTGGCCAGCCCCGGGCTGAGGTTGGTGGGGACCTTCTGGGTTTTTGCCCCAGCTGCAACGGCTGCGAGGACCTGTGCGCAGGCCATCCAGGGACACTGACTCGCGGCGGCCAATTCGGGTCCCGTGACTTCGCTGGCGCTTCGCGCGCCAGCCTGTGTTGCCTGGAGCGTGCAGACTGAGGCCGCGAGCGCGAGCACCGCCGTCAGCCACGCCGCGACCGGTCGAAATTGCCGCCTCTGGTACGACACAGCGGGCAGGGTAGTCGACCCGGTTGAGCGATTCCCAATCAAACACTCGTGTGTCAGCTGCCCCGAACATATCGCTCGCAGGAGCGGTCGGGCGCAGGAACGTTCCGACCTTCCGCGACCTCGGACGAGGACCCGTCGGGCTGAGCGGTCCATTGTCGTGGCGGTGACCGCGACGGATGCTCCAGACGTCGGATCTAACGTTGTCACGCATGGCGGCGATTCGATCCCCTCGATGGGCAGACATCGCCGGATCGGTCCTCCTTGTTCTGGCCGTCTCCGTCCCCACCATGATCATTGAAGAGGACTGGCACGGCCGGCCGATGATCGACCAGCCCACTCACCTCTGGATCGTCGCCGCATGCCTCGTTGCGGGCGCCTTCTTCGCCGGGGGCGCCGTGGTCGCCTTCCGCCGGCCTTACGCTCCGACCCGGTACGCCGCCGCGACGGCCGTCGTCGCAGTGGTGGTCCTACTCATCGGCGGCCTGTACCGGAGGATCTGGGTCGTGCACGAGACCGTCCCCGTACCCGTGCAACAACTCTGGGTTCTCGGCATCGTCTCGGCCGTCACGATGTGCCTCGCGGGATCGCTGCTCGGGCGGCAACTCACGCGCTGAGTGATGGCGCGTCCTCTCACGGCCACGCTGTCAGCCGGGGCCATTCCGAGAGCCGGCAGAGATCCCGCACAATGAACTGACAATCCTTTATTCCAACGCGCGTTGGGTGCACAAGGCCAGGCCAGAGGCACCGTTTCTTGGCCAGCGGCTCGGAAATAGCCGCGGGACGGCGCCCTGTTCGGCGCCAGAGCGGAAGGTGCGTCATGGAGAATCGCCGCCAACTACAGCGCCAGCCCGCCGGCTGGGCCGCGTCCTATCAGCTGACTGGTGAGTCTGCCACCGGATGGCACGAGTGCCGGGTTGTCGATATCTCCATGCTGGGCATCGGGATCATTCCCGCATCCCAACCCGTCCGAACTCTCAGGTCGTCTCATTTCGGTGAACCTGCCCGGAGACGGGAACAGTGTGAACGTCCGCCTCGAGGGCGAGATCAAGAACGCCGCCGTCACCATGAGCCGGGAGATTCGGGTCGGTATCGAGTTCATCCGACTGTCAGAGACCGAGCAGGCGATCACGGCTGTTCTCAGCGTGATGAGCGACGTCCTGGTCAACACCTAGACATCCGCAGTTCTGATCGAAGGCACTCGACATTTCCTCGCCAACGAGGGTGTCAGAGAGAGGGAGGGGCAACCATGGAGTACCGCAGACGAGCGCGGCGTCAGCCCACGGCGTGGGCAGGTTTTTGCCATCTCGACGGGGAATCGCCCGCATTGTGGCGCGATTGCGAGGTCATTGACGTCTCAATGCACGGCCTCGGGATCACGTTGCATCATCCAGAACCGTGGGCGTTGGTGGATCGGAGCATTTTCGTCGACGTCTCCGCCATCGGGGATGCGGTGAGCATCCGGCTGGAGGGCGTCGTCAGGGACGCAGCGTTCACCCTCGAAGGGGACATCCGAGTCGGCATTGAGTTCGTGGGGCTCTCCGAGGCCGAGCGGGCAATCACCGCCGTCCTCGGCGGCATCAACAGGATCGAGTCGGAGCACGCCGTCCCGAGGGTGGAGCATTAACGAGCGCGGCGTGGAGCACAGGCCCCAAAGTGGTCTCTCCCTACCGGGGGCTCGACGGCAGCGAGTACTTTTCGAAGAATTGCCACATCGTCTCGTCAGCGTTGACGAGGATGATGCCACGACCGACGCCGGCCAGGATCCAGTTCTTCTTCGGGCCCGTGTTCAGAGGACTGCCCGGCCACACATGCCCTGAACCCGTGAAGCGCCAGAGGGCGACTTCGGCACCCGATCGGCAGTGCGTATAGCTGATCGGCGTGGCGGTTTCCCCCGCCGAGATCGATCCGGCCGCTCCCACGATGGCAGTCCCCGTGACGGGCTTCGTGGCGCACCCATCCGCCTTGACCCACTGGTCAATGCCCTCCATCACGGAGAGGCGGAGCAGCGGGTTCTTGGCGGGCGTGCCGTTGAATTTTGCGATCGGATCGTCGACGCTGTGGAATTCCATGGTCGGCACGGCCCGAGTCGGATGGATGACCGGGATCTCGACCTGGCCCGAAACCGAAGAGACGGCCGCGACGTGCCCGGAGGCTTCCGCCGCCATGGCATACGCCATCATCCCGCCGTTGGAAATGCCGGTCATATAGACCCGCCGGAGGTCGACCGGGGTCTTGGACGCAATGTCGGCAATGACCTTGAGCAGGAACCCGACATCATTGATGTGCTTGGTGACAGGAAGCCCGCAGCACATTCCCGCGTTCCACCCGTACTGCGCGTTCTTGGCCACCGGGTCCGGCGTGAGCACCTTGGCGATGCGGGTCCCATCGGGGTAGGCCACCAGGTACCCGTTCATGTCCGCGTTGGGGTCCATGTCGGACGTGATCTCCTCGAGCTGCCCATTCTGCGTGGCGCCGTGAAGGTTCAGGACGAGGGGCAGCGGCTGTCCCGAGGCGGCGGCCGGTGGGACATGCAGCCGGTAGTCGCGCTGCATGCCGTCGAAGGGAAGTGTGAAGACGTACGAGCCGCTCTGTGGGGCCAACACCGGATGGGCGGGTGGGACGGTGGCCCCCGCGGTTGAACCGAGACCGAGGAGCGCTGCCCCACTCATGACAGCGAGCGCCGTCAACGCACGGAGGACGCCTTCTCCCGACGGTGGGCGACTCCGAGGACCTCGCCCAAGCCAGCGGACAGGCACGACCTTCCCCATGTCACCGCTGCACTCTCGGACTCTGACGGGCATGCATCAGCATCCCATGACGAACCGTCTCCCGTCGTCCATCAACGGCGCGGTCGACGATGAGGCTCAGGCCACCCGCCAGCGCCGGATCTCGATCCGCTCAGGGTCCGTGGTCCCGCCCCACAGGCCAGTCAGCGTCTCATCTGCCAACGCGCAGTCCAGGCACTCGCGCTGCACCGGACACGACCGGCAGATCTCACGCATTGGCCCGTAGTCGGACCTCGGGCCTCGGACGAATTCGTGGGGCCCCTGCCCGCGGCAGGCAGCCTGCAGTTGCCATTCAGACGGCATCGTTCCTCCCCAAATCCTTCGCCTCCAGTCGGATGCTGACAGTGGCTGCCGCGCTGAACTAGAGCCGTCCGGACCCAAGCGGCACAATGCAGCCACAACGGCCCTTGGTCGACGAGAGTGACGGGCATCAGCGGAGAGCGCGGCCGAGCGCTGACACTGACCTGTTGGTCCCGCAGGGACGACGCACCGCCACCCGGTTGGGTGCAACGCGGTTGCGCCGCCCTTTGGCCCGCAATCGGATGACAATTCACCCGGGGCTCCCTCGGAGCGATGTGGCCGGAATGTTACGTTGCCCCGGCTTATCCATTCCTGGGCACGAGGGGGCGAACGGAAGGTGAGACGGCATCAACCCGCTGCGCGCGCCGCGGCACGTGCAGTGGCACGCGCCGCGTTCGCTGTCGCCGCCGGACTCGGGTCCACTCTCGTCGTCATGTCTGCTGCGCCCCAGGCAGCGAACGGTTCGGGCATCGTGCCGCCGTCGAACCCGTCCGTCAACATTCCGCCGCAGGTGAAACCGCACTGCACGTTGACCCCGGTCGATGACACCAGCACCGCATGCATCGATTCGGTGTTGCACAACATCAACTACGCCCGGTCGCTGGAGGGACTTGGGCCGATGGTCCTGCCGAGCGGCTACGCCACAGACTCGGTGCCCGTCCAGCAGCTGGTCATCGCAGACGAGGAGCGAGGCGACCGCGGTCTCTCGCAGTTCTCCGGCCTCGATCCCGCTCTCGACACGGTGGCACTCACCGGAGCACAGAACGACACAGACCCCCTGGAGCCGGCTGGCTATCAAGCCAACGGGGGAGGGGCGAACTTTGCCCTGGACGACACCCCGCTCGGGGCAGACTTCGCCTGGATGTACAACGACGGCTACGGCGGCACCAACCTCGACTGCACGTCTCCAGGCGCCATGGACTGCTGGGGTCATCGGGACAACATTCTCGGGCTGTGGACAACGACGGGTACGCAGACGGCCCAGATGGGCGATGCCGACACGAGCAACGGCCAGTACACCCAGATCTTCATGAACCAGCTCGACCCGGCCGATGCAGTCGTCGACCCCGTCACACCGGGCACACTCCCCACGACCTCGACGCCGGCGGCACCGGACGTGGTGCAGGTCCTGCCCGCGTCCTCGGCGTACACGGGAGCCGGCACGCCGGTGACAATCGAGGGCAATTACTTCAACTCGGCGTCGACGCCGCAGGTGTTCTTCGGCGGCGTCGCCGCCACCAACGTCCACGTGAACTGGGACGGTGAGCTCAGCGCCGACGCACCGGCCGATCCGGCGGGCACGGCGACGGACCAGGTGGTGGTCACGGTCTCCACGTCAGCGGGCTCATCGACCGCTACCGGAACCGCCCAGGTCAACGAGTTCACGTACGCCCCGACCAATGCGCCCACGGTGACCTCGCTTTCGCCCACATCGGGAACGGAGATCCCGACCCCATCGGCCACCGTGACGATTCACGGCACCAACTTCATCAGCGGGGGAGTGGCGCCGATCGTCGACTTCGGGACGGTCGCCAGCATCGGGCTCGCGAGCACCTCAAGCCAGATCACGGCCAACATTCCACCGGGCGTGAACCCCGGCACCGTCAACATCACCGTCACCACTCCGGCGGGCACGAGCGGCGTCGTAGCGACCGGCCAGTACACCTATACGGGGAGCGGGACCACGGTGCCGCCCACCATCACGAGCTCGAACCACGCCACCTTCTCGTCCGGCGCCGCGGGCGTGTTCAACATCACGACGACGGGGACGCCCGGGGTCAGCGCACTGTCCGACAGCGCCTTCAGCGGCTGCACCCCGTCCCCGTTGCCCACCAGCATTTCCTTGCACTACACCGGAGGCACGACGGCGACGCTGGACGGGACGCCGCAAGCGGGTGATGGCGGCACGTTCACCGTGTGCCTCATGGCCTCCAATGGTGCGGCGCCCGTCGCCACCCAGATCTTCACACTCACGGTGAACGCGCCACCTGCGCCACCCACCGCACCACCGCCTTCGGGGTCGCCCGCCATCCCACCGGCACAACACGGCTACTGGCTGGTGGGGTCGGACGGCGGCATCTTCAGCTTCGGCTCAGCCCAGTTCTACGGCTCGACCGGCTCGCTGCACTTGCAGCGCCCCGTCGTGGGCATCACGCCCACGGCAAACCGTGGCGGGTACTGGCTGGTCGCGTCGGACGGCGGCATCTTCGCTTTCGGGAATGCCGGCTACTACGGCTCCATTCCGGGAAGCGGCCTCAAGCCGGCCGGCTCCGGCCTCCCGCACAGCCTGAACGCGCCCATTGTGGGCATGGTGCCATCCGATGACGGGGGCGGGTATTTCATGGTGGCCTCGGACGGTGGCGTCTTCGCGTTCGGCGACGCGCACTTCGCTGGCTCCTGCCCCGGCATCGGTGGCTGCAGGGGCGCCGCGGTGGCTGTGGTGCCCGATGCCACCGGCAATGGCTACTGGGTCGTGACGAGCATCGGCGCCGTCTACACCTTCGGTGACGCAGTCAACTACGGCCAGCCCGGGCCGCAGAGCTCGAACATCACATCGGCCGCGGCGACGTCCGACGCGGCCGGCTACTGGATCCTCGACGGAGCGGGGCAGGTCTTCCCATTCGGCGACGCCGCCTCGTTGGGGGGCATGCCGGCCGGTTCGGCGGGGGGCTTCGATCCGGCTTCCGCCATCTTCGCCGCCTCCGACGGTGGGGGGTACTGGGTCGTGACCGCGCTCGGCCAGGTGTCGTCCTTCGGGGACGCGCCGGCCGACGGCGACATGTCGGGCACCCATCTCAACGGGCCCATCGTCGCCGCCTCGGGGTCTTGAGCCGACCGAGTTCCGATCGGCGACATGGTGGGCCGACCCCATGACGCGTGGCCCGACGGCGAAGAGGGGATCGGCCACGACCGGACGGCTCGGGGTGCGCGGCAGGGGGAGTTGCGCACGGCGCGCCCGCACGTGATCCGGACGGGCCGCCAGGCCGGGATCGCGGACCGGCGTTGGCGACGGCCCGAGCACGGGATCGGGGAACTCCCGGCTGCCGCGGGTCTCCCTCCGGGGGCACAGACGGGCTGATTCGAATCTATGGTGGGGTCACGGATCGACCCCTCAGGGAGGGAACCATGGGCATCTTCCAGCGGGCACACGACATTGTGCAGGCCAAGACGAACAAGGCGCTCGACGCAGCCGAGAAGCCGGACGAGATGCTCGACCTCTCGTACGAGAAGATGCTCGAGCAGATCACCCAGGTGCGTCGCGCGCTGGTCGACCTCGCCGCTTCGAAGAAGCGCCTGGAACTCCAGCAAGAGCAGTTCCAACACACCGTCGACCATCTGCAGGATCAGGCCAAGCAGGCGCTCTCCGCCAACCGGGAGGACCTGGCCAAGGAGGCGCTGTCGCGCAAGGCGGCCGCCCAGCAGCAGATCGACGAGATGGAACCTCAGCGCCAGCAACTCGACGAGGAAGAGAAGAAGCTGACCCAGACGCTCGACGTTCTGCAGAAGCGGGTGAATGACTTCCGTACGCAGAAGGAGACCCTCAAGGCGCAGTACACGGCAGCCAAGGCCGTCTCGGAGGTCGACGAGAGCACGGCCGGCATCTCGAAGTCGTTCAACGACTCCGGAGCATCGCTGCAGCGGGCACAGGACAAGATCGCCACCATGCAGGCCCGCTCGGGCGCCCTGGACGAGCTCCTCGAGTCCGGCGTCCTCGAGGACGTGGGCGGCGGCACCGACGACATCCAGAAGGAGCTGGACCAGGTCGGAAAGGACGCGCAGGTGGACAACGAGCTGGCCGCCCTGAAGGCGCAGCTGGGCACCGGGGCGCCGCCGGAGCCCGACGCGCTCGAGGCTCCGGCTCCGGCAGCGGCAGCGGAAGAGGCCAAGCCGACGTAGTCAGCCGGGGGGCGTGCTCGCCACGAACTGCGCCACGACGTCGGCCAGCTGCGGCCCGCGGTCCTCCTGGAGGAAATGTCCGGCACCCTCGATGGTCACGTGGGCCTGTCCGGTGGCGCCGGGTGTGTGTGCCTGCAGCACCTCCGCCCAGCCGCGCGTGGCGGGATCGCCGTCGGAGAACGCAGTGAGGAAGGGACCGTCGAACGTCTCGAGCGCGCGCAGGGTGCCACGGTTCAGGGCTGCGCACGCGCTGCCGGGGGTCAGGCCCATCAGCAACGGCAGCTGGCGCGGCCCCGCGCAGAACGACTCATCGGGGAACGGCGCGTCGTAGGCCGCCAGGACGGCCTCGGGCACGTCGGACTCGGTGGCCCCCTGCACGAAGAGACTCGGCCGGAACGGCGTGAGCTCCTGGGTCAGGCGCTGGTAGTCGAGCAGCGTCTGCTCCACCGTGACGGTGCCGTCCGGGCCGGCGTGGCAGGCCCACTCCAGGCGCCCCGCCAGGTCGGCGTCGGCCGTGTGCAGCACGGTGTTGGCGGCGACGATCCGGCGCACCAGGCCGGGTGTGGCGCTGAGGAGACCCAAGCCGATCGGGCCGCCCCAGTCCTGCGCGACGAGGGTGAGGTCGGCGAGGCCGGCGGCATCGACGAACTGCGCCAGCCAGTCGACATGGGCCTGCACCGTGTACGCGGTGCGGTCGAGGGGCTTGTCGGAGCGGCCGAAGCCGATGAGATCCGGGGCGACGGCACGCAGGCCCTGCTCGGCCAGACGGGTGATGACCGTCCGGTAGAGGTACGACCAGGTGGGCTGGCCGTGCAGCAGGAGCACGATCTCGCCACCGGCCGGACCCTCGTCGACGTAGTGCATGCGCAGGCCGTCGCCCAACGTGACGTAGCGGGGGACGAAGGGGAATCCCGGCAGGTCAGCGAAGTACTGATCGGGAGTCCGGACGACCTGCACGGCGCTCAGTGTGCCGCACGGGTGGCACGTCGGGGGCGGGCCTGCTGGACTCGGGGCATGAGCACGGAGCGTTGCGACGTGGCTGTGGTCGGCGCGGGGCTGGTGGGACTGGCGCTGGCCTACGAGCTGGCGTGCCTGGGGGCCACCGTGACGGTCATCGACGCCGGGCATCCGGGGCGGGCGACCGACGCCGGGGCCGGCATCCTGTCGCCGCTCACCAGCGCCGACAAGGACCCGGCACTCTGGCCCTTCCTGCGCCAGGCCGGCGCGCACTACCCCGCACTGCTGCTGCGCATGGAGTTCGACGGGGTCGACGGGGCCGGGGCCGGGTACGGCCGGTGCGGACTGCTGTCCATCGGTCTGCGCGAGTCCGAGGACACCTGGTTCGCCCCCTTCGCCGACGTGGTACTCCGGCGCTCGCCCGGCGAGGTCACAGAAATCACACCGGAGGAGGCCAGTTCGCTCTTCCCGCCTCTGGGACCGGTACACCGCGTGCTGCACGCGCCCGATTCGGCGCGGGTCGACGGCCGCGGCGTGGCGGCCGCACTCCGAGAAGCCGCGGCAGCCCGCGGCGTGGCGTTCGTGACGGGCGCGGCGCACGGCGTGGTGGCCGCAGCCGGAGGCGGGCGCCACGTCGATGCCGTTGAGGTGGAAGGGCACCAGAACGTGGCCTGCGGTGCGGTGGCGATCGCCGGTGGCGCCTGGACGGCGGCGGTGGGCGAGTGGCTCGGCACGCGTCTGCCGGTCGGCCCCACCAAGGGGCAGATCGTGCACCTGGGTGTGGGCGCGGACACAGGTGACTGGCCCATCGTGCAGCCGCTCCTCACCCACTATCTCGTTCCGTGGCCGGGGGGACGCGTGGCCTGCGGGGGCACCTTCGAGGCACACGCCGGCTTCTCGGTCGGCGTGACCGCCGCGGGCCTGTACGAGCTCCTGCGCGAGTGCCTCTCCGTGGCGCCCGGGCTCGACGGCTCGGACTACCTCGAGACCCGCGTCGGGCTGCGACCGACGTCCCCCGATGATCGTGCCCTGGTGGGACGACTGCCGGGTTGGGGCAACGCCTGGGTGGCGACGGGCCACGGCGCCAACGGCCTGTTGCAGGGGCCCTTCTCGGCGCGTGCCCTGGCGCACACGATGGCGGACGTCGATCTCCCGTCGGACGAGGCGCCCCTGCCGCTCTCGTTCGATCCCGGCCGTTTCGCCTGAACATCATCCACCCCGGCACGGCCGGTCGCGGGGAGACTGACACCGTGCTGCACGGAACCCTGCGCCAGGGCGGCGTCGACACGCCCGCCACCATGGACAACGTGCTGGCGGCGCTGGCCGGGACCGACTTCTTCTGGCTCGACCTCGACGACAATGCGACAGACGGCACGGTCAGCGACCTGTTGGCCAACACATTCACGTTCCACCACCTCGCCGTTCAGTCGGCGGAGCGCTTCAACCAGCGGCCACGCATCGACACGTACGACGGCTTCGTCTACCTCGTGGCGCGTGGCGCCGACCCCGAGCACACGGGCAAGGCGGAGGTCCACTGCTTCTGGAACGACCGCTACGCGGTGACGGTGCACCGGGGGAACTGCCCCACGGTGGCGCACGTACGGGAATGGCTGGGGAACCATCCCTTGAACACGGTTGCCTCGCCGCAGCTCGTCGTCGTGTATCTCGTCGTCGGCGGCCTGGTCGACAGCTTTTTCCCCGTCCTCTCCCAGTTCGACGACAAGATCGACGCGCTGGAGGACGACATCCTCAAGGCGCCGACCGAGGCCCAACTCGGCGAGCTGTTCCAGATGAAGCGCTCCCTCATGAACATGCGCAAGATCGTGGCGCCCGAGCGCGACATGATCGCCAGCATCAACACCGGCGTGACCGACGTGCCCGGCCTGACCGAAGAGGGCACGCGGTACTTCCGCGACCTCTACGACCACCTCATCCGCGTGGCGGACCAGGTCGACAACTATCGCGACCTGCTCTCGAGCGTCATGGACACGCACCTCTCGACGGTGTCAAACCGTCTCAACGTGGTGATGAAGCAGCTGACCATCATCGCCACCATCTTCCTGCCGCTCAGCTTCCTCACCGGGTTCTTCGGACAGAACTTCGGCTACCTCGTGCGCAACATCATGTCGACCTGGACGTTCTGGGTGCTCGGCGTCGCGGTCGATGTGGTCACGGTGGTGGCGCTCGTCGTGCTCTTCCGCCGCCGGGGCTGGATGGGCGGCCCGACCGTCTGAAGGCCTGGGTCAGCCACGACCCGACGAAAGAGCGGGCAGGCCCTGGGGCCACTCGGCGGTGTGGGCCTCGTAGCCCGTCCACCAGTCCTCGCAGCCATCGGGCACCGGGAAGCCGAGCTGCTTGCGCCGGTCCACGAGAGAGCGGACCGTCTCTTTGTGCTCGCGCACGAGGGCGAGGGTCCCGGCGTCGTCGTCGCCGATCCGCCCCGCCGCCCAGAGGGACTCCTCCAGGCGCCAGGCCTCGCGACGCGCCTCGACGATGGCGTGGGTGCCGTCGGCGATGTCGGACCGCATGTCGGCGTCCCCATCGGCCAGAAGGTCGGCGGCGCGCAGCCACCCGTAGTCCTTGTTGATACGCAGGAGCCCCGGCTCGATTTCGAACAGCCCGACCACATCGACGACCGGGTCGACGGTGGTCAGGGTCGTCCCCTCGGGCAGGTGGATGTTCAGGTTGGCGATCTGCCGCTCCGCCACCCCGATCATCCCCATGGACCGGAGACCGATGTAGCCGGCGGGGGCGGCCGCGTAGTCCCGCTCGTCGCGGGGGAGTCGCAACGGCACGGCCACGACGGCGATGATCCGGGTCGCCCCGAGGGCCGCTGCGGCCGAGACGGGCACGATCTCGATCACCCCGCCGTCGACGTAGTCGTCGTCGGCCATGGGGTGGGGCGGGAAGACCATCGGCACACTCGCCGAGGCGATGGCGCCGTCGACGAGGTCGACCGGGCCGGCGGACTCCGCCGGCGCCGGGGTGCGGGCGTCGGACTCCACGAGCGTGCCGTCCTCGGTCACGTAGCGCAGGACTCCGGCGCGCAGCGCGGTCACGGCCAGCCGGAGTTCGAGGCCGGGGCGGGCGATGAGCTCGGGATCGACGGCGCGGACGCCGTCCTCGCTGCCGTACCGGAGCGCGCCCTCGAGCGGGTTCAGGTTGAGGACCGAGCTGCCGCTGCTGCGCAGCTGGCGCCGGACCCGGGGCAGTCGCAGCCCGGCGCCGGCCACCAGACGGGCCAGGTGACGCTGGCGCTTCCGCCGGGCCCTCCGGGCCTGGCGCCGTCCCTTGCGACCGGAATCGCACGCCGGCACGACCTCGTTCCCGGCCAGCACGGTCGACGGGGTCAGAGGAAACGGGGGGCGGGTGCCCTCGGTGATCTCCTGGTGGATCTCGCGCCCGAGCGCCGTTCCCTCGAGGGCGCCCAGCCAAGCCTGCTTGCCGAACACGTGGTCGGTCTGCGTCCAGGCCAGGACGTCGCCCTCGATCTCGTTCACCCGGTCCTCGAACTCCGGGAGCGTGCGGGCCTGGGCGAGGACGGTGGCGGCGATGGCACCGGCGGACGTGGCGGTGATGATGTCGGGGGCGATCCCCTCCACGCCCACCAGGTACTGGAGCACGCCCACCTCGAAGGACCCCTTGGTGCCGCCGCCGGCCAGGACGAAGGCCGTGGGCCCCGCGCGAGATTCGTCGGACATCGGACGATTCTGGCACCGGCCGGCGGAAGCGGACAATGTCAGACGGGTGGGGCGTTCAACCGCCCGCGGCCGCCGTGACCACTTCGACCAGGGAGCCCGCACGGGCGGGCGTGGTCGCCCACTCCGAACGCGGGATCACGCAGCGGTCGACGGCGACGGCCACGCCCTTGGGGTCGGCCTCGGCGGTCAGCCCGGCCACCAGGTCGGCGATGGTGGCGCCGGCGGGCACCTCCGCCGGCTCGCCGTTCACCCGCAGCACGAGCGCGGTCATAGGGGTGCCAGCGCCTCGATGAGCGGTGCCACGCGCCGGCGCCCGACGAGGTCGACGACCGCCGCCGCGGTGAGAGGGGCGAGCAGGATGCCGTTGCGGTAGTGGCCGACGGCGGCCAGGACGCCGTCGAGAGCGGTCCAGCCGATGCGCGGCGTGTTGTCGGGCGTGGCGGGCCGCAACCCGGTGGCGGCCTCGACCAACTCGAGCTCGTCGATGGCGGGCACGATCGCCCGCGCGTCGCACAGCAGCTCGTGCACGGCGCCCGCCCGCACCGCCGTATCGCTGCCCCGCTCCTCGACGGTGGCGCCGACGACGACCGAGCCGTCGCGGCGGGGCACCAGGTACACCGAGCGCCCGCGCACCAGGCCGCGCACCGTCCGCGCCAGCAACGGGACGGGCGAGGCGGCGGCGGCCGGACCGAGACGCACGATGTGCCCCTTGACCGGGCGGAGCGGGGGGAGGGCGGCGTCGGCCAGGCCCTCGATGGAGGAGAGGCCGGTCCCGGCCGCCAGGACGACACGGTCCGGGCAGAGGCGGCGGCCGTCCGCCAGGACGAGCGCGGGCCCGTCCTCCAGTGCCGTCACCCGGCTCTCGACGAACGTGACCCCGCCCCGCCGACCCGCTTCGGCGAGCGCGCCGAGCAGCGCCCTGTTGTCCACCTGGTGATCGCCCGGCACCTCGATGCCGCCGCGCAGAGCTGGACTCAGCGCCGGGACGAGCCGCCGACAGTCGGTGGCGCTGCGCCGGTGGGCCTCGAGGCCCAGCGCGTGCTGGTAGGCGAGGAGGTCGTCGAGGCTGGCGCGGTCGGACACATTGAGAGCGACCGTCACCGTGCCCGTCGTGTCGTATCCAATGTCGCGACCTGTGGCGGCCTCGAGCGCGCCGGCGAAGGCGGGCCAGTGCCCGGCGCCCTGCACCAGCAGGGCCGTCAGGGCGGACTCGCCGAACTGTGCCTCGGTCACCGGGGCGAGCATGCCGGCGGCCACCCAGGACGCGCCGTCGCGTCCGGGGGCCGGCGCGACCACCGTCACTTCATGACCGTTGCGTGACAATTCCCACGCACAGGCCAGGCCGATGACCCCGCCCCCGACGACATGGACGCGCCATCCCATGTGCCAAGCCTACGAGAGCCGTCGTGTAACCTGTTCTTTCGACTTCGGGCCAACGTCGTCCCGGTATCCGTTCAACTTCTCCTCATTCGGAAGGACGCCGATGGCCACTGGCCTCTACGACCCGGCATACGAGCACGACGCCTGTGGTGTCGGCATGGTGGCCGATCTCAATGGCCGTCCCGACCACGACATCGTGGACCGTGGCCTCACCGTCCTGGAGCGCCTGGCCCACCGCGGTGCCTCCGGCGCCGAGGTCAACACCGGGGACGGCGCCGGCATCCTGGTGCAGATCCCGCACCGCTTCCTGTCCGGGGCCGCCCGGGCAGCCGGGTTCACACTGCCCGACGCCGGCGGCTACGCGGTGGGCCTCGTCTTCCTGCCCACCGACGCCGACGCCGCCGAGAAGGCCCGCACCGTCGTGGAGCACACCGCCGCCGAGGAGGGCCTGACGGTGCTCGGGTGGCGCACGGTGCCGACCGACGCCGGCGACCTCGGCCTGATCGCCAAGGGCGCCATGCCGCTCATTGCGCAGGTCTTCCTCGCCCCGTCCGGCCCCGGCATCGACACCATGGCGCTGGAACGGCGCGCCTTCGTCCTGCGCAAGCGGGTGGAGCACGCGGTCGACGACGTCTATTTCCCGTCGCTGTCGGCCCGCACCATTGTGTACAAGGGCATGCTGACGTCCGAGCAGCTGCGCCAGTTCTTCCCGGACCTGCGCGACCCGACCTTCGAGTCGGGCCTGGCGCTGGTGCACTCGCGCTTCTCGACCAACACCTTCCCGAGCTGGCCGCTGGCCCACCCGTACCGCTATCTCTGCCACAACGGCGAGATCAACACGCTGGCCGGCAACCGCAACTGGATGCGTGCCCGCGAGGCGTTGCTCGAGACGTCGCTCATTGAGGGTGACCTGTCGCGCGTCTACCCGATCTGCACGCCGGGGGCGAGCGACTCGGCCAGCTTCGACGAGGTGCTCGAGCTCCTGCATCTCGGCGGGCGCTCACTGCCGCACTCCGTGCTCATGATGATCCCCGAGGCGTGGGAGAACCACACCACCATGAACCGCGAGCGGCGTGCCTTCTACCGCTACCACGCGTCGCTCATGGAGCCGTGGGACGGCCCGGCGGCGGTCTGTTTCACCGACGGCACGGTCGTCGGGGCCGTCCTGGACCGCAACGGGCTGCGCCCGGCCCGCTACTGGGTCACCGACGACGGGCTCGTCGTGCTGGCCAGCGAGGTGGGCGTGCTCGACATCGCGCCCGAGCGCGTGGTGCGCAAGGGCCGCCTGCAACCCGGCCGCATGTTCCTCGTCGACACGGCCAAGGGCCGGCTGGTCGAGGACGAGGAGATCAAGTCGGAGCTGGCGGCCGAGCACCCCTACGCCGACTGGCTGGCCGAGGACCAGATCCGCCTCGAGGAGCTGCCCGCCCGCACGATGCTGACGCCGCAACACGGCCGCGTCGTCACGCAGCAGCGCCTCTTCGGCTACACGACCGAGGAGCTGCGGGTGATTCTGGCTCCCATGGCCCGGACCGGGGCGGAGCCGCTGGGTTCCATGGGCTCGGACACCTCCATCGCCGTCCTGTCGGACCGCTCGCGTCTGCTGTACGACTACTTCACCCAGCTGTTCGCCCAGGTGACCAACCCGCCGCTCGACGCCATCCGCGAGGAGCTGGTGACCTCGTTGTCGGCCACCATCGGTCCCGAGGCCAACCTGCTGGAGGCCAAGGCCGGTTCGTGCCGGCAGATCCTCCTGCCCTTGCCGGTGATCGACCGCGACGACCTGGCCAAGCTGATGTACGTCAACGAGGGCGGCGAGACACCTGGCTTCAAGGCCTTCGCCATCGACGGGTTGTTCGAGGTGCGCGAGGCAGGTGAGGCCGGAGCGCCCACGGCGGCCGGCGGCGAGTCGCTACGCCGGGCGATCGACGACGTGCGGCGACGGGTCTCGGAGGCCATCGCCGAAGGCGCCAATCTGATCGTGCTGTCCGACCGCAACGCCAACGTCGACTGGGCCCCCATTCCCTCCCTGCTGCTGACCGCAGCCGTCCACCACCACTTGGTGCGGGAGAAGACGAGGACCCAGGTCGGCCTCGTGATCGAGACGGGTGATGCCCGGGAGGTCCACCACATGGCCCTCCTGATCGGCTTCGGGGCGGCGGCGGTGAATCCCTACCTGGCCCTGGACTCCATCGACGACATGATCTCCGAGGGCCTGTTGGAGGGCGTCTCGCCCCGCCAGGCGCGCCGCAATTACGTGAAGGCCTCCTGCAAGGGCGTGCTGAAGGTGATGTCCAAGATGGGCATCTCGACCGTCGCCTCCTACACCGGCGCCCAGGTCTTCGAGGCGATCGGCCTCGACGGCGCGCTGGTCGACGAGTACTTCACCGGGACGGCCTCGCGCATCGGCGGCGTCGGCCTGTCGGTGCTCGCGGCCGAGGTGGCGACACGCCACCAGGCGGCCCACGAAACCCGGCCGACCGAGCGGGCCCACCGCGAGCTCGAGGTGGGCGGCGAGTACCAGTGGCGCCGCGAGGGCGAGTTCCACCTCTTCAACCCCAAGACCGTCTTCAAGCTGCAGCACGCCACCCGGGCGAAGCGCTACGACATCTTCAAGGAGTACAGCACCGCCGTCGACGACCAGGCTGAGAAGTTGGGCACGCTGCGCGGGCTGCTGCGACTGCGGCCGGCGGAAGGCGGCCCGATCCCCCTCGACGAGGTCGAGCCGGTGTCCTCCATCCTGACCCGCTTCTCCACCGGCGCCATGTCCTACGGCTCCATCTCGGCCGAGTCGCACCAGACCCTGGCCATCGCCATGAACCGCCTGGGCGGGCGCTCCAACACGGGCGAGGGCGGCGAGGACGCCGACCGCTTCACACCTGACGCCAACGGCGACCTCCGGCGGAGCGCCATTAAGCAGGTGGCCTCGGGCCGCTTCGGGGTGACGGGGGAGTACCTCGTCAACGCCGACGACCTGCAGATCAAGATCTCCCAGGGGGCCAAGCCGGGCGAAGGCGGGCAGCTGGCGGGGATCAAGGTCTACCCGTGGATCGCCCGCACGCGGAACTCCACACCGGGCGTGGGCTTGATTTCGCCGCCGCCGCACCACGACATCTACTCCATTGAGGACATCGCCCAGCTCATTCACGACCTCAAGTCGTCCAACCCGCGGGCACGTGTCCACGTGAAGCTGGTGGCCGAGGTCGGTGTGGGCACGGTGGCGGCCGGGGTGGCGAAGGCTCACTCCGACGTGGTGCTCATTTCGGGTCACGATGGCGGCACCGGCGCCGCGCCCTTGACCTCGTTGAAGCACGCCGGAATCCCCTGGGAGATCGGCCTGGCCGAGACGCAGCAGACGCTGCTGGTCAACGGGCTGCGCGACCGGATCGTCGTCCAGGTCGACGGGCAGCTCAAGACCGGCCGCGACGTCATCATCGGCGCGCTGCTGGGCGCGGAGGAATACGGCTTCGCCTCGGCCCCGCTGGTGGTCTCCGGCTGCATCATGATGCGCGTCTGCCACCTCGACACCTGCCCGGTCGGCATCGCCACGCAGAACCCGGCGCTCCGGGCGAAGTTCAGCGGCAAGCCCGAGTTCGTGGAGACCTTCTTCGAGTACATCGCCGAGGAGGTACGCGAGCTCCTGGCCTCCCTCGGCCTGCGCTCGCTGGACGAGGCCATCGGCCGCGTCGACCTGCTCGACACCGAGACCGCGGTGACGCACTGGAAGGCGGCCGGCCTGGACCTCTCGACGGTGCTGGCCCAGGCCGACGTGCCGGCCGGCATGGCCCGGCGCAAGCTGCGGGAGCAGGACCACGGGCTGGAGAAGGCCCTCGACCACGCCTTCATGGACGAGTGCGCCCCCGCGCTGGCCGACGCCACACCGGTATCGCTGGCCCTCCCCATCACCAACGTCGACCGCACGGTGGGGACGCTGCTCGGATCGGAGATCAGCCGGCGCTACGGCGCGGCCGGGCTGCCCGACGACACCATCTCGCTGACCTTCACCGGGTCGGCGGGACAGAGCTTCGGCGCCTTCGTGCCCAAGGGCGTCACCATGCGCCTCTACGGGGACGCCAACGACTACTTCGGCAAGGGTCTGTCGGGGGGACGGCTGGTGGTGCGCCCACCCCACGGCTCACCCTTCGCCGCCGAGGAGCAGATCATTGCCGGCAACGTCATCCTCTACGGCGCCACCGACGGCGAGGTCTTCATCCGGGGACAGGTGGGGGAGCGCTTCTGCGTGCGCAACTCTGGCGCCACCGCGGTGGTCGAGGGTGTGGGCGACCACGGCTGCGAGTACATGACGGGCGGGCTGGTGCTCGTCCTCGGGCCGACCGGACGCAACTTCGCCGCCGGCATGTCGGGCGGGATCGCCTACGTCTACGACCCCGCCCGGACGTTCGGGCAGCGCGTCAACCTCGAGATGGTCGACGTCGAGCCGCTCGACCCGACCGACGCCTTCACGGTGCGCTCGCTCGTCGAGCGCCACGGCGTCGAGACCGAGTCCGCCGTGGCGGCCGGCCTGCTCGAGCGCTGGGACACCGAGGTGCTCGAGTTCGTCAAGGTCATGCCCAGCGACTACCGGCGCATCCTCGACGCCACCCGTCTGGCCGAGGCCGAGGGGCGCCCGGTCGACCAGGCCGTCATGGAGGCCGCACATGGGTAAGACGACCGGGTTCATGGAGTTCCCGCGGCGCCTGCCGCGGCGTCGTCCGGTGTCGGTGCGGCTGCGCGACTGGCGTGAGGTGTACGAGCCGTTCGGCGAGAGCGAGACCAAGGAGCAGGGCGCCCGCTGCATGGACTGCGGCATCCCCTTCTGCCACGACGGCTGCCCACTGGGCAATCTGATCCCGGAGTGGAACGACCTCGTCTACCGCGACGACTGGCCCGGCGCCATGGAGCGCCTCCATGCCACGAACAACTTCCCCGAGTTCACCGGGCGCCTCTGCCCGGCGCCATGCGAAGCCGCCTGCGTGCTCGGGATCAACGAGGACCCGGTGACGATCGAGCGGATTGAGTTCGAGATCGTCGAGCGGGCCTGGGACGAGGGCTGGGTGACGCCTCAGTTGCCCACGGCGCGCACGGGCAAGTCCGTCGCCGTCGTGGGCTCGGGTCCGGCCGGCCTGGCCGCGGCCCAACAGCTGGCGCGGGCCGGGCACCTGGTCACGGTCTTCGAGCGGGCCGAGAAGCCCGGCGGCCTGCTCCGCTACGGCATCCCCGAGTTCAAGATGGAGAAGGCGGTGCTGGACCGCAGGCTGGCCCAGATGGAGGCCGAGGGCGTGACGTTCGTGTGCTCGACCTCTGTGGGCGGGAGTCCTTCCGGCGCGGCTCCCGCCGGTGGTGGGGGGGTCGTGGAGCCCGGCGAGGAGCGGGGCCTCGGCACGGCCTGCGCGCCCGACGTCACGGTCCGGCCTGCCGCCGACGTGGCGTCGGCATTCGACGCGGTCGTGCTGGCCGGCGGAGCCACGCTGCCCCGGGACCTGCCGGTGCCGGGCCGGGAGCTCGACGGCGTCCATCTGGCGCTCGAGTACCTGAAGCCGTCCAACCTGGTCCGCGAGGGGGCGCTCGAACTGGCGCCCATCAACGCCAAGGGCAAGCGCGTCGTCATCATCGGCGGCGGCGACACGGGGGCCGACTGCCTGGGCACAGCGCACCGCCAGGGCGCGGCGTCGGTCCACCAGCTCGAGATCATGGCCGAGCCCCCGAGCGACCGGCTGGCCGACAACCCCTGGCCCCTCTGGCCGCTCATCCTCCGCACCTCCTCGGCGCACGAGGAGGGTGGGGCACGGCTGTTCTCGGTGACGACGACGGAGTTCGTCGACGACGGGTCGGGTGCGGTGCGCGCCCTGCGCGGGCACACGGTCGAAATGCGGACCGAGGACGGGCGCCCGGTCTTCGAGGAAGTGCCCGGCTCGGAGTTCGAGCTCGAGTGCGAGCTGGTGCTGCTGGCCATGGGCTTCGTCGGGACCGAGCGCCGCAACGCGGTCGAGGAGCTGGGCGTCGACGTCGGGCCACGGGGCACGGTGACGGCCGACGCGGACTGGGCGACCAGCGCCGACGGGGTCTTCGTGTGCGGGGACCAGACGCGGGGCCAGAGCCTGATCGTCTGGGCCATCGCCGAGGGGCGCTCCTGCGCAGCGGCCGTCGATCGCTGGCTCATGGGGACGACATCGCTCCCGGCACCGCTCGTGCCCGGCCAGGTGGCGCTCCGCTAGAGGCTGCCCGGGCTCACCGACCACCCGTCTCCGGGACCGGGTGGTCGGTACTGTGCGGGCCATGCCCAGAACCGATGCCAACGGAGTCTCGCTCTACTTCGAGCTGGAAGGGGCAGGCGAACGGCTCCTGGTGATCTCGGGCACCGGCGGTGACCTGCGGCAACAGCCCCGTCTCACCGAAGGCCCCCTGACCGAGAACTTCGAGGTGCTGGCCTACGACCAGCGCGGCCTGGGCCAGAGCAGTGTGCCGCCGTGGCCCTATGGCATGGCTGACTTCGCCGACGACGCCGCCGCGCTTCTCGAGGCCCTCGGCTGGGACGACTGCCTGGTCATGGGCGTCTCCTTCGGCGGCATGGTGGCCCAGGAGGTGGCGATCCGACACCCCGAACGGGTGCGCCGGCTCGTGCTGGCCTGCACGTCGGCCGGTGGTGCGGGCGGCGCCTCCTACCCGCTGCACGAGCTGGCCGACCGGAGCCCCGACGAGCGATCAGCGATGCGGCTGGAGATCCTCGACACCCGCTGGGACGAGGCCTGGCGCCACGCCCACCCCGACATGGTGCGCCTGATAGGGGAGCGCATGAACCTCGAAGGGGAGGGTGGCACGCCCAGCCAGGGGCTCACCAACCAGCTGGCCGCCCGGGCCGAACACGACACCGCCGGCCGCCTCAGCGCCATCAGGTGCCCCACCCTGGTGTGCGGCGGGCGTTTCGACGGGATCGCTCCGCCAGCCAACAGCGAGTTCCTCTCCCGAGAGATCCTGGGGGCGCGCCTCGAGCTGTTCGACGGGGGCCACGGCTTCTTCCTGCAGGACGCCACCGCCATCCCGCACATCATCACCTTCCTGAAGGAGGGCACACCGCCACCAAGAGCGCCGTAGATTGCCTGCCATGGACCTCACGGCGACACCAGAATGGAAGGCGCTGGCCGCGCATTACAAGGAGTTCTCGACGCGGCACCTGCGCGACCTGTTCGAGGAGGACCCCGAGCGAACGGGACGCATGACGGCGGAGGCGGCGGACCTTGTCCTCGACTACTCCAAGCAGCGGGTGACCGACCTGACGCTGCGCCTCCTCATGGATCTGGCCGACGCCGCCGACGTCGCCGCGCATCGCGACGCGATGTTCGCCGGGGACCACATCAACACGACGGAGGACCGGGCGGTCCTCCACGTGGCACTGCGCATGCCACCCGGCAGCGAGCTGCACGTCGACGGGCAGGACGTCGTCGGCGACGTGCAGGCGGTCCTCGGCAAGATGGGTGATCTCTCCGACCGGATCCGCAGCGGGTCCTGGACGGGGGCAACGGGCAAGCGGATCGCGGCGGTCGTCAACATCGGGATCGGCGGCTCGGACCTCGGCCCGGCCATGGCCACGCTCGCCCTGGCCGACTACGCGCAGCCGGGATTGACCAGCCGTTTCGTGTCGAACGTCGACCCGGTGGACCTCTACGCCGCCACGCACGACCTCGAGCCCGAGTCGACGCTCTTCGTCATCAGCTCCAAGACGTTCACGACACTCGAGACGCTGACCAACGCCGCCGCGGCCCGGGACTGGCTCCTGGCCGGACTGGGGAGCGCGGCCGGCGACGACGCGGTGGCCAAGCACTTCGTGGCGGTGTCGACCAACACCGAGGCGGTGGCGGCGTTCGGCATCGACACCGACAACATGCTCGAGTTCTGGGACTGGGTCGGCGGGCGCTACTCGTACGACTCCGCCATCGGCTTCTCCCTGATGGTCGCCATCGGGCGCCAGGCCTTCGGCGAGATGCTCGCCGGCTTCCACGCCATGGACGAGCACTTCAGGACGGCGCCGTTCGGCGAGAACCTCCCGGTGATTCAGGGGATGCTCAACGTCTGGTACAACAACTTCTTCGGCGCGCAGACCCATGCCGTGCTGCCCTACAGCCACCGGATGGCCCGCTTCCCGGCGTACCTGCAGCAACTGACCATGGAGTCCAACGGAAAATCGGTCAAGCTCGACGGCACGCCGGTGGACGGGCAGACGGGCGAGATCTTCTGGGGCGAGCCCGGCACCAACGGGCAACACGCCTTTTACCAGCTGATCCACCAGGGCACGAAGCTGATCCCGGCCGACTTCATCGCGTTCGCCGAGTCCACCCACGACACGGGGGACCAGCAGGATCTCCTGATGGCCAACTGCCTGGCCCAGACCAAGGCCCTCGCCTTCGGCAAGACCGCGGAGGAGATCGCCGCCGAGGGGACGCCGCCAGCCGTGGTGCCCCACAAGGTGATGCCCGGCAACCGGCCGAGTTCGACGATCCTCGCCCCGAAGCTCACGCCGTCCGTGCTCGGCCAGCTCGTGGCTCTCTACGAGCACACGGTCTTCGTGGAGGGCAGCATCTGGGGCATCGACTCGTTCGACCAGTGGGGCGTCGAGCTGGGAAAGGTGATGGCCAAGGAATTGGCTCCGATCCTGACCGACACCGCCCCCCCTGACCTGTCGGGTCAGGACGCCTCGACGGCCTCCCTCGTGCGCCAGTACCGGGGACTGCGAGGCCGCGCCGTCTGAGCCCACCGGCCGCGGGTCAGGCCCGCGTCACAATGCCGTGCAGCGGCTGGCGCGGCATCAGTCCGCGCCATGCGGTGGGGAGTGTGCGCCCCAGCCGCCCGAGCTCTTCGAGATGGGCCTCCGACAGCGCCTCGAGGCGCTTGCCCCCTGACGCGGTGAGCTGCAGGCGAACGATCCGGTGATCGTGGGGGTCCGGTACCCGCTTGACCAGCTTGGCCGTCACCGCCCGGTCGACGAGGCCGACGGCGCTGTGGTGGCGGAGGAGCAGGTAATCGGCCGCCTCGCCCAGCGTCGGGCCCCGGCGGTCGGGGTGCCCTCGGATGGCCAACAACAATTGCTGCTGCGCCGGCGTCAGCCCGACACCCTCCGCCTGCTGCTCGCTCCAGCGGAGGAACCGGCGCAACCCGGTCCGCAGCGCCAGCAGATCCTCGTAGTCGGCGTCGCGCAGAATCATCGTCTCACGATACTCTCGTGTCACGATAGAAACCGGGATGGCCGGGGAGGGAGCCCTACGATTGCTTAGTGGGAGCAGAGGAATTGAGTCTGTGGGCGCCACTGACCCTCAGCGAGACTCGTGACCTCTTTGCGGGATACGAGGGGCTCTGGTGGATAGCCGGCGGCTGGGCACTGGAGCTCTTCGTCGGAGCCTCGTGGCGGGACCATGACGACACCGACGTCGGCATCCTCCGTCAAGACGCCGGCCTGGCATGGGAGATGTTCGCTGCGTGGGACCTGCACGTTGCGGCCGCCGGAAAGCTGTCCGAATGGGATGGCCGCGAGCTGATCCCCGAACGACAGCAGAACAACGTGTGGTGTCGACGGAGACCAGCGGCACCCTGGTGCCTCGACCTGACGCTCGGGGACGGAGACGCCGCATGCTGGCTCTACCGACGTGACCCGACGGTGCGGGTCCCCTGGAGCGAGGCCCTCCTGCGCGATCCCACAGGCATCCCCTACCTGGCGCCCGAGCTGCAACTGCTCTTCAAGAGCACGAACGCCCGCCGGAAGGACGACGACGATGCGCAGCACGTCATCCAGACACTCGACAAGGGGCGGCGAGCGTGGCTGGGTCGACAGTTGCCGGCTGCCCACTCCTGGCGGGCGCTGCTGCCTCGCAGCTGACACGTCGCTAGCATTCGACCGTGCACTTCCTTTGACCCCTCCGGCTGTCCGGCGGCCGCTCCCCTCCGCCGACTCGGTTCTCCACGTCGTCCCGTAAGAGCTGAGAGAGGAGGAGAGAAATGAGTATCGAGATCGACGCGCGCGCCGTTCGGGCCGGGTTGATCAACGACGGCTACGTGGTGTTCCGAAGGGTCGTGCCAGTCGCGTTGTGCCAGGCCGTCCTTGACGCCATCGGCAGCGAGCTCCACATCCGGGTCGACGACCCTGCATCCTGGGACCGGGTCTCGGCTGAGATCGAAGAGGTTCCCCTGCGTGGCCACCAGAGTCAATGGGATATCCGTCAGCTTCCGGAACTCCATGCCATCTGGAGCACCGTCTGGGGCACCGAACGCCTGTGGGTCGATCGGAACGCGTGTCGCTTCACACCGCCGTGGAGGGAGGGGAGGGCGGAGCCGCTCCCGCTCCACTGGGATGTCGATCCGCACGATCCCGACGTCCTCTGGTACCAGGGCATTCTGGCCCTCACCGACGCACCGGCAGGAGCCGGGGGATTCTGTTGCTCGCCCTGGCTGATGCACAACCGCGGGCGCTGGCCGACCTCGTGGACGAGCTCTCGTTTCGGGGTGGAGTACCGCCCGGTTGCCGTGAGAGAAGGTGAAGTCATGGAGATCCCGCTGCGTGTCGGAGACCTCTTGGTCTTCGACAGCCATCTGCCTCACGGCACGGTCCGCAATACCGCAGCCTCGCCAAGGGTCGCCTTCGCTCTCCAGATGTTCCCCGAGGGCTCACCGGAGGAGGCGGCTGCGAACATCGCAGATCATCTGGCCGGAGTTGCGTCCCCATGGTGGAGGTGGAAGCCCGGCCACGACCGGGTCGAACCGGGACCTCCCGCCGTGCTGAGCGACCATGGAAGGCGCCTCTTGGGTATGCCGACGCGGTAGTCCCTGGCGGAGAGCCGGCCCGTCACGGCGCTTGCCTTACCAGGCGAGCTCACCCTCGTTCTCCCGAAAGGTTCCCGTGGGGCCATCCCTACCGATGGTCGCCATGGCCACCATGACCTCGACGCCCACTTCGACGGGCTGACCCGCCCCGCTGAAAGGGGTGAGGTCGGTCGCGGTGAAGCCCGGCTCGACCGCATTGAACTTGATGTCGGGAAATGTCTTGGCGTACTGGACGGTCAACATCGAGACGGCAGCCTTGCTGGCGCCGTAAACGATGGAAGGGAAGTGGAACTGCCGCCGTTCCGGGTTGGTGACGGCCCAGAACGAGCCCAGGGCGCTGGAGACGTTGACCACGACCGGGTTCTCGGACTTCTGGAGCAGCGGGAGCGCAGCCTGGGTGACGCGGATGAGACCGATCGCATTGGTGTCGAAGACGTGGAGCGCGACCGGGCCGTTGACATCGCCGGTCGTGCTGATTCCCGCGTTGTTGACCAGGACGTCGAGATGACCCTCGCGTTCGTCGATGACGCCCAGGGCGCTTTCCACCGATGCATCGTCGGTCACATCGAGCTGGACGAACTGACACCCGAGCTCGGACGCCGCGGCGGATCCGCGCTCGACGTCACGTGCGCCGATGAAGACGGTATGTCCCAGCGCGAGAAGTCGACGGGCGGTCTCGTAGCCCAGTCCCTTGTTGGCACCTGTAATGAGCGTCACAGTCATGTCTGGTCCTCCTTGGGGGCGGGGGATCGGTCCATCGCATTTCCGCGTGAGCCCGAGGTGCCCAGGGCTTCGCCGCTGGCCCCTAGATCCGGGTCGATCCCACGAAGAGCAGGCCCCCGACGGTGCGCCGGGGATTTCCGGAAAGGCTCGGCCCGCACGTCGGACCCTGAGCGCGGCGCGTGTGTCACCTCGTCAGCGACCATACCGACAATGGGCCATGTGACGAGTGGGGGAGTGTCGTCGGGGAGGGTGCACGCGTCGGGGACCGTACAACTGGCGAACGGGAACCACTCGAAGAGATCGCGGGGTTCGGTACCATCGTGACATGTTGATCGTCACCGGTAGCGTCGAAGGCCGATCGGACACGATCGATCGCATTCTGGAATTGGGCCTGGCGCACGTTCAGCGCTCCCGCCTGGAGCCGGGGTGCATCCTGCACAGTATTCACCGTGATGTGGAGAACGAGCGCCGGGTTGTGTTCCTCGAACAATGGGAAGACGCCAAGGCGCTCGAGGATCACTTCCACGTCCCGGCTTCCGGGGCGTTTGTACGGGAGGCGGCCGCCCTAGCCCTCCGACCGCCCGAGATGTCCATCTTCGAAGTCGAGACCGCCTCGATCGGCAATCCCGCGGCGGAGAAACGCCGCACCTGAATTCTGTTGCCTGCGCTCGAACTTCTGCATCCTGTGCACCCTCCGGCGACAGGCGACACCCTCTCCTTACGTGTCAAGAGAGCTGTTGAACGAGAAGCTGCCCCGGCCAATCACCCTGGCGGAAAGCATCCGTCGGGGTGAAGCCCGCTCTTTCGTAGTACCGCACGAGCTCCCGGTTCCCCCCAGCCCAGCAATCGACGCGCAGAAGCGTCCGCCCTCGATTTCGACACTCGGTGCGGGCAGAGTCCGGCAGAGCCGAACCGATCCTGCGCCCTGCGTAACGTCGAGACACCAGCAGCAGGTCGATGTAGAGGTCCGGTTCACTCGCCGCTGGTACGTACGGTGGCGGAGAGTCGCTGACGATGAGTGCCCCGACCGTGTCGGGGCCGATCTCGGCGAGAGTGAACCCAGGCTTCATTGTCATTTCGCGAACCAATTTCTGCCTCTCGGGCCGTTCTGACCAAGGCTGACTGCCCCATTGACCCCCGAGGTCACGAGTGGTGAGCCACGACACCGCCTCGTCGAAGAGGGAAAGAAGCGACCGTTGATCCGCCGGACCGCCGGGGCGCATGAGCAGTTCCACGGAGGGATCGTAGGACCCAATTCTCCACGGGCAGGCCGGCCCGTCGGTCAGGGTCACGGTTGCGGTGATATGGGCGAACCCGGCTCCAGACGATCCGCGTCACCGACGAGAGCCGCAAATGGCCAGGGCTCGATGTTGAAGTATGCAACGTCGAGAACCTCCTCGACGTGCTTCGAAACTACTTTGGCACCCCTGGAATACGGGATGGTCGCCATGCGAGCCACAATCTTCGACACCGCTTCGGCCCGATCGACGAGAACTTCGCCGGGGACCGGACGCCCACCGAGTGGATGAACGATGTTTGCTCCCCTCATGGCTGCCCGTATCTCTACTGATTCCGTTCGAACGGCCAGATGAGCATGCACGACTGGCAGGCGATGCTGCTTGAGGTCACGCAACAGATTCTCCATTCGGATCGGTTCTCCAAGGCGGAGTTGCAATTCGGGTCTCTGAGCCAGGAGTACGCAGAGATTCCAGATCGACCAGGCATCCTTGGAGATCAAGGTGTCGTTCCGACGGGCGTAGAGAGGCACGACAGAGCTCGCCCCTATCCCTCGTTTGAAGGGATCGGTAAATGGGAGTCGACGCCGGCCAGCCCTCAGGGCGAGGAATATCGGCACCATCTGATTCGCGTGGTCGCCCCTCGCGTAGAGGCCGGCATTGATGATCCCGCCCGATGGTATCGACGGAATGCCGGCTCGATCGACGGTTTTCCTCCCCCGGACGTACGAACCCAGATGCCATGACGTTCCCGTCTCGCTCCACGGGAGAGCTACGTCGATTCCGGCCTTTTCGACGTGGACCCCATCGACAGATATTCGCATATCGGCCGCATAGCGCGCCGGGGTGCCTGGGATGACGAGTCCCTTCTCGGAACCGTACGCAGAATCGAGCCACAAGTTTCGCCGACCCCCTTGCTCTTCCAGGCATGAACGTAATTCCAGGCGCCACATCCTGCTTGGTGCCGGAAATGTCAGATCATCCCGGCGTGTGGCGGGCTGAAGCTATCCGGTTTCCCCCCGAATCAGCGGTCCATCGAATGGATTCTGTCGGCCGTGATCGTCAAGATGACTCGCACCTGGTCCCGTCCGCCGTACCACTGGTAGGGGCCACCGGTGTACCGCTGGGCGAGGAGCTCGATGTGCTCCGCCCCGCCCTCGGTCGTGATGTTCGTGACACGGCCCCGGACGGCGTAGTAGCGCGAGGGGTCGGTAGCGTCGCAGACGGCGACGGACACTCGTGGGTCCCGCTCGATGTTGTGCAATTTCTGGTGCGTCTGGACGGTGTTGACGATCACGTGGGCACCATCCGTGTCGACCCAGGTTTCGGTCGTCTGCGGCGAGCCGTCAGGCATCAACGTGGTGATGAAGCAAGGGTTGGGGCCTCGCAGCAGCTCGACGAATCGATCAGGGATTTCCATGAAATAACGCTAGTGGTGGGAGAGTGACCTTAAAAGTCGGGGACCCTTGCCATGGGTCCCATTCGTGCCGGCTCGTCTCACCAAACCGGTGAGGTAGGGTCCGGATGTGCGGTCGTCGCCGCTTGACCTCCTGGGACCTTCGGAACTTGCAGCGCGCCTGGAAGCAGTGAGTGATCGGCTCGTCGCGACGTGCAGGGTAGGCGCATCTTCTTGGCGTCGGGTATGAGCCCCTCGGGAGTCGGCGAGAACACCATCACGGTCTTCGATGCTGACGGCCATCTCGCCGCGCCACGCTTGGTCGACGATTCGCAGCTGAGCCCCCTCGATCTCGCCCTCGCGCCCAACGGCAACATTGTCGTGTCCTGCGAATGGCCATTCGGCGCGACGGACGCCGTCTCGAGCGTCCGGGAGTACGACAGCACCAACGGCCAACTCGTCAGGATCTTCAGACCTGACGGGTCGATCCTCTTCCGCAACCCCAGAGGACTGCGGTTCAGTCCAGACGGCGATCTCTACTGTGTCGCGCGAGATCAGGTCGTGTCCTTCGATTTCGAGACGGGGGACTTCTCCGGAGCGATCGTCAGCTGTTCCGATCTCTTCGGGCAGACGCTCGAATTCCTCGGCTGATCATCAGCCGCCGGCACCATCGAGGTAGCAGCCCGACGCCCGGGAGGTCAGATGCCCACTCCGTACGAACAGGACACCCTCGAGACCGGCATCGAGGCGTGTCAAAAAGCACACGACCACAATCGGGACAGTGGTAGCCAGCATGTCGGCCCGACCAAGTCAGAGCAGGCTCCGCCTCAATCAGGCAAGATTGGCACATGTCGGACAGCGCCAACCGGTTGGTGACCGTCGTCCTCTCGACCTCGGATCTTGACCGTGCCGTGAAGCTCTTTCGGGATGGGTTCGGCCTCAATCTGCATTTCCAAGATCATCACGGTGACGATCCGTGGACAAGCGGACGCCATGCCGCAACGTCTTGGACTGACGGAGAATTCATCCATTTCGCGCTGTATGAGGCGAACAATGGACAGGCCACCCACGGCGCACAGATCTCGTTTCGAGTCCTGAACCTCGATCGAGCGCACACTCGCGCTGTAAGAGCAGGTGCCCAGATCATCCACGAACCGAAGCCTCAACCCTGGGGGTTATCGGCTCGTTACTTCGACTTCGACGACAACGTCATCGAGCTGACACAGCAGGCCTGACCTCTCGGGGACACATCAAGCGACCGGGGTATTCGAGTCACTGCTCCTCGTCCAGGAAGACTCTCGAACCAGACCCACTTGATGCGGGGTCTTGTCGGCGGTTGTCGGATTGTCGAAGAAACCATCGGATCCCCTTCCCGGCCAGGAGTTCATCCCCATACCGCAGGAGAACGTGGAGATGCGCATGCGGAACTGACTGTCCCGACGCCGAGTAGCAGTTCCAGCCAATCGTGTAACCGTCAGGCTGATGGCGCTCGTCGAGAATCGGCCGGATCTCGAGCAAGAGGTTCTGGGTCGCGAGAAACTCATCCGGGAAGAGGTCAAAGACGGTCTCTCGGTGCGCTTTGGGGATAATGATTCCGCTGCCCGGTAGGACAGAACTCGCTTCGCCTTCTGTCTTCCCTCCGCTCGCAAACAGACAGAGTTCGTTCTCGAGGACCAGAGTCGAATGCTGACGAAAGGCGGCGAGGTCACAGAAGTGACACCTGCTCCTTTCTTCCACAATGTTGATTGTGGCTCAGGATGGGACAGAGTGCAGGCGTCCTTGCGTTTCCGATAGCCATCTGGTTTAGGGCCCAACCGAAGGTCACTTCTCGGCGTCAATGCCAACAACCGATCACCCTCCATTCGGGACCCCATCAACGCCAGAGTGGAGGACGACGCCGTCGCCGGAACGGGAGACCGGGAACGGAGCAATTCGTCCGGAATGGCGCTATCGGTCGGTTCGCGAGTTCAGTTCTTGCTGTAGCCAGCGAGGAGTTCAAGGGTCCGATCCTTGATAGTGCCGTAGCTGGCCTTCAGGTCCAGGAGGACCTTGGCAGCAACTGATTCCTCATCGTCGAGAAGGCCCAGGAGCAGATGCTCTGTTCCGACGAAGTTGTGGCTGAGCCGCAGAGCCTCTTCCGCCGCATGGCGAAGTACTGCCTTAGCCCTCGGAGTGAAAGGCAACGTTCCCACTTCCGACGCGGTACCTGGCTTGATCAGCGCGAGAACCTTCTCTTCAACCGCGGACTTCGAGATGCCCACTCCAGCGAGAACTCTCGCGGCCAGGCTGTCGGTGACGTCGAACAGGCCTAACAAAATATGTTCGGTTCCGACGAATCCGTGCCCGAGGCGGTGGGCCTCTCGTTCGGACTGGCTGACGACCGTCCGTGCTCGTTCTGTGAATCGCTCGAACGTCGGCGCATCGAACGTGAACCTCTTGTGAGCTGCCTGCTTGCTGACACCGAGAGCACCGCTGATCTCAGACCATGAATGTCCGCTGCGGCGGCATTGGTCAACGAAGTGGCCGAGGAGCGCGTCGCCGACCTGTTCAAGATCACCGACAGTCTTCGACGCCTGGGACAGTTGGAGCAGGGCCTCGTCACCGGTTGAATCGGCCCGAACTCCGTCGATCAGTTCCTGCAAGGTTGGTGCTGGTGTCATTCGTCAACCTTACATTGACGATTGTGATTCGTCAACCACAGGTTGACGAACAGCGGTCTCCTGAACAGCCCGCTGAGTCGGGAGGGGCGATGCAGATGCGACGACAAGCGTGAACGGAAGCTCCAGATCTCGGGACCGTCCGGGATTGAGCGCCCCGACCATCACCTCCTCGCCGCACCTCCTCGCCGTCGACGACTCCCTCGAAGAGTCCCACGTGGTCGGTGGAGCTCAGGCCACCACCGACCAAGACGAGGTCTCCCGGGCGAGCGCCTCTCCTGGCGTCAGCTTTGGCGTCGTGTCCTCCTGATCCAGGCTCAGGCCGGGAGGACGGAGAGACCGAGTCGGCGAGAGAACGACCAGAAGGAATGGGTGCGCCGTGATGGCGGGAGGTCAGTAAAGCTCCACGAATCGCCGCAGATCACGCGTGACCTGGGCGTCTTCGGGCGCAGTTCCGAAGAAGCCTCCATGCGGTGCAGCCTCCATGACGTGCAGTTCGGTCGGGACATCGGCAGCGCGCAGTGCTCTATGCATCCGAACGGTGTTGGAGAGGAAGAGATCGCGTGTTCCGGTGGTCAAGAAGGTGGGCGGAAATCCTCTCGCGAAATCGCCAAAGAGGGGGGAGAGGTAGGGATGGGCGAGGTCGTGTCCCGCGGCGTACAGCAAGTTGGCCGGCATGAGGCTGCCGGTCAGTACCGAATCGAGGCCGAGGTTCGTCCGGAAAGAGTCACCGGACTCCGTCAGGTCCAGTTCCGGCGTCTGGAGGATGGCGGCCGCCGGCAGTGGGAGACCTTCGTCCCGGGCTCGGAGGATCAATGCGGCAGCGAGGTTGCCACCCGCCGATGCTCCGCCCACGATGACCTGTTCTGGCCCACGAATGTCGAGCAGTGCTCGGTAGGTAGCGACCGCGTCGTCGAGAGCTGCCGGATAGGGAAAGTCGGGCGGCATCCGGTAGTCGACGGTCCAGGTCCGCCGTCCAACGCTGCTGGCCGCTCCGATGCCCATCGCTCGACAGATATCACCGCCACCCATGATGAGGCCGCCACCGTGGAAGTCGAGGTAGACGCGCTGGTCCTCGTCCGACATCCCGGCGGGCGCGATCACGAAGATCCGCGTGCCATCGCAGTCGATCTCCTCGACTTCTCCATCGAACGCCGACACCCGATCAGCCATGATCGACCGTACGACTTCATCCCTGGAAGCGACCATGGCTCGCCAGCCGTCCAGGTCCTCGAGTGCCGGATACTCATCCACCTGAAGCAAACCCATCCCAAGAATGGCTTGCGCCTGGGGGCTGAGAAAGGAAGGGACGGGCACATCACGGGCAGGCACGCGAAGTACCGCTTGAGCATCGGTTGCAGCCATCGAACCCCCAGGCTTCTGCTTTGGGTCGGCAAGTCTCGTCCATCGCGAATCATTCCGTCGAGTCATGGGGATCACACAGCCGCGTCGCTCCGACGAAGAGGCGCCCGCACCGGCAGCTGCGGCCAGTGTCGAGCTGCCGCCGGGCGATACGGTCGATGCGGGGGAGTACGTCTGCGCCAGCGCCAGGCCTGCTGCACGTAGCCGTCGAATGGGTACTCGTCGCACAACGAGCACCGAGAGGTTCGACCAGGCCTGAGAGCGTAAGCCGTCCCCGATTCCGGAGCCTCGTCAGGGGTCAGCCAGTGAAGCTGCCAGCTCCTCGGTCAGAAGCTCAAGGGAGCTGTGCAGCTGGGCGAAGCGTCGCGGCCCCAGTATCTCTGCGATCCGCAGTTGGGCCGCCCCCGCCTCGGCGTAAATTGTCCGCTCCAGCCGCCGTCCCTTGGAAGTGAGTCGGATCACACGGGCCCTTCCGTCGGCTGAATCGGGCACGCGCTCGAGGTACCCGCACCCTTCCAGGTGCCCGAGTAGGTCGTTGACCGACTGTTTCGTGATCCCCCTCTGGTCCGCAAGCTGGCTTGGACGTAGTCCCTCGAGGCCTGGATATCGCCAGACCCCGACGTGTGCCGCGTTCAGATCGTCGAATCCCGCCGCCACGACGCCCGCATATATCTGCTCACGGACCCACTGCCAGACGACACGCAGCTGAGCACCGATATACGGGCTGACCGCGCCGTTGGGATGGCCTCCAGCGAGGGGATCGCTTGACATGGTCGTAAGGTTACCATACGATCCAATGGTAAGGATTCCTGACTAATGGGTCTGTGGACACGGTTCTACGAGGAGGTTGCCCGAAGTGACGACAGCAGTAGTTGACTCCCCCGAGAACGAACAAGCGCAGGCATGGTGGTTCCTCGACACCTTGGTCGTCGAGCACCGCTGCGCACCCGAAATGGACACCGTCGTGCTCGAGATGACCCTGCCTGTGGGCTCGACGCCCCCACTGCACATCCACGAAAACCTCGACGACACCTGGTACGTCCTCGACGGCCAGATGGTCGTGCGCTGCGGCGACGAAGTGCTGGTCGTCGGAGCCGGACATTGGGTCTCCATGCCTCGCGGCGTGCCGCACACGTTCCGAGTGGTCGGTGAGCACAGTGCGCGGATCCTGCTCGTGCACGACAACACCACCTTCCGGGATCTCATTCGCGCCCTCAGCATTCCAGCGACGGCACTTGTCGTGCCGAGCCGCCCAATGTTTCCGCCCATGGACGAATTGGCGCGCATCGCTGCGTCCCATGACCTCAGGCCAATCGGGCCCCCCATGAGTGCTGAAGACAGCGACACGGTCCTGGCCAACGCCAGTTGATCCGCTGGCGGACGTCCAAGGGGATATCACGGGTGCCACCCCTCCCGGCGAAGTTGGGCAGCCTCATTGCGGTTGAGGGTCGTGCCCACGGAGGATTCGGAAGCGTGAAATCGTGTGGTCCAGGGTCGGTGGCGGACCCTCAGTTGAAGCCCGGTGGCTGGGGGGGCATCATTGGACCCGATGGCAGCTCGATACCAGCACACCTGGAGGCCTCACAAGCCTGTCAACGCCAGCCCCGAGCAGAAGAACCTGGGCTGGAAGGTGGTCAATGCCGCCTCCATGGCCGTGGCCGCCCTCGTGACCCAGCGGGTCCTCACCACGGTCTGGCGCCTCGTGCGCCACGAGCCTCCTCCCAGCGGACCGGCGGACCGCAGAGTTACCTGGGGCGCCGCTCTCACCTGGGCGAGCTCGTTGGCCGTGGGCATCGCCGTTTCCCGAGTGGTGGCCGTTCGCCTCTCCGGCAAGGTCTGGGAGGCCGCCGTGCACGAGCCGCCACCAGAAGCGCCCTCCTAGGCTCCAGGGCTTCTGTCAGCCCCGCGGTCCCATTCGGACCTTCACCCCTGTCCCTGACCACCGAACCCCCGCCTAAGCCGTCGCGGCCCTCTGTGGCTCCCGTGGTGGCGCCCCGAAGTACTGCAATCGACTCAGAGGGGATTGCATTTGCGTAGCCGCCGGCGACGTGAGGCAGTGGTAGCCGTCGCCCATCAGATCGGTCGCGTCGCCCCGACGTACAACAAGCTCCCAAAGGACGAACCCTGGGTCGCAGGAAAGGGCTCGGCGCGAACGTCGGCACCCGTGTGCGGAGCATCGACCATGACGTTCTGTCCGCCGACCACACCAACGTAAAGGCCGACGTGGTCAATGGAATCCGGCCCGCCGCCGAAGAACACGAGGTCACCCGGCTCCAATGCCGCCCCTGCGGCGAGCTTCGGCGTTGTGTCGTACTGGTCCTGGGCCACCCGGGGAAGGGCCACGCCCGCCGCGGCGTAGGCGGCCTGTACCAGCCCCGAGCAGTCGAAACCGACCCCCGGCGTCTCGCCACCCCAGACATACGGCGTGCCGATCTGAGATAACGCCCACGAGACAGCGACTGCACCAGCAGTCACAGCAACCTGGACTGAAGCTGTTGCGGCGCCGGCGTAGGTCTGGGCTAACGCCAGCACTTCGCTCACATAGGCGGCAGAGTGGTTGTAGGCGTAGACCGCGCCGGACACGTCGGCCCCACCGGCCCCACCGTTGGCACAGAGGAGCCGGACCGCCGCGTAGACAGCGTCCGTCGGGTCGTAAGGGCTCGGCGGGATCGCTCCGCCGGGAGGGATCGGCTCGTCATACTCTGCAAAGGTCGCCGGCTCGAACTGCATAGGCCCCTCCGCCCCCGCAGCATTCGCGCCGCTGTGGACACCCGGCAGGTTCGATTGCCCGTTGTCCGACTCCATGGTGCCAATGGCGGCCAGGATCGTCCAGGACAGTCCAGGGCAGGAGGCCGCAGCCTGCTGGTAGAGCGTCAGCATCGATGGAGGGATCTGAGCTGTCGCTGCCGAAGATGCCGCCGGATCCCCGCTACCGACACCGACCAGCGAGGCCGCCGAAGCCAGAATGGCCGTCCCAATCACGGCCACAGCCAACCCGACCGCGAGCCCGGCAGCGACGAGGCCCTTCATCGGATCGCCTGACGAAAGCGGACCCTAAATGCCACGTCGGGGAACGGTCGGCTTCCGTCCCGTCAGAACGTTGCTCCATCGTCTCCGAACGGCGTACTGGGCAGTCCGAGATCGGGACTTCCCGGCAAGTCCGGGATACTCGTCTCCTATCCGTGCCGTCTGGAGCCGTCCAGTTCGACGAAGAACCGCAGGAAGGGAAAACACGGCCATCCCCGGCCCCGGTCAACCTGAACGATTCCTCCGCCGATCATCTTGGGAAGTATCTGGATAGGTCACGGCCCCCGTATCGGGGCAGTCACCGACGGCGGAGCCGCCGGCTATCACGCAGATCTGGCGAGCGCGGGCGGCGGCGCCAAGTCAAACTCGAACGAGTTTCAGCGCAAGTCTGGGAACGATGAACGATGCCAGAAAGATGGGCAAGAACCTCTTTCCCGTGCATCGGAAGGCGACGATCTCTTCCTCGGTTGCGTCGAAGGTTTCAATGCTGCTCGATTTTCGGCCATCGCGAACCTGCAGAGTATGACGTCCAGGATCGACCGCTATCTCGATCGTGTCGTTCATTCTGACCGATCCGACCCGCCGATCGTCCACGACCACATCGTATGCGTCACGACGGACCTCGGCCCCGATCGCCTTGTGCGTCAACTTCAGCGTTGCCGACATCTGTTGTTGATCTCCTCTTGCTTCCGAACGGCGACCATATGCACTGATTCAGGGAGCGCCCCTCACCCTACGGTGCCGCACAGTGGCACCGTGTCCCGGCGAACGAGGGCAGGGTGCATTGCGAATCAGGTAGGGCACGCTCGTCCGCAAGGTTGGGCGGACTTCCAGAGGAATCAGAAGGTCGAGTACGTGTTGGCGACGCTCGTCGAAGGGCAACGAGGCCATCGGTCGCCCGCCTCAGACAATGACGTTCGCACGACCTCGACCTCGCGCCCGTGGCTCCCGCCGTCGGCCACCCATGCAGAACCCTCAGCCTCGCCAGGCAGATCGTGGCGCCTGAACAACACCCGCTTCAGCGCCGCGCGGTCAGCGACGCGTCACCCGGCGAAACGTTGGGCCCTCGACCACCGCTGAGGTGACTCACGGCGGCACTGCCTGCCATGATCGTGTCGACCGGGAGGGACCGTGCAGCAGCATCATCGAGACGCCATCGAGCGTTGGGCCGAGGCCGCCGCCGTCGACGACGAGGTGCTCGCCGTGGTGGTGGGCGGTTCGCTGACGAAAGGATACGGCCTCGCCGACAGTGACGTGGACGGGTTCCTGATCATCACCGACGAGGCGTTCGCCCGTCGACGCGCCAGCGGCGCGCTCACCTTCTTCTCCACCGAGCTCTGCGATTACGAGGGTGGCTACGTCGATGCCAAGTACGTCGACCGGGCCTTCCTCGAGGCCGTCGTGGAGCGAGGCAGCGAGCCGGCCCGATCGGCGTTCCTGGGGGCGATCGTGGCCTGGTCGACCGACCCGTCGATCGATGCGCTGGTGCACGCGGCGGCCACCTATCCCGAGGCCGGCGTCGATCAGCGCATGGCCCGCTTCCTCGCGCAGGCCCAGGCCGCCCAGTGGTACGTGGGCGAGGCGGCCAAGCGTGACGATCCGTACCTCGCCGGGTGGGCGGCGAGCCGGCTGGCGCTGTTCGCCTGCCGTCTTGTGCTGGCCCACAACCGAGTGCTGTACCCGTACCACAAGTGGCTGCTGCGCACCGTCGCCGAGGTGGCGGACCGTCCCGACGACTTCGTCGACCTGGTGCGCGCCCTGACGGTAGAACGGACCCCGGCCGCCGCCGAGGCGGTCGTGGTGTCGTTGCTCGTGTTCCGGGAGTGGCCGCAGGCCCCGGCCGGTTGGTCGACCCAGTTCATGCTGGACAGCGAGTGGAACTGGCTCGAACGTGAGCCGCCGATCGACGATCTCTGACCGGGCACGGCCGGTGAGGATCGACATCGGTTTCCGGCCCACATCGACGCCCCGAGATCTCCTTGACAGAACGCAGGGATCGTCCAGGGCGGCCCCTGGAACTCAACCGGGCTCACGTGGAGCGAACGAGCCGACCCAGTCGTCATTGGCGTTGAGGCCGTGCGAGCCGGAAGGCAGCGGCGTGAGCGGATCGAGCGGGGCCACGGTCATCACACCGTCACCCGTCGCCCCGCCCTGGGAAGTCTCCGTCGATGCCAAGCTGAACGAAAGCGTTCCCGGCGGCGTGCCGTTCTGGACCCAGTCGATGAGCGGCGTCAGGAGGTCTGCGCCGGCGAGCCCCGGGTCCCCTCCGGCCAGACAGTGGTACTGCGCGGGAACCATGTACAGGCGAGAGAAGGTCTGGCTCGCCTTGTATCCGCCGGCATCTTCGACCACTGACTTGTAGTAGCCCACGGTGCCGAACGGGGGAATGGCCTGGTCGGCCCATCCCTGGTAGATGATCAACCTGCCACCGTCCGCTGCGAAGGACGAGAGGTCGGGATTGGTCGCGTCGTAAAGGCCGGAGAGCGCTGTCAGGGTCCGGTAGCCCGACAGCGTAAAGGGAAACTGCGACAGCGAGTACGAGCCCGCCGGATCGGTCCGGTAGGCCATGTAGCGGAGAAAGTTGATTGCGAGCTGATAGCTCACCGTGTCGTGCGGCCAGTCCCGATCGCCCGACGGTTTGACGAACCACGTCGGCCACCCGAGCTCTGAGCCGTAGGGCTCGCCGCCGGGATACAGGGCCTCTCCAGCCGGGTCCGAGGGGCCGCTGTAGAGCAAGGTCGCGACTCGGACCTGCGCTGCCGTGAGGCAGGAATTGCTGTCCGGGCCTCTGCACTCGATCCTCGACGGGGAGAAATTGCAGGTGCGGGGATCGAGGACGTATCCCCGCCCGTGGCCACATGCCCGTACCACGGCCGCGTGGAGCGCCGGGAGCTTCTCGGAGGTGAGGATCTCTCGACCCCCGCTCCCGGTGTTGACCCGAATGTTCCAACTCTCGACCTCGCCCAGGAGCTCCGACCAGATGTTTCCCGGTGCCCCGGCCAAAATCCCGTTGAAGTCGTGCGGATACCGCTGCGCCTCCATGAGTGCTTCTCGCCCGCCGTCCGAGCACCCGTCGAAGTACGAGTAGGAGGGCGGGCTCCCGTAGTAGTCGGCGATGAGCGCCTTGGCCACGAAGGCCAGCTGGTGCTCCGACGTTGAGCCGAAGATGATGCGGTTCTTCGTGTTGTTCGCCGCCCAGCGCGCGTCGGTCGTCGACGTGGACGCATGCCCCTCGTTGTCCACAGCGATCGCCAGGGTGTTCCCGGTCACTGCTGGGCAGCCGTCAGCCACAAACGGTGCGGAAGGCCAGGCAAAACCGCAGAACCCGCCGCACCCCTCCTGTACGTACTGCCCCTCGTAGGTCGATTGGGGCAGGTGGAGATCGAAGGAGAATCCAGGGCCGATCTCACCCATCACGTCGCAGTACCCTGCGCCGTTCACGCCGGACACTCGTGCCGACGAGAGCTGCACCGGCACTCGTGTCGGCGACAGGAGGCTCACGGAGGTCAGGTCGCCGCACGGGCGGAGAGGACGCAGCACCGGGCTCCCCGCTGCAGCCGCCCCGGCAGCAGTTCCGTCGGTGACGGCAGCGGACCAGCTGCTGAGTGCGACCAGTACCAGCACGAGAACGAGCCGTGGCAGGGTACGAAGGACGCCTTCCCACGGTCGCAGCATTCGGCACACCACCCGGGCGGGGTGGTTGCCAGCGATCACCACGCCGTTCCCGCCGCGCATTGGTTCAACCTACCGGTCTGGTGTCGGGCGCGAGGAGAAGAAAGGAGGGGGCACATGCAAACCAGGGTTCGTCCAGCCGCGCTGCTCCCCGGCGCGCCCCGCGTGTTCCGTCACCGGTCGAAGGGTTGGATCGGGGACTGCGGCCCAGGAGATCGGACTCAGCAACCGACGGCGCCGTCCACGAGTTCTCGGATCAGGTCGGCGTGACCATTGTGACGGGCGTATTCCTCGATCATGTGGTTGTAGATCCAACGCAGACCACACGGCCGGCCACGGCGCAGTCCGGTGTCATTGAGCTCCCTCTTGGCGGCAATGGCGCGACTGGCCTCGCATTCGACCTTCCACGCGGCCAGGTCCGCCTCCCAGTCGGCGTCGTCGAGGGGCACCAACTCGCTGTCCTCCAACGCTGGATCGACCCAGATGAAGCCGATGTCCTCTCCCGCGAGAACCCTCCGGAACCAATTCCGTTCCACCTCGGCCATATGGCGGACCAACCCGTGCAAGGAGAGCCTCGAGGTCGGCACCGGCCGGGACTTTCGTTGCGAGTCGCTGAGCCCCTCGGTCTTGAGTTCGAGTGTCGTGCGATGGAAATCCAGCCAGGACTCGAGCATGGCCCGCTCACCGAGAAGGAAATCGGGCTCGCTCCGCCGTGGATCAATCAAGTCATCGACCACCGTTGCCTCCTTCCGCTCTCACCACCACACGGTGAACGTAGTGCCAATGACGTTGTGCCGGCCCACGAGGGCAGCGAGGTGGATCAGTGCCTGGAATGCGACCCGGCTTCGCCATCGAGGGCCGAATGCATCTCCATGGTCCAATCCTCTACCCCGAGGGTCCGGAGCTGTCGCTCCGCGATGCGCCATCCCTCGGGAAGGCGGACGACCGCGTCGTGGTAATAGCCCCAGAGGCGGGGCGTGCTCCCGTCGGCCCGCTGGTGCCAGGCGTACACTGATGTGCGCACCGACGCATGCTCCGTGTCCTCGAATGTCACAAGCACGTTCGCGTTGTGGTGGCTCGTTGCGGCGAACCCTGCATCGGGATGTCCGAACATCTGCCGGAGACCGGCCCTGGATCTCACGGGCGGGACGCCCGGTCCGTAGTCGACCACGCAGTCCTCGGTGAACAGCTGCACGACTTCGTCGTAGAGCCTGTGATCGACGCAGTACGAATACGAATGGACGAGGTCGACTATCTCATCCTTGTCGATCAACCGCTGAAGGGCGGCGGCATCCCCACGTTCCATGTGTCTGCCGGGCCTACCGCACCACTCGCGCACGGGCGGAGACGCCCGAGTCACCTTGCTGGAGCCGGAGTGAGATCGAGGTGAGGCGTCCGAGGGCTTCATGAACGACAGGTCGGCCCATACGTCGCACGCTCCTCCTCGGATGTCGTCGTTGTTGAGACTGTAAGGCATTGCGCAGCCATCGTCCGAGGGATCCGAATCGTTCCCGTGCCCGCAACGTCGCGAGCTCGTTCGCCAACCCCGGGCGACGCGTTTTCGGAGCACCACATCCAGACGTCTATGGATCCGACTCGGTGCCCTTCTCCAGGGCGGTCAGGATCTCCCTGGTCCGCTCGGTGTCTGGGTGAGCCATGCCCAGCACGCGAGTCCTCGAGACGAGCAGGCCCCGGTAGATCACTTCGGCCTCATCGAATTCGTCGAGCCATTCGAGGGTGCTCGCAAGGTTTTCGAGCGAGCTCAGGGTCGACTGATCATCGGGACCCAAGGTCGTTGCCCGGACACCCACGATCTGCCTGCGTTGCTCACATGCCTCACTGATCTGACCCATTTCGAACTGCGTCGTCGCCAGATGCGATCGCGCCTTCATGCATTCCTCGGTCTGTCCGGCGCCGAGACGCTGATAGCGGTCCACGGCGTTCTCGAGGACGCGCCGTGACCCGTCGAGGTCTCCGAGTCGCCTGAGGTTGCACCCGAGCCACTCCATGGCCAACAAGGTCAGTGGATCGTCCGCCCCCAACGCATCGGTTCGTGCAGCGAGAACGCGTTCGAAGACACGTCGAGCCTCGCTGTGGCGACCGAGATGATCGAGGTCAAAGGCCTGGAGCCCTTCTGCAGCAAGCGTGCTCGGATGCTCCGCTCCGAGTTGGAGCCGGAGCTGAGCGACCACATCGGCTCTGAGCTCAACGGCCTCCTCGTACCGGCCCGCGCGCTCCAGATGGTGCGCGACCTCGCTCCTGGCTTTGATTGCCATGGACGAGTCGGGTCCACGGTGACGAATCGACCAGTCCAGGGTCGCTCGGGCAGCCTGGAGGGCCGCATCGGGGTCCAGGTCCATACTCGCAGCGGCGCGACCGGCGGCCCGGGCTACCCGATCGCGAAACGATGAAAGGGGCGTGCGCTTGGACTCGCCCGGCGACGGCACCCCGCCAGCGTATGCGGAACCCGTCTGGCCCTCTCGGCGTTCAGCCGACGTCGTGGGACCCGGTGGCTGGGCCGCACTGCCCTTCCCAGAGAGGCCGCTATCCGCAGGTACCGCCACCCGACGCGTGCGCCAGCTGCCACATACGGGCTTGCTCGGGCGCGGAAATGTGGGGATCCGCCACCTTCCATTCCACCACGTCGCGGAGACGCAGTCTGACGGCATCGATGTCGAAGGAGCCCAGGAAGCTCTTGACGAGCGCGGCGCGCGCGCGACCGAGGACCATCCGCATGAACCGACCCGCCGGCACCTCCCCGCTCGCCATGAGGACCCAGGCGATCGCCACGTCGACGTCGGGATCACCTCGACACGCCCGCGCCCAGTCGATGACGGCCGGGCCTCTGGGACCCATCATCACGTTGAGTGGATGGAGATCCAAATGGAGGAGACCAACTCCACGTCCTACCGGCGCGTCCTCCAACCAGGCGGGCGCGGCCAGCTCATGGAGCCCATGATGGAGGTCGGCCAGCATCCGCCCCAGATGCGGTATTGCCCAGGGTCGACTGCCCATCATTGCCACCATGTCGGGACCCTCGATGCGCTCGATCACCATGTCGAGACCGTCTTCGCTCACTTCTTCGACCGCGGGCACGGAGAATCCCTGGCCTCGCACGTACTCCATGACGCGAGCCTCTTGGAGCATCGAACGACCCTCCCGAGAGCGCCGCAGCACCAGGCCGGGACCATACGCAAAGATGTCCGAGTCGCGGCCCGACGCCACGAGTGGTCCGGGGTCCCTCACGCCCGTAAAGGGTATGTGATGCCACAGCGCCGACTCCGGACACGTCAGAGGGGGCTACTTTCGAGCAGCCATCGATGTGAGTGGAGGACGTCCGGATGCCGAACTGGGCTGAACAGGTAACTGCGATTGCGACCGCCGTGAGCGCCCTGGCACTGCTCGGCGCGATCGGTGCCGTGATCTTTGCCGCGAAGCAGGCGCGAGAAACACGCATCGGGCGCCAGGCCGAGACGGCCGTCGAGTTCTTCCGGCGCTGGGACGAGCGCCCCTTGGAGGAGACACGTCGCCTTGTTGCACAGTTCGATTCGAAGGAGGCGTTGCGGGACGCCATGGCGCGCTTCGTCGCCGAGAACTCCGAGCGGGCATACGTGCTGTACCGAGAACTCGACTACTTCGAGCAATTGGGAGCGCTCGAGAAGCACGGTGGCTTCGACTTCGAGCTCATCAGGTCGTTGCTCGGGCGGCGCCTCATCGACCGGTGGGACATGTGGGAACCGACGATCGACGCCATCGGAGGCAGGAGCGCCTACCCGATGTTCGACCAACTGGTGACGAAGTTGCGCGCTGCGGGGTGATTCGGCACGCGCCTGCAACGGGGATGGCGCCGAGGTACGGTTCGACGACCGCTACCGCAGGGAGCTGCCCGGGTCCAGGAAGCGACTGCAATTGCCGGTGTCTCCATGCAGGGGCCGCCGGACATCGAAGAGTTCCCCGTCTGCGAGACGCTGCGGCCGTAGTCATCGTGGCCGCGCCGTGTGGCGTGGGCTCCGGCACCTGCGGGCCCGGGGTCGCTGACAAGGGGCGACCGTGGATCTAGCGTTGGTAGATCAGCGATTTGTTGCCTGCCCGATCCGACGATCCGACGCCTGAACCACCCGCCCCGTCCGACCCCACATCGCCGAGGCTCTCGCAGCGCCTCTCGGGTTTCTGGGACCTCCATGCGATCCGCTTCATCGTCGGAGGAGGTGTCGCTCTGGGCCTCTTGGCTGGATTGGTGCTGTGGCATCGCGACGCCGCGAGCGGAGGAGGGGGGATCGGTTCGTTCCTCTTCGATGTCGTCCTCATCGGGCTGGTCCTGTGTGCACCCCTCGCCATACTGGCTCTCGTACTCACCGATCGGGCGGTTGCCTTCCTCGGCGGGGTGTTCGTCATCCTCGTCGGCAACATGCTCTACCGGGTGTCCCAGAGGCGAAACGGGGCGGCCGCCGACGCAGGCGACACCGAGGCGCAGGCGAGGCTCGACCGGTGGAAGAAATGGCAGAAGAAGTGGACGCGCTGAGCCGCCGGGGGGCCTGAAGCTCGGCGCCGGCGGACGCCCGGACCACCACCGCTCGCCGACGGGCGCCAGACCCGGGACGGCAATGGAGCCGCTCGGAGGTCCGTGGGCCGGCCGTCTGAGCACGGGAAAGACGCGCTCGTCATACTTGGAGCATGCAAAGCACCATGCAGGACGCCCCGCTCCTGATCAGAGACATCTTGCGCCATGGGCAGCGGGTCCACGGCGACAGCGCCGTCATCACCGTGGAGGAGGGCGGGAGCCGCCGGGCCACCTTCACCGAGGTGGCGATCCGGGCGGAGAAGCTGGCCGCCGCCCTGACCCGCCTGGGCATCGAGGAGGGTGACCGCGTCGGCACCTTCTGCTGGAACAACCAGGGTCACCTCGAGGCCTATCTCGCCATTCCCGCCATGGGCGCTGTGCTGCACACGCTCAACATTCGCCTCCCGGCCGACCAGCTGGCCTACGTCGTCAACCACGCCGAGGACCGCTGCATCATCGTCGACGCCTCGCTCATCCCGTTGCTGGCGGCCATAAAGGACGACCTGAAGACCGTCGAGACCATCATCGTGGTGGGGGAGGGGGACACCTCTTCGCTCGGCGAGACGCTTTCCTACGAGCGTGTGCTCGCAGCCGAGGAGCCGGGATTCGACTGGCCCGAACTCGACGAGCGGTCCGCAGCAGCCATGTGTTACACGAGCGGGACGACCGGCAGCCCCAAGGGGGTCGTGTACTCGCACCGCTCCATCTGGCTGCACACCATGGCCGAGCAGGCGGCCTCCTCGGTCGGTATGACCGAGCCGGATCGCATCCTCATCATCGTGCCCATGTTCCACGCCATGGCCTGGGGCACCCCCTACGGAGCGTGGCTGGCCGGCACCGACATGATCATGCCGCAGATGTTCCTCATGGGAGCGAACCTGGCCGCCGTCATCAACGAGCACCACCCGACGCTGGCCTGCGGCGTGCCGACCATCTGGAACGGCCTGCTGGCGCTCGACACGCCGATCGACTTCTCGACCGTGCGCGGCATCACGGCCGGCGGCGCCGCCGTCCCGCAGACCCTCATCGAAGCCTTCGAGGACCGCTTCGGGGCCACCATCATCCAGGGCTGGGGCATGACCGAGACCAGTCCGCTCGCCGCCTTCGGACTGCCCCCGGCGCGGCGCCTCGACGGCCACGACGACATGTACTACAAAATCAAGGCCGGTCGCGTGGTGGCCGGGGTCGAGGTGCGCGTCGTGGAGGAGGACGGCACTGTGCTGCCCAACGACGGCACGTCGGTGGGGGAGTTCGAGATCCGCGGCCCGTGGGTCACCGGCTCGTACTACAAGGACGAGGACCCGGCGAAGTTCCGCGACGGCTGGCTCCGCACCGGCGACGTCGGCACGCTCGACACCCAGGGCTACATGACGATCTCGGACCGGACCAAGGACGTCATCAAATCGGGCGGCGAGTGGATCTCCTCGGTCGAGCTCGAGAACGCCGTGATGGCGCATCCCGACGTCTTCGAGGCGGCGGTCATCGCCATCCCGGACCCCAAATGGTCCGAGCGCCCGCTCGTCGCCGTGGTGCCGAAGCCGGGACGCACGCCGGCGCCGGCCGACCTGCTCGACTTCCTGGTGGGCCGCGTGCCGCGCTGGTGGCTGCCCGACCAGTGGACCTTCGTCGACGAGATACCCAAGACGAGCGTCGGGAAGTTCGACAAGAAGGTGATGCGGGCCGCCTACGCCGAGGGCGCCTACACGGTGCAGCACACGCCACTGCCCAAGTGAGCCCCTCCAACGAGGCCGTCACCGAGCTGGCCGACCGACTGGACGGCCTCCTCGAGGAGCTGAGCGACATGGCGCTCGATGCCCTGCGGCTCGCCTCCGCCGGGGACCCCGATTCTGCCGAGACGGGGGAGGCCCTCGCCCTGGAGCGGCGCCTCCTCAAGGCCCGGCGGGCGCTGGAGCGCTCCGTGGCCGCCCTGCGCGAGCGACCCCGCTCCGCCCGCGACCCACTCGACGACGGCGCCGACTGAGACGGCCGGCCGGGTGCGTGCGTTCGTGGCCGCCTGGCCCGACGACGCGACGCGTCAGCGGCTGGCCGCGCTCGAGCTCGGGCACCGGAAGAACCTCCGGCTGGTCGGGCCGACCCGCTGGCACGTGACGCTGCGTTTCCTCGGCGACGTCGGCGGGGAGCAGCTCGAGTCCCTGCACGACGCGCTCCGTCACGCCGCCCGGCACCAGCCCGGGCCGGTCGACTGCCACCTCGGCCCGGCCACGGCCTGGTTCTCGCGGGTGCGGGTGCTGCAGCTCCCGGCGCAGGGCCTCGACGAGCTGGCGGCGCACGTGCACCGCGCCACCAAGCCGATTCTGGCGGGGCGCGAAGGCGCCGAACCGCCCTTCAACGGCCATCTCACCCTGGCCCGTGTCAAGGGCCGGCTGGGCCCGCAGGCCCAGGCCGAACTGGCAGGGATCCCCTTCGCGTCGAGCTTCGCCGTGACGCACGTCGACCTGGTCTCCTCCGCGCCCTCGCCCCAGGGGCACGTCTACACGACGCTGGTGCGGGCGCCTCTCGGCGCGCCGGCCTGATTCAGCCCGGGCCGCCGCCGAGGAAGCTCGTGATGGCCTGGGCCATGGCGGTGGCCGCGGCCTGCTGGAAGGCGGGGGTCACGAGCAGGGCGGCGTCGGCCGCGTTGCGCATGTTGCCGCATTCGATCAGGACCTTGGGCACCGTCGTGAGGTTGAGGCCGGCCAGGTCGTTGCGGGGCTGCAGGCCGTCGACCCCGTCGTAGGTGCTGACCGGCATGGTGGTGCCGGCCACGAACGCGTTGCGCATGGTGGCGGCGAAGGCCGCCGAGGAGGTGATGACACCGTTGTTCGGGCCGTCCGCCGTCGGCTCCAGCACGGCGAAGCCCCGCCCGCCCTCCGGCCCCCCGTCGGCATGGATGTCGACCGCCACCGCCGCGTGCGCGTCGTTGACGATGGCGGCCCGCGTCGTGACACAGGGCCCGACGCCGTCGTTGTCGGGCCGGGTCAGCACCACCGTCGCTCCTTCCGCCTGCAGATCGGCGTCAAGGTAGGTGGCGACGTTGAAGTTGAACTGCGCCTCCGTGTAGCCGCTGTCGGTCGCCGTGCCCGTGGTGTCGCAGGGCTCTTCCCCGGTGCCGTTGAACACCGGCTGGTTGATGACGCCGGGCGCGCTGTAGTTGAGCCCGTTGTGCCCGGGGTCGATCCCGACGACCTCGCCGGCCAGGGGCTCGGAGCCGAGCGCCAGGAAGTACCCCGCTTGCGGGGTGGCGGCGGCCACACCCACGACGGGGCCGGGCAGTGTCGCCCCGCCCAGCGAGCCGAAGTAACCGGCGTCGCCGTACGTGAAGACCCCACCGTCCCGGGCCACGAGCCAGTAGCCGTCTCCGTCGCCCGTCGCCGCCATGCCGGTCACCGGCGCATTCAGCACGAGGGACCCGGCGGAGCCCTCGAAGGCCGCGTCGCCGTAGGTGAAGATGCCGCCGTCGGCCGCCACCAGCCAGTAGCCCCCGCCGTCGGGGGTGGCCGCCATGCCGACGATGGGCGCATTCAGGACCAGTGACCCGGCCGAGCCGAAGAAGCGGGCGTCGCCGTAGCTGAAGATGCCGCCGTCGGCCGCCACCAGCCAGTAGCCCCCGCCGTCGGGGGTGGCCGCCATGCCGACGATGGGCGCATTGAGGTGCAGCGACCCGGCCGAGCCGAAGAAGCCAGCATCGCCGTAGCTGAAGATGCCGCCGTCGGCCGCCACCAGCCAGTAGCCCCCGCCGTCGGCGGTGGCCGCCATGCCGACGATGGGCGCATTGAGGTGCAGCGACCCGGCCGAGCCGAAGAACCCCGCGTCGCCGTAGTCGAAGACCCCGCCGTCGCGGCCGGCCATCCAGTAACCGGCGCCGTCGTGCGTGACCGCCAGGCCGACGAGGGGCGCGTTGGCGTCAGCCACGGCGTTGGCGCCGATGCCCGTCGTGCCGAACGGCACCACCGAGTTGACCGGGGGAGTGGCCGCGCCCGCCGGAGACCCCGCCACCGGGAGGCCGAGGCCCGCCAGCGCGAGCAGGGGCACCAGCGCGGCCAGGCCGCGTCGAGCCCCGCCGCGGTTCACCCCGTGCACTCGTTGACGGCGTTGATGAGCTGGCGCAGGCGGGAGTAGTGGAAGCGGTCGAAACGGAAGGCCAGCCGGGGCAGCTCAGGGTGGTCGTTGCGCTCCGGGGGGAAGGGACCGGCCGTGCGGATGTTGCCCCGCACCACAATGTCGGCGAAGCGGCGGTTCAGGTCGGCCACCTCGGCCTTGCTCGGTTGCACCTGCATGCGGAGCACCAGCAGGTCCCCGACCCAACGGATGGAGTGGTAGTTGCGGTAGAAGCCCAGAATCTCCTCGCACGCCTCCTCCAACGTGTTCGTCACCTTGAACAACGCCTGGTCCTCCGGCGACACCCACCCGGCGTCGATGGCCGATTCGCGCACGAAGCGCAGCCACGAGTGCCAGTAGGTGCCCCCCGGGGTCTCGATCATGACGACGGGCGCCGGCTCGGCCTTGCCCGTCTGCAGCAGCGTCAGCAGCTCGAAGGACTCGTCCTGGGTGCCGAAGCCGCCGGGCAGGACGGCATAGGCGTGGGACTCCTTGATCAGCATGAGCTTGCGGGTGAAGAAGTACCGCATCTCGACGAGCTTCGGGTCCTGCGCGATGAAGGGGTTGGCGTCGCCCTCGAAGGGCAGGCGGATGTTGACCCCGAAGGCGTGGTCCCGCCCGGCGCCCTCCAACCCGGCGGCCATGATGCCGGGTCCGGCGCCGGTGACGACCATCCAGTCGGCTGCGGCCAGCTTGGCGGCCAGGTCGCGGGCGAGGATGTAGATCGGGTCGTCCGGCTTCGTGCGCGCCGAGCCGAACATCGTGATCTTGCGGATGTGACGGTAGGGGCGGAAGACCCGGAAGGCCTCGGCCATCTCGGCCAGCGCCGCGTTGGCGATCTTGAGGTCGCCCACGGACGTGCCCTCGCGCGCCAGGTCCCCGAGAGAACCGATCATGTCCTGCAGCTCGCGGGCCTGCGCCGTCGAGAGCTCGTAGCCGTCGGTGAGGACGTCGAAGGCGCTCCGACGCGCCGAGGCCTCGGCCTCGTCGGTCACGCGCCCGCCGGCGCGCCGGCCGACGCGTACAGGGTCGAGCGCTGCACCAGTGGCCGCCCGAGCGGCGCCACAATGGCCTCCAGCTCCTCGACGCCCATGCGTTGGCCGTGCTGCGCGCCCGCCGCCCGCGAGATGTTCTCGTCCATGAGCGTGCCGCCCAGGTCGTTGGCCCCGGCGCGCAGCACCTGCCGCGCGCCCTCGCCGCCCATTTTGACCCAGCTGACCTGAATGTTGTCGATGTCGCCCACGTAGGCGATGCGCGCCACCGAGTGCATGAGCAGGGTCTCGCGGAAGGTCGGTCCCCGCCGGGCCTTCTTCTGGAGGTAGATCGGGGTGGCCATGTGTACGAAGGGCAGCGGCACGAACTCGGTGAAGCCACCGGTCTCGCGCTGCAACGCCCGCGTGCGCACCATGTGACGGGCCCAGCTCACCGGCTGCTCGACCGAGCCGAACATGATGGTGATGTTGGAGCGCAGGCCCACCCCGTGTGCGGTGCGGTGCGCCTCCAGCCACTCCTCGGTGTTGATCTTGTCGGGGCAGATGAGGGCGCGCACGTCGTCGTCGAGGATCTCGGCCGCCGTGCCCGGCAGCGTCTTGAGGCCGGCCTCCTTGAGCCGGGTCAGGTACTCGGCCAGGGGCACCTCGGAGCGCCGCGCTCCCTCGGTCACCTCCAGCGCGGTGAAGCCGTGGATGTGGATGTCGGGCGAGCCGGCCCGCACCGCCTCCAACACGTGCAGGTAGTAGTCCCCGTCGAAGTTGGGGTGGATGCCGCCCTGCAGGCAGACCTCGGTGGCCCCCTCGTCGACGGCCTCGGCCACCCGGCGGGTGATCTCGTCGAGCTCCAGCAGGTAGGGCGCCCCGCGCAGGTTGAGCGAGAGCGGCCCCTTGGAGAAGGCGCAGAAGCGGCACTTGAACGTGCAGACGTTGGTGTAGTTGATGTTCCGGTTGCGCACGAAGGTCACGTCGTCGCCGGCGATGCGGCGACGCAGGTCGTCGGCCACCTCGGCCACCAGGCGCACCTCGGGGCCGCGGGCGCTGAAGAGCGTGACGATCTCCGCCTCGCCCACCTCCTGGCCCAGGGCCACGCCGGCCAGCACCTCGGCGACGGCACCACCGCCGGTCGAGAGGGCGCCCGCCGCGGCGCGGGGCGGGGACGTCTGGTCGAGCAGCGGGGGCGGCGGCTCCCCGCCCCCCGAGCACCACGAGCCGTCGCGGGCCAGCCCCTCGGCGTCGGAGGCGTCGAGCACCGGGAAGTGCAGCGCCGCGTCGAGCCAGCGGCCCGGGTCGTGGGCGAAGGTGGGGTAGATGGTCAGGCGGGGCGCCAGCGTGTGGCCGGCCGCCTCGGTGGCCTCGCGCAGGATGTCGAGCGCCGGCCAGGCCCGCTCGGGGTTCACGTGGTCGGCCGTGACCGGCGAGACACCGCCCCAGTCGTCGATGCCGGCGTGCAGCAACGGGCCCAGGTCGTCGGAGAGGTTGGGCGGCGCCTGCACGTGGATGTCGGGGGGGAGCACAAGGCGGGCCGCCGCGATCGCCCACTGCAGGTCCTCGGGCGGGCACGGCGCCGCCTTGGCCATGGCCGTGCCGGGCTTGGGCAGGAAGTTCTGCACGATCACCTCCTGCACGTGCCCGTGGCGGGCGTGCGCCTCGGCGATGGCGTGCAGGGCGGCCAGCTGGCCGCTCCGGTCGTCGCCGATGCCCACCAGAATGCCGGTGGTGAAGGGGATGGCGAGCTCACCGGCGAACTCGAGCGTGGCCAGCCGGCGGGCCGGCACCTTGTCGGGCGCGCCCCGGTGCGCGTCGAGGCCCTCGGCCAGCGACTCGAGCATCATCCCCTGGCTGGCCGCCACCGGGCGCAGCGAGGCCAGCTCGCCGGCGTCGAGCGCGCCGGCGTTGGCGTGGGGGAGCAGGCCGGTCTCCTCCAGGACGAGGCGGCACATGGCGGCGAGGTAGTCCACCGTCGAGGCGTAGCCCTGGCCGGCCAGCCACTCCGCCGCCACGGGGTACCGCAGCTCGGGCCGCTCGCCCAGGGTGAAGAGGGCCTCGTGGCAGCCGGCTGCCTTGCCCGCCTCGGCGATGGCCAGCACCTCCTCGGGGAGGAGGTAGGGCGCGGTGACGCGGGCCGGCGCCTTGGCGAACGTGCAGTAGCCACAGCGGTCCCGGCACAGCATGGTCAGCGGGATGAAGACCTTGGGCGAGTAGGTGACCCGGCGCCCGTGCGCGCCGTCGCGCACCACACGGGCCAGTGCCGTCAGGTCGTCGAGAGGAGTGCGGAGCAGATCGGCGTCGGAGAGCATTGAGGCCAATCTAGGGGGCTTCGGCGCGCGCGGCGCCGTCGACCAGCCACAGGTCCCGCCCGGCATGGACGCGGGAGGCGGGGAGGTCGTCGCCGCGGAGGAGCGCCGCCACGGCCGCTGCCTTCGACGCTCCGGACACGGTGAAGACCGCGAGCCGGGCCGAATTGATGGCCGGCAGCGTCAGGGTGAGGCGCGGGTGCGGGTTGACGCCGTTGGGGTCCTCGGTGGCCAGCACCAGCACACCCGGTTCGGCGTCGAGCGTCGGAGCACCCGGGAACAGCGAGGCCGTGTGCCCGTCCGGGCCCATGCCCAAGTGGATCAGGTCGATCCCCGGACCGGTCACCAGATCCGACATGGTGCGCTGGTACGCGGCCACGCACTCCCCGATGGGGCCCACGGTGGGCATCGGCGAAAAGGAACCGACGCCACCCACCCGGTCGATGAGGGCCTCCTTGATCAGGCGCTGGTTGGCGTCCTCGTCGTCGGGCGCGACCACGCGTTCGTCCCCGACGTAAATGTCGACCACGCCCCAGTCGATGTCGCCGGCGGTGGCCAGGACCTCGTAGCACGCCTGCGCCGTCGGGCCGCCCGAGAGCACCAGCGCGAAGCGCGGGCCCGGGCGGGCCGCGAAGGCCTCGCGCACGGCGTCACTGAAGGCGTGGGGGACGTCCTCGACGGGGGTGAGCATGGACGACAATTAGGGCGTCGGAGTCTCGGTCTCGAGACCCTGCTCACCCGACTCCAGCGTGACGGCGTGGCCGCCGAACTGGTTGCGCAGCGCGGAGAGCATCTTCAGCTGGAGCGAGTCCGGTTCCTGGGAGGCGAAGCGGGTGAAGAGCGAGGTGGCGATGACCGGTGCGGGGACGCCACGGTCGATGGCCTCCTGCGCCGTCCAGCGGCCTTCGCCCGAGTCGACCACCACGCCCTTGATGTCGTCGAAGCCGGCCCCGGGCCGCAGCGCCCGCTCGGCCAGGTCGAGCAGCCAGCTGCGCACCACCGAGCCGTAGCGCCAGATGGAGGCGATCTCGTGCAGGTCGAGGTCGAACTCGTCGGCCTTGCCCATGATCTCGAAGCCCTCGGCGTAGGCCTGCATGAGCCCGTACTCGACGCCGTTGTGCACCATCTTCACGAAGTGCCCCGCGCCGACCGGGCCCACGTGGGCGTAGCCGCCCTCGGGCGCCAGGGTCAGGAGGGCCGGCTCGACGACCGCCACCGCCTCTTTGGTGCCACCGACCATGAGGCAGTAGCCCTCGGTCAGGCCCCACACGCCGCCCGACGTCCCGGCGTCGACAAAGCCGACCCCGGTCTTCTCGAGCTTGTCGGCGAGCGCCTTCCACTCCTTGTAGTTGGAGTTCCCACCGTCGATGATGACGTCGCCCTTCGCGAAGATCCCGGACAGCTCCTCGACCGTCGAGTCCGTGATGTGCCCGGCGGGCAGCATCACCCAGACCGCCCGGGGGGAGTCCAGCTTCTCGGCCAGGTCGGCCAGGCTCGTCGCCGCCTCCGCGCCCTTGGCCGACGCCGCCTTGACCGCGTCGGCGTTCAGGTCGTAGGCCACCACCTCGTGCCCGCCCTTGAGCAGGCGCTCGGTCATGTTGGCGCCCATCTTGCCCAGTCCGATCATGCCGATCTTCATGCGCGCTCCTCTCGGTTGTGCTGCCGGCTCAGAAGGTAGCGGCTTTGTCGGTCAGCTTCTGCACCAGCTCGTCGAACGATTTCGAGAAGGAGTGGACGCCTTCGTCCTCGAGCGTCTGCTCCACATCGAGCATGTCGATGCCGGCGTCGGCCAGCCGGGCCAGCGCGGTGGTCGCCCCGTCCGGATCGGCGTCGACCGTGCGCTTGAGCGTCCCGTGCTCCTCGAATGCGCGCAGCGTCGGCTCCGGCATGGTGTTCACCGTGGCCGGGCCGATCAGGCTGTCCACGTAGAGCAGGTCGGAGTAGGCCGGGTTCTTGGTCGAGGTCGAGGCCCACAGCGGCCGCTGCACGCGGGCGCCCTTCGCCCGCAGTGCCTCCCAGCGGTCGCCGGAGAAGGTGCGGTGGAAGTGCTGATAGGCCGCCTGCGCCTGGGCCACCGCGGCGGTGCCGCGCAGACCGAGGATGGCGGGGTCACCCTGCTCCCCCCCGGCCAGGGTCACCAGGCGGCGGTCGACCTCGGTGTCGACCCGGCTGACGAAGAAGGAGCCGACGCTGGCCACCTTGGACAGCTCGGCCTCGCGCCCGGCGGCCACCAGGGCCTCGAGGCCCTTCAGGTAGGCCTCCATGACCTCGTCGTAGCGGTCGAGCCCGAAAATCAGGGTGACGTTGATGCTGTGCCCCTCGCCGATCAGGGTCTCGATGGCCGGCACACCCTCCTTCGTCGCCGGCACCTTGACGAAGAGGTTGGGTTGGTCGATGCGCGCGTGCAGGTCGCGCGCCGACGTGACCGTGTCCGCCGTCTCGTGGGCCTGGGCCGGCGAGACCTCGAGCGAGACGTAGCCGTCCTCACCGTCGCTCTCGTCGTAGAGCGGGCGCAGCATGGCGAGCGCGTTGGTGATGTCGGTGATGGCCATCTCCCAGTAGGCGCCGTCGACCGTGTGGTCCTTCATGAGGGCGCGGAACTGGTCGTCGTAGGTGTCCTGGCCGCTGATGGCGTTGGCGAAGATGGTCGGGTTGGACGTGATGCCGCGCACGCCCAGTGCGAGCAACTCGGCCAACTGGCCCCCTTCGAGCCAGTCCCGGCGCAGGTTGTCGAGCCAGGCACTCTGGCCACCGATCTCGTAGAGGTCCTGCAATCGGGTCATGTCAATTGCTCCCTTCGTCGCGCTCCGTGTCGCCGGCGGCGCACCGCCGGTACGGGGTCAGCCACCCAGTTCGGCCAGGAGGGCCCGGGCCCGTTCCACCACGTGCTCGGCGGTGATCCCGAACTTCTCCATGGCGACCGCCCCCGGGGCCGACGCGCCGAAGTGGTCGATCCCGATGGCGTCGTCGGCGTAGCGGTCCCAGCCGAAGGTGGCGCCGGCCTCGATGCTCACCACAGGCACATCCGGCGGGAACACCGAGTCCTGGTAGTCGTCGGGCTGCTGCTCGAAGCGGTCCCAGGACGGGAACGACACCACCTGCGCCTGCACCCCTGACTGGGCCAGCACCGCGGCGGCGTCGACACAGTGCTGGACCTCGCTACCGGTGCCGACCAGGACGATCCGGGGCGGCCCGTCGCTGTCGACCAGGACGTAGGCGCCACGGTCGACGCCGTCGGCTGCCCGCTCCGCCGTGGCGGCCAGGACGGGCACGTTCTGGCGGGTCAGGACCAGACCGACCGGCCCGTCCGCCTCGACGGCCAGGCGCCAGGCCTGGGCCGTCTCGTTGGCGTCGGCCGGGCGGATGATGCTGAGCCCGGGCATGGCCCGCAGGGAGGCCAGATGCTCGATCGGCTGGTGGGTCGGGCCGTCCTCGCCCAGGCCGACCGAGTCGTGGGTCCAGGAGTAGATGACGTGCGTCCCGGTCAGCGCGGCCAGGCGGACGGCGGGTCGCATGTAGTCGGAGAAGCAGAAGAACGTTCCGCCCACGGGCAGGACACCCCCGTGCTGCGCCATGCCGTTCATGGCCGACCCCATGCCGTGCTCGCGGATGCCGTAGTGGATCTGAATCCCCCCGGGCGTCTGGCGGGACTGCATCTCGGCGCCCTTTACCTTGACGCCGTTGTTGCCGGTCAGGTCGGCCGAGCCGGCCAGCAACCCCGGCAGCTTGCCCGCCGTCGCGTCGATGCACTGGTTGATGGCGTGGCGGGTGGCGAGCTGGGTGCCGGCGTCGAATCCGGGCAGGTCGTCCGCCCAGCCCGCCAACCCCCGCCCGGCCTGCGCGGCCTCCCAGGCCGCCCGGTCGCCCTTCCAGGCCTTGAAGCGCTCGGTCCAGGCGGCGTGGCGCTCCGCGCCGCGGGCGATCTGCTGGCCGTAGAAGTCGCGCACCTCGTCGGGAACCCAGAAGGTCTGGTCCGGCGGCAGGCCCAGGAGCTCCTTGGTCACCTTGATCTCCTCGGCGCCGAACGGCGAGCCGTGGGCCGCCGCCGTGTCGGTCAGCTTCGGCGAGGGCCACCCGATGTGGCTCCGCAGCACCAGCAGGGTCGGTCTGGCGTCGGGCCCGTCAGCCGGCTCGTCGAGCGCCTCCCGGATGGCGGCCTCCAGCGCGTCCACGTCGTTTGCCATTTCGCCCAGGTTGCGCACCCGCCACCCGTAGGCCGCGAAGCGCTCGGGCACGTTGTCGTTGTACGCCAGCTCGGTCGGGCCGTCGATGGTGATGTGGTTGTCGTCGTAGAACGCGAGCAGCCGGCCGAGGCCGAGATGCCCGGCCAGCGAGGCCGCCTCGTGCGAGACCCCCTCCATGAAGCAGCCGTCGCCGGCGATGACGTAGGTCCGGTGGTCGCACACGTCGCTGCCGAACGTCGTCCGCAGCCAGCGCTCGGCGATGGCCATGCCGACGGCGTCGCCCACCCCCTGCCCCAGTGGCCCCGTGGTGACGTCGATCCCCGCCGTGTGGCCGGCCTCGGGGTGCCCCGGCGTGCGGCTGCCCCACTGGCGGAACTGGCGCAGGTCCTCGAGCGAGAGGTCGTACCCGGTCAGGTGCAGCATGGCGTACTGCAGGATGCAGGCGTGCCCGTTGGAGAGGACGAAGCGGTCGTGGTCCGGCCACTCGGGGTCGCGCGGGTCGTAGTTCATGATGCGCGTCCAGAGCACGTGGGCCAGCGGTGCCAGCGCCATGGCGGTGCCGGAGTGGCCGGAGTGGGCGGCCTCGGGCGCATCCATCGCGATGCCGCGCACGACATTGATGCCGAGCTCCACCAGCCTGGGGTCCTGTACGACCGGAGTGGGTGTCTGCAACGCCATGGTCAAACCCTAACCGTCCCCTTCCGGCGGCCGTCAGGCCGTCACCTACTCTTCACGTTCATGGCTTCCCGCATGCAGGTGCCGCCAAACAGCGACTTGACCCTGGGGATGACATGCGCCGACAAGACGGTCCCGGGCCGCTGCGTCTGGCGCATGCGGGCGGACGAGCGCTTCGCCAACCCCGCCGGCATTATGCAAGGGGGCTTCCTCGGCGCCTTCGCCGACTCGTCCATGGGTGCCGCCGCCGTCACCTACGCCGAGGGCCGCCGGGTCTTCTGCTCCAACGCCGAAATGAAGATCAGCTTCCTGGGCGCCGTCCCACCCGGGGCCGACCTGACCTGCACCGCCACGGTGGTGTCGGGCGGGCGCCGCGTGGCCTTCGTGGAGGCCAGCGTCACCGCCCGCACAGAGGGCCAGGACGGGGAGCGGTTGGTGGCCCGGGCGTCGTCGACCTACATCTACAAGGACCGCACCTGAGACGTCCCTCCCGGGCGGTGTTTGCGTAGGACCGGTCCAGAGACCAGGATTATGCGTTCATGACACCATCGTCGGACAACGGGAGTCACGGGCTGCGCAACGCGGGAGACGACGCCTACCAGCTCACGGTGGACTACCTCAAGCAGGAGGTGGTCGCACCGCTGCGAGGCCTGGGCCGCTTCCTCTACATGGGGATCGCCGGATCGTTCTTCCTCGCCTTCGGGCTCCTGCTCATCCTCCTCGGGGTGCTGCGCCTGCTGCAGACCGAGACCGGGACCGCGCTGGAGGGGGACTGGTCGTGGGTGCCCTACGCGGTGACCGTCGTGCTCGGTGTCGCCGTGATCGCCGTGGCGGCGCTGCGGATCCAGGCCGGACCGGGACAGGCGAAGCTGCCCGAAGTCATCGCCCGGCGTGAAGCGAGAGAGATCGAAGGACAGGAGGGAGCGAGCTGATGGCAGGCACGACCACGAGGGCGGGAAGCAACGGGCGCCTCATCACGCGGGAAGACCTGCAGGCCGCCTACTCACAGGTGATGGGCGAGGGCGAGGCCTCGGCCCGGGCGGCGGCGCCGCGAGGACTGGCCGTGGCCGGTGCCGTCGGCATCCTGCTCCTGACGCTGGCCTTCCTGGCGGGCCGCCGACGCGGCCGGGCCAAGTCGGCCGTCGTCGAGATCCGGCGGCTCTGAGGTGGACCTGCTCCTGCGGCGCTTCCTGCGCGCCGGGGTCCGACGAGGCGTGGCCGGCAATTGGTACTGGTTCCTGCTCGCCGGTGCCACCTTCTTCCTCCGCCGCGTTCTGAACGACCGGTCCAGCCCCGTGTCGAGCGTGACCGTGTCGCCGGGGGAGCAGGTGCTCATCACCGTGCGCGACCGCAACACCGCTCCCGCCGCCGAAGCCTGAGGCCCGTGCCGGGCGCCCTCGCGGCGGGGGAGCGGGTGCTGCTCATCGACCCCAAGGACCGCCGCTACCTGCTCACGCTCGTGAGCGGTGCCACCTTCCACACCCACGCGGGCGTGCTGGCCCACGACGACATCATCGATGCCGCCGAGGGCTGCCGGGTGACCGGCTCCACCGGGCGCAGCTTCCTGGTGCTGCGGCCGACGCTGAGCGACATTGTGCTCAAGATGCCCCGGGGGGCACAGGTCATCTACCCGAAGGACCTCGGCGCCATCCTGATTGCGGCGGACATCGCACCGGGGCAGCGGGTGCTGGAGGCGGGTGTCGGGTCGGGGGCGCTCTCCATGACCGTCCTGCGGGCCGGAGCCTCCATCGTCGGCTACGAGCTCCGGGAGGACTTCGCCGAACGCGCCCGGGCCAACGTGGCGGCCACGTTGGGCCCCGACGCGCCCTACCGCGTCGAAATCCGCGACGTGACCGAGGGCATCGAAGAGACGGAGCTGGACCGGATCCTGCTCGACATGCCCGAGCCCCACAAGGTGGTCGCCGGCGCGGCGACGGCCCTCCGCCCCGGGGGCATCCTGCTGGCCTACCTCCCGACCATCAACCAGACGGCGCTGTTGCGCCAGGCGCTGGACGAGGACGGCGTGCCCTTCGGCCTGGCCGAGACCCAGGAGATCATGCGGCGCACCTGGCACGTCGAGGCCCGCTCGGTCCGCCCCGACCACCGCATGGTCGGGCACACCGGATTCCTCACGACGGCGCGTCGACTGGAGGGCTGACCGTGGACCCGGGCGTCGTCGCGTACATCGAGGGCATCCCGCCCGCGCGGCGCCCCCTCTTCGACCGGCTTCATGCCATTGTGCTCGCCGAGCACCCCGATGCCGAGGTGGCTCTCGCCTACGGGATGCCGGCGTACCGGGTGGGCCGACGACGGCTGAACCTCGGGGCGTGGAAGCACGGCGTGTCCGTCTACGGCTGGCGGGCCGATCGCGAGGGGGGGTTTGTGGCGCGCCACCCGGAGCTCTCGAGCGGCAAGGGAACGATCCGCATCCGACCCAGGGATGCCGAGGCGATCTCCGACGAGGAGTTCAGGGCGTTGCTCGGCGGCGCGCTCGAGCCCTGAGGAGCGTCGCTAGTCGCGCTCGATGAAGATGCACTCTCCGGGGCATTCCTCGGAGGCCTCGACGACGGCGTCCTCGAGGTCGGCCGGCACCGCCGCCATCCCCGCTGAGCCACCGGGCTCGTTCTTGACGTCGCCGTCCTCCTTCACGTAGGCAAGGCCGTCGTCGAGGAGGGTGAAGACGGCAGGCGCGATCTCCTCGCAGAGCCCGTCGCCCGTGCAGAGATCCTGGTCGATCCAGACCTTCATGTACCTGTCTCTCTCCCTTGTCGCAGCCGCCCAACGACCCACGGGGACCGTAGTGAGGCGCCCCGCGGCCAGTCAATCTGGCCTTGCCGGTCTCCCAGCGTACCCGTCCGGGCCTGCCGACCCGGTGCATCGCCGGTGCAGGAGCGGTGCAGCGCCAATACGGGCCGTCCGCGCCGGGGCGAGGGCTAGGGTGAATGGCAGTGACCGCGACTCCCGACGAAGCCGCTGCCCAGGCTGAGGCGCTGCGCGCCGAGCTGGCAGACGCCGAGGACGAGATCCACGCGCTCCGCCGCCGGTTGCAGGAGAGCCCCGGCCGGGTCCAGGCCCTGGAGGAGCGCCTCCTCGAATCGAAGGGCCAACTGGCCCAGGCGACTTCGCAGAACGAGAAGCTGACCTTCACCCTGCAGCAGGCCAAGGAGCAGCTGGCCGCCCTGCGCGAGGAGGTCGAGAAGCTCACCCAGCCACCGGCGGCCTACGGCACGTTCCTCGGGATCAACGAGGACGGCACCGTCGACGTCTTCTCGAGCGGCCGCAAAATGCGGGTCAGCCTGCACCCCGACATCGACCCCGGGGCGATCCGCAAGGGCAACGAGGTCGTCCTCAACGAGAGCCTCAACGTGGTGCTCGTGCGCGACGGGGAATTCTCCGGCGAGGTCGTCACCCTGAAGGAGCAGCTCGAGGACAAGCGGCGCTGCGTGATCTTCGCCCGGGCCGACGAGGAGCGGGTCGCCGACCTCTCCGAGGACATGCTGGGCGTGAAGCTGCGGGCCGGCGACTCGCTGTTGATGGACACGCGCACCCAGCTCCTCATCGAGAAGCTGCCCAAGCTCGAGAGCGAGGAACTCGTTCTCGAGGAGGTACCCGACATCACCTACGCCGACGTCGGCGGCCTGGACACCCAGATCGAGGCCATAACCGACGCGGTCGAGCTGCCCTACATGCACCGCGACCTCTTCGTGGAGTACTCGCTGCCGGCCCCCAAGGGCATCCTCCTGTACGGGCCGCCCGGCTGTGGCAAGACCCTCATCGCCAAGGCGGTGGCCAACTCCCTGGCCAAGAAGGTCGCCCTGAAGACCGGCAACGACAACGTGCGCAGCTTCTTCCTCAACATCAAGGGCCCGGAACTGCTCAACAAGTACGTGGGCGAGACGGAGCGCCAGATCCGCCAGGTCTTCCAGCGCGCCCGCGAGAAGGCGGACGAGGGCATGCCCGTCATCGTCTTCTTCGACGAGATGGAGTCGCTCTTCCGGACGCGGGGCACCGGCATCAGCTCCGACATGGAGTCGACCATCGTGCCCCAGCTGCTGGCCGAGATCGACGGCGTCGAGTCGTTGCGCGACGTCATCGTCATCGGCGCGTCCAACCGGGAGGACCTGATCGACCCCGCCATCCTGCGGCCGGGGCGGCTCGACGTGAAGATCAAGATCGAGCGGCCCAACGAGGAGGCCGCCGGCCAGATCTTCAGCCGCTACCTCACGCCCGACCTGCCCCTCGACGGCGAGGAGGTCAAGCGGCTCGGCGGCGGCGACCCGTCCAAGGCGGTCCAGGCCATGATTGAGCGAACCGTGGCCGAGATGTACCGCGAGGACGACGACAACCGGTTCCTGGAGGTCACCTACCAGAACGGCGACAAGGAGATCCTCTACTACCGCGACTTCGCCTCGGGCGCCATGATCGAGAACATCGTCCGGCGGGCCAAGAAGCTGGCCATCAAGCGGGTCATCGCCGGGGAGACGGGCGGGATCCGCACCGCCGACATGCTCGAGTCGATCCGCCAGGAGTACAAGGAGAACGAGGACCTGCCCAACACCACCAACCCCGACGACTGGGCGCGGATCTCGGGCAAGAAGGGTGAGCGGATCGTGTACGTCCGGACGCTGCTCACCGAGGACCGTGAAGTGCACGGAGGCCGCTCTATCGAGCGGGTCGGTACCGGCCAGTACCTCTAGAAGTTAGGGTCGCACCGTGGCCATCACAAAGGTCTGCGGCATTGAGACCGAGTACGGCATCCTTTCGCCCGGACCCGAGCAGAACCCCATTGCGGCGTCGTCGGTGCTCGTCAACGCCTACGCGGCGGACGTGGAGCAGCAGATCGGCTGGGACTTCGAGGACGAGACCCCCGGCAACGACGCCCGTGGCTTCGCCCGCGAGGGGTCCCTGGCGCCCATGGTGGAGACGCACCTGGCCAACACCGTCCTGACCAACGGCGCCCGCTTCTACGTGGACCATGCCCATCCCGAGTATTCGAGCCCCGAGTGCCTGACGCCGCTGGAGGGAGTGCTCTACGACAAGGCGGGCGAGGAGGTGCTCCGCCGGTCCATGATCGCCGCCGCGCTCCGCATCCCGGACCATCCGGCGCCGATCGTCTACAAGAACAACTCCGACGGCAAGGGCAACTCCTACGGCTGCCACGAGAACTACATGATGGACCGGGCGGTGCCCTTCGCCAAGGTGATCGACGGCGTCGTCCCGCACTTCGTGTCGCGGACCCTCTTCACCGGATCGGGCAAGGTCGGCACCGAGACCGCTGCCCTCGATCCCGACACGGTGCACTACCAGCTGTCGCAGCGGGCCGAGTTCTTCGAGGAGATCGTCGGACTGGAGACGACGCTCAAGCGCCCGATCGTCAACACGCGCGACGAACCGCATGCCGATCCCAAGCGCTTCCGACGTCTCCACGTGATCGTCGGCGACGCCAACATGTCGGAGATCGCCACGTTCCTGAAGCTCGGCAGCACGGCCATCGTGCTGGCCATGGTCGAGGACGAGGCCGGCCCGACCCGTGACCTCTCGCTGTCGGACCCCGTGCGCGCGCTGCACCAGGTCTCGGCCGACCTGACGCTGATGCGGCCGCTGGCGCTGACCGACGGCTCGACCGCCACCGCCCTCGAGATGCAGTGGGAGATCTTCGGGGCCGCCCGCAAGTACGCCGAGGAGTTCGGCCTGGCCGCCCTGGGCGACGACGGCGAGGTCGGCGCGCTGGTGCTGGAGCACTGGGAGGGTGTGCTGTCCAGCCTGGAGTCGGACCCGGCCTCGCTGGCCGACACGCTCGATTGGGTGGCCAAGCGCGAGCTCCTGCTGGCCTACCAGGACCGGCACGCCTGCGGCTGGAAGGACCCCCGGGTTGCCGCACTGGCGTTGCAGTACCACGACCTGCGGCCGGACAAGTCCGTTTTCCGGCGTCTGGACATGCGCTCGCTGGTCACACCAGCCCAGGTGGCCCATGCCGTCGGGGAGCCGCCCAGGGGGACCCGGGCCTGGTTCCGCGGCAAGTGCCTGGCCCGGTGGCCCGAAGCAGTCGTCACGGCCAACTGGGATTCCCTCGTGTTCGACGTCGGCGCAGACCCGTTGCGGCGCGTCCCTATGATGGACCCCCTCAAGGGAACAGCCGAGCACACTGGCGAACTTCTGGCGCAGAGCACAGGACCGTCCGACCTGCTCACCCGGCTCAACTCTTAACGAAGAACGCTCGCACCACAGGACGGGACACGAACAATGGCAGAACAGGAACAGAAGAGGAAGGGCTCGGGGGCGCGGTCGACCGAGGCCGAGACCGAAGTCGAAGAGGCCGCCCCTGCGACCTCCGAGCGCGGCGAGAAGATCAAGGCAGAGCTCGACGACCTCCTCGACGAGATCGACGAGGTGCTGGAGGACAACGCCGAGGAGTTCGTGCGGAACTACGTGCAAAAGGGTGGACAGTAACCACTCGTGGCGCTTCCTCTTTTCCCCCCGGAGCGTGATCCGGGGCCGGACTTCGTCGGCCTCCTACGCCTCACGTCGGGCCAGGCCGACGCGCCGGCCCGGGCACCCGAGCCGCTGACCCCGGTGCAGGCACCCCACGGCACCACCGTGGTGGCACTGCGCTACCTCGACGGCGTGGTGATGGCGGGGGACCGCCGTGCCACGGCGGGCAACATCATCGCCAGCCACGCCATGCAGAAGGTCTTCCCGGCCGATCGCTTCTCCGCAGTGGCCATCGCCGGGACGGCCGGGATGGCCATTGAGATGGTCCGGCTCTTCCAGGTGCAGCTCGAGCACTACGAGAAGGTCGAAGGTGCCACCCTCTCGCTGGAGGGCAAGGCCAATCAACTGGCCCAGATGGTCCGCCAGCACTTGCCGCTGGCCATGCAGGGCCTCGCCGTGGTCCCGCTGTTCGCCGGGTTCGACACGGCCCGCAGCGCCGGTCGCATCTTCAACTACGACGTCACGGGCGGCCACTACGAGGACACCGACTTCCAGGCCACGGGCTCGGGCGGGCGCGACGCCCGGAGCACGATCAAGCTCGGCTGGCGGGAGGGCCTGGGCCGCGACGAGGCCGTCGACCTCGCCATCCAGTCGCTGTACGACGCTGCCGACGAGGACTCCGCCACCGGTGGTCCCGACCTGGTCCGCGGCATCTACCCGATCATCGCCGTGGTGGACGCGGCGGGGTACCGAGAGGTGCCCGGGGACGAGGTGGCCGAGCGCTTCGCCGCGCTGATCGCCCGCAAGCAAGCGGAGCGTGCGTCGTGAGCATGCCCTACTACGTGGCGCCGGAGCAGGTCATGAAGGACCGCGCCGAATATGCCCAGAAGGGCATTGCCCGGGGCCGCTCCCTGGTCGCCACGACCTACGACGTCGGCATCGCCATGGTGGCCGAGAACCCGTCGCGCACGCTGCACAAGATCAGCGAGATCTACGACCGCATCGCCTTCGGTGGCGTCGGCAAGTACAACGAGTACGACCAGCTCCGCGTCGCCGGTGTGCGCCATGCCGACACGAAGGGGTACGCGTACAGCCGCGAGGACGTCGACGCCCGCTCGTTGGCCAACCTCTACGCGCAGTATCTCGGCAACGTCTTCACCCACGAGATGAAACCGCTGGAGGTCGAGATCCTGGTGGCCGAGCTGGGCGAGGCCCAGAACCAGCTGTACCACATCGCCTATGAGGGCACGATCACCGACGAGGACCGCTTCGCGGTGCTCGGCGGCGATGCGGAGACCATCACCGAGCGTGTCGGCGCGGCGTGGCAGGCCGACTGGGACCTGGCCAGAGCGGTCAAGGCGGCCACAGAGGCATTGGCCGGCCCCGACCGGACGCTGGGGGCCGGTGACCTGGAAGTGGCCATTCTGAGCGGGGGAAACGGGCGGCGCACCTTCCGGCGCATCGACGAAGGGGAGCTGGCACAACTGCTGGCATAGGCAGCAGTACGGTTGGCCCGGTGGAACGCCGCATCTTCGGCATCGAGAACGAATACGGGGTGACCTTCACGCTGCGCGGGCAGCGTCGCCTCAGCCCCGACGAAGTGGCGCGCTACCTGTTCCGGCGCGTGGTCTCGTGGGGCCGTTCGTCGAATGTCTTCTTGGAGAACGGTGCCCGCCTCTACCTCGACGTGGGCAGCCACCCCGAGTACGCCACCCCCGAGTGCGACCGCATCAGCGATGTCGTCGTCCACGACAAGGCGGGCGAGTGGATTCTCGCCCAGCTGGTCACGGGAGCGCAGGCGCGCCTGCGCGAAGAGGGGATCCGCGGCGAGGTCTACCTCTTCAAGAACAACACGGACTCGGTCGGCAACTCGTACGGCTGCCACGAGAACTATCTGACCGAACGAAACGACGAGTTCAACCGTTACACCGAGGTGCTCATCCCGTTCCTGGTCTCCCGTCAGATCTACGCCGGCGCGGGCAAGGTCCTCCAGACCGCACGGGGCGCCGTGTTCTGCCTGAGTCAACGCGCCGAACACATCTGGGAAGGCGTCTCCTCGGCCACGACCCGCAGCCGGCCCATCATCAACACGCGCGACGAGCCGCACGCCGACGCCGAGCGCTTCCGCCGCCTGCACGTGATCGTCGGCGACTCCAACATGAGCGAGTACGCCACGTTCCTGAAGATCGGCACCACGTCCATCCTCCTGGCCATGCTGGAGGATTCCTCGACGGTGTTGCGCGACCTGACGCTCGAAAACCCGATCCGCGCCATCCGGGAGATCAGCCACGACATCACCTGCCAGCGCCGGGTCCGGCTGGCCAACGGCCGTGAGATGCGCGCCCTGGACATTCAGACCGAATATCTCGAACGGGCATTGAAGTTCCGCGACCGGCGAGGCCTCTCGCCCGAGGAAGACCGCGCGCTCGACATGTGGGAGCACTGCCTCAAAGGCCTGGAAGCGGATCCGACGTCCCTGTGGCGCGAGTGCGACTGGGTGGCCAAACACCGGTTGGTCGAGCAGGTGCGGGCACGCCACGACGTCTCGCTGGCCCACCCCAAGGTGGCAATGGTCGACCTCATGTACCACGACGTCGACCGGAGCAGAGGGTTGTTCTACAAGCTGCAGCAGCGTGACGAGATGGACCGCACCTGCACCGACGACGCCATCACGGAGGCAATGACCAAGCCACCGGAGACGACCCGGGCCCGGCTCCGGGGGGCTTTTGTGAAGCGGGCGAAGGAGCGCCGGCGGGACTTCACGGTGGACTGGGTCCACCTGAAGCTGAACGACCAGGCGCAACGCACCGTGCTCCTGAAGGACCCCTTCAAGTCCCACGACGAGCGGGTCGAGCGGCTCATCCAGTCCTTGTAACGGCACCGTAGAGTTGAAGAGACATGTTGAATCTCGACCCAGGCAAGCTGCTCGTGATCGGCGTGGTCGCCATCATCCTCTTGGGCCCTGATCGCCTGCCCCAGGTCGCCCGTCAGTTGGGTGGGGCCTGGCGTTCCTTCAACGAGTTCCGGCACCGGATGGAGTCCGAGGTGCGCAACACCATGCCCGACCTCCCTCCGACCTCGGAGATCGCCCGCCTGGCCCGCTCACCGTCCGCCCTGCTCAACCACCTGTCGACCATGTCGTCGGACTCCGACGAGGAGCCAGACGGCTCATTCCAGCCTCCCAACCTGACCAGCGAGAACGGAGCGGCGGGAGCGGCGGCGGCCGCCGCTCCCGGTGAGGGAGCCCAGGCCGACGCCGAGCCCGCAGCCGGGGCAGACCTGCACGCCGTAGCCCCGCAGGAGCCGGCACCGTCGCCCGCACCGCCGTCGACGCCGACGCCGACGCACGTCGAAAGTCCGCCTCGGGCTCCCCAGCCGTCCGGCGTGGTCGTTCCCGGCGACCCGACGCTGAACTGAACGGCACAACCGTGGTCACGATTCCCTTCACGGGCAAACGCAAGAGCCGGCCGTCCCCGGACAACATGACGCTGGGGGAGCACCTCGGCGAGCTCCGCCGCCGCGTCATCATCTGCGTCATCGCCTTCGTGATCGCGGCCACCATTGCCGTCTTCGCCTACCAGCCGATCCTGAATTTCCTGCTGCACCCGCTCTGCAGCGTCGACGCAACGACGGCGCACCACACCGCCAAGGGGAGCTCGTCACTCCTGATCGCGTCGAACGGCAGCTGCAATCTCTTCGTGACCTCGCCGCTCGACGGTCTCACGCTGCGCGTCAAGATCGCTCTCTTCGGCGGTCTCGTCCTGTCGTCGCCGATCATCCTGTTCCAGATCTGGCGCTTCGTGACGCCCGGCCTCAAGGCGACCGAGCGTCGCTACGCCATCCCGTTCGTGCTGAGCGCCTTCGTGCTCTTCCTCCTCGGGGCAGCGACCGCCTACCTCACCTTGCCGCATGCGCTGGGTTGGTTGAAGTCGGTGGGTGGACCAAACCTGCAAGCGATCTACGACCCGATCCCGTACCTGGGCCTCATCCTCTTGATGATGACGATCTTCGGCCTGACGTTCGAGTTCCCGGTCGTCCTCGTCTCACTCGAGCTGGCGCGCGTGGTGACTCCGGCGCGCCTGCTCCGTTCTTGGCGCTGGGCCGTGATCATCATTGTGGTGGTCGCTGCCGTCTTCACGCCGAGCTCGGATCCCTTCTCCATGTTTGCGCTCGCCATTCCGCTCGTCGTCTTCTACTTCCTCTCCATCGGCATCGGGAAGCTGCTCGGGCGTTGACCGCGTTCCCGTGGCCCGTCCAAGGGGCGGCCGGGGCGGCGGAGTTCAAGGCCGACCTGCCCTTCGCCCTCGATGACTTCCAGGACGAGGCCTTCGAGGCCTTGGACTCAGGGCACTCGGTCCTGGTGTCCGCACCCACCGGGTCCGGCAAAACGCTGGTGGCGTCCTATGCCGTGCACCGGGCCCTGGCGGCGAAAGGAAAAGCCTTCTACACGACCCCGCTCAAAGCACTCTCCAACCAGAAGTACGCGGAGCTCGTCGCCTCCTACGGTGAGGAGCACGTCGGGCTGTTGACAGGGGACACGACATTGCGTCCCCGGGCGCCCGTCGTCGTCATGACCACCGAGGTGCTCCGCAACATGCTGCTCGCCGGCTCGGATCTGCTCGAGAGCCTGCACACCGTGATACTCGACGAGGTGCACTTCATTCAGGACCCCTACCGAGGCGGGGTGTGGGAGGAGGTCCTCGTGCTGTGCCCGGCCGAGGTTCGTTTCGTCTGCCTGTCCGCCACCGTGAACAACGCCGACGAGCTCGGCGGATGGCTGCGTTCGGTCCGGGGCGACACGTCGGTCATCGTCGAGAGGCAGCGCCCGATCGTCCTGCGACACCATTTCGCCGCCCACCGGCGGGCAGACGAACAAACGCTCCTGTGCCCCCTCCTTCTCGAGAACGGGCAGCCCGGAGGTGAGGGTCTCCGCATCGACCAGGCGGTGCGCCGGGCACTGCAGGGAGGGCGTTCGGCCCACTGGCAGGGGCGGGGAAGGGGTCCGCGCCTGCCCTTCCGCGCGCCCCGGCGGACCGAGATGGTCGAAGAGCTCGGCGCGCTCGAGATGCTGCCGGCCATCGTCTTCATCTTCAGCCGCGCGGCCTGCGACGATGCAGTGCACCAGGTTGTGCGCGACGGCGTCCGCCTGACGGACTCAGCCGAGCGCGCCGCCATCCGCTCGGTCGTCGAACGCCGGGTGGAGCCTCTTGACGACGACGACCTGCGCGTCCTGGGCTACGACGAGTGGCTCGAGGGCCTGGAGCGCGGTGTGGCGGCGCACCATGCCGGACTCGTCCCCGTCTTTCGCGAGACCGTGGAGGAGTGCTTCGCCGCGGGGCTGCTCAAGGTGGTCTTCGCCACCGAGACGCTCTCGCTGGGGATCAACATGCCGGCCCGCTCGGTCGTCATTGAGCGCTTCACCAAGTACGGCGGTGCCGGACGGGCCACCCTGACCTCGGGGGAGTACCTGCAGCTCACCGGCCGCGCCGGGCGCCGGGGGCTCGACGAGGAGGGTCATGCGGTCGTCGCCTGGTCCAGCGAGATCACCTTCGCCGAGGCCGCCCGGGTGGCCTCGGCTCCTCCGCCGGACCTGCGCTCGGCCTTCCGCCCGACCTACAACCTCGCCGTCAACCTCGTCTCCCGGTTCGACCGCGAGACGGCGAGCGCCGTGCTGCAGCGGTCCTTCGCCCAGTGGCAAGCCCGCACACCCGATCTGCTGCTTCAGCAACTCGACCACCGGGTCGCCGTGCTCGAACGAATGGGCTATTTGCATGGCTGGAGCGTGACACCATCGGGCCGTCGGCTGTCGCGCATCTACCACGAGGCCGATCTCCTGATCGCCGAGGCGCTCGGGGCCGACGTGCTGGCCGGTGCCGAGCCTGCGGTCCTGGCCGGCGTCCTCTCGGCCGTCGTGTTCGAGCCTCGACGCGCCCGGCGCCTTCCTGGACAGCCGGGCCCCCGGCGGGAGAAGCAGCGGCGCCCGCTGCAGGACCGGCTGGGCGACAAGCGACGGTCCGAGCTGGCCTGGCGAACCGACGCCCTCGCCGTGTTGGCCGAGCGCATCCGCGGCACAGAGGAGCTGCATCTCGTTCCCCGCACCCGCCAACCCGCGCCCGGGCTGGCCACCGCCGTGGCCTCCTGGGCCCGGGGGGCGTCGTTCTCGACCGCGCTGGGGGTCGCCGCCCGTGATGTCGGGGAGTTGGCGCCCGGCGACTTCGTCCGGACGATGAAATCCGTGGCCGATCTGGCCCAGCAGGTCTCCCATTCCGCGGTGGACACAGAGGTCGCCGGGGCTGCCCGCGAGGCCGTCGACCTCGTCCTCCGGGGCGTCGTGGCCGGGGGCCTGCCGGGCGTCTGAGCCCATCCGCGACCGCCGCGTCACCCTCGTTCTATGGTTACCCGGGCATGTTCCCGTACCTCGAAGAACGGTTCACGGCCGACGAGGAAGCCGTACTCCGGCGCTACGTCACCAACCTGGATCAGCCGGTGTTTGCCCTGGTCAACCTGCCGGAGGTGGTCAAGGGGGCCCTCTTCGCCCGCTACTCGCGATCGCCGAAGAGCCTGCGCCGGCTCTTCCTCGACGAGTTCGTCGGCGAGCTCGACATCACAGGCGACGCCACCGTCGACGCCACCGTCGGGCTGGCGCGAGCGGAGCAGCTCTACGAGAAGGTCTTCGTCGAATACGGCGACGATTCGGTGGCCCAGCTCGGAGGCGTCCACCTCGCGTGCGAGCAGGCATCCAACGTCTTGTCCAAAGTGCTCGAGTGGGGTCGTCTCATGGCCTATCTCGAGCAGTCGACGCGTTACATCGCGTACAACCAACGCCTCGAGAACGGGCAGTACCGCTACTACCGTCCGCCGGAGATCCTCGATTCGTCACACGGGGCCCGCTTCGTCGGAGAGATGGATCGCGTCTTCGACACTTATGGCGCGCTGCTGCCCCAAATGCAGGCGTGGGTCGCGGAGCGCTTTCCGCAACAGGCCGGGGACAGTGACTTCGTGTACCGCCAGGCCACCCGAGCCAAGTCGCTCGACGCGCTACGCGGCCTCCTCCCGGCAGCGTCGCTGTCGAACATAGGGATCTACGCGACCGGCCAGGCGTACGAGCAGCTGTTGCTGCGCATGCGCGCGCACCCGCTCCCCGAAGCACGTCACTACGCCGACATGATGTTGGACGAATTGCGCAAGGTGATCCCTTCCTTCCTCCAGCGGGTCGACGTCCCGGCCCGCGGTGGTGAGTGGTCCGACTACCTGGCAGCGACCCGCGATCGCACGGCCCGCGTGGTGTCGCGCTTGTGGCCCGAGCTCGGCCCGATGGACCGGCCGGCACGCGCCACCGAGGCAGAGCCCGAGGTCACGCTCCTCGACTTCGATCCCGACGGAGAGGAAAAGGTCCTGGTCGCAGCCTGTTTCTCGCTACTGGGCTGTAGTGAGCGGGAGGCCGCCCGTCGTCTCCGCCTCCTCGGCCACGACGACCGGGTGGCCCTGTTGGCGGCATACGTGGGCGATCGGCGCAATCGCCGCCATCGACCCGGGCGCGCCTTCGAGCGCACGGACTACCGCTTCGAGCTCGTCACCGACTACGGCGCGTTCCGCGACCTGCAACGTCACCGGATGCTCACCATGGAGTGGCAGCGACTCGGGATCTCACTCGGCTACGACATGCCCGAGCTCGTCGCCGACGCCGGACTCGCCGATCGTTACGACGAGGCCATCGGCCGGGCGGAAGAGCTGTACCGCTCGTTGCTCCCGGACTTCCCCGAGCAAGCGTCGTACGTGGTCGCTCTGGCCCATCGCATCCGTTACGTCATGCAGTTCAACGCGCGCGAGGCCATGCACCTTATTGAGCTGCGCTCGGGTGCCCAGGGCCACCCCGCGTACCGAAGGGTGGCCCAGCAGATGCACCGGGCCATTGCCGAGGTGGCGGGGCACCGCGCCCTGGCGGAGGCGATGACCTTCGTCGACCACGGGACCACCGACCTCGAGCGCCTCGAATCCGAGCGCCGGGCCGAGCGTCGCCGGTCGGAAAAATCTGCAACGCATTGACCAGGAACTACCGTCGTTCTCCCTGGTAGCCCCGCCCTTTCGCATCTTGACGACCCCACCCCGGATTTGCCTAGTGTACGGCGCAGTCCCCGACGCCCCTGAGGACGCTGCAGATGCGCAACAGCGCCGCTGCACAGCTGCAGGTGGGGATGTGCCGTGAGAGGCGGTGATTGGCCCTGGGGGTCGAGTAGAGAACGTGTTGCTTGCCTGGCGACCCAGGCCTGCGAGATGGCGCCAAAGACCCCAGGGCCCTCCCGCCCGCCCCCCGGATTTCGTGACCGGGGAGGCTGGCGGAGGTTCTCCTTCATAGCGATTGAACGGCCTCGCGGACCGTCTATGCTCCCGCGGCACAATGCCGACTAAGAAGAAGGCCAAGGCCGAAGAAGCGGTGGCAGAGGCCCCCGAAACAGACGATGTGGATGCCGTCGAAGACGACGAGCTCGACGTGGACATCGACGATGTCGACGAGCTCGAAGTCGACGCGCTCGCGGACGACGACGACGACGTGGTCGTCGACGTCGATGAAGAGGACGACGAAGAGGTCGAGGTGGACGAGATCCTCACCCCGTCGCCCGCTGCCGTGGTCGAGAAGTCCGGCGACGGCGACGAGGAGGAAGAGGAAGAGGAGCCCGACGACGAGGACGTCGAGGCCAGTCTCGACGTGATCCTCAAGGAGCGGCTCGTCGTCGAGGACGAGCCCGAGGACGAGGAAGCGACTGACCAGGAGGACAAGACCGAAGGCAACGAGCGGGTTCTGCCCAAGCAGCCTGACGAATTCGTGTGTCGTTCGTGCTTCCTGGTGAAACATCCCAGCCAACTGGCAGACCAGAAGAAGATGCTCTGCCGGGACTGTGTCTGAGGACAGTGGCTCCGAAGGCGGGCAGTCCCATGAGAGCCCGCTGCGCCGCACCCTCGATGTCTGCTTCGCCGCTCCGATCGGTGTCGCGGTGTCGGTAGTCGAGGAGATCCCCGAGTTGCTCGCCGAAGGGCGTCGCCGTCTCGAACTGCAGCTCGGCAACGCGCTCTTCGTCGGCCGGTTCGTGGTGAACCAGAAACAGCGGCAGCTCTCGGCGCGCCTCGACGGGCTACTGGGCAACAGCACGGCAACGAAGGCGACGGGCATGAACGGCGCGGCCGAGCCCGCACCCGCCTCGCCCAGCCCTGAACGACAGGCGCCCGATCCGGCCGCCGCCGCCATCGTGGACGGGGCGCTGGCCGACTACGACACCCTCAGTGCCTCGCAGGTGGTCCGCCGGCTCGAAAGCCTGGGTCCCGAGCAGCTGGATGCCGTGCGACGCTACGAGGCCTCCACGCGCAATCGTCGGACAATTCTCAATCGGGCCGGACAGCTGCTCGACGAGCAGTCGAGCGGGCCGTCAGCGGGGTAGGAGCGATGGAGCTGGCCCGTCCAGCCCGCGCCGAGGACCGCCAGACCTGCACGCGCCTGCTCTCCCAGGCCCTCGTCGCGGCCGAGACGATGCGGGGCGGCGCTGCCCTCGTCGGTGCGGCCACGACCGTCTCGCTCCTGGAGCGCTGGACCCAGCCCGGGGACGGCGCCCTCCTGATGGTGGGGGAGTACGAGGCCGCCGTGGTGGGCCTCCTGGCCGTCACCACGGCGCAGGGTCCCCGTGGTGTGCGCAGCGGACTCATTGAGTGCTGCTACGTGGAGACAGCGGCCCGGGGCGTGGGCGTCGGCACGACGCTGATGGACGCCGCGGTGGACTGGTGCAGCGAGCGGGGATGCGAGACGGTGGATGCGCTGGCGCTCCCGGGGGACCGGACGACCAAACAACGCTTGGAGGCGTCCGGGTTCACCGCCCGCCTCCTGACGCTCAGCCGCCGGTTGGACTGAAACGGCGTTCCGCGTTGACCCGTCGCGGCGGTGGCGGCGGAATGCGGAGCCCGAGCAGCTTGGCCAGGGCCGGGACGGCGCCGGCGGCATTGCGCGCGGCCTGCTTGGCCACCTCGTCGTCGGGGATGCCGATCGGCTTGACGGTCCGGCGCACGGGTGACGCGACGACCGCGTCGAGCAGTCGCATCCAGTCCTCGGGGGCAAGTTCCGCGGTCATGGCCTCGCCGGCGGCGGCGGCCAACCGCACGGCCAGCTCCGCCGGGCAGCGGGTGCCGGGCTCGGGAGGCCGGATGGAGGCTTCGACGGCCTGCTGCACCCGGCCATCGTTCAGCGCGTTGGTGATGCGGGCCAGCCACTCTTCCCGCAGCGCCGTCGTCCGCTGGTCAAGCGACTCCTGGAGCGCCTTGGCCATGGTGCGCCCCTCTTCGTCGAGGTTGACCGTGCGGGAGGCGGCCACCACGGCCCGGAGCTCACGCAGCCGGTAGTCCTTGCCCGTCGTCTGGGCGACGGAGGCACGGTCCTTCCAGTCGGCCAGTCGCACCGCCGGCAACAGCTCATCGGCCATGGCCAGGAGCGCGTCGGAGGCCACCGGAGGCTTTCCCGCAGCCTTGTTCGAAGTGTTCTGCGTCTCGATGGCTTGTCGGACGGCTTGCAGGCCGCCGCGCAAGAGCTGCTCGGCCACCGGGATCTGTTCTGGCCGCAGGGCCGCCAGCATGGCGTTGCGATGCACCGTGGACGTCGGTGCGACCGGGCGCTCACCGCGCGCCGGTCGGCCGTCACCCTCGCCGGGACGTCGACTGCCCGGACGACGAGGTCCGCCGCTCCCGCGCGCCGGTCGATCACCGCCGGGCTCGTCGCGCCGACCTTCTCCGTCGGGACCGCGGCGTCCACCACCGCGGCGGTCTCGACGCTCGCCGTCGTCGTCGCGTCGCCGCTTGTCCGAGCCCGGAGCCAAGATGACCGACACGTCCGGCGCGCGCCGCGGCGTGCCCTTGACCTCAATCCGGCCTTCCGTCTTCTCCGGCGAGCGAGCGGGCTTCGCCGCCGTCAGCGACTGGATCTCGATGCCCTCCAGGCCGATTTCGACCTCGGCTCGAAGGACGGCGCCGACGGCCTGTCCGGGTGGCACGAGTCCCGCGTCGACGGTCCCCTTGGGCTGGCGCGCACCCGCGGCGCGCCACGTCCATGATCCGTCGCCCGTCTGGCTCGTCAATTCAATGTCGATGCGCCGTGACATGCGGCGGACACGCTACCGCGCCTGGCACCCCTGCCCGATGCCAAGCCGCGATCGACATCCCGTAACATGGCATCGGACGTCCGCTGGACTGCGGGAGCCGCCGGGACGGGCCACCTCACCGTGCAGCGGTGCGGGTACGTCACGTCCCCTTCAGGAGGATCCACATGAGCGAGGACACCGAGCAGCCAGGGTCGGATCCCTCTGCCGGCACACCCGAAGCAGCCACCCCGGCCCCCACCGAGGAGACAGCGGCATCCGTCGAGGCCACGGGCCCTGCGTCGTCTGAGACCACCGCCGCGGAGCCGGTGGCGCAGCCCAGCGGGGAAACAGGGGAGGCAGGTGCAGCGACCACGGCCCCGGGCGACGCCACGCAGCCCGGACCCCCCTCCATCGCATCGCCCAGCCCGGGCTCGTCGTACCCTCCGCCCCCGCCCGGCTCGTGGGCACCGCCGTCCGTCGACACCGGACCAGCCACACCGGTCACCCCTACGGCGGTCCCCTTCTCGTACCCGCCTTCGGGTGACGCCACCTACCCCGCCGCGACGCCTCCGGGTGCCGGCCGCGGCACGCCGGGCAAGTTCCGGGCCTGGCTCCCCGTGGCGCTCGTGGCGGCACTCGTGGGTGGCGCCATCGGTGCGGGTGTCACCGCACTGGCCGACAACAACGGCAACGGCAACGGCAACCCCAGCGTGACCATTCACGAGAGCAGCGCGGCACCCGGGGCCGCGGTACTCAGCGGCAATGTCACGATCCCGCAGTTGGTGGACAAGGTGATCCACTCCGTGGTCTCCATCGACGTCAAGTCGAACGGAGAGGAGGACGAGGGCACCGGCATGATCATCACCTCCGACGGTGAGGTGCTGACCAACAACCACGTCATTGAGCTCTACAGCGAAGGCGGCAACAAGGGCACCATCACGGTGACCGAGTACGGCCAGACCAAGGCGCTCCCGACCACGCTCGTCGGTTACGACCAGACCAAGGACGTGGCGCTCCTCAAGATCAACGACGCGTCCAACCTGCCCACCGTCACCTTCGGCAATTCCGGCAAGGCCGTCGTCGGCGACGCCGTGGTGGCCATCGGGAACGCGTTGGGCCTCGCCGCCGGCACGCCCACGGTGACCCAGGGCATCATCTCGGCCCTCGGGCGCTCCGTGACCGCCGGGGGCGAGGGCACCCAGACCGAGACCCTCCAGAACATGATCCAGACCGATGCCGCCATCAACCCCGGCAACTCGGGGGGGCCGCTCATCGACACGTCGGGCCAGGTCATCGGCATGAACACCGCCGTGGCGGGGACCTCCAGCGACGGCACGTCGTCACAGAACATCGGCTTCGCCATTCCGGCCGCCTCGGTCGAGGCGCTCATCTCCGAGCTCGAGAAGGGCGGCCAGTCCGGCAACGGTGGGGGCTACCTGGGCGTCGACATCACGACCCTCACACCGGCGCTGCGCCAGCAGTACGGCTTCACACCGACTTCCGGAGCCGTCATCCTCAGCGTGGTCCCGGGCTCTCCGGCCGACAAGGCGGGCCTGGTCCAGGGCGACGTGATCGTCAACATCAACGGCACGAACATCACGTCGTCCGACGACCTGCAAAAGGTGGTCCAGAACGCCAAAGCGGGCCAGTCCGTCCCCATCACCTACTACGTGGGGGACAGCAAACGGACGACGACGGCCACGCTCGGAAGCCAGGCCGAGGCCCAGCAGCAGCAGTCGACCGGGAACACCGGGTCGACCAATCCATTCGGTGGGGGAGGCTTCCCCGGCTTCGGGAACTCCGGTGGAACCGGAGGAACGCCCTAGTTGACGACGGCGCCCGGCGGGATGTCGAAGTTCCGGTCGGGGTGGGCGGGCGGCACGTTCATGGAGCCGTTCGGCGTCCACCCGCTGGCCTCGATGTCCTCGAGCACGTGGGCCATGTTGTACGTGTCCTCCTCGTAGGAGAACTTCCCGTCGCCGGCGTAGATCAGGCGCGAGTAGCCCGACTGCCGGTAGGGCGTCCCGTCAGGCCTGGTCCTCGGCATGATCTGGGTCCACTTGACCACGACGTCGTTGCCCTCGATGGCCGTGAACTCGATCGGGAACTTCCAGTCGTCCATGCCCAGCATGGAGTCCACCAGCCAGTGGGCGATGGCGTCGCGACCCTCGATGCGGCCCCAGGCGCCGTCGATGTACACGGCATCCTCGGTGTAGAAGTCGGCCAGGACGCCGAAGGCGTCGGGCTCGAGCCCCTCGTCGATGCGCTCACGCAGCGTGTGGTAGCGCTCCACGGTGGCCTGCACTTCGTCACGCGGAAACGGCATGGTCGTCCCTCCCTCTCCTAGGTCCCGACCGCACGGTAGGCGATCTGGCACGACTCGAGTTCGGCCAGCGCGCCGGCCCGGTCCGCGAAGCCCTGGACCTCCACCGACTTCTCGGGCTCGAGGTCCTTGTAGATGCTGAAGAAGTGCGCGATCTCGTTGCGCAGGTGCTGAGGCACATCATCGATGTCGTTGGCGCCGTCCCACTGGGGGTCGTGCTCGAGGACGCAGATCAGTTTGGCGTCCACCCCCTTCTCGTCGCGCATGGAGAACATGCCCAGGATGCGGACCCGCACGACACAGCCGGGGAAGGTGGGGTCGGTCACGAGGACCAGCGCGTCGAGGGGGTCTCCGTCGCCGGCGAGGGTGTCGGGGACGAAGCCGTAGTCCGCCGGATAGGCGGTGGCGGTGAAGAGGCGGCGGTCCAGTCGGATCACGTGCTGCTCGTGGTCGTACTCGTACTTGTTGCGGCTCCCAGTGGGGATCTCGACCACGACGTCGATGGCCTCGTCCGGAGGAAGGCTCACGAGGGGGCGGGCTCGTCGCGCCTCTGGGCCGCGTCGATCGGGCTCATGATCCCGACGCCGTTGCCATCGGGATCGCTGACGACGGCGTAGCGGGCACCCCAGAAGGCGTCGTACGGCTCCTGCTGCACCGCCACGCCTTCGGCAACCAGGGAGTCCACCAGAGCGTCGACCGCCTCCCGGGTGTCCACCTTGAACCCGAGAATGGTCCCGCGCCGACCGGATCCGCCCTCGTTCCACTTGGCTGCGAACGTCTCGCTGTCGAGGTCGACGTCGATGGGGGTGGTCTCTCCCTGCCGGGCGGAGACGTGATGCGCGTCCCAGACAGGGTCCCGGTCGTCACCGAAATCGAGGCCGAGGCGCGCGTAGAAGGCACGGCTCGCCTCGACGTCGTGCACGACGAGGTTCAGCTGATCGAGGCGTATCGATGTCACGTTTCCACCGTATCGCCCGGGGCCGTGTGACCGCTGGGCCGGCCCCTTCGCTCAGGGGTTGACGCTGACGTTCCCGAAACCGCCGCCTGCGCCGCCGACACCGCCGCTGATGCGGCTGCGGAATCCGCCGCCGCCGAAGAACGAGCCGGCACCGCCGAAGCCCCCACCGCCACCCAGGGCGTTGGTGAGATCGGTGTTGGAGGAGGGGACGGCCTCGGCGTAGTCGGCGAGGACGACGCTCTGGCCGCTGCTCAGGCCGGACACGACCTGCGTGTAGGTGTCACCCACCATCCCAACCTTGATGACTTTTCTGGTCAGCACACCCTTGTCGAACTCGAGGACATAGGTGCGCGTGCCCGCGGTCTCGACGGCCGAGGTGGGAACGGCCACCACGTTGGACACCGACCCGGTGTCGATCACGAGGTTGGCCGTCGAACCGGTGAAGAGCGTGTCGTTGGTCGCCGGCAGGTCGACCACCACCGGGTAGGTGTAGTCCCCGTCGCTGGACTGGACCGGCCCGACCTGGGAGACGGTGCCGTCCAGGGAGCCGTTCGCGCCGTCGACCTGAACAGTGGCACTCTGACCCACCTTGACCGAGGGAACCTGCGAGCTGTCGAGGGTGCCCTCGACCTCGTAGGACTTGGTGCCGATGATGGTGACGATGTCCGTGCTGGAGTCGGCACTGACGGTGTCGCCCGCCGCGATGGCCACGGAGACCACGGTGCCGCTGATCGGGCTGTTCAGGGTGGCCTCGTTGAGCGACTGCTCGGCATTGGTGAGATCGGCCTCGGCTGAATCGATGTTGGCCTGATCCGACGCGATCTGCGCGGGTGTGTCGCTGTTGCCTCCGGACGAACCGGAGCCGGTGGCCGATGCATCCGAGCCGGTACCCGTGGCGGCGGAGCCCGAGCCGCTGCCGGTGTTGCCGGCGTCTCCGTCGGCCGCAGCGAGGGCGTGGCCGCCCTGCGTGGGCCCAGAGCCGGAGTTACCGGAGCCGGTGTCGGTCGTCGAAGAGGTCGAAGAGCCACCGCCAGAGGACTCGGCCGCGAGGGCCTGGCCGAGCGCCGTCTCGTCCTTCGACACAGTGGTCTGATCCTTGGAGACCTGCTGCTCGTCGGCGGAGACAGTCTGGAGCGCGGCCTCGCACGTGGCCTGGCCGGCGGTGGTGCTCGTGTTCGCGCTGGTGCAGTCGCTCTGAGCCTGGACCAGGTCGGCCGCCTCCTTGTGCTGATCCGTGGACAAGGTCGACTCGTCGGCCGTCAACGTGCTCTGGTCGGCGGTGACGGTGGCGTTCTGGCCCCCCGACGTGCCGCGCGTGGGCGTCGTCGTCGTGGTGGACGTCGGGGTCGAGGCAGGGGACTTGGAGGCCGAAGACGAAGACGACGACGCAGCGCTCGCCTGCGACTCCTCGTCCTCGACGAGCTTGGCCTCGTCGGCCGCCACGGTGGACTGAGCGGACGAAACGGACTCGCTCAGCGCGGTCGTACTGAGCGTGCCCAGGGTCTGCCCGGCCATGACCTGCTGACCGGGCGTCACCGTCACGGTGGCGACCTGACCGGCCACCTGGAACGATGCTGCGGCGTCGCTGACGGGTTCGACGTTGCCGACGACACTGAGGGTCGTCCCGATGTCGGCCCGGGTCACCGTGGCCATGCGGTAGCCGGCGGCGCTGCTGCCGACCTCGGCCCAGGCGGCCACGCCGCCACCGAGCACGACGACAGCGACGACGCCACCGACCAGCACGGCGCGCCGGTGACCGGCACGGCCCCAGCCCGAGCGTGAGCCCGACTTAGGCACCGGTACCTCCGCCGCCGGGACCACCGAAGCCGCCCCCGCCGCCGGGACCACCGAAGCCGCCGCCGCCGAATCGACCGAACCCGCTGCTGCAGGTGCCGCTCGTCGCCGTGATGCGCACGGTCGTCGCCGTCACGGAGCCGTTGGTCGCCGCCGGGCCGAAGGCACTGACGCAATCGCCAACCGCGAGGTCAGTCGCCGCAGCCGTTTGGGTGGCACCGACCGTGGTCGAGCTCGACGTGGTGATCGTGAGTGTCTCCGTCTTGGTCTTGGGCGTGGCGGGCTTCTTGCTCTTCGACGAGGACTTCGTCGTCCCCCTTGGGAACTGGCCCGGGCTCACGCTGATGCCCGACACCGTGACCGTGGAACCGCTGACGCCCGTCACCTTGCCCGACGCAATGGCCAGGTTGGCCAGGGCCTTGCGGAAGTTGGATGCTCCACCGCCGCTGGCACCACTGCCGAAGCTCGGACGCGTCCCGCCCTCGGCGCTTCCCGCGCCACCGGCGCCGCCGCGAGCGCGGAAGCCGAATCCGCCTGGTCCTCCGGCGCCGGCGCCCGAGGCGGCGCCGCGAGCACCGAATGCGCTGCACGACCCCGACGAGCTGGCTGTGCTCACCGTGATGGTGCGCGCCGCGATGGTCGTCTTGGATTTCTTGGAGGGCGTCCCGCTGACGGTGACGCAATCACCGCTTGCCAACGCGCTGACCGCCTCGGTCACCGATTTGGAGAAGGTGGTGGACGTCGTCCAGTTCACCGTGGTCTGCCCGGAGCTCTGGCTCTGGACCTCCATGCTCGACGCAGTGAGGGCGGCCACGCTGCCCGTAGCTCCGATGGGAGCGTTGGCCGGCGTGCTGGCCGCTCCTGCGGCCGACGACACGGCGGTGGCGGCCAGGAGCGCGGTGGCGCCCGTGCCGGCGAGGCGCATGAGGCGCCGACGGTTGCTGCTCCGGCTGGTCAGTGACTGCATCGTCCTGTTTCCTCTTTCTCTTTCAACTGTTGTGGTGTGCGACGTTCTGTGCATGGGAATCACTCGCTGCGCAGGGCGTCGATGGGGGCGAGGGTGGCGGCCCGACTGGCGGGATAGACCCCGAAAAGAACGCCGATGGCCAGCGCGATGACCAGAGCGCCCACGGCTGCCGTCGGGCTGGACGAGATGGGGTCTCCGATGAGACCGGGGAGCCACACCACGCCGAGCAAGCCCGCCAGCACGCCCAACAACCCGCCGACCAGTCCGAGCACCGACGCCTCGACGAGGAACTGGCGGCGGATGACCCGCGGCGTGGCACCGAGCGCCTTGCGCAACCCGATCTCACGGACGCGCTCGGTGACCGACACCAGCATGATGTTCATGACGCCGATGCCACCCACGATGAGCGAGATGGCGGCGATCCCACCCAACAGGATGGTCAGCGTGTGGTCCACCGACGTGTTGGCGGCAATGAGCGAGGCCTGCGAGGTGATCGTGAAGTCGGCATCGGCGGCATCCGTGATCCCGTGCAGTTGCAGCAGCAGGTGATCCGCCTCCTGGTAGGCCCCGGTCAGGTCGCTCGACGAACGGGCCTGGACGGCAATGGAGCTGACCGAGTTGCGCGAGGTTCCACCGAAGATGCGCTCCGCCCCCGTCGTGATGGGGATGATCGCGGTGTCGTCGGGGTCCGTGGTGCTCGACGACGATGTGGACGAGCCGGTGGACGTCAGCACGCCCACGACGGTGAGGGGTACACCGTTCACGTCGACGGTCTGGCCGACCGGATCCTCTCGACTGAAGAGCTCGGACGCCGTCGTCTCGCCCAGGACGACCGATGCAGCGTGGTCCTGCACGTCCTGATTGTCGAGGAAGCGGCCCTGGGCGACCGTGCGTCCCCGTACGGTGAGCCACGACGGCGTCGTGCCCTGTACGGTCGTCGTGGCCGTCTCGCTCCCGGCCGTCAGGACCTCGGAGGACGAGGTGATGCCGGCTACCGCCTTGATGTCGGGCGCGTCGATGGGGGAGGCGAGGGCGGACACGTCCGACATGGTCAGCGTGGAGGCCGAGCCGAGCGCACCGCGAATGCCCGACGTGGACGTGGTGCTGCCCGGCGTGATGGTGAGGACGTTGGAGCCCAGTGCATTGATCTCGGAGGTGACCTCACCCGAGGCGCCCTCGCCCAGACCCACCGCGATGATCACGCCGGCAATGCCGATCAGGATGCCGAGGACGGTCAGGAAGGAACGCAACCGGTGGCTGCGGACCCCGTTGACGCCGGTGCGGAGCGTCTCGAGCCAGCTCACCGCACGCTTTCCAGGTAGCGCTGGTCGTTCTCCGTCAAGAGCCCGTCACGGATGCCCACCACGCGACCGGCGGCCGACGCCACCTCGACGTCGTGCGTGATCAGGACGAGCGTGCGGCCGGCCTCGTGCAGCTCGCCCATCAGGCGCAGCACATCCGCGGCCGACTTGGAGTCCAGGTTCCCCGTGGGTTCGTCCGCCAGAATCAGGTCGGGTTCGGTGACCAGCGCCCGGGCGACGGCGACACGCTGCTGCTGGCCGCCCGACAGCTCACCGGGCCGGTGATTGACGCGGCCCGCCAAGCCCACGCGGCCCAGTGCCTCCATGGCCTGCTCCTTGCGGGTGGACCGGGGCACGCCGGCGTAGACCATCGGAAGCTCGACGTTCTGCCAGGCCGTCATGGACGGCAACAGGTTGAACTGCTGGAAGACGAAGCCGATACGCCGGTTCCGCACCTCGGCCAATGCCGTCTCGCTCATGTCGCTGACGTCCTCACCGGCCAGGTGGTACTGACCGGAGCTGGGCACGTCGAGGCAGCCGAGAATGTGCATGAGGGTCGACTTGCCCGAGCCCGAGGGCCCGATGATGGCGACGTACTCGCCCTGCTCGATGGACAGGCTGACGCCCCGGAGCGCGGCCACGCTGATGGTGCCGGTCCGGTAGACCTTGGTCACCCGCTCCAGTTCGATGACCGCGTCCCGGACGGGGGAAGTCCCCAGCGGGGGAGTGAGGGTCATTTGCCCGCTCCACTCCCACCGGTGAAGCCGCCGCCACCGAACCCGCCCGCACCGGCCCCGCCGAACCCCCCGCCGCCGAACCGACGGGTTGTCCCACCGCCGCCCAAGATGTTGCCGACACCGCCACCAGGGGCCTTGAAGGTGACTTCGCGCTCGAGCAGCTTGTCCCCGGCCTTGACCCCGCTGGTGATCTGGGTCTCGCCGCTCTCCGCCGCGCCGACCGTCACGTTCGTGACGACGTGGCTCCCGTTGACCACCTTCGTGACGGTGGCCTGACCGTTCGTGCCGTAGGAGATCGCCCCCGTGGGCACCTCGGTCACGTTGTTGAGCTGCTTCACGATGATGCTGACAGAGGCAGTCGCGCCGGCGTAGAGGCCGGTGGGGTTGCCCGTGACGTCGATGACCACCGGAAAGGTGGTGACGTCGGAGCTCTCACTGCCGATCAGGCTGATCGACCCCACCGTGCCGTAGACGGGAGTGGTGGCGCCGGTCGGGGTGATGTCGACCTGATCCCCGTCCGCGATCTCACCGATTTCGGTGTCGTCGACCGTGGCGTTGACGATGTAGGAGTCCGTGCCGATGACGACGATCTGGCCGCTCGATGAGCCCGACCCCGTCCCGCTGTCGGCACTGGAGGCCGCGCTGCTGGAGGCGCTCGACGCCGCGCTGTCGGCGCCGCCTCCGCCACCGGAGCCCGAGCCGGTCCCGGTCACCTGCTCGCCGGTCGTGAGGCTGACCGACGCCACGGTGCCGGCGATCGTCGACGTGAGGGACGCGTCGTTGAGGTTCGTCTGCGCCGTCGACAACGAGGACTCGGCCGACGTCACCGATGCCTGGTCCGAATCGATGGCGCTGGTCGACGCGCCGGACGACTCGTCGCTGTCGAGACGGTCCTCGGCCGCCGTGAGTTGGGCTTGGGCGGCGTTCACTTCCTGCGTCAGCGCGGTGGTGTCCACGGTGGCCAGCACCTGCCCGGCGGTCACCGTCTGGCCGGCCTTGACGTTCACGCCGGTCACCGTGCCGGAGACGGCGAAGTTCAGACTGGCACTGCTGGCCGGCTCGAGCGTTCCCGAACTGGCCACCGTCTGCTGGATGGTGCCCGTGGTGGCCTTCACCGTGGCGGTCGTCACCGTGAGCCCGGTCGTCGTCGACGAGCCCGATGTCAGCCAGAGCGTCAGGCCGACGGCCCCGGCGACGAGGACGACCGCCAATCCGATGATGGGCCAGCGGTACCGTCGCCACAGCGATGGCGGCTCGGCCGCCAGGACGTTCTCGTCGTCGAGCGGCAGTTCCTCAGTCAGATCGACTGGACTTTCCGGCGCGTCGATCGCTCCCGTTTTCACCATGGGCCCAGTTCAGACCGGTGATTTCACAGTAGGCAGAATCCCAGCTGTGAGCCCGCTTGGGGTTCTCTCTAAATGCTGCCTAAAAGCCCAGGTCAAAGGGGTCGCGCTCCCTGCGGCACGCAGAGTTCCCCCAGCGGGCGCGCCACAGGCTCCAGGTGGGCGCCGCTTCATGCCCCCGACGGCCCCCCGACGGGCCGACCACGCCGGGGGCTCCTCTCACCCGACGCGCGGGGCGGCGGCACGGCATACTGCCGAGCCGTGGGCAGGGGAGTGGAAGTGGGGTCGAGGGAGGGGGCCGGGCGGGTGAGACAGATTCGGGTGCACGGCCCCAATGACGTCCGCCTCGACGATCTCCCGGCGGCACACCCGGGCCCCCGCGATGCCCTCGTCCGCACCGCGGCGTGCGGGATCTGCGGCACCGATGTCTCCTTCGTCCATATGGGAGGCATCACCGGGCGACCCATGGCTCTCGGCCACGAGATGGCCGGCGTGGTCGAGTGGGCCGGCAGCGAGGTCGACGGCGTCGCGGTGGGTGACCGGGTCATCGTCCATCCGGCGGACGAGGAGTTGGGCCGGCTGGGCAGCGGCGCGCCCGAGGGCGGGCTCACGCCGCTCCTCCTCGTGCGAGAGGCCGCCAAGGGCAGGCGGCTGTTCCACGTTCCCCAGGGCATCGACCTCCGCGTCGCCGCGCTGGCCGAGCCGGCCGCCGTCGGCATGCAGGCGGTCAACCAGGGCGAGGTGGCACCGGGGGACCGGGTGGCGGTTGTGGGGTGCGGCCCGATCGGGCTGCTGGCCATCGCCACGTTGGCCGACCGGGGCATCCGTGACGTGGTGGCCATCGACACGAGCCGGCGACGCCTCGAGCTAGCGCAGCAGTTCGGGGCGGCCGACGTCGTGAACCCGCTCGAGATCGACATGTGGGACGAGCTCGCACGCCTGCACGGCACCGCGCCGTTCATGTTCGGACCGACGCCGGCTACCGACGTCTTCATTGAGGCGTCCGGGTCGGATCGGCTCCTCGCCGAGATCCTCGAACACGGGCGCTACGGCGGACGGATGTCTCTCGTGGCGCTGCACTACGCGCCCGTGCCGACGAATTTCGTCCAGGTGCTCATGAAGCAGTTCACCATCAGGGGCTCATTCGAATACCCGCCGAGGTTCGAGGACGCCATTGAGCTCCTGGCGCGTTGCGACCTGTCGGACCTGATCACCCACACCTTGCCGCTCGAGCAGTTCGACCAGGCGTTGGCCCTCCTGGAGGGTTCCAAAGATTGCGGAAAGGTCATGATCACCTTCGGAGGCGACAGATGACCAACGGGCTCCGGTTCGACTTCGCCGGCACCTCGGTCCTGGTAACCGGCGGTACGAGCGGCATCGGCCACGCCATCGCCTCAGCGTTCGCCCGCTCCGGCGCCGACGTGATCGTCACGGGGACGCGTCCCGATACCGGGCACTACGACGTCGACCTGTCTGCTTTTTCCTACCGGCCGCTCGACGTGCGCGACCACGGCGCGGTGGAGGACCTGGCGACCACCTTCGCCAGACTCGACGTGCTGGTCAACAACGCCGGAGCCAACTTTCCGGACGGGCGGGACGAGTGGGACCCCGACGGTTTCGCCGCCGCACTGGACCTCAACGTGGAGGGCGCCATGCGCCTGACCACGGGCCTGCGAGCGGCCCTGGGGGTCAGCACCATGACGGGCGGCGCCAGTGTGGTCAATCTCGTGTCGATGACGGCCTTTCGTTCGACCACGATCGTGCCCGGCTACGCCGCCGCCAAGGCGGCCCTCCTCACGCTGACCCGGAACCTGGCCGCCCACTGGGCCGGTGACGGCATCCGGGTCAACGCCGTGGCGCCGGGCCTGATCGACACCCCGATGACGGCGCCGATGCGGGCCTTCCCGCAGCTGCTCGAGAGCGAGCTGGCCCGTGCGATCCTGCCGCGCATGGGCACGCCCGAAGAGGTCGCGGCGGCCGTCCTCTTCCTCTCGAGCGAGGCCGCGGCGTTCATCACCGGTGGGACACTGGCGGTCGACGGCGGCTATCTCGCCAATTGAGGAGGGGGGGGTCATGGGCGACGTCATAGAGATCCACGACCTGGACGCCCCCGTCCTCAACGACGTCCAGCGGATGGCCATCGGCTACGGGGAATCGAAGGCGACCGACCTCACGGTCGCTGCCGTGTGTGATGCCGCCCGGGAGCGCACCGGCCTGGCCGACTTCGGGGACGAGGGTTTCGCCGTGCGACTCGGCCTGCAGCTGGCCGAGATGGACGCCGACGAAGAGCGAACCGGCATCGGGAGACTGCTGATGTTCGCCGACTGCGTGCGCGGTGCCTCCAACCGCCTCCTCGTGCGCGACCTGCTGACCCGCCACCCCGAGATCCTCGAGATCCCCATCACCCGGCCGGTCATTGTGGTGGGGTTGCCGCGTTCGGGCACCACGCACCTCGTCAACCTGCTGGCCGCGGACACGCGGTTTCGATCCATGCCTCTCTGGGAGTCCTACGAGCCGGTGCGGAACCCGAAGGAGCCGACCCAGATCGACGGGGTGGATCCACGGTGGACCCGTTGCCAGGGCACCTGGGAGGCCATGCAGGCCGCGGCGCCGCTCGTGGCGGCCATGCACCCCATGGAGCCCGATCACGTGCACGAGGAGATCGAGCTGCAGCTGCCCGACTTCTCGAGCTACACGCTCGAGTGGGTGGCGCGGTGCCCACAGTGGCGCGACCACTACCTCGCCCACGACCAGACTCCGCACTACGCCTACATGAAGTCGGTGCTCCAGATTCTGCAGTGGATCCACCCCAAGGAGCGCTGGGTCCTCAAATCACCCCAGCACCTCGAGCAGCTCGGGCCCCTCCTGCGGACCTTCCCGGACGCCACCGTCGTGGTGACCCATCGCGACCCGGTGGCCGTCGTCCAGTCGACCATCACCATGGCCTGCTACGGCGCCCGTACGACCTACCGCACGACGCGGCCCGCGTGGTATCGCGACTACTGGACGGAGCGCATCGGCACGCTGCTCGATGCCTCGTTGCGCGATCGGCACCTGCTGGCGGAGGATCACACCGTGGACGTCTTCTTCGGGGAGTACATGGCGGACGAACTCGGCACCCTGGAGCGGGTGTACGACTGCGCCGGCATTGCGCTCACCGAGCAGGCACGGACCGAGATCTCGGATTACCAGCTCGCCCATCCCCGCGGCAGAGAGGGGAGGGTCGCCTACGACCTCCGCGGCCACTTCGGAGTCACGCCCGAAGAGGTGCGGGGGCGCTTCGGGGCCTACCTCGACGCCTTCCCGGTTCGGATCGAGGTCTGATGCCCGCCCGAGACCAGGTCGACCAGCTCATCGACACGCGCCCGGGCCGGGAGCTCATGCAACCCGTCTACGACGACCCGGCTCACCCGGTCGCGGAGGGCATCTACCGCTCGGGTGGGTGCACCGCCGCCTACCTGGTGCTCACCGACGGCGGCCGGATCATCGTCAACACCGGCATGGGGTTCGAGGCGCCCCACCACAAGAGGGTCTTCGACGCCGTCCGGCCCGGCCCGACGCACTCCATCATCACCACCCAGGCCCACGTGGACCACGTCGGTGGCGTCGATCTGTTCAAAGACGAGGGCACGAGGTATATCGCCCAGCAGAACAACCAGCTCTGCCAGGCCGACGACGCCCGCATCCGCGCCCTGCGCATGCGCACTGCCGGTATCTGGTTCGACACGCTCGGGACCGATGCGCGCCGCATCGCCGCCGAGAATCCCGGCGTGTCGATGCGCCAGGCCGAGCCGGTGCCCGACGTGACGTTCGACCAGCTCCTCGAACTCGACGTCGACGGCCTGCGCCTGGAGCTCCACGCCGCCGTGGGGGAGACGATCGACGGGGCCATCGTGTGGCTCCCCGAGCGCCGCACCGCGCTGATCAGCAATCTCTTCGGGCCCCTCTTCCCGCATTTCCCGAACCTCAACACGCTGCGGGGGGACCGCTACCGCTTCGTCGAGCCGTACCTGGAGAGCGTCCGCACCGTGCGCGCCCTCCGCCCCGAGATCCTCATCACCGGCCGCCACGACCCGATCGTCGGCGCAGACCTCATCGACGCCAGCCTGGCCCGTCTGTACGGTGCCGTGGACTTCGTCCACCAAAAGGCTCTCCAGGGGTTCAATGCCGGCGTGGACGTCTGGACCCTCATGGACGAGATCCGGCTGCCCCCCGAGCTCCGCGTCGGCCAGGGCTACGGCAAGGTCTCCTGGGCCGTGCGCACCCTCTGGGAGAGCTACGTCGGCTGGTTCAAGCTCCAGTCGACGACGGAGCTCTACCCCGAGAGCGCCGATCGTGCGCTGGCCGAACTGGCGGAGGCGGCCGGTATCGAGGCCACGCTGAGCCGGGCGGAGGCCGCGCTGGCCCGCGGCGACGCACCGCTCGCCATCCGGCTGGGCGAGACCGCCAGTGCGGCCGAACCGGACTCACCCCGCGCCGGCGCGGTCCTGGCCGGGGCCCACCGCCTCCTCCTCGAGCAGGGCGGGGACACCAGCTTCTGGGAGAACGGATGGCTGCGGGCGCAACTCGAGCATTGGGGGAGTCACTAACCGATGGACCACTACCACGTCGGCATCATCGTCACGGACATGGAGGCCGCCAGCGCCAGGCTGAGCGGTCTCCTCGGCATCGCCTGGGGGCCGATCATGCACGTCGATGCGAACGAATACCGGGACGAGGCCGGCAACGACGTGCTCCTGCCCACGACGATGCGATATTCCATCGGGATGCCGTGCCTGGAGCTCATTCTGGAGGTCCCCGGTTCCGTCTGGGTACGCAACGAGGCCAGCAACCTGCACCACATCGGCTTCTGGAGCGACTCCCTGCCGGATCAGAGCGACGCCTTCAGCGGCGCCGGCTGTCCGCTCCAGCTGTGCGGCCGGGCCGGCGGCCGAACACCGACGTCCTTCGCATACCACCGGGACAACGAGCTCGGGATCCGCATGGAGCTTGTCGACGGCTCCATGCGCGACGTCATGCAGTTCCTCTTCGAGCCCGAGCCACCCGCAGGCTGAGCGGCCAACCGGACCCCGTCTCCCCAGCTCACCGCACCGGACCCCTTCTCCCCGTTCCTGGGGTTCCGCCGATAAGGTTCATTATGTTAAGTTGGACATGAATCCAGGGAGGGTTGATTCGCCAGACCGAGGCGACAGCACTCCTCCGCTACCGGCGGGCATCGGGCCAGGAAGCCGGCGGAACGGCCGGACTGGTGCAGGGACGGCAGATTGGCCGTCTCGAACGATCGTCACGTGGCGCAGCTCGCCGGGGTCTGGTCCGGACGTCGCCCGGCGCTGCGCTCCGGATACGCCGAGATATTGCAGAGGCAGCCCTCACACATCGACGACGCAATGACCCCACAGGTACCGGCACCGACATGTAGGGGCTCCTCCTGAGGGCGCTGAGGCGCCAGATCGGCAGGGCCGCCGGAGGATCGACGTCGATGCTCGGGGTGCGGGTCAAGAGACGAGCCACCGGTGTCGGGACGCCGATGACGACGCCAGCGGCCCCGCGGAGCCGCTCCCGACGCCGGCCCTCGGAAAAGGTCTTGCCATAGGCGTCTGAATTGACTAAAGTGACCCGCAGCAAGTCCCCTTGGTTAAGGTTCAAAGTTCAAGCGGACGAGAAGGCGAAAACCCTGCTGAGGGGCTTGTTGTAGAGGCCTAAATGAAGTAGTGTCCCCGGAATGTCCGGGGACTTTTGCGCGGGCGCTTTTGCGCGTGTTTTGGCGGAGTGCGGCCCGAGATGAGCGTGGCCACTCCCCCGTCCGATCCCGAGATCGCGGCCGAGCAGGCGGCGCTCGACCACGCCCTCTCCTCGCTGGCGGCCATGCGGCAGCGCGCCGAAGGGCTGTTGCGGGATCTGATCGCCGCTGGGAACCCCGATCTCGATTACGTCGCCGCACTCTCGCGCCGGGTGTCGCTCTTGGCGGAGAGCCCGCGGCCCCTCTTCTTCGGGCGCATCGACGAAGAGGACGGCCCGACCTGGCACATCGGGCGTCGCCACGTGGAGGACACGCGATCGGACCCCGTGGTCATCGACTGGCGTGCCCCGGTGGCCGTGCCCTTCTATCGGGCCAGCGCCAAGGACGCCCTCGGCCTGGCCCGGCGACGCCAGATCATGGTCGACCGGAGGGCGGTCATTGCCGTCGCCGACGACCTCTTCGGCGTTGCCGGCGACGAGAACTCGGGCACCCGGCTCCGTGGCGGTGACGCCCTGCTGGCGGAGCTCGAGCGGGCCCGTACCGGCGAGATGCTCGACATCGTCGCCACCATTCAGGCCGAGCAGGACGAGATCATCCGGGCGCCGCTCGACGAGCTCCTCACGGTGCAGGGCGGGCCCGGTACCGGCAAGACGGCCGTCGGCCTGCACCGGGCGGCCTTCCTGCTCTACAACCACCCCGAGCTGAGCCGCGAGGGCGTCCTGGTGCTGGGCCCGAGCCGGGCCTTCCTGCGCTACATCGCGCAGGTCCTGCCCGCGCTGGGTGAAGAGGCGGTCGTACAGACGACCATCGGCGACATCGCCCCCAAGGCGAGGGTGCGCGTCGCGGAGCCGATGGAGGTCCGCCGGATCAAGGCGGACGCGCGGATGGGCGAGGTGCTGCGTCGGGCGCTCCATGGCCGCCGACGGCCTCTCGAAGAGGACGTCAGCCTGCGGGTGCGGTTCGCTCGGGCCACGCTGAGCCGGGAGCGGATCAACGACCTCGTCTCTTCCATCCTCGCCCGCCCGGGCCCGTACAAATCGGGTCGTCTGGCGCTGCGGGCGCGCCTGGTCAGCGAGGCACGATCCGCTTTCCGCTCCTCGGGTCGGCTCGGGGCGGACGAGGCCTGGTTCGAGGGCGAGCTCACCTCGTCCGGCGAGTTTCGTGCGCTCCTGGACTCGCTCTGGCCGACGGTCTCCCCCACCACCCTGGTGCGCGACCTCCTCTCCTCGCGTGGGCAGCTCGAGCGCGCCGCCAGCGGCGTGTTGTCACCCGACGAGTGGCAGCTACTGCTGAGGAACCGGGGCACCACGGTCTCGTCGACGGCGTGGAGCTTCGACGACCTGGCTCTGCTGGACGAAGCAGCCTTCCTCATCGGTGGCCGGAGCCGCTCCTACGGGCACATCGTGGTGGACGAGGCTCAGGATCTGACCCCCATGCAATTCCGCATGATCGCCCGACGGTCCCCTTCGGGTTCCATCACGGTGCTGGGTGATCTGGCACAGGCCACAGGACCCTGGACCTACGAGAACTGGGACGAGATCCGCATGCACCTCCCCGACGCGGGCCTGCCCCATCATGACGAGCTGACCCTCGGCTACCGGGCTCCGGGCCGTGTCCTCGACTTCGCCTCCCGGCTGCTGCCCAGTGCGGCGCCCGGCGTGACGCCGACCTCGTCGATACGTGCGGGCCGCAGCGACCCCGTCGTCCGCAGGGTCCCCGAGAACGAGCTCGCCTCCGCCTCGCTGGAGGAAGCCGCAGCCCTGGCCCGCGACCACGCCCTGGTCGCCATCGTCGTACCCGAAGATCTCGTGCCCGAGGTGACCCGGCTCGCCCGACGAAACACCCAGGTCGGGGTGCTCGAGCGTGACGCCATGACCCGTCCGATGACCATCGTCCCGGCTCCCGCGGCCAAGGGCCTCGAGTTCGACGCCGTCGTCGTGGTCGAGCCCGCCGCCATCGCCGGCGACGACCGACGAGGGCTCCGCCTCCTCTACGTGGCCATGACCCGACCGATTCAGCACCTCAGCGTCGTGCACGCCCAACCCCTGCCCGCCTCGCTGCTCGGCTGACCGCCGCGCCGGTCCCCTACCATCGGGCGCATGGCATTCGACGTCGACGGCAAGGTCGCCCTCATCACCGGAGGGAGCAACGGCATCGGTGAGGGCGTCGCCCGGCATCTGGCGGAGCGCGGGGCCCGCGTCGTCATCGCCGACATCGATGTCGCCAGAGGACAGTCGGTCGCCGACGAGATCGGGGGCCGCTTCATCCGGACCGACGTGACCGATGCCGCGTCCAGCACCGCCGCGGTCGCGTTCGCGGTCGAATCGTTCGGTGGACTGCACGTGGCGCACCTCAACGCGGGCGTCACCTCCTGGTGCGGCATGGGGGACGACTTCGACCCCGAGGCCTACCGGCGATCAATGGCCATCAACCTCGACGGCGTCGTCTACGGCATTGCGGCGGCCCGTCCCGCCATCATGGCCAGCGGCGGGGGGACGATCGTGGCCACCGCGTCGATGGCCGGCCTGGTGGCCACGCCCTTCGACCCGATTTACGCGGCCAACAAGCACGCCGTGGTCGGCCTGGCCCGCTCGCTCGGTCAGGTCTACGAGCCCGACGGCATCCGGATTCACGCACTGTGCCCGTCCTTCGCCTACACCAACATCATCAAGGGCTCCGAGCAGACGCTGCTCGACATGGGCTTCCCGATCATTGAGGTGGCCGACGTGGTGGCGGCGTTCCAGCGCATTCTCGACGCTGACTCGACGGGCCAGTGCTGGTACGTCGTCGCCGGGCGGGACAGCGAGCCCTTCCAGTTCCGCCGTGCCCCGGGACCGCGCCTCGACTGAGGAGATGCCCGGAGCGGGGCGACTCGGTGGCTACCATTGGGCGACGACGTCCGGCGATGGGTCCCGCCGGGGGGCGATGCCCTGAACCGCCGAACACGACATGGCTGATGGCTCCTGAGCGGCGGCATTGGGAGGCCCGGCCATGGACGCAGACCCGCAACAGCGGTTCGACACCGAACACGCACGGAGCGAGGCCGATCTCCTCGACGAACCATCGCTCCCCCCGATCTCCCTGTCGGCGGCGACCCTGCTGGCCGTCTTCATCGGAGGCGCCGCCGGTACCGTCTGCCGCTACCTCCTGGAGGCGCACCACCCGATCGCCACCAGTGGATTCCCGTGGCTGACCCTGGTCGTGAACCTCTCGGGCTCGTTGGCCATCGGGGCCTTGCTTCCGCTGACCGAGCACGTCGGTCCGCGAGTGCCGCTGCTGCGGCCGCTCCTCGTCGTCGGGTTCCTCGGAGGGTGGACCACGTATTCCACCCTGACCGTGGAGGCCACGCTGCTGGCCAAGAACGGCGACGTCGTGACCTGCGTGGCGTATCTGGCGGCCACGGTCATCGGGGGCCTGCTCCTCGTGGTGGCCGGCCACGCACTCGGACGCCGCGTGGTGCCGGCATGAGCGCCCACTCCCCCACTCTCGGGCTCGCGCTCATCGTCGCCCTGGCGGGTGGGGCAGGAGCCGCCTTGCGCGCGCTGGTGATCCACCATGTCGGCATCCGGCGGCCCGATCCGCTGCCGCTCGGCACGATGCTCGTGAACGCGTCGGGCTCGCTCCTCCTCGGGATCCTGACCGGGCTCTCCCTCTATCACGGCCTCGGGACCCATCTCCTCGCCATCGTCGGGACGGGCCTCTGCGGCGGGTACACCACCTGGTCGACGGCGAGTTGGGAGACGATCCACCTCCTCCACACCGGCCATCGCACCACGGCCGTGCTCTACACCGTGGGGGGGCTCGGGGTGTGCCTCGCCGCCGCCGCGGCCGGCATCGCACTCACCGCGTGGGCGTGACCGCAGCGCCCAGCACCACTGGTCGCGCAACCCGCGGTCGTCAGTCGGCGAAGGCCTCCGGCGGTGGGCACGAGCAGAAGAGATTGCGGTCCCCGTAGGCCTGGTCGATCCGCGCCACCGGGGGCCAGTACTTCGCCGCCTTCTGCCCGGCCGGAAAGACCGCCGTCTCACGGTCGTAGGCGCGCTCCCACGCCGCGACGAGTCCGGCGGCGGTGTGCGGTGCCCCGCGCAGCGGGCTGTCCTCGGCGGCCCAGCGGCCCGCCGCCACCTCCTCGATTTCGTTCCGGATGGCGGTCATGGCGTCACAGAAACGGTCCAGCTCGGCCAGATCCTCGCTCTCGGTGGGCTCCACCATCAGCGTGCCCGCCACGGGGAAGCTCACGGTCGGCGCGTGGAAGCCGTAGTCGATGAGCCGCTTGGCCACGTCGTCGACCGTGACGCCGGTCGCCTTGGTCAGCGGTCGCAGGTCGAGGATGCACTCGTGAGCCACCAGGGCGTGCTTCCCCGTGTAGAGGATGGGATACGACGGCGCCAGGCGAGCCGCCACGTAGTTGGCGGCCAGCACGGCCGACTTGGTGGCGTGGGCCAAGCCATCCCCCGACAGCATGCGGATGTAGGCCCAACTGATGGACAGGATCCCGGCACTTCCGAAAGGCGCTCCGCTGACCGGCCCGATCCCCTCCCGCTGGGCCGGGCGCGGGTGCAGGGGATGCGACGGGAGGAACGGCACCAGGTGCTCGGCGACGGCGACCGGTCCGACGCCCGGTCCTCCCCCGCCGTGGGGGATGCAGAAGGTCTTGTGCAGGTTCAGGTGCGACACGTCGCCGCCGAACTGTCCCGGCTCGGCCAGCCCGAGCAGCGCGTTGAGGTTCGCGCCGTCGATGTAGACCTGGCCCCCGTGCCGGTGGACCAGCGCGCACATGTCGCTGATGCCTTCCTCGTACACGCCGTGCGTCGAGGGGTACGTGACCATGATGGCGGCCAGGCTCTCACTGTGTTCTTCGCACTTGCAGCGGAGGTCGTCGAGATCGACAGTGCCGTCACCCAGCGCGGCGACCACCACGACCCGCATGCCCGCCATGACCGCCGACGCTGCGTTCGTGCCGTGCGCGCTGGACGGGATGAGGCAGACGTTGCGGCCCTCGTCGCCCCGCTCCCGGTGATAGGCGGCGATGGCCAGGAGTCCGGCCAGCTCCCCCTGGCTCCCTGCGTTGGGCTGGACCGACACCTTGGCGTAGCCGGTGACCCGGGCCAGCCACTCCTCCAACTCGTCGATGAGCGACAGGTAGCCCGGTGTGGTCTCGAGCGGGGCGAAGGGGTGGATGTCGGCGAACCCGGGCAGGCCGACCGGCTCCATCTCGGTCGTGGCGTTCAACTTCATGGTGCACGAACCGAGCGGGATCATGCCACGGTCGAGTGCGAAGTCCTTGTCGGAGAGGCGGCGCAGGTAGCGCAGCATCGCGGTCTCGGAGTGGTGTTCCGAGAACACGGGGTGGGTGAGGATCGGGCCCCGGCGCAGGAGTGCCTCGGGCAGGGCCGGCTCGGCGGCGCCCCGGGCCACCTCGACGCCGGCGGGGGCGCCGAAGGCCTCGAGCACCACCGCGACGTGCGCCGTGGTCGTGGTCTCGCCGCACGAGACGCCGACGTGGTCCTCGTCGACCAGGCGCAGGAGCACGCCGCGCTCGGCGGCTTCGGCCACGATCGCCGGTGCCCGGCCGGGTGCCTCGACGACCACCGTGTCGAAGAACGCCGGGTGGACGAGCGAGAAGCCGGCTCCCTGCAGGCCGCGGGCCAGATCAGAGGCGCGGCCGTGGACGCGACGGGCGATGCCGCGCAAGCCGTCGGCGCCGTGGTACACGGCGTACATGGAGGCCACCACCGCCAGCAGGACCTGGGCCGTGCAGATGTTGGAGGTGGCCTTCTCCCGGCGGATGTGCTGCTCGCGCGTCTGGAGCGCCAGGCGGTAGGCCGGGCGATCCTCGGCGTCGATCGAGAGCCCGACGAGGCGGCCGGGCAGATCGCGTTCCAGACCGCTCCTGATCGCCATGAACGCCGCGTGCGGACCGCCGTACCAGAGAGGCACGCCGAACCGCTGGGACGACCCGACCGCGACGTCGGCGCCCCACTCCCCCGGCGGCTTCAGCAGCGTGAGCGCGAGCAGGTCCGTGGCCACGGTTACCAGTGCGCCCTTGGCGTGGGCCGCCGCGGTCAGCGCCTCGAAGTCACGGATGCCACCGGAGCATCCGGGGTACTGCTGCACCATGCCGAAGTAGTCACCCGCCGGCGCACCCCCGTCCAGGTCGACCACGTCGAGGGTGATGCCCAACGGCGCTAACCGCGTCGCCAGCACGGCGATCGTCTGCGGCAGGCAGTCGGCGTCGACGACCACCCGGTTGGACCCGCTGGTGGCGCGGCGGCGCATCAGCGTGACCGCCTCGGCCACCGCGGTGCTCTCGTCGAGCAAGGACGCGTTCGCGGTGTGGAGACCGGTGAGGTCGCTCACCATCGTCTGGAAGTTGAGGAGGGCTTCGAGGCGCCCCTGACTGATCTCGGGCTGGTAGGGCGTGTAGGCCGTGTACCAGGCCGGGCTCTCCAGGACGTTGCGCCGGATGACGCCTGGTGTGACGGTCCCGGAGTACCCGAGGCCGATCATCGGCTCCGCGACGGTGTTGCCGGCGGCGAGACGCCGGAGCTCGTCGAGGACCTGCTGCTCGGTCACGGCCGGAGGGAGGTCGAGCGTCCCGAGGCTGCGGACGCTGCCGGGCACGGCGGCGTCGACGAGCGCGTCGAGCGTCTCGTAGCCGAGGACCTTGAGCATCCCCTCCTGCTCCTCGTCGGAGGTGCCCACGTGACGTCGGAGGAATTGCTCGAACGGCTCGAGCACCTCGGTTGGGTCGCCTGGACGCTGTTCGCTCACGGGGATCTCCTCACGCGTTCCGCGCCACGCGCCGAACTGGTTGGACGTCCTCCCCGCTCTGTCACTGGACCTGAGAGCCTCACCGTGTCTCGCACACGGCTTCCACCTTCGGTGCGGACCGCAAGAGCCCGCTTTCCAGAGTTGCCTCACCGGAGCGGTATGTCGGCCTGAGAGTTTCTCGGGGAGAGTTGCTCCTCCGGCGTCCCCCCGACTGCGTGCTGCGGGGACTCTGGCGCTCCGGTTCAAACGGCGTATTCAGTTGTGCGACCCACTATACGGCACGGGCCCCGCCGGCCCGGTTGCCGGGAGACGAGCTAGTCCCCCTCTTCTTCCTCGCGGATCGGCCACAGGGGTGGGCGCACCAGACGAGCCGGGAGCTCACGCCCGCGCTGGACGATCGTGATGGCGTCCCCCTCGAGCAGGCGGGCGTCGGCATCGACAAAGCCCAGCCCGATCCCCCGCTCGCGCATCGGCGAGAAGTTGCCGCTGGTCAGGATGCCTACCTGGTCCGACCCCTCGCAGAGGAGCGAGCCGTCGCGCAGTGGCTGGCGACCGTCCGCCACGATGCCGCGCAGGCGACGGGCGGGACCGTTCGCCTTCTCCTCCTCCAGCGCGGCGCGTCCGGTGAAATCCCCCTTGTCCCAGCCGATCACCCAACCCAACCCGGCCTGGAGCGGGGTGATGCCGGGGCCGAGCTCGTGGCCGTGGAGCGGAAGCCCCGCCTCGAGCCGCAGCGTGTCGCGGGCGCCCAACCCGGCCGGGACGACCCCCTGGCCGAGCACGGCCTCCCAGAACGGGCTTGCCACGTCCGCCGGGACCGCGCACTCGACGCCGTCCTCCCCCGTGTACCCGGTCCCCGCCACCAGGCAGGTCACGCCGCCCCACTCGAACCGCTCGACGGCGAAGCGGTGGACGGCGGCGGCCTCGGGTGAGACCCGCGCCAGCAGGGCACGGGCGTCCGGTCCCTGCACGGCGATGATGGCCCGCTCGTCCGTCACGTCGCTCCCGCCGATGGCCGCGACGACGTCGGTGGTGTTCGAGGCGTTGGGCATCACGTCGAACCGCTCCTCGTCGACCCACCACACGATGATGTCGTCGACCACGAACCCGTCGTCATCGAGGAGGTGGGTGTACTGGGCCCGGCCAGGGTGGATCCGGGTCAGGTCGTTGCTCAACGAGTGCTGCAGATGGCCGAAGGCCTCGGGCCCCTGGACGCGCACCGTTCCGAGATGACTGACGTCGAAGGCAACCGCCGCGCCGCGGCAGGCGCGATGCTCGGCCACCGTTCCGGCCGGATAGGCCAGTGGCATCTCCCAGCCGCCGAACGGGACCATTTTGGCCCCGAGCGCGAGGTGCTCCGCATGGAGCGGTGACCTGCGGCACGAGGCTGCGGCCTCATCGTCGGCGTGCACCCAGCCAGACTAGGCGGCCCCCGACAGCAAACCGTGTGACGCGATGAGCGAGGCGAAGTCGCGCTGGTACACGATGGAGATCGGCACCTCGGGGTACAGCTCACGCATGCGGCGCACCTTGCGGTTCTTGCGCGTCACCAGCCTCTGGTCGGCGGTGGTGAGCTCAATGAACACGCCGCGGCGGGGCAGATAGAAATCCGGTCGGAAGCCGGCGACGGGTGAACCGCTGCTGTCCCACGCCAACGGGAACTCCACCGGCTCGTACTCCCACCGCTCGCCCGACAGGTCGAGGAGGGTGGCGAACAGGCGCTCGGACGGATGGGCGAAACGGACCTGCCCCGCGGGCACACACGCCGGATGGTGACTGCGCCCGACACGCGCTGGGTCCGTCGAGGTCACTCCCCCGAGGCCCGCGCGACCTGCACCCGGGTGGGCCGCTCCTTGACGGGGGCGGCCTTTGCCGCGGCGTCGAGACTCACGATGTCGGCGTCCAGCTCCTCGACCACGCCGGCGAGCGGCACGATGTTGAACACGCCTTGGCCCCCGGCCAGGAGGTCCACGACCTCACCGTTGGAACGGGCCAGCACCGAGCTGGTCCCTGTGAGGACGAGGTTGGCCGACGCCAGGTCTGCGCCCAGATCCTCCCGCAGGCACTCGACGGCTCGCCGTGCCGACTGCAGGGAGACGCCGGAATCGAGCAACTGCTTGATCACCTTGAGCTCGAGCACGTCGGAATAGGCGTAGACCCGCCGGGACCCACTGCCCTTGGCGGTCGCCACCGATGGTTGAAGCAGGCCCGTCCGGGCCCAGTAGTCGAGTTGCCGGTACGAGATACCCACGAGACCACACACCTGCGGCCCGTGAAACCCCCCGACACGCGTTACGGCGTCGTCGACCATCACACCTCCCTGCAATCCCACTCCAGCGCTGCCACTCCAACCGGACACTGTAGTGCACGGAGGACGACACAGCAGTAGTTACGAAGGCGTCATTCGGGAGGAATTTCGGATTTCGACGGCTCGTGGGGCCAGACCACGACGGAGCCGAGCACGGAGAGCCCGACCCGGTGCCCGGGCTCGAGCGGCGAGCCCCCGCTGACCCGCACCACGAGGTCGGGCAGGGTCCCACCCTCGGGCCGGACCCGCACCACGGCATCGTGGCCGTAGTACTCGTAGCTCTGCACCGTCGCCACCAACCCACCGTTGCGGGATTCGTCGAGCCTGATCTGCTCGGGGCGGACCATGACCCGGGCCCGCCCGCCTGCGGCAGCTCCGCTGCCGGCCGCCACCGAGAGGTCCCCCAGCGCCGTGGCCGCCGTGCCGCCGTGGACCTCGCCCTCGAGGACGTTCGACGCACCCAGGAATTGCGCCAGCTCCATGTCGCCGGGCCGGCCGTACAGGCCCGCCGGAGTATCCACCTGTGCGATCACTCCGTGGCGCAACACCGCCACCTGGTCGGCCATGGACAGTGCCTCGTCCTGATCGTGGGTCACCAACATGGAGGTGGTGCCGGCCTGCCGTAGGACGGCGAGGACGTCGGCGCGGACGGAGGACCGCAGCGCCGCATCGAGCGACGAGAAGGGCTCGTCCAACAAGACGACCTCGGGGCCGACGGCGAGCGCCCGGGCGAGGGCGACCCGCTGTTGCTGCCCGCCGGAGAGCTGATGCGGGTAGCGCCGGCGATAGCCCGACAACCCCACGAGCTCGAGGAGGTCGTCGACACGGTTGCGGCGATCCGGACCATGGGGCAGGCCGAACGCGACGTTCCTGCCCACGCTGAGGTGCGGGAACAGCGCGCCCTCTTGCGGGACGTAGCCGATGCGCCGTCGCTCGCTCGGAACGAAGCGACGTGCGGCGTCTTCGACGAGATCCTCCCCGATCCGGACCTCTCCGTCATCGGGCCGTTCGAACCCCGCCACAATCCGCAGCAACGTCGTCTTCCCGCTCCCCGACGCGCCGAGGATGGCGGTGAAGGAACCGGCCGGAACCGACAGATCCACGCCACGCAGGACGGGCTGGGGCCCGAACGCCTTGGCCACGCCCGAGATGCGAAGGTCCTTCATGCGGACACCAGTGTGGTCGATGGGTCGAGCGCGCTCTGGCCGACGGCGGCCATCCGCGCCGGCTGGCGGTCGAACCAGCGACCGAGTACGTAGCCGGGCACGGCGGCAATGAGGATCATGACGCCGGCGTAAATGGCCGCCTGGTAGTAGGACACGTTCGACTCGTAGGCCCAGAACTGCGTGGCGAGCGTCTGCACATTCGTCGGGTGCAGGACCAAGGTCGCCGTGAGCTCGGTCGCCGTCTCGAGGAAAACCAGGGCGAAGGCGGCCACCAGGCCCGGGGCGACCAGCGGCAGGGTGACGCGCCACATGACGGCGCGTCGGCTGACGCCGAGCGAGCCGGCCACTTCCTCCAGCCCGACGGGTGCACGGGCCACGGCGGCGCGAACGGCCACGACCGCCAGCGGGAAGAACATGATGACGTAGGCGACCACCTGCAAGGAACTGGTTTGGTAGAAGCGACCCTGCAGGAAGTGCTCGGTCACGTAGGCGAGGCTCAACGCGATGACCAGGCCGGGGATGGCGAGGACGACCAGGTTGGATCGTTCCAGGCCGAGCACCGTCCGCCGCGGGAAACGGACCGACAGCAGGGCGATCGGGACCGCGGCGAGTGTCGCCACGACCCCGGCTGCCGCCCCGTACCCGAACGTGTTCAGGGTCGCGTCGGCCAGGGACGACGCCGCCGGCAGCGTGCTGTTTCCCCCCTTGATCAGGAGATAGATGACGGCTCCCACCGGGACGCCGAGGGCCAGCACGACCAGCAGTGCCACTCCTGCGAACGCCACCGGTCGGCCCCGACCGAGGGGAACGGGGCGGAGCTGACGAGCCGCGCCGGCGCCCAGCCGCGACGTCCGGCCTTGGCCACGGACGCTGCTTTCGCCGGCCAGGAGCACGCCGCCCAGGAGCACCAGGATGACGGAGAGGGCACAGGCCGCCGGCTCGTTGAACCCGACCTGGAACTCGTTGTAGATCTCGGTCGTCAAGGTCTGGTAGCCGAGGATCTCGAAGGCGCCGAACTCGGCCAGCACCACCAAGCCGACCAGGACCGCGCCTCCGGAGATGGCCAACCGCGCCTGACCCACCGTGACGGTCCAGAACGTCCGGACCCGGCCCAGGCCGAGGCTGCGCGCCACCTCCTCCTGCGCCGGGTCCGCCGACCGCAGGCTGGCAGCGACAGGAAGGAAGACCAACGGATAGACGGCCAGGGTCATCACGAGCACGGCGGCCCAGAAGCCGGCGATGGAGGGAAAGATGGCCTTCCATCCGAAGCTGACCAGGAAGTCCGGGATGCCCAGCGGAATCACCACGAGGATGGCCAGCAGGCGGCGACACGGAACGTCCGTCCGCTCGACGAACCAGGCGGCCAGCGTGCCGACGACGGCACTGAGCGCGGTCACCACGACGACGAGCGAGACGGTGTTCCAGATCAGCGTCGCGGTCAGACTCCGGAACAGGAGCTGGTGCAGGTCCGCCCACCCGACCTGGACGGCCTGCACAATGAGGAACACGAGCGGCAGCAGCACCACCACCGACACGGCAACTGCTCCCGCCGTGAGGACCGGCGGCAACCGGCGCCGGCCGCCGCGGCGACCGGGAGCCGGGTCGCCCGCCGTCACAGCAGTTGGGCCTCCTGCAGCAGCCTGATCGCCTCGGCCCCTGTGCCCAGTTCGGGGATGGTGATGCCGTTCGGCTGGAGCTGGTCGAACGGAGTCTCAGGCTTCGCGGTCGTCACCCCCGACGCGATGGGGTATTCGTAGCTGTCGCTGTGCGCGATGATCTCCTGGCCCTGCTTCGAGGTCAAGAAGGCCACGAAGCGCTGGGCCTCGGCCTGCTGGCTCGATGACTTCAGGATCCCGGCGCCGGACACGTCGATCACGTACCCCGGGTCGTGCGGGGCGAAATAGGCGATGGCCGAGTGGAGCCCCGAGTCGCCGACCTGCGCTTTTTCACGGTACCAGTAGTACTGGTTGATAACGCCGAGCGCCACCTGCCCGCGATTGATCTCCGAGACGAGGGTCTCGTTGTCGGGGTAGCTGTGACTGCCTGCGTTCGCCTTGACCGCTTCCAGCCACCGCAGGGCAGCCGCCTCACCGTGGGTCCGGGCGATCGAGGTCACGATCGGTTGGAAGTCGGTCTCGGAGCCCGCGATGCCGATCTTGCCCTTCCACTGCGGGTCGGCCAGATCCATCACCGACGTCGGGAGCTGACTCGGGGTGAGAAGGGACGTGTTGTACCCCATGACGCTCACGCGGGCCGTCACCCCCACCCACTTGCCATCGGGCGAGTTGAAGCGGGACGGCGTGTTGGCCAGGGTGGACGGTGCCACGCTGGCCAGGAGTCCCTTGGAGGCCAGTTCCTGCAGTGGCGGCGTGTTCTCAGTGAAATACACGTCTGCGGGTGAGCGCGAGCCTTCCGTGACGATCTGATCGGCCAGGACGTCCTCGTCGTCGTTGCGCACGTTGACCGTGATGCCGGTCTGCTTCTCGAAGGCCGCAACCAGTGCCTCCGTGGTCTGTTCGTGTTGCCCCGAGTAGAGCGTCAACGCCTTCCCAGAAGGTGCCGAGCCCGAGGAGGCACATCCCGCCAGCACGACGGCGCCCACGGCGAGCGCCAGGCCGACCGCCGCTCGTCCCCTGTGCGGCGCGGCGTTCCCCGTGCGAGACACCCGTTTCCATCGCATGTGGCCTTCGCCTTCCCTACCCCGTCCGTATTTAGGAGACCCTAAAGTTAGGGTGACCTAATACATCGGTCAAGTCCGGGAGGGCGTCAGGATCCGGCCAGCGCACCTCCCGCCAGGTCGGCCCTGCCTTCAAGGGGGCTGGAGGGCTCGGCGTGGAAGCGAACGGGAATGCGCCCGGCTCGCCGGGCCTCTGCCCCGGCTTCGACGGCGAGGCGCATCGCCGCGCGCCATCGTCACAGGCTCGTGCGCCCGATTGACCGCCGTGGCGACGAGGACACCGTCGCAGCCCAGCTCCATGGCCAACGCCGCATCGGACGCCGTGCCGATGCCGGCGTCCAGGATCACGGGGATCTCAACGGCCTGGCGGAGCAACGCGATGTTGTGGGGGTTGCGGATGCCCAGCCCGCTGCCGATCGGCGACCCGAGCGGCATGACGGCGGCGCATCCCACCTGCTGCAGGCGGAAGGCCAGCACGGGATCGTCGGTCGTGTAGGGCAGCACCACGAATCCGTCCTCGGCGAGCTGCTCTGCCGCGGCGAGAAGCTCGACCGCGTCCGGAAGGAGTGTGCGGTCGTCGCCGATCACCTCCAGCTTGACCCAGTCGGTCCCGAACGCCTCCCGCGCCAACTTGGCGGTCAGCACCGCCTCCGATGCCGTGGCGCAACCCGCCGTGTTGGGCAGCACGCGCACGCCGAGGTCCTGCAGGAGGGACAGCAGGGAACCCCGGCCGGCCGCCTCGACACGCCGGACGGCGACGGTGGCCATGGCGGTCCCCGACGCGCGGAGCGCAGCGGACAGCACGTCGAGGCTGGTCATGCCGCCGGTACCGAGGATGAGACGCGAGCCCAGCACCTCACCGGCGATGCACAGGCCGCTGTCGGTGGGTACGGGCGTCGCGGGACCGGCGTCGTTGCGGGTCACCGGACGACGATACCCCGGTGCCCGCCTATGGTGGCTCGGTGCCGGACCCGACGCCACCGACGGCGCTGACCATCGCCGGCTCCGACTCGGGCGGGGGTGCCGGCGCCCAGGCCGACCTGAAGACCTTCGCGGCCCTGCACGTGCACGGCACGTCCGCCTTGACGGCGGTGACGGCCCAGAACACGGTGGGCGTCCGCGGTATCGCCGTCCTGGAGCCGGCGTTCGTGCGGCAGCAGATTGAGACGGTCCTGGACGACTTCGCCGTGCGCGCCGTCAAGACGGGCATGTTGGCGACCGCCGGGATCGTGACCGTCGTGGCCGACCTCGCCGCGCGTGGGCTCCTTCCCAACCTTGTCGTGGATCCCGTCCTGGTGTCCTCGACCGGACATCGGCTGCTGGAGACCGACGGTGTCGACGCCTACCTGCAACTGCTCCTCCCCCACGCCCTGGTCGTCACGCCGAACCTGCGTGAAGCGGCCGTGCTCGGTGGCACCGATGTCGAGTCCTTGCGCGCGCTCGAAACCCGGATCGCCGTCGCCGAGCAGATCCGGGCGACGGGAGCCCGCTACGTGGTGATCAAGGGTGGCCACCTCACCGATTCGGCAGACGACGTGGTGGCCGGGCCCGAGGGCGTCCTCGTCCTGCCCGGCGAGCGAGTGGACACCGGGAACGACCACGGCACGGGTTGTTCCCTCGCCGCCGCGGTGACCGCCCACCTGGCCAGGGGCGCGACCGTGCTGGAGTCGATCTCGGAGTCCAAGGCCTTCGTCGCCCGCGCTCTGGCCGGTGGCGCGGCCTGGCGTCTGGGCGCCGGGCACGGCCCCCTCGACCATTTCGGGTGGTCCGCACCGCCGTAGGCTTGGCCCGTCATGACGGATGTACTCGAACCGCGGCGGCCGCCCTCGCCCACAGGGATCTCCATGCGACCGGCCATGATCGTCGTCGGCCTGGCCGGGCTGATCATCGTCGTCTTCGTCACCATCGGCATCGTGTCCTCCCAGCCCCCGGCTGCGGTCAAGCACTCCGATGCCACCGTCGGTGTCCCCGGCGTCACCTTGCGAGCCGTGCCCGCCGCCGGGTTGCTCTCGCCGATCGTCAGCGCCGGTGAGCCGCCCAACAACATCCTCAATGCGGTCGCCGTCCCGGTGGGGTCCGTTCGGATTTCGCACCAGAACAACAGCGCGGGAGCCGGTCAGTACGACTCCCAGGTGACCTTCGGGTCAGGCGATTCCCAGGCGGCGCTGCTGGCCTTCTACGCCGCGGACATGAAGCTCCAGGGTTGGCAGATCTCCGACCAGGGCGCGGCGAGGAACGACCCCGGTGCCCTCCAGGTCCTGGGGAAGCTCGCGGGCTCCGACGGCTACTACTGGGAAATGGGCGCCACGGTCAACGCGACGACGTTCAGCTCGGGCGGCCCCGCCCGTGGGAGAACCAACTTCACGGTGCGGCTCTTCCAGGTACCCGATCCCGAGTAGGCGCGGCGCGCCACCGGCTGGCCGCCGCTCAGTTCGAGGCGGAGCCGATCGATGCGTCGGCCGGTCGGAGCTCCACGCCGTCCGCTCCGGGCACCGGCTGTGCCAGCAGGTAGGCCCACACGAAGAAGTTGATCGGGTAGAGCAGGTAGCCCACACGCGGATCGGGGGCCAGGAGGATCAGCGCGGACATCACGACGCCGGCGATCATGCAGACCTCGGCCGCGGTCCCCGGCGTGTGCCGGTAGAGGTGCCGGGCCAGGAGGACCGCCAGCACGATCCCGACCGCGAGGGGCAGTGCCCGACTCAGCGACGGGAACTCGCTCACCAGCACGTGACCGGGGAGCGCGCTGGCGGCCGTCGTCGGGATTTTGCTCAAACCGAGCGGGAAGAGGACGACGTCGTCAACGAGCGCGAACGGGCCCCGGAGGGCGAAGGGGAAGATCGTCGGCACGGCGATCACGATCATCCCGGCCAGCATGGAGAAGGGACGCCGTTCGCCCTTGCGTCCTCGCGCCGCGAACAGTGCCAACGCCGCCAGCGGCCACGCGGTGAACTTCATGGCCGATGCGATGCCGAAGACGACACCCGATGCAAAGGGTCTCTGGCGCTGCGCCAGGACCACGGCCAGCAGAAGGAAGGCCACCACGGGGATGTCATCGCCTCCCGTGGCCAGCGGCAACGCCGCGACCGGGAGGATGATGAGCGCCTGGATGGCGCGGATCTTTCGTCGTCCGTCGGCCCGACAGAGATAGAGCGCGACGGCCGCGACGGCGAGTGTCGTGAGACAGAAGAAGATCCGTGCGTCGCTCAGCCCGTTGTTGGGCCAGATCTCGCTCGGAATGCCGGCCACGGCCATCAGCGGCAGGTACGGCAGGAATCCCTCGAAGTCAGGCTGCCCCGGGGGGTGGTACCGGACCGGATGATGGAGGCGCACCGGTACGACGTACGGATCAGTGCCGTGGACGAGGTCCTGCCCTCCGACCTCGACGGTGACGACCTCGGGCTGCTGGTGGGATCCGGCGACGTGATCGAACCGCCACAAAATCTCAAAGCCCATCGGGATGGCGAGGGAGCCGGCGAACACGCACGCCGCGACGACAATGCGGGTCAGCCAGGCGCGTCGGTGCTGGCGCTTGGTGAGCGCATGCCCGGCCTGCCGCCTGCGGGCCCGCCGCAGTGTCCCGGCCAGGACGGCTGACGCCACCGCGCCGAACGCGAACGGGAGCAACGCCATGCGTCCCCACACCTGGTACAGCGCGTTGGTCGAGGTGAAGATCGTGAGGAGGGCGAACAGCGCGCTGGCGCCGTACAACCATGCGTCACCCACCTCAGGGGAGGTCCGCTTGATGCGCCCCCATGCGCGCGACCACCGGTCAGCCCAGGGCATCGCCCAACTTGGGATCGCTATGGCGGAGTCGTTCAGCATGGCCTCGCAAAAGCCTCGCACACAGGGGGATTGCCTGAAGGAACCCCTGGGTGATCCTAAAGGCTGAGTTGGCGGAGGTAGAACGCCAATTCGGCCTCCAGGCACGCGGTCAAGGTGTCCGCCCGCCGGAATCCATGTCCCTCCCCCTCGAAGAATTCCAGGTCGCAGCGGGTCCCCACGGCCTCGAGGGCGGCCCGCATGCCCTCGGCCTGGGCGGGCGGCACCACGGCATCCTCGGTCCCCTGGAGCAGGAGCACCGAGCCGCCCATGGCGCCGGCGCGGTGGACGGGCGAACGCTCCTCATACAGCGGCCGCGTCTGGGGCAACGGGCCGATCAGTCGGTCGGTGTAGTGAGCCTCGAAATCGTGTGTGGTCGCCACGAGACCCAGCAGGTCCGTGACGCCGTACCACGAGACACAGGCGGCGAAACCCTCTCCGGCCGCCAACGCGTTGAGGGCCGTCATCCCTCCCGCACTCCCGCCCCGAACGGCCATCCGCTGCGCGTCGATCTCGCCCCGGTCCGCCAGGTACCGCGCCGCATCGAGGCAGTCCTCCGAGTCGGCGATGCCCCACTGACCCCACAGGGCGCACCGATAGTCCCGCCCGTAGCCCGAGCTGCCCGCGTAGTCGACGCATGCCACGGCAAGGCCGCGCGTCGTGAAGAATTGCAGCGTGAGGTCGAACCCCGCCTGACAGGACGACGTCGGGCCCCCGTGGCACCACACCACCAGCGGCGGCGCGCTCGCCTCCGGCCCGTGCGTCCCGCGCAGGGTGGGACGGAACAGTGTGCCGTGCACCGCACGGCCCGACCGCCCAGTCAGCGTGAACGGCTCCCCCACCGCGACGTCCCCGTGTTCGAGGACCACGCCAACGTGGGGACGGAGGGGCCGCGCGCGCTCCTCGGGACTCCAGACCCAGACGGTGGACGGCATGTCGGGCGTGCTGCCGATCAGGGCCACGCCGTTCCCGTGCGCACACAACGCGGCGATGGAGACGCACTCTTGCGCGAGCGGCCGGGGCCGCGGTGCCCCCGCGTCACCCGGGACGTGCAACGCGACGAGCGCGTCCCGTCCCGCGCGCGTCATCCGGGCCACCAGTGTCCCGTCGGTCATTTCCGCCATGGTGCGCTGACCGAGCACCCAGTCCGGACCGTGGAACTCGGCGTCCATCGCGGTCAGAGGAGTGGGCTCCTCGTCCGCGCCGACACGACCCGGGTGGACGTAAGGCTGCCACCACCCCTCCCGGTCCGAGACGAATCGCAGGGATCCGTCGTGACACCAGTCCGGTTGGCCGACCGATTCCGCCCGCCCACCGGCGACCGGCCGTGCCGGCCCCGCAGCCTGCAGCACCTCGTGGTCGTGTGCGGTGCAGGAACGTCGGCCGAGCGGCAGCAGCAGGACGGTCGAGGCGTCCCACGGCATGTCCGGATGGTCCCAGGCGACCACGGCCAGACGGTCTGCGGCCTGGTCCACCCGGGGGGAACCGAAGAAATCATGCCCGTCGAGCAGGACGGTCTCGCAGGGCGAGCCGGCCAGTGTCGAGAGGGCGACGACGCACCGGAGGGGTCGAGCCGATCCCTCCCGATGGATCTCCCGCACGGCCAGCACCCATTGGCCGTTCGCGGTGGCGCTCAACCCACCGTGATTGTGGATTTCGCCGGTCGGAGGTGGTGCGCACAACGCCACCGGCGCGACCGCACCGGGCGCGGCTCCCGCTCCGTCACAGAACCAGACCCGTTGGTCCGACTGATCGACATACGCGAAGGCGCCGGCGGCCCGTCCCGGAACGAGGCTCAGCGCGCCGCCGCCGTACTCGTTGACCCGGCTCCGAATGCTCACTGTCTCCGGCGAGTGGTCGGCCGTGCCGTGCGCATCGGCCCGCACAACCACCGTCCGGCCCGCCTCGGCCGGGCGGGACTCCAGCCAATAGACCGCCTCGCCGTCCGAGCAGACTTCCGAGAGCGAGACCTTGGCTCGCGCCACGTCCTCCGCCGCGAGCGGCGATGCCCAACCCCCATACCCTGCCGTTGTGGTCACGGTCCGAACGTACCCGTTGCAACCGGTCCGGCCAGAAGGCGTCAGTACCGCGCTCTACAGTGAACCCGTGCGTTTCGCGGCCTACCTGCTCTCCAAGGCGGGCGCGGTCATCCGGCCGGCCGTGGTCGAGCTGTCCGACACCGACCTCCCGGAGGGCGAGGTGCTCGTCCGGGTCGAATGGTCCGCCATCAACTTCAAGGACGCCATGGTCACCCGGCCGGGCAACCGGGTGGCCCGGGTCTTCCCCCTCGTCCCCGGCGTCGAGCTGAGCGGCAGCGTCGAGGAGAGCACGAACCGCGACTTCACGCCGGGACAGCGAGTTCTGGTGCAGGGCTACGAGCTCGGCGTGGACCGCCACGGCGGGTTTGCCGCCTACGCGCGCGTGCCGGCCGATTGGGTGGTGCCCCTGCCCGAGGGTTTGACCTGTCGCACGGCGGCGATCATCGGGTTGGCGGGTTGCACCGCCCTGTTGTCGCTCCGCCGTCTCGTTCATCACGGGACGACGCCCGACGACGGGCCCATTCTCGTGACGGGCGCGTCCGGCGGCGTCGGGAGCGCGGCCGTCGCCCTGCTGGCCCATGCCGGGTTCGAGGTCGTGGCCTCGTCGGGCAAGACGGCGGAGCACGACTACCTCAAGGAGATCGGAGCCTCCCGCGTGGTCGGCCGCGAGTTCACCGAGGACGACGGCCGCACCTTGGGCCCCCAGCTGTGGGCGGGCGTCGTCGACTGCGTCGGTGGGAGGGCATTGGCCGAAGCGCTCCGCACCGTTCGCTACGGCGGCGCGGTCGCGGCAAGCGGTCTCACCGGCGGCAACGACCTCGCCACAACGGTCTATCCCTTCATCGTGCGCGGTGTCGCCCTGTTGGGCATCGACACCGTGGCGACGCCCATAGACGAGCGGCGTGCACTCTGGAACGACATGGTCGACGCGTTCCCGTTGCAGCACTGTGAGGAGATGGTCAACGAGGAGATCGGCCTCAACGGGCTCACGGCGGCGCTCGACCGGGTCCTCGACGCCGCGGTGCGGGGACGGATCCTCGTCGATCCCACCGCTTCCTGAGGTCAGGCGCCGGCGTAGACCGGTGAGACCCTGATGGTGCCGTTGCCGCAGGGGGCGAGGGCCAACTGGAAGCTCGGTGAGGCCGTCGTCGACCCCGGCATGGTGACGGTGGCGGCCTCGGAGGTGGGGCAGCTCGTCTCGGAGCCGACCGGCACGTCCGAGTACTGGTACGCGAACTGCGCGCTGGAAGAAGGCGCCAGCGAGAACGACGATGGCGGAGCGTTCGCCGCGCTCGAGATCGTCACGGACAGCCCGTTCACCGTCGTGACCGTGAGCGGAGCGCCGCTCCCGGAGAAGAGCGCGATCAACGGGTAGCCATTGACGGTGCACGGCGCGGTTCCCGTGTTGGTGACGGTGACGGTTCCGGTGATCGTCCCCGCCGCTCCCTGGCCCTGGCCGGGCGAAGCCGTGATGCGGGTACAGGCCGACGAGGCGGCCGACGTCGATGTCGTCGTCGGGGCGGACGTTGTCGTGGTGGTGGACGACGAGGTTGTGGAGGTGGCCGCGCGCGTCGTCGTCGTGACGTGCTTCGGCGTGCTCGGACTGCTGCTGCACGCGGCCAGTGTCACCGCAGCGCTCGCAACAAGGGCGAGCGCCCAACGCTGCTGGGTCACGCTTCGAAATCCTCGGGCCGCACCGAGTCGAGGAACTGGCGGAACTGGCCCACCAATTCGTCGGGCGTGTCGTCCTCCTCTTCCTCGGCGTCGAGCGCCAGGATGATTCCCTCGGACTCCATCAGTTCATCGGACACGAACAGAGGTGACTCGGTGCGCACGGCCACCGCAACGGCATCGGACGGCCGGCTCGAGACGATGGTCCGCTCGTCCCCGCGCATGAGATGCAGCTCGGCGTAGTACGTGGATGCACGCAGCTCGGTGATGATCACTCGTTCGACGCTGATGTCGAGGGCACCCAGCATGTCCTTCATCAAGTCGTGGGTCAGGGGTCTCGGCATGGTCACGCCCTGGAGGGCGTAGGCGATGGCCGTCGCCTCGGGGCTCCCGATGAAGATCGGCAGCGTGCGCCCTTCACCCTCGGTCTCCTGCAGAAGGAGCACCGGCGTGTTCGACTGCAGGTCCACCCTGACGGCACGAAGAAGCACACGGACCATGATTGAAATGTAGCGCCCGATCCCGGGCCTGCGTCACCCCCCCAGGTGGCGCCGCAGAGCCTGGCGGAGCAGGGCGGCTCGCATCGATTGTCCCAGCGCAGCCAGCTGATCGGCCCCATCGACGGCCCGCTGCCGGGATTCGGGGTTCCGCTGGCGCAAAAGAGGGATCACCACCTGCTCAATAAGCCCCAGCTCGCGGTCGGCGGCGTTCCGGTAGAGGCGCAGGTGGCGCGGCTCAATCCCGAAGGCCCGGAACGCTGCGGCCAGGTTGGCCACGGTGAGGGCATCCTCGTCGTAGGTCTCGATACCCGCCACCGACACGCACTCCACGAGGCCGAACCCCTTGAGCCCCGCCAGCTCATCGGGCGAAAGACCGCTCGCCGCGCACAACTCGTCGGCTGACAGGCTCGCTCCGGTCACCACGGCGGGAGCGGCACTCGGCGTGGCGCTTGGGGTGCCCTCGCTCGATTTCGCTTCGCCCTTGCGCGGGCGTGCGTCGCTCTGCGGCGGCGCGACTCGCGGGTTCACCGCTGCCTCCGGTTGGCGCGGCAAGGCCGTCCCGTTGCTGCGGCCCGTGGCTGTCGGTGGTGTGGGTGCCGGCGGCGCGGCTGCCGGCGGCGACCCGGCCTGACCCCCACCGATGGTCGTGGCGGAATCGCCGGCCCGATCGGCGGAGGCGCGGCGAGGCACGGCGCTCACACCTTCACGTTGCCCGGCAGGTTCGACCGCGACACGCTGTGCGACTTCGGCCTCGGCCACCACTTGCAATCCGGGGCGCGCCTGCTTCTCTTCGGGGAGCCGGGCGGCGCGGCGCGACGCATCGGCGAGGATGCGCGCCATCGCCTCCTCGTCGGCCTTGGTCGGCTGCTCGTGCGCGTGGCCCGACGCCACACCGGCGACCGCGACCGCGTGTGCGGGCTCGGCCTCCTTCCCGTTCGGGCGCTCCTCCCCGAGGTCCTCACCGAGGTCCCCGTCGGCCAGGCGGTCCCGGATGACCTTGAGTGGAAGGAAGTGCTCGCGCTGCTGGCGCAGGACCCAGCGCAGGCGTTCCACGTCGTGGTCGAAGAATTTGCGGTACCCCGAGGGCGAGCGCTCCGGGTTGACCAGGCCCTGGCTCTCGAGGAAGCGGATCTTCGAGATGGTGACGTCGGGGAACTCCTCCCGCAAGAGGGTCAGGACGTCGCCGATGGAGAGGTACGTGCGGCTGCTCACTCGTTGCCAGCCACCAGGTAGACGAGCTTGAACTTGCCGATCTGCACCTCGTCGCCCGGGGCGAGCGGGACCTCGTCGATACGCTCACGGTTCACGTACGTGCCGTTCAAAGACCCCACGTCCCGCACCGTGTAGCCCCCATTGGCGGGGCTGATCTCCACGTGGCGCCGCGACACCGTGATGTCGTCGAGGAAGATGTCACTCTCCGGATGGCGGCCGGCCTTCACGACGTGCTCACCGAGCAGATAGCGCGCGCCGATGTTGGGGCCGCGGGTGACAACGAGGACGCCGGCGCCGTGCGGCACTTCGACCGAGGTGACATCCGGGTAGTCCTCCGTGGTCTCCCCCTCGTCGGTCGGGTGGAGTGTGATGGTGGCGTCATCGCCGTCCGCGAGCAGCGCGTGACCACACGACGAGCAGAAGTTGACGCCCTCGGGATTCCGGTGCCCGCAATTGTGACAGAACACGCCGTCCACGGTACCCCACCCCACGAGTGACTTCTCCTGCCCCCATCACACCCTCGAACGCCAGGTCAGTCCGCAGTCAGGTCACGGTAGGCGACCGCGTCGAGAAGACTGCCTGGGTCCGCACCCGTCGCGAGCTCCAGCTCGCAGAGCCACCCTTCGCCGTAGGGATCCTGGTTGATCCTCTCAGGCCCCTGCGTGAGCGAATCGTTGACCGCCGTGACGGTGCCCGCCAGCGGCGCGTAGAGCTCGGACACCGACTTGGTCGATTCGACCTCGCCGAGCTGTCCGCCTGCCTCGACCTCGGTCCCGACGGCCGGCAAGTCCACGAACACGATGTCCCCCAGCGCGTCCTGGGCGTAATCCGTGATGCCGACTCGGACCTTCGTCCCCTCGACGCGGATCCACTCGTGCTCCGCCGAATATCGAAGGTCCTCGGGGATGTTCATGGGGGGCGACCATACCGGACCGCCACCGGGCGCCGCAGCCCTGTTGGATCAGGAGAGCATCCCGGCAATCCGCTCGGCGTACGTGTGCACCAGGGTCTCGGAGGAGGCCTGGTCCGATCCCTCGGCCCAGACATGCGTGACGGGCTCGGCGGGGTCGGGCACGACCAGGGCCCACCCCTGGTCGGACACCACCTTGATGCCGTCGACCAGGACCAATTCGGCCCCCTCGTCGGTCAGCTGCTCCATCAGGGTGCGCATGATCAGGCCCTTCTGCTCCATCGGCGTCGGCACCTCGCCTTCCGCGATGGGCATCGACGGGGTGGCGTCGACGATCTCGGCCAGGCTCCTCGGACTGTCCTCGAGCAGCGACACCAGCCGGGCCAGGGCGGCCGCGGCGTCGAAGGCCGGCAGGAAGGCGGGGAAGACGTATCCGCCACGCCGGTCGGAGGCGAACGAGACGCCGCCCGACGCGGCAGCCTGCAGCAGCCCCGACGGCGACAACGGCGTCAGCATCAGCTCCACCCCGCGCGCACGACAGTGACGGACCGTGCGGTCGCTGGCGGTCACCGGGAGCGCCACCCGTCCCGTCTCCCCGGCCGCTGTCGACAAGTCGATGAAGGCCATGATCGCTTCGTCGTCCGACAGCACGCGGCCCATTCCGTCGATCAGGGTGAGCCGCTCGCCTCCGGCGTCAATGACGGCACCGAGGTCGGCGCCCGAGCCGCGCACGGCGTCCGCCACGCGGGCCTCGCTCGCCGCACGGTCGACCGCGATCATGCCCGGTGTCTGCGCATAGGGATTGATGCTGAGCACGTCTGCGCCGACCTTGGAGAGCAGGCTGGGCATCACGAAGTTGGCCGCCCCGAACGAAAGGTCGAGAACGAGCTTCACCTGGTGCCCCACGACCCGCCGCAGCTGGAACGCCTCGACGACATCCTCGGTGTAGAGCTCGATCGTGCGGGGCGAGAAGTCGATGTCACCGATTTCGCCGGCAGTGACCCGACGGAACTCCTCACGGTGGTACGTGCGCTCGACACGTCGCTGATCGCTCTCGGAGAGGTCGATGCCGCGTTCGTCGAAGAAGCGGATGACCACCGACTGCGGGTCGTCCGCGCTGAGGCGCACGGTGAGGCCGGCCCGGTTGCCGCGCATGCGCACGTGATGCCGCGTCACGGGCACCGTCGCCAACTCCAAGTCGTTGACGTTCACACCGACGGAGTTGCACCCGACCATGAGGGCACGCTTCAGCACGCGGGCCACCCGGCTCGTGTCCCGCGAGGCGGTGATGAACGAGCCCTTCTCGAAGCCGGACGCCCAGGCCTTGGCCAGACGGACCGCCAGCTCGGGGCTGATGTCGACGTTGGCGATGCCCTGGACGCCCTCGGGGCCGAAGAGGGTCCGCGACCCGCCCGACTCCCAGACAATGGAGGCGTTGACCTGGGCCCCCGCCTCCACGACCTTGTAGGGATAGACCTTGACGTCGCTGCGGACCTCGGCGTGGGCGCCGACCAGGCAGCCTTCCCCGACGACGGCGCCGGGCTCAATGCGGGCCCCGACCCGGAGGTCGCACGACCGCCCCAGGACAGCACCCTCCACGCGGGTGGCCTGCCCCAGATAGGAGTTCTCGCCGATGACGGAGCGCTGGAGCTCCGCCCGCGCCGCCACCTGGGCATTGGCGCCCAATGTCGTGTAGGCCCCCAGCACGACGTCCTCGTCCACGGTGCAGTTCTCCCCGATGAACGTCGGCGAGTCGATCCGGACCGACGGGTCGATGGCGGAGCCCTTGCCGATCCACACGCCTGGCCGGAGCTCGAAGCCGGCCACGTCCACATCGACCTTGCCGTCGAGGATGTCCTCGTGCGCCTTGAGGTAGGCGGCGGTCGTGCCGACGTCCTCCCAGTACCCGTCGGCCACGTAGCCGTAGAGGGGCTGACGGGCCTGGAGGACGGAGGGGAACACCTCTCCCGAGAAGTCCACGGACCGCCCTTCGGGGATGTGGTCGAAGATCTCGGGTTCGAGCACGTAAATGCCGGTGTTGATGGTGTCACTGAACACCTGGCCCCAGCCGGGCTTCTCGAGGAAGCGCTCGATCGTCCCGTCCTCCCGCGTGATCACGATGCCGAACTCGAGGGGGTTCTCGACGGCGCACAGCGCGATCGTGGCCAGTGCCTCGTTCTTCTCGTGGAAGCCGATCACCGACGTCAGATCGATATCGGTGAGGACGTCACCCGAAATGACGAGAAACCGTTCGGTCAGCTGCTCGCGCGCGTTGCGCACCGACCCGGCGGTGCCGAGGGGCGTCTCCTCGGTGGCGTACACCATCGAGACCCCGAGCTCACTGCCGTCGCCGAAGTAGCTGCGGATCGCGTTGGGGAGAAAGGCGAGCGTGACGACGATGTCGGTGATGCCGTGGCGCCGGAGCAGCGACACGATGTGCTCCATCATCGGTCGTCCCACCAGCGGGAGCATCGGCTTGGGCAGGTTGGACGTCTGCGGGCGCAGCCGGGTGCCCTCGCCGCCCGCCATGATCACGGCCTTCATACGGTGCTCTGGCGCGCTGCCCGGCCCTGACGCAGTGCTCGCCGGGCTGGTCCGATATAGCTTCCGGCGGCCCACCAGGCCAGCGTCAGCCCGACGAGACCCGTCACCCAGCCGATGATCCGGATCGGTTCCTGCCAGGAGGCTGTCCCGTAGCCGAGCAGGAACGTGGGGTAGGCGAACATGAGTCCGAATGTGCCCGCCTTGCCCACCCACAACACATCGATGCGCGCCGCGCCCAGGCTGGCGAGCAGCAGCACCATCACCGACACCAAGACCTCGCGGGCAATGGTGGCCAGGCCGAACCAGAGCGGCACGGCGCCGTAGACCATGATGGAGATCACCGCCGTTCCCACCAGGATCCGGTCCGCCGTCGGATCGAGCACCTTGCCGAACGTCGACACCTGGCCGTAGCGGCGCGCCACGAACCCGTCGACCCAGTCGGTCGCACCGAGCACGGCCAGCAGGACGGCGGCGGCCGTCTGACGGTGGGCCCCGAAGAGCAGCCACAGGAACAAAGGGATGCATAGGAGCCGCACGAGGGTGATGACGTTGGGGGCGGTGAGGATCCGGTCCATCCCGTGCTCGTCCACGCCACGAGTCTAGGGAGTGCCCTGCGGCGACCTCGTCTGACGTGTGCCAGAGTGGCGCAGTGCCGCGCTTCGAACCGTTCCAGGGGCTGCGCTACCGATCCGAGGTTGCACCTCTTGACCAGGTCATCGCCCCGCCGTACGACGTGATCTCGGCGACGGAGCGGGCGCGCCTGGCCGCGCGTCATCCGGCCAACGCGGTGTTGGTCGAACTCCCCGAAACCGATCTCTCGGGTCGACGCGACCGCTACACCGTGGCCACCGAACTGTTCACCCGATGGCAGGCCAAGGGGATCCTCGTCGCCGACCCCCTCCCGAGCCTCTACCCCTACCGGATGACCGACCCGTCGGGGAGGGCCACCACCGGCGTCATCGGCGCCCTGGGCCTCGGTGAGCCGGGCTCCGAGAGCGACATCCTCCCCCATGAGCAGACGCTCCCGAAGCCCAAGAGCGACCGCCTCGACCTCCTGCGGGCGACGCGGGCCAACCTGTCCCCCATTTGGGGCCTCTCCATGGCCGCCGGCGTGACCGCCACGTTCGACCCGACCGACGACGACCCGGTCGCCGACGTCTACGACGACGACGGGGTCCGACACCAGCTCTGGGTGCTGAGCGACGCCGATACCGTGGCCGCGGTCGCTGCCGCCCTGGCCAGGGCCCCCGTGGTCCTCGCCGATGGCCACCACCGCTACGAGACCGCCCGCGCCTACCAGGCCGAGTGCCGCCAGGCCAACGGCGGAGTGCCCGGGTCCTACGACCTCGTGATGGCACTCGTCGTGGAGCTCTCCCCAGACCAGCTCACCGTCGGCGCCATCCAGCGCACCGTCAGCGGCCTGCCCGAGGATTTCGACCTCGTCGCCGCGCTGGCGCCGTCGTTCGACGTCGTCCGGGCCGGCGCGGCCGACGACCGGACCCTCGGCGCGCTGGCCGACTCGCATTCCCTGGCCCTGGTCACGGGTGGCCAGGCCTACCTGCTCCTCGCCCACGCCGATGTCCAGGAGCAAGCGGGCAACGACCTCGACTCCAACCTCCTCGCCGGCGTGCTGGCGACGCTCCCGCCCCACGAGGTCATGCACCGCCACAGCGTGGCCGAGGCGATGGAGGCCCTGCGTGACGGCGAAGGCCAGGCGGCCTTCCTCCTCCGGCCGGTGACCGTCGCGCAGATCGACGAGTGGGCGAACGAGCGGCGCCGCATGCCCCCCAAGACGACGTTCTTCAGCCCCAAGCCCCGGACCGGCATGGTGTTCCGGTCCCTCGATCTCCCCTGAGGTGACCACGTGCACGACTCGGTGACCATCCACATGACAGCGCCGCCCCAACAGGTCTGGGATCTCGTGAGTGACGTCACACGGATCGGGAGCTACAGCCCCGAAACCTTCGAGGCCGAGTGGATCGAGGGCGCCACCGGGCCGGCCGTCGGCGCCCGCTTCCGGGGGCACGTGAAGCGCAACGGCGTCGGGCCGATCTACTGGACGACCTGCACGGTGTCCGAGTGCGAGCCGGGAAAGACCTTTGCTTTCGGCGTGGGTAGCCCGGGCAAGCCCCCGTTGAACGTGTGGCGCTACGAGATCGCACCGGCCGAGGGCGGCTGCGACGTCACCGAGTCCTTCACCCTCAGCCCCACGTTCGGCCTCAGGCTCTACTGGGCACTGTGGGGGTGGTCCCGGGGCAAGGTCAATCGCAAGGGGATGCGCACGACGCTCGAGCGGATCCGGGACGAAGTGCAGGAGAGACCAGCGGCGTAGAGATGGAGGACCGCCCCGGCACCCTGCTGCATCTCGAGCTCGGCGACGCCTCGCCCGAGAGCGGCGCGAGTCGGGCCGGGGAGTTGGCGGGAGCCGACGGCGTCGAGCGGGTGACCTGGTGGGCGAACGACGCGTTCGAGCGCACCGACCTGCCCATGCGCATACGTGACGGCCGCTCCCTCGTCGTCGTCGAGGCCAGCGAGCGCTACGTGCCGCCGCCGCCGACACCCGAGGTCTCCCAGTCCCACTGCTTCCGCCGTTACCCCCGCCCGAGCCAGGGGATCCTGACCGGCGGGCCGACGCTCGGGCTGATGATCGTCTGGATCAGCCCACGGACGCCGGAGCTGGCCCGCAGCCTGCGCGACTGGGGCGACTTCGTGCACATCCGCCACATCGCGGCGGCCGCCATCCCAGGCTTCACCCAGATTGCCGTCTACGAGAACACGGCCGGGACGGACCCCCTGTACATGCACTTCTACGAGTTCGACAACGCGGAGGCGGAGGCCACCTTCGCCACCATGATCTCGCACGTGGCGCCGCGCCTCGGCGGCACCGAGAGCCCGGCCTACGCGGCGTGGGCCGACTGGCGGCCACCGGGCGGACGTCTCTTCTACTGCAACACCTTCACCCGCCTGGGCGAAGTCGTCGGCTGACGAGCTGACTACTCGACCGTCCAGCTCGAGCCGGACCGGAGCAGCGCAGCCACGTCGCCTAGCCCGCGCTTGCCCTGGGCCTCCGTGATCTGCTCGGACATCTGCGTCCCGTACTCGGGGCGCTCGACGGCCCGGAAGACCCCGATCGGGGTCGGCTCGTAGGGACCACGGGCCAGCCGGGACAGCGCGAAGGCGAGGCCGGGGTCGTCCCGCTTCTCGTCGTGGACGAGTAGGGCGTCGGGACCCACCTCGGCCACCGACACGATCTCGAGGCTCCCGTCGGCCCGCTGGATCACGCCGCGTTCCTCGCCCTCGGCGCCGAAGACGATCGGCTGGCCGTGCTGCAGTGGGATGAGCATGGTGCCCCGGGCGTCGCGGCTGGTGATCTTCTCGAAAGCGCCGTCGTTGAACACATTGCAGTTCTGCAGGACCTCCACGAAGGCGGCGCCGTTGTGCTGGTGCGCGCGCCGGAAGGTCTCCTGCATGTGTGCCCGGTCCATGTCGTGGGTCCGGGCCACGAAGGTGGCCTCGGCTCCGAGCGCCAGCGACACCGGATTGAACGGCGTGTCGACGGACCCGAACGGGGTGGACTTGGTGACCTTGGCCACCTCCGAGGTCGGCGAGTACTGACCCTTGGTCAGCCCGTAAATCTGGTTGTTGAACATCAAGATGTTCAACCGGACATTGCGGCGCAGCGCGTGAATGAGGTGGTTGCCGCCGATGGACAGCGAGTCGCCGTCGCCGGAGATGACCCACACGTCGAGATCCGGTCGCGAGGTGGCCAACCCGGTGGCGATGGCCGGCGCCCGCCCGTGAATCGAGTGCATGCCGTAGGTGTTCATGTAGTACGGGAAGCGGGCCGCGCAACCGATGCCCGAGAGGAACACGGTGTTCTCGCGCCGTACGCCGAGGTCGGGCATGAGCATCTGGACGGCGGCCAGAATCGAGTAGTCACCGCACCCCGGGCACCAGCGGACCTCCTGGTCGCTGGTCCAGTCCTTGCGGGCGGTGACGGGGATGGCTGTGGCAGTGGCGGTGGCGGTGGCGCCGTTGGACTCGCTCATGACTTCCCTCCGAGCAGCGCCGTGATGGCTGCCTCGATCTCTCCGACGCGGAACGGCACGCCCTGCATCTTGGACATGGTCTGGGCGTCCACCAGGTACTCCGCCCGCAGGATGCGGCTCATCTGGCCGAGGTTCACCTCGGGGACCAGCACCTGCGAGTAGCGGTGCAGCACCTCGCCCAGGTTGGACGGCAGGGGGTGCAGATGGCGCAGGTGGACGTGGGCCGCCTTCATGCCGCGGGCCCGGATCCGCTTCACGCCCGCGGCCACGGCGGCATAGGTGGAGCCCCAGCTCACGAGGAGGAGCTGCGCGTCCCCGGTCTCGTCGTCCACTTCGGTCGGCGGGATGTCACGGGCGATCCCGGCGATTTTGTCGCGACGGAGGTGGACCATGCGCTCGTGGTTGACGCCTTCGTAGGAGACGTTCCCGGTGCCGTCCGCCTTTTCCAGCCCCCCGATGCGGTGCTCCAAGCCCGGCAGGCCGGGCGGTGCCCAGGGGCGGGCGAGGGTTTCGGGGTCACGCACGTAGGGCCAGAACGTCTCGGTCCCGTCGTCGTCCACGTGGTTGGGTTCGGTGGCGAAGCCGGGCTCGATCGTTCCGAGCGCATCGAGGTCCGGTAGGCGCCACGGCTCGGCGCCGTTGGCCAGGTAGCCGTCGGAGAGCACGATCACCGGTGTGCGGTACTTCACCGCCAGGCGGACGGCCTCGACGGCGATGGCGAAGCAGTCGCTGGGCGTCTTGGGCGCCAGAATCGGGAGGGGCGCCTCGCCGTGACGGCCGTACATGGCGTGCAGCAGGTCGGCCTGCTCGGTCTTCGTGGGGAGCCCGGTGGACGGCCCGCCGCGTTGCACGTCGACGATCACGAGCGGCAGCTCGAGGTTGATGGCCAGTCCGACCGTCTCGGACTTGAGGTCCAGGCCGGGGCCACTCGTCGTTGTGACGCCGAGGGCACCGCCGAAGGCCGCACCGAGGGCGGCGCCGATGCCGGCGATCTCGTCCTCGGCCTGGAAAGTGCGGACGCCGAACTCCTTGCGCCGGCTGAGCTCGTGGAGGATGTCGGAGGCGGGCGTGATCGGGTAGCTCCCCAGGAACAGGGGCAGTCCGGCCAGCCGCGAGGCGGCGATGAGGCCCCAGGCCAGCGCCTGGTTGCCGGTGACCTGGACGTACTCGCCCTTCTCGAAGGTGGCCGGGCGGACCTCGTAGTTGGACTCGAAGAGCTCGGCCGTCTCGCCGAAGTCGTACCCGGCGCGAAATGCCCGCGTGTTGGCGTCGGCCACCTGGGGACGGCTGCCGAACCGCTCGCTGATCCACTCGACGGTGGGCTCGACCGGACGGGTGTACATCCAGCTGATCAGCCCCAGCGCGAAGAAGTTCTTTGAACGCTCGGCGTCGCGGGGCTTGACCCCGGCCTCCTTGCAGACCTCCTGGGTGATGGAGGTCATGGGCACCTCGTAGACCGTGTACGCGGCCAGGGAGCCGTCGGTGAGGGGGTTCTCGTGGTAGCCGGCCTTGGCCAGGTCACGCTCCTCGAAGGAGTCGCTGTTGACGATCAGCACCGTCCCCTTGGCCATCAGCTCGATGTTGGCCTTGAGGGCGGCCGGATTCATGGCCACCAGCACGTTGGGCGAGTCGCCGGGCGTGAGGATGTCGTGGTCCGAGATGTGCACCTGGAAGGCGGACACCCCGTTGACGGTGCCTGCGGGGGCCCTGATTTCGGCCGGGAAGTCAGGGAAGGTGGACAAATCGTTGCCCATGAGGGCGCTGCTGGTGGTGAAGCGATCCCCCGTCAGTTGCATGCCATCGCCGGAATCACCGGCAAAGCGGACGATGACCTGGTCCAATACCTCTGTTTCGTGATGCGTTCCCGATGCCACGGGCTGCCTCGTCTCGTCTCATGGACGTCGAGAGTTTTGGCTCACTCCAGCGGGCCAGCACGCTCCGCCGCGACGGCGCGCGGCACACTGCGTCCGAATTGCTCGTTCCCCACAATCCTAACCCCGGCCCACAGGGGGTCATCTTCATTCATTCTTCATGTAGGGCCGGGGCTGCAGAGGGCGAGGCGGCCTTCCGGACGGGTCGAGTCGGGCGCCGGGAGGACGGCCGCCAGGGATCAGGCGATCGTGACGTCCTTGTCGAGGTACACGTCCTGAATGGTGCGGATAAGGGCGGCGCCCTCGGCCATCGGCCGTTGGAAGGCCTTGCGGCCGACGATGAGGCCCATGCCGCCGGCGCGCTTGTTGATGACGGCGGTGCGGACGGCCTGGGCCAGGTCGCTGTCGCCCTTGGACTCGCCGCCGGAGTTGATGAGGCCGATGCGCCCGGCGTAGCAGTTGACGACCTGCCAGCGGGTGAGGTCGATCGGGTTGTCGGTGGTCAGCTGGTCGTAGACGAGCGGGTCGGTCCGGCCGAAGCCGACGGCTGTGTAGCCGCCGTTGTTCTCCGGCTGCTTCTGCTTGATGATGTCCGCCTCAATCGTGACGCCCATGTGGTTGGCCTGGCCCGTGAGGTCGGCCGAGACCTCGTAGTTGACGCCGTCCTTGTTGAACGCAGGGTTGCGCAGGTAGCACCACAGCACGGTGAACATCCCGAGGCGGTGCGCCTCGGCGAAGGCCTCGGCCACCTGCTGGAGCTCACGGTCCATGTCGTCGGAGCCGAAGTAGATGGTGGCGCCCACCCCGACCGCGCCGAGGTCGGAGGCCTGCCGGACGGAGCCGAACATGATTTGGTCGTACGTGTTGGGCACGTGCAGGAACGCGTTGTGGTTGAGCTTCACGATGAAGGGGATGCGGTGCACGTACTTGCGCGAGGCCAGGCCGAGCGTGCCCAGCGTGGTGGCGACGGCATTGCATTCACCGGCGAGCGCGAGCTCAAGGAGGTTCAGCGGATCGAAGTAGGCGGGGTTCTTGGAGAAGCTCGCCGCCGCCGAGTGCTCTATGCCCTGGTCGACCGGGAGGATGGAGACGTACCCGGTGCCGCCGAGGCGTCCGTGGTCGAACACCCACCCGAGATTGCGCAGCACCGTGGGGTTGCGGTCGCTGTCGGCGAACACCTCGCTGAGGTAGTTCGGGCCCGGGAGGGTGAGATGCTCCGCCGGGAACGCCTTGGCCGTGTAACCCAGGAGGTCGTCCGCTTCGTCGCCGAGAAGCGCCTGAAGATCGGTGCTCGATGTGCTCGTGCTCATGCGGGTCATGCTACCGGAGGGTCAGGTGCGCTCCCCTGGGCGGGCGGCATCCCCGCATCCCATGTGTCACGCCGACGACGCCTGAAATTCACCACAATTCTGCTACCCCTGACGCATCGCGCCCGGGTCCTGCCCATACGCTGCATGGAGCCAGTTTCGAGTCAGTCGACGTCTTGAGCGAGTGGAGGCCATGAACGTTCTCGAGTCCCGGGCCGGCAGGCCGTTGCGCCTGCGCCCGTGGGTGCTCCTTGTCGGCGCGGCGGCGGCCATCGTGGTCGTCGTCGTGGCGCTCGTCGCCACCAGTGGGTCGACGCCCGAGAAACCGGGCCCCTCGAGCGCGAACGGATCCGGCTCCGGCTCGAAGGGCACCGGTCCTGCGAACACGGCCTCGTTCTTCTTGAAGTCCACCACCCCGGCCGCGGGGACGCAGAACGTGGCGGCGAACACCAGCATTTCGCTGCAGTTCTCGGCCCCGGTCTCGCTGAAGCAAGCGGCGCCGACGCTCACACCCGCCATCGCCGGCAAGTGGGTCCAGACGAACGCGACCACGCTGACCTACGCCCTCGACTCCCCCCTCATCCCCTCCTCACAGGTCGTGGTGACCATCCCCGGCGGGACGAACGGCCTGCACTCGACGGGCGGGGCCACGCTGCCCTCCTCGCACTCGGTCGCCTTTCAGGTCGCGGCGGGCGACACCCTCCGGCTCCAGCAGCTCCTGGCCCAGCTCAACTACCTGCCGGTCGCCTTCGCCCCCAGCGGCCCGGCGCCCACCAATGCGGACCTGGCCGAGGACCAGGCGGGCACCTTCTCCTGGCGTTGGCCCAATCTGCCGACGCAGCTCACCTCGCAGTGGGCCCAGGGCACCATGAACCAGATCACCAAGGCCGCCGTCGAGGCCTTCGAGACCCAGAACAACATCGGCGTGGACGGGATCCCCGGCCCCACCGTGTGGACCTCGCTGCTCAACGACGTCATCAACAACAAGCCGAGCGCGACTCCCTACGTCTACGTCCTCGTGAACAAAGTGGTCCCCCAAACACTGACGCTCTGGAACAACGGGGCGGCTCAGTACACCGTCCCGATCAACAGCGGGGCGCCGGGCGCGGACACCACCGACGGCACATTCGCCGTCTTCGAGCATGTGCGCTACTCGGAAATGAAGGGGACCAACGTCGACGGCTCCACCTACGACGACCCCAATGTCCCCTACGCCAGCTACTTCAACGGCGGCGACGCGCTGCACGGCTTCATCCGGTCCTCCTACGGGACACCACAGAGCAACGGCTGCGTCGAAATGAGCTACGCCAACGCGGCACTGGTCTGGCCGCTCACGCCGATCGGCACCCTGGTGACGGTGATCGGCCCGGACCTCGGGACGGCGCCACCACCGACGACCACGACGACGACCACCGCTCCCCCGGCGACGACGACCACCGCACCGGCCGCTCCCGCACCCACGACCGCTCCGGCAGCGACGACCCCGGCGCCGTAGGCCGCTGCGCGACCTTGGCCGCATGCCCCCCGGGGTCCGGCGTCCGGCACAAACCCGCGTCCGGCACAAAGCGGTGAAGTCGTCTATACCCACTAGGTACCTAGTGGGTATAGAGAGTCAGCCCTTGTTGGCGGCGGGCGGGCCGGTCTTGGTCGAGGTCGACATCTTGGCCTTGGTGCGCCGGGGCGACCGGGGCTTGCGCTCGGGACCGAGGCCGCGCAGGCGCTCCGCCACGTCGTAGGCCTCGGGGTCGGTGCGGAACACCCGCTCGAAGTACTCCCGCGCCTTGGGGACGTCGCCGGCCCGTTCGTACAGGTCGGCCAGCAGGTACCACTGGCGGACGTGGCGCTCGGACGGGTTGCGCAGAGCCTTGGACGCGCCGGCCGTCGAGAGCATGGCGATGGCCCCATTGAGGTCGCCCGAGTCGGCCAGTGACGCCGCCGCCACAATCCGCCCCTCGGCCAGCACGTCGGGATCGGGAGAGCTCTGCCGAAGCTCGGCCCACAGGGCAGCCACCTTCTTCGGCTTGTGCAGCGCCCGCTGGCAGTCCATCAGCACCGGGAGATGCTCTGCCGAGTCGCTCAGGCGCCCGAACGCCTCGAGGTGCCCGGCCGCCGAACGCCACCGACCGCACCGATAGGCGGCGAGCCCGGCCAGCTCACGCACGGCGGCCACGCCCGGGGCCTCGTCGGCCACGGGCTTGATCGCCCGCATCGCATCCTGGAAGCGTCCGCGCTCGTAGGCGCCGTAGGCCGACTCGGCCCGCTCGACCAGGTGCTCGCGGTGGCGGACCGTGGCGATGTCGGCCGCGTTGCGGATATCGGCGGCGATCTCGGGCGGGAGCGTGTGGCGCTGTGTCAGGGTGGCGATGGCCTCGGTGGCGCTGCCGGCGCCGGGTCGGCCCCGCGCCTTGCCCTTGCGTGTCGGCGCGTCGAGGTCCTCCCACTCCGGAGCGCCGTCGTCCCGCTTCCACTGTGCCTGGGGCTTCGGGCGGGGCGCCCCGCGGCGGCGTTCCCGCTCGTCGGACTCGTCCCAGATGCGCTCCTCCGCGTCCCGCTTGCTGACCTGGTGGGCGCCCCGACGGGCGACGTTGCCCCACCCCGCGGCCTTGCGCGGCAGCGGCGGCCGCTCGTCTCGGATGGGCCGTTCGGCCCGAGGGCCGCCCTCCCTGCCGACATCGCGTGAGGCGGACGTCCGGCGCGGTGCTCCGGTGCGGGGTGGCCCTGATCGGGCGGCTCCCGACCGGGGGGCACCCGTCCTCGGGGTGGATGACCTGGGGGCACTCGAGCGAGCCGGACCCGGCTTCGAGCCATCGACCCGGGTGCCGGCTGACCCGGGTCGTCCCGTCCGACCTGCGCTCTTTCCCGTCGGCCGTTGCGGCGACGCTCCCCCGCTCCGTGCGGTGCCCCGGGTGCCGGCGGAGCCGGCGGAGCTGCCGGAGCTGGTTCTCGCCCGGCTCGGCGCGCCACTCCGTGTGCCACTGCCCTTGGCGGGACGCCGCGCCCCACCGCTGCCGCCGCCGGCACCTCCCGCGCCGCCGGCGCCGCGAGATGTCGGCCGCCCCGTACCGCCCCGGCTCCCCTGCCCACCGCCGCCGGACCGGGCTGGACGTGCAGACCCACCCGAGCGCGCCGAGGAGGCGCGGCGATTCGGCTGGGAGGAGTTCTGGGGCATCGAGTGATTCTAGGTGTCCGGGTCGCGGTCACCCGGGTCGCCGCCGGCGCAGATGGACAACGGCGCCGTCAGGAGGGCGCGGCACCCGGCCGCAGCCGAATGTCGCGACGCAGCTCGTCAGCGACGACGAGCGCGGCCACCACCACACCCATCAGCAACGTGGCGACCGGGACTCCCAGGCCGCTGGCACTCGCACCGAGAACCAGCACCGAGGCCGATGCGATTCCGACGATCGTGACTCGCCCTGCCCGCTGCGACGCCAGGCGGCCCTGCAGCACACCGGTCACGACGAGATACGAGCCACCGGAACAGCCACAGCCAGTCCCGCTGTGGTCGCCATCGTGGACGACACCGTGCCATGGGCGCCGTCCGCCGCCAGCTGGAGACCGGCCCCCAACGCACCGAGAGACCCGAGGACGACGTAGTGGCCGTAGCCCCAGACGAAGGACAGCTGGCGCGACAGGCGCAGTCCGTCCTCGGCCGGGTTCTCGAAGTACCACCACCAGATCGAGAAGACGAGGAGCACGGCGCCGATGACCACCGCCACCAGTCCGGCCGACACGCCGTGCGCCGAGCTCGCACGTGGATGGCCAGCGTCACCGCGGCGATGCACTCGCCGAGCACGATCAGGGTGAACAGCCCGTAGCGCTCGGCGATGTGGCCGGGGTGCCACGGCGTGCCCACCCCGTTCCCCGCCCGCTCGGCCCAGGCGGGCACGAGCATCTCGCCCAGCGCCAGCACGTAGAAGACCCACAGCGCCGGCCTGTTGCGGGAGGAACAGCCGCAACACCCAGCCGACCTGCAGGACTGCTGATGCCCGCCGCGTAGCGCAAGGCGGCCGGCCGCGCCGCGGGGTCACCCGACGGCGGCCCGGAGCCACTGCGCCACCATGGCGATGCGCATGACGACGTACCCGATCGTCATGACGGTGAAGTTCCCGGTTGTGAACGCACTCTCGACTCCGGCCGCCAGGATCAGGACTCCGATGATCTGCACGAAGGTGAGCAGGCGGTACAACAGGTCGTCGACGTCGTAGGCCGAGGCGAACCACGTGAAGTTGACCCAGGCCCACCAGATGGCGAAGAACACCATGAGGTAACCGACGACTGCGGTGTGGAAGTGGCCGGCGAGGAGGGCGATGTGGAGCTGGTCGGCCGCCTGCGAGACCGCCACCACGAAGCACAGGTCGAACAGGAGCTCGAGCGGGGTCGAAGCCCGGTGCTCCTCGTCGATGTCCCGGGGCCTCATCGGGAGCACCCGCAACCGCCGACTCGTCATGCGGGTTTGGCGTTCGTGATGGCTGACCCCTGAACCGACATCGCCAGCATGGGCGGCAGTATCGCAGCGGAGCGAACTCCTCTCTGCGATCGGCGGTCGCAACACGGCCATGAACGTACGAAACCCCCTCGAGCCGAAGCTCAGAGGGGGTTTCGTGAGAAATCCCGGCGGCGACCTACTCTCCCAGGGGGCCTCCCCCCAAGTACCATCGGCGCGGGCGGGCTTAACTGCCGTGTTCGGAATGGGAACGGGTGTTTCCCCGCCGCCATGGCCACCGGAAATCTTGCACTCAGCGGGGCACGACCGCCGCGATTTACGGGCAGGGCCACGCCTGAGGCTGCGTTTCCGCAGCCCCTGAGCGTTCCAAAGCGAGCACGAGCGAGTAGGTCTCCAAGCCCTCGGCCGATTAGTACCGGTCGGCTGAATGCATTGCTGCACTTACACCTCCGGCCTATCAACGTGGTCGTCTAGCCACGGGCCTTACCAGGTTAACCCTGTGGGAGATTTCATCTCGAAACGGGCTTCGCACTTAGATGCTTTCAGCGCTTATCCCACCCGTAGGTCGCAAACCAGCCGTGCCCTTGGCAGGACAACTGGCACACGAGAGCTACGTCCGTCCCGGTCCTCTCGTACTAGGGACAGCCTTTCTCAAATCTCCTACGGCTGCATCGGATAGGGACCGAACTGTCTCACGCATGTGAATCCCGCATTACTGCGGGCATAGACTATACCTCCACCCTATTTCTAGGGGCTGGCGTGTTATGGCTTCCATGGGGGTCCACGGGCTGAGGGTATCAGCCTGAAGAAGCCATCTCTTCGCTGTTGCTGGCGAAGAAGTCGTTACAGGGGCACAACACGCCCGTGCTACGTAGATGTCGCTCAACATCTACGGCGGATATCCGCTTCGTTTTCGAATAGTTTAGGGTTGCAAATGCATCCACCTGGCGTGCTAGTTGCAGGAACACTCCCGGATCCTTCACTCGGTCCAGCTGAGGAAGAATCGAAAGTGCTCGCCCGACATGCTCTCGCTTGAAGATCACGTAGGGCTCGACCTCCTGGAGAATCTGCAGAAGAAGAGGCCGGCTCGTGATTACTAGATCACTCATACCGGTCCCTCGATCTCGCAGATACCCACCCCCACCAAGCAGGCACTGGATTCGCTCCAGACCTTGCCTCGCTGTTGTGGACTGCGAGAAAGAGATTGTGGTTCGGATGTAATACCCGAATCGGTACTCCTTCTGCTTGACGAGTTGGAAGTGAATACTCCCATCGCCATCCAGGAAACCTGCAATATAGGACGCCGTAGATACATCCATTGTGTTGGCCTTCCCTCGGTATTGCCCTGAACATAACGTTCGGTTGTTTCATTCAGGGTTTCACCGATATGAGCCAGTAAAACATCCAGGGATTACTCCCTGGAGACGCAGTGTGATCTACGTTCTAAACCCAGCTCGCGTACCGCTTTAATGGGCGAACAGCCCAACCCTTGGGACCGGCTTCAGCCCCAGGATGCGACGAGCCGACATCGAGGTGCCAAACCTTCCCGTCGATATGGACTCTTGGGGAAGATGAGCCTGTTATCCCCGGGGTACCTTTTATCCGTTGAGCAACGGCGCTTCCATAAGCAACCGCTGGATCACTATGCCCTGCTTTCGCACCTGCTCGACTTGTAGGTCTCGCAGTCAAGCTCCCTTTTGCCATTGCACTCGACAGCTGATTGCCAACCAGCCTGAGGGAACCTTTGGGCGCCTCCGTTACATTTTAGGAGGCGACCGCCCCAGTCAAACTACCCACCTGACGCTGTTCCTGATCCGGATCACGGACCGAGGTTAGAGTCCCGGCACTAAAAGGGTGGTATTTCAAGGTTGACTCCACACTGGCTAGCGCCAATGCTTCAAAGTCTCCCACCTATCCTACACAAATAGTACCAAAACTCAACATCAAGCTGTAGTAAAGGTCCACGGGGTCTTTCCGTCCTGATGCAGCTAACGAGCATCTTTACTCGTACTTCAATTTCGCCGGGTCTGTGGTTGAGACAGTAGGAAAGTCGTTACGCCATTCGTGCAGGTCGGAACTTACCCGACAAGGAATTTCGCTACCTTAGGCACGTTTGTTACTACTCAAATGCTTCGCAGCGATGTTCTCGCCTTGAAGCGCTCGAGCGGCCAGGTCATTTCTGCCTAGCTCCTCATGTCGCCATGAGGGTCGGACTGTATCTTCGTCCCTGACTCACGGATCCAGATGGGAACTGGACCTGAAGTTGGTCAGAGAGCCCCACGTACAGTCTCTGAGGATCCTGCAAGTACTTGCTCGATAGCTCCTGGAACGTTGCTTGCCATTGTCATTCATGATCATACGGCAAGTCGAATCAGCTGCTCGAAACCAACGCTGTGACAGATGCTCGCGTTCCTCCGCATTGACCGCACGATGCACCGGCATGAACTGCATCGAAGTTCGTTACTGCTTCGAACATCACAGTGGATGCGTCTTCGAAGAACGGCACGATGGCACGTCTCGCAGATCCGCAAACGCATCGACACGCAGTACCGGTCAATACGTCTGCTCGGTGATCGGCAGCCGGCGATTCGGACGTACACCTCGCCGCATCCGAAGAAGCGTGCAATCATCGCTTCGAATACATCTCGATGGTCGACGCTGTTGGTACGACGTGCGAACACCGGCTGAAGCTGCCACCCTGCCATGTCGATGCATCATTCGAATTCCGATGCACTGGGACAGCTGAGAAGCAACCCTCTCCGTCCACGAAATCCAACAATCCAGTTGGGATCGAGCACGTTGCAGAACTGACAGTTTCCTGCTGATTGTCCGCACCGGACGGATTTTCACTACCCACGCCGGCACCCAAACAGACGGGTGTGACATGGATGAGTACCGCCGGATACTCGGATTTTCCAGCATATAGCGGAGTTTGTTTCAAGGGATTACTCCCCTTAACCGTTATAGTTACGGCCGCCGTTTACCGGGGCTTAGGTTCAGAGCTTCGTCCGAAGACTAACCCTTCCCCGTAACCTTCCGGCACCGGGCAGGCGTCAGAGCGTATACATCGTCTTACGACTTCGCACGCTCCTGTGTTTTTAGTAAACAGTCGCTTTCCCCAATTCTCTGCGGCCCCCTCAGGCGTCAGGACGCGAAGTCCATCACCCTATCGGGGCCCTCCTTCTCCCGAAGTTACGGAGGAATTTTGCCGAGTTCCTTAACCACAGTTCTCCCGATCGCCTTGGTATTCTCTACCCGCCCACCTGTGTTGGTTTGGGGTACGGGTACCGTGTCAGCTCGCTAGAAGTTTTTCTAGACAGCATAGAATCAGTGACTTCGCCTGGGATGGCTCGGCATCGCGTCTCAGGATTTACAGGATCCGGATTTGCCTAGATCCCTCCCTACACGCTTACCCCAGGACAACCAACGCCTGGGCTCACCTATCTTCCTGTGTCGCTCCTTTGCTGTCCGCCCCAGGGTTTGTCGGCTCGACCCGAAGGTCATCCCCTTAGTACCCCTGGCTTGGAATGGGCGCGGACACGGTAGTACTGGAATATCAACCAGTTGTGCATCGACTACGCCTCTCGGCCTCGCCTTAGCTCCCGACTTACCCTGGGAGGATTAGCCTTCCCCAGGAACCCTTGGGCTTACGGCGGAGGAGTTTCTCACTCCTCTCTCGCTACTCATACCAGCATTCGCACTCGACCACGCTCCACGACGGTTCACACCGCCGCTTCTCTGCGAGATCGACGCTCCCCTACCACTCCCGTCTAATGACGGAAATCCGCGGCTTCGGCTCTTGACTTGAGCCCCGTTACATTATCCGCGCAGGACCACTCGACCAGTGAGCTATTACGCACTCTTTTAAGGGTGGCTGCTTCTAAGCCAACCTCCTGGCTGTCTTTGCGTTCCCACATCGTTTTCCACTTAGTCAAGAATTTGGGGCCTTAGCCGGCGGTCTGGGCTGTTTCCCTTTCGACCAACGAAGCTCATCCCTCGTGGTCTCACTGCCGGGTTCTTGAGCATCGGCATTCGGAGTTTAGTTGGGGTCAGTAAGCTTGTAGGCCCCCTAGCCCATCCAGTGCTCTACCTCCGATGCTGAACACCCGACGCTGCACCTAAATGCATTTCGGGGAGAACCAGCTATCACCGAGTTTGATTGGCCTTTCACCCCTTGCCACAGGTCATCCCCCCAGTTTTCAACCTAGGTGGGTTCGGCCCTCCACGAAGTCTTACCTTCGCTTCAGCCTGCCCATGGCAAGCTCACTCGGCTTCGGGTCTACAGCATGCGACTCAACGCCCTATTCAGACTCGCTTTCGCTTCGGCTACCCATCGCTGGTTAACCTCGCCACACACCGTAACTCGCTGGCTCATTCTTCAAAAGGCACGCCATCACGGCTGACATCCACCTGGTGTCACCAATCTCACCCGAAGGGATCATGGCAACGGTGGAGCAACGACGCTTTGACTGTTTGTAAGCCAACGGTTTCAGGTACTATTTCACTCCCCTCCCGGGGTACTTTTCACCTTTCCCTCACGGTACTAGTTCACTATCGGTCGCCTAAGAGTACTTAGCCTTACGAGATGGTCCTCGCAGATTCACGCCGGCTTTCCCGGATCCGGCGCTACTCGGGTGTTCAAGCGGAGTCCAATGCGTTTCGTGTACGGGACCATTACCCTCTTTGGTTCAGCTTTCCTGACTGATTCCACTAGACACTGGATTTGTAACTCCGTGACAGGTCTGGTGCCCCGTCTCTCGAATCCCACAACCCCATACCGGCAACGCCACCAGGCTTTAACACCGGCACGGTTTAGGCTCTTCCCGTTTCGCTCGCCGCTACTCAGGGAGTCACTGTTGTTTTCCTCTCCTCGGGTTACTTAGATGTTTCAATTCACCCGGTTCCCTCGCCCCGCCCTATACATTCAGGCGGGTGTAATACCTCATGACAGGTATTGGGTTGCCCCATTCGGATATCCACGGATCGACGCTAGGTAGACAGCTTCCCGTGGCTTTTCGCAGTCGCCCACGTCCTTCTTCGGCTTTAGGCGCCAAGGCATTCACCGTTGGCTCTTTGTAGCTTGGAGAACAAAGATGCTCGTGCTCGCTTTGGAATTCTCAAGGGGCTGCACAGCGCACGCCGGGGCCAGGACTCCGTCACCACTCTCCGTCGAATAAGCCAAAACGGAAAGCAGCCGGAACAAACCGCCCGACCAGGGCACGCACGGGGCGAGCGGTCCTCGCCGGCACGCGGATGACCTGAACTCGAGGTTGGGCAACAGACGCCGACGACTCGAGGAGCTCCCGAAGGGCTCGACTCGATACGGAGGCACTGCCCCGCCCCGGGCTCAGACGAGCACCGAAGGGACATCACCGGGAACGACCCAAAGGGCCACTCCCTCAAAACGGAATAGTGAGAGTTCCGAACGCTTCCGCAGGGACCGATCCGTGGATGGCGGGCTCCGACTCTCGTGTCGCTGCAAAGCAGCTCCCACAAGGTGTCAAAGGCGGCCATCCATCTGCCGGTATACGAGAGCGCCCGAGTAACCAGTGTTCAACTGGGTAGTGATCGGCGAATCTCTCGATAAACAAATATCGAAAGGACCGATAGCACTCCTTAGAAAGGAGGTGATCCAGCCGCACCTTCCGGTACGGCTACCTTGTTACGACTTCACCCCAATCACCGATCCCACCTTCGACGGCTCCCTCCTAAAAGGTTGGGCCACCGGCTTCGGGTGTTACCGACTTTCGTGGTGTGACGGGCGGTGTGTACAAGGCCCGGGAACGTATTCACCCCGGCGTTGCTGATCCGGGATTACTAGCGACTCCGACTTCATGGAGTCGAGTTGCAGACTCCAATCCGAACTGAGACTGGCTTTTGGGATTGGCTCCCCCTCGCGGGATAGCAGCCCGTTGTACCAGCCATTGTAGCATGTGTGCAGCCCTGGACGTAAGGGGCATGATGACTTGACGTCGTCCCCACCTTCCTCCGAGTTGACCCCGGCAGTCTCCTACGAGTCCCCGGCATTACCCGCTGGCAACATAGGACAAGGGTTGCGCTCGTTGCGGGACTTAACCCAACATCTCACGACACGAGCTGACGACAGCCATGCACCACCTGTGTAAGGCCCCGAAGGACACCGTATCTCTACGGCTTTTCCCTACATGTCAAACCCAGGTAAGGTTCTTCGCGTTGCCTCGAATTAAGCCACATGCTCCGCCGCTTGTGCGGGCCCCCGTCAATTCCTTTGAGTTTTAGCCTTGCGGCCGTACTCCCCAGGCGGGGCACTTAATGCGTTAGCTGCGGCACGGAAACCGTTGAATAGTCCCCACACCTAGTGCCCAACGTTTACGGCGTGGACTACCAGGGTATCTAATCCTGTTCGCTCCCCACGCTTTCGCTCCTCAGCGTCAATGTCGGCCCAGACCACCGCCTTCGCTGCTGGTGTTCCTCCTGATATCTGCGCATTTCACCGCTACACCAGGAATTCCGTGGTCCCCTACCGAATTCTAGTCATGACAGTATCGAGTGGCGGCTCCAGGTTGAGCCTGGAGGTTTCACACCCGACTTATCAAACCGCCTACGAGCTCTTTACGCCCAATAAATCCGGACAACGCTTGCACCCTACGTATCACCGCGGCTGCTGGCACGTAGTTGGCCGGTGCTTCTTCTGCAGGTACCGTCACTATCGTCCCTGCTGAAAGGAGTTTACAACTCAGAAAGCCTTCGTCCTCCACGCGGCGTTGCTGCGTCAGGCTTTCGCCCATTGCGCAAGATTCCCCACTGCTGCCTCCCGTAGGAGTCTGGGCCGTGTCTCAGTCCCAGTGTGGCTGATCGTCCTCTCAGACCAGCTACCCGTCGATGCCTTGGTGGGCCGTTACCTCACCAACTAGCTGATAGGCCGCGAGCCCCTCCCGAAGCGGAATCCATTTCCTTATCAGATCATGCGGTCCGATAGGGATATCCGGTATTAGCACCGGTTTCCCGGTGTTGTCCCGGTCTTCGGGGCAGGTTGCTCACGTGCTACTCACCCGTTCGCCACTCGCTCTTCATCAGTATTGCTACCGAATGGAGCGCGTTCGACTTGCATGTGTTAGGCACGCCGCCAGCGTTCGTCCTGAGCCAGGATCAAACTCTCCATCGAGACTCCGACCGGCCAAACCCCAAACAGGGAGCTCGACCGACCAAGAATCAGAGAGTCACCATAGTTTGACTCGAACTATTTGTGACCACAGGCTCCTTCACCCCGAGGGGTTCCGAGGCCTGCGTAATACTTAATTGACGTACAACCCATCCGTTTGAGTCCGGATGAATTGCCCGCACTGGCTTTTGGCTCTCACTATTCCGTTTTCAAGGAGCGACCGGGCACACACCAGTCCAGCCGGTGTTGGTGCCGGGTGTGCCGAAGGACTGTTCCGGACGAATTGCTTCGCCGGCGAGTCTCCTTCGGCTGTCGGAGGGCCTTGGGTAGGCCGTTCCGACGGGAATGTCACGATAGCAGACGCGCGACGGAGCGTCAACGCGTCGTTGGGGTCGAGATCCTGCGGGCAAGGCCCCGGATTCCCGCCTCAACGCCGATCGTAGCGGGACACCCGCCGTCGCCGGCGGATGCCCGCCCGAACGGCCCGGTTCCCGCAGCAGGCGAAGCAAGACACCAAGTGGGCATGCGGGAAGCCACCCGGCCTTCCGCATGCCACCCGGTGCTCGAAGCTCAACGGGCTCCGGCTCCCACCCGTCGCCAACCGGGCCCGGGAGCGTGCGTCACCTGCTGATGCCCTCGATCTACCGCATGTCACCACGATGCGATGCCTGCATGCTGAACCGCCGTTGTTGCAGAGCTGTGACAGGGCGATGACACCGCGATGCACCTGGTCAGAGAGCTTGCCGTGGTCCTTCGCTCAGGCTCGGGAGACCGACTCGTTGCCCGGCACCCAGAAGCGCCAGCGCTTGTCGGTCGCCTCCTTGATGCCGATCCGCGTCCCGCGGCCGGGACGCCGGGGGGGCGGTGTCCCGTCGTCCAGCAGGCGGACCACCGCGGGAGTGCCCGCACCTGGCGCCCGGGACCGCCCGCTGGGGGCCAGGAGGTCCGTTCCGCTGTCGGCGCCCGTGATGCCGAGGGCCTGGCAGAGCTTGGCGGGGCCGTTGCACAGATCCCGCTCCCGGCGCGCCGCCGGCCTGGCCTCCCACATCTCCTCCACGCCGGCGATCGGCTCGAGCGCGCGGACCAGCACGGCGGCGGCCTCGCCCTCGGGGCCGCAGACCACGTTGGCGCACCAGTGCATGCCGTAGGTGAAGTACACGTAGAGGTAGCCGGGCGGCCCGAACATGACCGCCGTCCGCGGCGTCAGCCCCCGGTAGGCGTGCGACGCCGCGTCGTTGGCCCCGTGATAGGCCTCGACCTCGACAATGCGCCCGGCCCGGTCGCCTCGGGCCAGCACCTTGTTCAGGAGCCATGGGGCGAGCGTGACGGGATTGCCCTCCAGCTCCGATCGGTCCATCGCGCCACCCTGGCCCACCGGCATGGCGCGGCGCCACCCTCGGGGCGCTCAGCGCTGTCGGGGCGCCCCGAGGGTGGAGGACCCGGACAACCGAATTCCGGAGGGCGGTTGCTCAGATCGGGGTCGGCGCGCCCACGCGGCGCAGGGCCTTAGGTGTCGTACCCGAGCCGCTGCCTGCGGTGGCGAGACGGGCCCGGGCGGCCGGTTGCGGCTCCCCGGCTCCGACGGCCATCCGGCACAACAGCGACAGCTCGTCCACCATCGCCTTGGTGAGGCCGGGCAGGTCCGCCACCGCGTTGGGGCATGCGTTGATGCCCACGAAGAGGGACTCGCGGTAGCTCTGCACCGTGATGTTCAAGGCGACCCCGTCGATGACCGGCCCGAGCGGGTAGACGGCGCAGAGCTCCATGCCGGCGAAGTAGAGGGGGAAGTCCGGGCCGGGCACGTTGGACACCATGAGGTTCCCGGGCCGCAGCTTGCGCAGGACGCCCGAACGCACCCCGAGCTGGATGACCGGCTTGACGACCGCCGGCGGCACCGCCTCGGTCAGCCGCGTCGCCATGGGGCCGTAGCCGACCGCGCGCTCCTGCCCCTTACAGGTGGCGCTGGCTGCGGTCACCGTGCGCAGCCGCTCCAGCGGGGTTTTCTTGTCGTTGGCGAGCGGGACGAACATGGCGGAGAGGTGATTGCCCAACGCCGGCGCGTTCTTCTCCCCGCGGACCGACACCGGCACGACGGCGACCAGCGGGCTCTCGACGTCCTGGTCCTGCGCGCCCAGATGGGAACGCAGCGCCCCCGAGCAGACGGCCAGCACGACGTCGTTGATCGTCGACCCGAAGCGCGTCTTGAGCGCCCGCACCTTCGCCATGTCGAGCTCGGCGAAGGACACCGCCCGGTCGGCGCCCACCGGCGTCTCGAACGTGTCGGGCGCGCCCAGGGGGATCGACACCGGGCCGAGCCGGTCGTCGATGGCGCAGCGGGCCAGCCGCACGGCCGTGCGGCCGATTTCGCGTGCGGCGCGCAGCCCCCGCACTGGGCTGCGGATGAACGCCGGGAACGCATCGGTCATCAACTGCGTCTGCGAGGGAAGCCCGGCCGGGAGCCACGGAGCGCAGGGCTCGGTGGCGGCGCTGCCCTCGGAGGTCAGGTCGAGCAGCTTGGCCAGCATCTCGGCCCCGGCGACACCGTCGATCACCGAGTGGTGGACCTTGGCGATGAGCCCGACCCTGCCGTCGGCCATCCCCTCCACCACGTGCATCTCCCAGGGTGGCTGCTCGGGCGTGAGGGGACGCCCCATCACCTGCGCCACCTTGGCCCGGAACTCGGCATCGCCGCCCGGGGCGGGAAGGGCAACGCGGTGCAGGTGGTTGGCCAGGTCGAAATCCGGGTCGTCGACCCAGCGCGGATGGTCCAGTCCGAGCGGGACGGGCATCAAACGACGGCGGAACGGTTGGAGCGTCGGGATCCGCGTCTGCAGCACGGCGGTGACCCGTTCGAACGTGTACCCACCGGGCAGCGTGGAGGGATCGAAGACGCAGGCGTAGGCGATCTCCATCGGTGTGTCCGGGGTGTCGGAGTAGATGAACATCGGGTCGATGCCGGTCATCCGCTGCATGTGTACGCCTCCACGTGGTGAGGGTTTCCGGTGGACTCGACGCGGAGACCCGAGCCGCTGCGGATCCCGCCTCCCCCCTCAGACCCTCGGAAGCGGTTTCGAGCACACGTCATCGATTCGGGCTCTTCGTCGATGTGGCTATGACGCACAGCCTTCACCCTCTCCGCGCCCGATACAACCATTTGACCGAATCTTTATGGTGCGTTCACCTGAGGGCTACCTGACACGGGGGCTGTGCCGCGCAACTGACATCTGCGCCACCTGGGGCGACACGGGGCCATGCGCGCCGGCGTGCTCCTCAGGAGGTGGCCCCCGGGGGGCGCCATTGGGCCAGCCGCGTCCGGTCGACCTCACGCCGGCGGACGAAGCGCTCGGCCTGCTCGCCGACGGGGCCCGGTCCGGCCCCTCCCGGGGTGCGCCGTCGTGTCACCGCCACACCCGGTTCGAGCAGTTCCACCGCGGTCTCCCCCAAATCGGGGTGGGCGGCCACCAGCTCGACCAGGGGCACGTGGCGCTCGAGTGATTCACGCACCAGGCCACCGATCAGCGCGTGGGCCTGGCGGAAGGGCATCCCCTGCTCGACGAGCATCTCGGCCAGGTCGATGGCCGAGGCCGCCGGACCGTCCGCCGCCGTCTGCATGCGCTCCTCGTTCCACGAGGCCGTCTCGTAGACGCCGCGCAGCGCGATGAGGGCGCGCGTGACCTGCGTCACGGCATCGAAGATCGGCTCCTTGTCCTCTTGCAAATCGCGGTTGTAGGCCAGCGGCAGGCCCTTGAGCGTCACCAGCACCCCGGTGAGATGACCGATGAGCCGACCGGACTTGCCGCGCGCCAGCTCGGCCACGTCGGGGTTCTTCTTCTGCGGCAGCATGGAGCTCCCGGTGGCGTAGGCGTCGTCGAGCGTGCAGAAGCCGAACTCCTCGGTCGACCACAGCACGATCTCCTCGCCCATGCGAGAGAGGTGCACGCCCAGCAGGGCGAGGTCGAAGAGCGACTCGGCGACGAAGTCGCGGTCGGAGACCGCATCGAGGGAATTCTCGAAGCGGCTGTGGAACCCGAGCTCGGCCGCCACGTAGTCGGGGTCGAGTGGGAGCGACGAGCCGGCCAGCGCGCCCGCGCCGAGCGGCGAGATGTTGAGGCGGTCCACCGTCGTGATGAGGCGGTCGACGTCACGGGCCAGGGCCCATCCGTGGGCCAGCAGGTGGTGGGCCAGCAGCACAGGCTGGGCCCGCTGCATGTGGGTGTAGCCCGGCAGGTAGACGTCGGCGGCCTCGCGGGCCCGCTGGGCCAGCGTGTCCTGCAACGCCATGATCTCGTCGGCCACGCCGAGGAGCGAGCGGCGGCACCACAGGCGCAGCGCCGTGGCCACCTGGTCGTTGCGGCTGCGCCCGGTGTGCAGCTTGGCGCCCACATCGCCCACCAGCTCGGTGACGCGCCGCTCAATGGCGGTGTGGACGTCCTCGTCGCCGGGGGCGAAGACGAACGCGCCCGTCGTGAACTCCTCCTCGACGATGTCGAGGGTCTCCACCAGGGTGGTCACCTCGTTGTCGGTGAGGATGCCCGCCTTGCCGAGGCCCTTGACGTGCGCGCGCGATCCCGCCAGGTCATCGTTGGCCAGCACCCGGTCGAAGGGCAGGCTGATGGTGAAAGCCGCCACGGCGTCCGCCATGCCGGTCGAGATCCGACCCTCCCAGAGCGTCAATGCTCTCCCCTCACTTCCCCTGCCTCCGCCGGCGCCAGTGTCTGGGCACCCGGTTGCTGTGCGCCCGGCCCCTGCCGGGCCGACCACGTGGCGACCCCGAGGCCCCACAAGCGGACGAACCCCTCTGCGTCCGCGTGCCGGAAGCTGTCCGACGCATCGTAGGTCGCCAGGTCGTGGTCGTAGAGCGCGACCGGGCTGCGACGTCCGACGACGGCACAGGTGCCCGGCGCGGCGAAGCGCAACCGCACCTCTCCCGTGACGTGACGCTGGCTCTCGGTGACGAAAGCCTGCAGCGCGCTGCGCAGGGGCGAGTACCACAACCCGTCGTAGACGAGCTCGGCCCAGCGGGGCTCCAGGCGGGCCTTCTCGTGGTGCACGTCCCGTTCGAGGGTCAGGTCCTCGAGGTCGGCGTGGGCCAGAATCAGGGCCAACGCGGCCGGGCACTCGTACACCTCGCGACTCTTGATCCCCACCCGGCGGTTCTCCACCATGTCGAGGCGCCCGAAGCCGCGGCTGCCGGCGATCCGGCCCAGCCGGCTGATCAGGTCGTAGGGGCCGAGGGCCGTGCCGTCCAGGCTCACCGGGACGCCGGCCTCGAAGCCCACAATGACCTCGACGGGATCACTCTCGGTCACCCGCGTCAGCGTGTAGACGTCGTCGGGCGCCGGGGCCCAGGGATCCTCGATGGCGCCGCACTCGATGGCCTTGCCCCAGAGGTTGTCGTCGATGGAGTACAGCTTCTCCTTGGTCACCGTGATCGGAATGTCCCACTTGGCGGCCAATTCCACGCAGTCCTCACGGGTCAGGCCCCAGACCCGCGCCGGCGCATAGATACCGAGGTCCGGCGCCAGCGCGCGCACACCGACCTCGAAGCGCACCTGGTCGTTCCCCTTGCCGGTGCAGCCGTGGGCCACGGCCGTTGCCCCGTGCGCGCGCGCCTGGGCCACCAGGTGGCGCACGATGACCGGCCGCGAGAGGGCCGACACCAGCGGGTACTTGCCCTCGTAGCGGGCGTTGGCCTGCAGGGCGGGCACACAGAACTCCTCGGCCATTTCGTGGCGGGCGTCGACCACCACGGCCTCGACCGCGCCGGCCGCCAACGCCCGCGTCCTGATGGCGTCCCAGTCCTCGCCGCCGCGGTCCGCCGACTGTCCGACGTCCACCGCCACGGCCACGACCTCGACGCCTTCGTGCTCAATGAGCCAGCGCACGGCGACGGACGTATCGAGGCCGCCGCTGTAGGCCAGTACCACCCGATCAGACATGTTCAGTCCTCTTCCTTCCCATTCAATGCGATCCTGGTGCTGACGACAATGCCTGCGACATCGCGCAGGCGGTCGGCCATCGGCCCACCACCGAGGGCCTCCTCGACGACGACCAGCACCGTGTCGTCACCGGCCACCGTGCCCACGACCTCTTCGAGCCCGCTGCGATCGAGCGCGGAACCGACCACGTGGGCCGAGCCCGGCGGAGTGCGCAGTACCACCAGGTTTCCCGAATGTGCCACCTCGACGACCCATTCGCCGAGCACGCGCCGCAGGTGGTCCTCCGGCGCGATCTGCTGGGCGGGCAGCTCGGGCAGCGCGTAGGCCGTCTCTCCCCCGGGCAGCCGCACCTTCACGGCGCCGAGGTCCTCCAGGTCGCGCGACACCGTCGTCTGCGTCGCCTCGATCCCCTGCTGGCCGAGCAACGTCACCAGCTGGGCCTGGCTCGTCACCGGCTGGGTCTCCAGCAACTTGGTGATGCGATGTTGCCGCTGGTTCTTGGTCAGCCGGCTCGGTGCCTGCCCGCTCACTGCGATCCCTCCACGACCCAGGCCAGGATCCCGCGGATGGCGGTCCGCCGGTGGGCCGCCTGCCGCCAGACCAGCGAGTGCGGCCCCTCGAGCACGTCGTCGGTGATCTCCTCGCCGCGGTGTGCCGGCAGACAGTGCAGGACGACGGCGTCGGCCGCCGCCTGCTCGACCAGGTCGCGGTCGACGGTGAAGCCCGCGAAGGCGGCCAGGCGTGTCGCCCGCTCCTCCTCCTGGCCCATGCTCGTCCACACGTCGGTGTAGAGCGCGTCGGCGCCCTTGGCGGCGCGACCGGGGTCGTCGGTCACCTGCACGGTGCCACCCCGCCCCACGCGGTCACCGAATGCCTGCAGCTCGGCCAGCTCGTCGCCGGAGAAGGTGTAGCCGGCCGGGGTGGCGAAGCGGACCTCCATGCCCTCGAGCAGCCCGCCCTTGGCCAGCGAACGCGCCATGTTGTTGGCGTCGCCGACGTAGGTCAGCGTGCGCCCGGCGAGCGAGCCCAGCGCCTCGCGCATGGTCAGCACGTCGGCCACCACCTGGCACGGGTGCGCGGTGTCGCAGAGCAGGTTCACGACAGGGACGTCGAAGCCGCTCCGCTCCAGGGCGCCCGCCATGCGCACGAGCATGGAGTGCTCGAACACCCGGGCACACAGGACGCGGTGGTAGCAGGCGAGCGTGCGCGCGACGTCCTCCGCCGTCTCCCGCTCGTCCAACCCGACCTCGGTCCCCTGGATGTAGACGGGATGCCCGCCCAGGTCGACCACCGCCATTTCGGTGGAGTTGCGGGTCCGCGCCGACGGCTTCTGGAAGAGCAGGGCCACGCCCTGGCCCGCCAGCGGCGGGTCGGTGGGCGGCGTGGGGGCGAGTGCGAGCGCGAGCAGGTGCTCCCATGCGTCGGGGTCGAGGTCGTCGATGTCGAAGAAGTTACGCATGCCGGTCCTCCGCCGCTCCCCTCACCCGCTCCCTCGGGCCCGGCCCCCGTGGCGGTCAGTGCCGCGCCCAGGATCTCGAGCGCCGCGTCGATCTCGTTCTCGCGCACCAGCAGGGGCGGCGCCACACGAATGGCGTCGGGCCGCACCGGGTTGACCAACAGGCCGTGGGCCAGGGCCCAGTCCGCCGCCTCCTTGGCCACCGGCGCATGGAGCTGGGCCGCCAACAGCAGCCCGGCCCCGCGTACCGAGACCACGCCGGGCAGCGTCGCCAGCCCGGCCCTGAGCTGGACCCCGCGCTCGCGAGCACGCCGGCAGACGTTCTCGGATTCCATGACGGCGAGCGTCGCCTTGACCGCGGCCAGGGCCAGCGGCTGGCCTCCGAAAGTCGACCCGTGGTCGCCCGGACCGAACGCCGCCGCCACTTCGGCCCGGGCCCAGCAGGCCCCCACCGGCATGCCGTTCCCGAGCGCCTTGGCCATCGTCACCACGTCGGGCTCAATGCCCTGCGCCTGGAAAGCGAACCAGTGACCGGTGCGGCCGAGGCCGGTCTGCACCTCGTCGAGCATGAGGAGCGCGTTGCGCTCGGTGCACAACGACCGCACCGCGCCGAGGAAGTCCGAGCTCGGGACCATGACGCCGCCCTCACCCTGGAGCGGCTCCATGAGGACGGCGGCCACGGTGTCGGGGTCGAGCGCCTTGTCGAGGGCGGCGACGTCGTCGTAGGGGACGTGCACGAACCCCTCGGGGAGCGGGTGGAAGGGCGCCTGCTTCTCCGGCTGTCCGGTGGCGGTGAGCGTGGCCAGCGTGCGCCCGTGGAACGCGTTGTCGGCGCTGATCACGACGTGACGTCCGGGCCCGGCCCAGCGGCGGGCCAGCTTCAGGGCGCACTCGTTGGCCTCGGCCCCCGAGTTGGCGAAGAACACCTGGCCGCCGGCCTGGCCGGTGCCCCCGTTGATCAGGCGGTCGATGGTGCGGGCCACTTCGGGGGCCAGCGTGTTGCCGTAGAGGTTCGACACGTGGCTCAGCGTCCGCGCCTGCTCCGCCACCGCGTCGGCCACGGCGGGATGGGCGTGGCCCAGCGAGACCACGGCGAGGCCGGTGATGAAGTCCAGGTACTCGGTGCCGTCGGCGTCGTAGAGGACCGTGCCCTGACCCCGCACGAACGTGGCGGGCGGATCGGCGTAGGTCCGCATGAGGGACGCGCGCTCCACCGGGGTGTCGGCCATGACGTCGGGCTCGCTCACGGCACCACCATGGTGCCCACGCCCGAGTCGGTGAAGAGCTCGAGCAGCAGGGCGTGAGGGACGCGTCCGTCCAGGATGTGCGCCTGGCCGACCCCGGCCCGGACGGCGTCCACGCAGGCCTCGACCTTGGGGATCATGCCGCCCTGCACTCCCCCGTCGCGCACGATCTCGTCGATCACCGCGGTGGAGGCCTGATGAATCACCGTCGAGGGGTCATCGGCCACGACCCGGAGCCCCTCGATGTCGGTCAGGAAGATCAGCTTCTCGGCGTGGAGCGCATCGGCCAGCGCGCCGGCCACCGTGTCGGCGTTGATGTTGTAGGCCTGGCCGGCCTCGTCGGCCCCGATGGTGGCCACGACGGGGATCAGCGCCTCGGCCAGCAGCCGTTCGAGCATGATCGGGTCGACGAGCGACACGTTGCCGACGAAGCCGAGGTCCGCGTGCCGTGGCGCGGCCGTGATGAGGTTGGCATCCTCGCCGGACAGCCCCACGGCAATCGGGCCGTGCACGTTGATGGCCGAGACGATGTCGCGGTTGACCTTGCCGACCAGCACCATGCGGGCGATGTCGAGCGTGTCGGCGTCGGTGACCCGGAGCCCGTTGCGGAACTCCGCCTCCTTGCCGAGCCGTCGCATCAGCTGACCGATCTGGGGGCCCCCACCGTGCACCACGACGGGGAGCATGCCGACGGCGCGCATCAGTACGACGTCCTCGGCGAACGAAGCCAGCGCGTCGCCGGGATCCGCGTCCTCTTCGGACGGGTGCAGCGCGTTGCCGCCGTACTTGACGACGACGATCTTCTCCCAGAAGCGGCGGATGTACGGCAACGCCTCCACCAGCACGGAGGCCGTCTTGGCCGCCGCCGCCTTCTGCGCCCGGGTGACCTTGGGCGGCACGCTCGGAGCCTCGCGGGCCGTCACGATGTCGTCCGGTTCTCGTCGATGTAGCCGTAGCCGAGGTCGGTCCCGAGGACGACCGACTCGCCCGAGCCGAGGCCCAGATCGCACTCGAGCACAACGTGGCGGCCTGCCAGGTGGGCAGCCACCGCGGCGGCGTCATGGGGCACGCCCACGCCGCCGGCGCACACCACGGTGCTGCCGTAGGCGAGCAGCACCCGGTCGATGTCGAAGGGGGTCCCGGCCGAGCCGAGCTCGGAGATGATCCGCCCCCAGTAGGGGTCCTCGCCGAAGAGCGAGCACTGTACGAGCATGGAGTCGGCCACCTGGCGAGCAGCCACGTGCGCGGCCTCGTCGCTGACCGCGCCCCGCACGTGCACGTGTGCGACCTTGGTGGCTCCTTCGGCGTCGTCCACCATCTGCTCGGCCAGAGACCGGCAGGTCTCGAAGAGGGCGGCGGTGAGCGCAGCCGCTGACGGGCGGGCGCCCAACCCGTTGGCCAGCACCAGCACGGTGTCGTTGGTCGAGGTGCAGCCATCGACCGTGATCGTGTTGAACGAGGCGGCGACGGCCTCCCGGAGCGCCGCCTGCAGGGTGGCCGCGTCGACGGCAGCATCGGTCGTGCAGAGCGCGAGCATGGTGGCCATGTTCGGCGCCAGCATGGCGGCGCCCTTGGCCATGCCGCCCACCGTGAACCCATCGCCGGCCACCACGACCTCCTTGGGCACGGTGTCAGTCGTCATGATGGCCTTGGCGGCCTCGGCCGCCGACTCCGGTCGACCGGTGCGCGCCATCACGATCGGCTCTATCTCCGGCATGACGTTGTCGATGGGGAACGGGATGCCGATGAGACCCGTCTGGCAGATCAGGATCTCCTCCGCGATCGCACCGATGTCACCGGCCACCGCCGTGCACAGCCGTTCGGCGGCTTCGCGCCCGGGCACCCCGGTGGCGGCGTTGGCGTTGCCGGACGTCAGGATCACCCCGGCGGCCCTGCCGCCGGTTGCGGCGAGGTGGGCCCGGCTCACCTGGACCGGCGCGGCAGCCGCCAGGTTGGACGTGAAGACACCTGCGGCGGGCACGGCCCGCCCGTCGGCGGTGGCCACGACGGCGACGTCGTGGGCCTTGGCGGCCTTGATGCCGGCATAGCCACCGACTGCGACGAACCCCTGCGGCGCGTTGACGCTCACGGGTAGACCCCGGCGATCGGCAACCCCGTGGTCTCGGGCAGCCCGAGGGCGGCGTTGGCGCACTGGACGGCCTGACCGGATGCGCCCTTCACGAGGTTGTCGAGGGCGCAGAGACTGATCACCCACCCGGTGCGCGGGTCCACGCGCGCCGTGACATGGGCGGCGTTGGAACCCGCCGTGGCCTTGGTCGACGGAGGGTCGTCGGAAACGACGACGAACGGCTCGGCGTCGTAGGCGTCGTGCAATGCCGCCATGACCGATGTGGTCGTCGGCGTGGTCCCTGCCCTGGGCCGGGCGTAACAGGTGGCGAGGATGCCCCGCGTCATCGGCACGAGGTGCGGCGTGAAAAGGACCTCCCCGCCGATGATCTGCTCCATCTCGGGCGTGTGGCGGTGGGTCAGCAGCCCGTAGGCGGTGAAGTCCTCGTCGACCGTCCCGAAGTGGAGCGTCTCCTTGAGACCGCGGCCGGCGCCCGAGACGCCGGAGGCGGCGTCAACGACAATCCCGGTCGGCTCCACCAGGGCGTTGCGGACCAGGGGGGCCAGGGCCAGCCCGGCCGCCGTCGGGTAGCAACCGGCGGCCGCCACGAGGGTCGCGCCGGCCAGGCCCTCGCGGAAGAGCTCCGGGAGCCCGTAGACGGCGTCGGCCAGCAACTCGGGCGCGCTGTGCTCTTCGCCGTACCACTGCGGGTAGAGGGTGGCGTCCTTCAGCCGGAAGTCGGCGGCCAGGTCCACCACGAGGCCCGCCCGCGCCTTGAGCTCGGGCACGATCCGCTGGGACTCCCCGTGCGGCAGGCCGCAGAACACCAGGTCGAGGCCATCGAAGCGGGCGGCATCGCTCTCCTCGTAGATGAGTCCCGGGTAGGCGGCAGCCAGAGACGGCGTGTGTGCGGCGACCGCCTCGCCGGCATGGGAATGCGCGGTGGCCACCGCCACCTCGAACCTCGGGTGGGCGGCGAGCAGCCGGAGCAGTTCCGACCCGGTGTACCCCGACGCCCCAAGAATCCCTGCTTTCATCGCATGAGTATACACGTCTCTGCATACTCATGCGATTCGGGAGAATTCAGCCGCTGGGGCAACCGGGAACGGTCATCGGGCCCATACAGCGGTCACCATTCCGCCTCCGTAGGCGATCTCCTACTCACGAGAAAATACCTTCCCGCCTCAACCTGGACGGTTTCGGCGCCGGCTGTCGGGCTGACGATTCCCATCAAGACGTGCCCTCTGGAGGGGTCGACCGACATTGACTGAATGGTCGCCCCGGGAGGGGCAGCGGCGATGCGCCCCACGAGCCGACCGGTCGATGTGGCGTAGACGAGTACCTCGCTGAATGCCAGTTTCGTCCCTTTGTCACACGTCCTGATAGCGGCAATCTCGTTCCCTCTTGGGAGAAAGGCAGGGTTCGACAAGGAGCAACCAGGGGGAACACTCAGTCGCGCAACAGGAGATGCGGGATCATCAGGTTCGATGACCTTCACTGTGGGTGCGGCCTCAATCGCAAGCAGGGTCCCCGCACGGTTCCAGGCGACTCCGTCGTCGTTGGCACGCCCGAAATACGGACCCAGATCGGAGCGCACCCCGGTGGTTTGATCCGTGACGTAGAGGTTCGACGACGAACCCGCGGATCCACAAGTGACCGCGACCCACGCCAGATCGCTCGATGTCGGACTCGGCGACGGATCGAGGGCGAGAGTGCCAGGAACGGCGATCGCCGTGGCGGGCGGGCCGCCGGCCAGCGTCACCGTTTGAATCGTGCCGCTACACGACCCACTGGGCTGCGCAAAATAGACGCTCTCCCCGTCGCTCGAGATCGTGGCCTGTTGATCGGGACCGCCGCCGGTTTGCGGGCTCAGTGTGCGGATCAGGTTGCCTGTCGCGGTGGACCACAACCCAATTCCGCCACTTCCGTCCCCCGAGACGTATTGACTTGGCGCGGGACCGTGAAGGTCCGGTACTGAGGGCGACGCTTCTGGTCCCGGGCGTGGCGTCGATCGGGGCTGCGGAGAATCCAAGTTGAGGTCCACGAACAATGCCGCCAGGACGGCGATGACCAGACACACCAGACCGATGGTCCATCGCCGTCGTCTCCGCTGACGCGCCTCCTCGAAAAGGACCTGTACGTCGAGATCCCGTTCAGTTCTGAACGATGCACCGATGGTGGCAACTGCATGCCGAGGCACGGTCGCCGTCGAACGCGAGCCGGACACCGGGTCGTTCGTCACGGAAGGGTGGCGATCATCTCAATGACGTCCTCCCGCCGATAGCCCTGATGACGGGCGAACTCCACCAGGTCACGCGCCCGGCGGAGCACAGCGCTCTTCTCCGGCGTGCCAGTCACTGTGATCCCTCGACCCCGCGTGAACTCCAACAAGCCCTCATCGCGGAGGATGTGCATCGCACGAAGCACCGTGTTCTTGTTGACTCCGAGTACAGCTGCAATGTCCTTGACCAATGGAAGGCGTTCCCCGGCGCCTGCCTCGCCCTCGGCGATGGCGCGGCGGATCTCTGCCGCCACCTGGTCATGTAGGAGGATCGAGTCGTCTCGGTCGATGTTGACAGACAACATGGTCCTAGTCATAGTAGTTCTATGCAAGGCCGAACGCCAGGGTCTCAATGGCTCTGACCGTCCTTCCCCCACGAGAAGCTGCCAGCGCTGAGGAACAAGCGCTCTTCAGGGAAGCCAGGCCCAGGCGTCGACGACGGCGTCTCTTCGTCACGACAGGAGTCGTGGTGATAGCTGCCGTGACGGTCGGAGCAATCGTGGATTTCTCATCAGGTTCGAACAATCCACCGCCTGCACGGCTGCCCACACCCGCGCACAGAACAACGCCGACACTCGCGTCGCTGCCTTCGCAATGTACGGCTCAGCAACTCGATGTCCAGTACCGAGGCAGTCAAGGAGCTGCGGGGAACTGGGCGTCGTCGTTTTGGATCGCCGACACTTCGACATCTCCCTGCACGCTCGAATCCAGCCTCACCGTGACGCTTTTCAACAGCGAAGCAGACAGCTTGAAGGCGACCTCTACCATTCCTTCGCCGATCCGCCTGACTCCGAAGGCCGCAATCCCGCCATTAGGACAGGACCCTTCAATCGGGCAGGGTCTTGCGGATGTGATCATCGCATGGCTGACCGAGGCGAATGCGATCATGCAACAGGGCGCCACGGGGTCTCGGTGCCCGGAGACTCCCTTTCATCCACAGACCGCCAGCATGACCTTCTCCAACGCGCAGACCGTCGTCGTAAGCCAGTTGAGAGTCAATGGACTCACAGCAGTCGACGGTATGGGCTCTGTCTGTGGCTCCGCCTTCCTTGTCTGGAATGCCGCGACGCTGACGGCCCCCGAATCTCCGTAGTTCGGACGAAAGGCGCCGTCGATCAGGCAGGCGCAGGTGACTCCAGGCGCTTCTGCCAGAAGTTGCCATCGCTGGCGACCTCGAATCCCATGATCTCGTTCACCGCAATCATCGGTGCATTGACGGCCGCGTTGCCGGTGATGATCACCCGCACCTCGGGTGCCACACGAGCCAATTCCTCGGCGTTGGCGAGCTTGATGGCCAGCCCCAGGCGATGGCCCCGGTGCTCGGGGCGCACGACGGTCAACATCTGCCAGGCCTGTCCCGGGACGTCGGCGGCGAGGAGGAGCTCGGTGCAGGCGACCAGCCGGCCCGAGGCGCGGTGCTCCGCCACCGCGATCAGGAATCGCGCGCCGCGCGCGGCGCGGAGCGCGTCGTTCTCGTCCACGCGGTCGGCGTCCCATATTTCCTCTTCGTGGCCTTCGTCACCGTGCGGTTCGTCAGTGGACATGCACCGGAAGAGCGCGCACTGGTCTTCGATGTACTTCGCCGGCCAGGGCGCCTCGAAGGTCAGGACGCGATAGGCGGACGCATCGCGGGCCCCTGCGACTTCGGCATGCAACTCCTCCCGACGCCCTCTCTCCAGCGGGACGGCCAGATGACGGATGTTGCCGCTCAGCATGATCTCGAAGCCGACCTTCGGCGCGAACGACAGCGAAGCGTCGTCCGCGGCGCGGCCGAGCGGCGCGTCCACTATGGAGTTGAGGACCTCGCGGTCGTCCGCCCGTCCGCGCTCGGCCATGGCGTCGACGATGGCCGTCCCCACGCCGCGGCGCCGCTGGGCCGGGTGGACCGCCACGGTGACTTCGGCGCTGCCCAGGTTGTCGCGCAGCGGCAGCTCCATCATGCCTACGCCGAGAATCGGACCGTCGGACTGCCGCGCCGCCAGGAGATCGAACCGCCTTGACCTGCTGCGGTGCTGGGCGAAGGCGCGGATGTCGGACAGCGTGAACCCGCTGACGTCGGGCCAGAAGTCCTCGTCGCTGGCGCGGAGGACCGCGGTCCACTCCGCCAGCTCGTTCTCGTCCGATGGGTCGACCAGGCGTACCTCCACCGGACCACCTTGCCACGCCGGCCGCCGCTCAGCGCAGGGAGGCGCCGAACTCCTGCGTCACGGTGTCGATGCAGCGGGAGCGCAGTCCCCCGACTTCTTCGTCCGTGAGCGTGTGGTCGTCCGCGCAGAAGCGCAGTCGGTAGGCCAGGCTCCGGGAGCCGTCGTCGATGCCGGTGCCGCGGTAGACGTCGAAGAGATGCACAGACTCCAAGAGATCGCCCCCTGCCCCCCGCAGGGCGTCGGCGACGGCATCGGCCGGGTGCCGGTCCTCCACCACGAAGGCAAGGTCGATGTCCGATGACGGGAACCGGCTGACAGCACCACCCACCGTGACGCGGCGGGGCACCCGCTCCTCGTCGAAGAGCAGGCCCAGGTCGACCTCCAGCCAGCCGATACGCCGAGCCGTCGTGCCGCTGCCCGATGGGCGGGTCAGGTCGAATCGTGCTGCGACCGCGGGGTCGATCTCCCCCACCGCACCGATGGTGACTTCGTCCAAGCTGCCCGCACGAGCCATGAGGTGCGCCGAGCGGGTCGGGTGCAAGCCGGGCAGCGGCGGCGCGCCGCCACCCGGGGGGATAAGCCGCACCCCGTCCAGGCGGAGCGAGTCCGCCAAGACGTGCCAGGCCGCCACAGCCCAACGAGCATCGTCCTCCTGGTTGGCGAAGACGGCCGAGAGAAGCTCGCGCTCCCCCGGCAACTCCGCCCGCTCCGTGCCGCCGGCCCCGCTCCGTTCGACGACCCGTGCCAAGCCAGCGCCGGGGTGCGAGAAGACGACGCCGACCTCGAACAGTCGCACATCCGGCTGTCGCCGGCTGGCGTTGTAGGCCAGCGCGCCGAGGAGACCGGGCAGCAGGGAGCGACGGAGGAACGGCTTCTCGGCGTCGAGGGGGTTGGCCACCATGACCGCCGGGCCGATGAGGTCCACGTCGTCATGCGCCGTCGCCGACACGAAGGTGTCGGTCCAGCCTTCCGACGCGCCCAAGCCGCGCAGGACGTCCTTGACCTCACGCCGGGAGCGCTGCAGCGCCGTCAGGCGACCCGGCTGCGGCCACGTCGGCACCCGGCGCGGCACATTGGAGTATCCGAACGTGCGGGCGATCTCTTCGATGACGTCATCGACACCGTAGGGCTCGACCCGGACGTCGGGGCGATTCGTCGGCACCTGGACGATCAGCACGCCGTCGTCCCTCACGCGCTCCTGCTCCAGCACGGCGAAGCCGATCGGCTCAATGAGGCGGGCGATCTCCGCCGGCCCGAGCGCGACCCCGATCTGGCGGTGCACCCGGGCGATCGGCACCGAGACCACGAACGGCTCGGGCACGTCGCCGCGCACGTCGAGAATGCCGTCGGCGACCTCGAGCCCGGGCGAGCTCTCCGCCAGCAACTGGCAGAAGCGCCGCACCGACGGCTCAATGACCCACGGGTCGACGCCGCGCTCGAAGCGCGCCGAGGCCTCGGTGCGGAGACCAAGTCGCTTGGACGTGCGCGCGATCGCCATGGGGGTGAAGTAGGCCGCCTCCAGCAGGACCTCGGTCGTCGTCTCGGCGATCTCAGACGAGGCGCCGCCCATGATCCCGCCGATGCCGACCGGTGTGCCCTCGGCGTCGCAGATCAGGCAGTCCTCGCCGGTGTCACCGAGGCTCCGTCCTTGCTGCCCCACCGTGCGCTGCACGCCGTCGAGCGTCTCGACCTTTTCGCCGGACCGGGCTCGCCGGACGGTCAGCCCGCGTCCGGGGAGGAGTGACAGGTCGTAGGGGTGGGTGGGCTGGCCGAGCTCGAGCATGACGTAATTCGACGCGTCGACGACGTTGTTGATCGGTCGCATGCCGGCCAGCAGCAGCCGCTGGGCGAGCCAGCCCGGCGACGGTGCGACGGTGACGTGGCGCAGGACGGAGACCGTGAGTCGGGGACAGAGATCGGGCGAGTCCACCGAGGCGCTCGCCGCGTCCTCCACGGGCCAGCCGCTCGCCGCCGGCGGGGGTGGTTCGGGGAGCGTGAACGGCAGCTCCAGGCGGCCCGCCAGGTCGCGGGCGATGCCCGAAATGCACCAGGCATCGGGGCGGTTGCCCTCGACCGCAATGTCGAAGACCGTGTCGACCCGCAGTCCGAGCGCCTCCATGATGGGCGTCCCCGGCTCACCCGGCGACTCGTCCCCCAAGGTCAGCAGGCCCGCGCCGTCGTCGGAGAGACCGAGCTCCTTGCCCGAGCAGAGCATGCCGTGGGACATGACGCCGCGCAACGGGCGGGCCTCTATTTCGAAGCCGCCGGGCAGGATCGCCCCGACCGGCGCCAAGGGCACCCGATCCCCCACCGCGAAGTTGGTGGCGCCGCACACGATCTCGAGCGGCTCCGCGCTGCCGCCGTCGACGATCGTCAGTCGGATTTTGTCGGCGCCCTTGATCGGGCGGATCTCGAGCACCCGGCCGACCACCACGTCGCCCAGCCCCTCGCCCACGTGTTCGATGGCCTCGACGACGAGGCCCAGGTCGTCGAGCGCGTCGCGCAGTACCCCGACGTCGTCGGGGAACGGGGCGAAATCACGGAGCCAGCTGAGTGGAGCGCGCACGGGGGACTTTCTCGTTGTGGGGCGAGGTCAGAACTGCGAGAGGAAGCGGATGTCGTTCTCCAGAAAGGAGCGCATGTCGGGAATGGCGTGACGCATCTGCGCCAGACGGTCGATGCCGAACCCGAAGGCAAAGCCCGACCAGACGTCGGCGTCGATTCCCACGGCGGCGAAGACGGCGGGGTCGACCATGCCGCAGCCTCCGAGCTCGATCCAGCCGGTCTGCGAGCAGGTACGGCAGCCCTCGCCGAGGCAGACGGTGCAGGTGATTTCGTACTCGGCCGACGGCTCGGTGAAGGGGAAGTAGGCCGGGCGCAGGCGTGAGCGCATGCCCGGGCCGAAGTAGGCCTCCGTGAAGGCCTGGATCGTGCCGGCGAGGTCGCCGAAGGTGATGTCCCGGTCGACCACGAGCCCCTCGATCTGATTGAACACGGGAAGATGGCGGGCGTCGGGCGTGTCGAGCCGGAAGCACTTGCCAGGCATGACGGCGTGAATCGGCAGGGAGTCGTCGCGCACCGCCGCCTCCATCAGGTGGATCTGCACCGGCGACGTGTGCGTGCGCAGCAGGACGGTCTCGGGCTCCCCGACGTCGAGGTACATGGTGTCGTACATGCCACGTGCCGGATGCGCCGGCGGGATGTTCAACGCCTCGAAGTTGTACCAGTCCGTCTCCGCCTCAGGGCCCTCGGCCACGGTGAAGCCCATGCCCACGAAGACATCCTCGAGCTCGGCCCGAGCCTGCGTGGCGGGGTGCAGGTGCCCGCGCGCCGGCGCGGAGCGCACCTGGTCCGGGATGACCTCGGTGAGGTCCAGGCGGTCGGCGCGGAGCGCCCCCGCACGTTCGGACTCTGCCAGCTCGGCGCGGCGGGCCTCCAGCAGCGCCCTGAGCTGTGACTGGGCCTCACCGATACGGCGGCCGGCTTCCCTGCGGGCCTCGGGACTCAGCCCGCCCAGGGCGCGGTGAGCCCGGTTCAGCGGGGACCGCTTGCCCAGGAACTCGGTCTCGACCTGGCCGAGGGCCTCGGTTGATGGCGCGCCCTCAATAGCTCGCGCGCCGTCGGCGGTGATGCCGTCGATGTCGAGATCCACGTTGTCGGTTGCCATGTCGTCAGTCACCAGATTGGGCCAATCCGCCGTCCGTGATGCTACGTGGCGCGGCACCGCCGCCCCGGCGTTGGCGGAACGCCTCGAAGCAGACCACCGCACAGGCCACGCCGACGTTCAGCGATTCGGCCCGCCCGGCCATCGGGATGGCCAGCTTCCCGGACAGCGCGTCGGCCAGCCCGGGATCGAGCCCGGAAGATTCGTTGCCCAGAAAGATGGCCGACGGTGTGGACCAATCGAGCCCGGCGTAGTCCTCGCCCTCCCGCACCACCGTGGCCAGCGTGCGGAAGCCGGCGCTCGCCAGCTCGGTGGCGAGGGCACGCGGGTCGGGTCGGACCGCCAGGGGCACATGGAAGAGGGACCCGGCCGAGGAGCGCACCGTCTTGGGGTTGTAGGGATCGACCGAGTCGCCGGCAGAGACAACCAGCGTCGACCCGGAGGCGTCCGCCGCCCGCAGGACGGTGCCCGCGTTGCCGGGGTCGCGCACGTCGACCAGGACCACGATGAGCGCGCCCGGATGGGCCGACCAGGGGTCTGCGCCGACCGGCGGCTCCTCGAGCATCGGGAGCACGGCGAGCACCGGTTGGGGCGTGACCGTGTCGGCCACCCGTTCGAGGACGCCGTCGGCCAGGGGGAACACCCGCACGCCGGCAGCCTCGGCGCGCCGGCACGCGTCCTGCACGGTGGGGTCGTCGTCGCCGTCCGGCGCGACGTAGAGGGACTCGACGGGAACGCCCGCATCGAACGCGCTCCGTATGAGCTCCGCCCCTTCGGCGACGAAGGCGCGCTCGCTCCAGCGAGCCGAACGCTTCTGCAGCAGCCCGCGCAGCCGGCGGATCCGCCGGTGCGAAAAGGCCAGCCGCTGGGTCAGGAAGCGACCTCGGCCACGGGCGCATTGGACAGGGCGTCCTGCGCGGTGACCACGAGTGCACCGAAGGCCTCGGCGTCGCTCACGGCCAGATCGGCCAGGACCTTGCGGTCGACCTCCACGCCGGCCAGGTGCAGGCCGTTGATGAACCGGCTGTAGCTCATGCCGTGCTGCCGGGTCCCGGCGTTGATGCGCTGGATCCACAGCTTGCGGAAGTCGCCCTTGCGGGCGCGACGGTCCCGGAAGGCGTACTGCATCGAGTGCATGAGCTGCTCATTGGCCGCTCGGTAGGAGCGGCTCTTGTTTCCGTAGTACCCCTTCGCCTGCTCGAGGACAGCGCGATGGTGCTTGCGGCCGTGGACGGACCGCTTCACTCTGGCCATGGGGGTGCTCCTCTCAGATCTCGGTGGGTCAGATGGGGGTGCGCCGGAGCGCGGTGGTGATCGCCTGCGACTAGATGCCGAGCATCCGGCGAGTGGCGCGCTCGTCCGCCTTGGCGATGTCGGCCTCGCGACCGAGCCGGCGCGTGCGCACGCTGCTCTTCTTCTCCAGAATGTGCGAGCGGAAGGCCTTGCGCCGGCGCAACCGGCCGGAGGCGGTCACCTTGATGCGCTTGGCGGCGCCCCGGTCTGTCTTCATCTTCGGCATTGCGTCATCCCTCTTCGGCTGATGCTGCGACTTCGCTGACTCCATTGGTCCCACCGGCCGCCGGCGCACTTCCGTTCCCCTCCGGAGGAGAGGCCGTCTCGCCGCCCGCCCCGTTCCCGGCTGCCGGATCGGCAGACGCTTGCGGAGCGGCACCGGCGCCCGGCTTGTCGGTGCGCTGCTGCGCCTTCTCCCTCGACTGGGCGGCCTGACGGGCCCGCTTGTCGGGGGCGAGCACCATGATCATGTTGCGGTTGTCGAGCTTGGGCTCGGCCTCAACCTTGGCGATGCCCTCCATCTGCTCGGCGATCCGATCGAGGATCCGCTTCCCGTGCTCGGGGTGATAGACCTCGCGGCCTCGGAACATGATCGTGATCTTGACCTTGTGCCCTTCGCCCAGGAACTTGGCCACCTGCCGGGTCTTGGTGTCGAAGTCTCCCGGGCCGATCTTCGGCCGGTACTTCATCTCCTTGATCCCGACGTGGACCGTCTTGCGGCGGCTCTCCTTGGCCCGCTGGGCCTCGTCGAACTTGAACTTGCCGAAGTCCATGATCCGGCAGACGGGCGGATTGGCCATGGGTGCGACTTCGACGAGGTCGAGATCGAGCTCCTTGGCGATCGCCAGGGCCTCGGGGAGCGGCTTGATGCCTAGTTGCACACCGTCGGGGTCCACGAGCCGGACTTCACGGGCACGGATTCGGTCATTGATCCGGTGCTCAGTAGTGGTTTCAGCGACGATGCGTCATCACACCTCTCACTCGGGCCGGCGGTCCTTCCGCAAGCCAAACGGTGGAGCGAGGCCGACCGGCGGGCAGGGCCCGCGGTTGAGAGGCGATCGACCTGGCGCACGGTGCGCCCCGCCTGTGCGGGGTGGTGGCCAGGTGGAGGCCGCTCAGTGGGGGCCCCGCTTCCATGTAGTCAAGGAGCATAGGGTACCAGCATGAGCAGCTTGTGGACACCGTCGGGCGAGCATTTCCCCAAGAAGGAGGGTGACGACACCCCCTCTCCACCCCCAGGCCGGCCGGACGACACGGACGTCACGCTGACGTCACCGGAAGCCCCACTCACCGAGGAGCAGGCGGCGGCCCAGGCCGAGGTCGACGCCATGCGGGCCCAGCTGGCCCACACCCCGGCCGAGGTCGTGGTGGCCAACCACTGCTACGGGCTCTTCGAGCTCGCCGCGATCTACCTCTCGCAGAGCCCGCCCCAGCTCTTTCAGGCCCGCCTGGCCATCGACGGTCTCGGCGCCCTGCTCGACGGGCTCCGGGGCCGCCTCGGAGAGGCCGAACCGGCCCTCCTCGAGTCGCTGTCCCAGCTCCGCCTGGCTTTCGTGAGCCTGGAGGGGGCGGAGAAGAGCGCATCGGAGGGCTCCGCCAACGCCGGCCACGACCTCAACTAGGAGCTGCGGGCCCGGTCCGTGGCGGCGGCGAGCCCCTCGACGGTCCGCCGGATGAACTTGCCCAGCTCACGACGGTAGATCCCACCCGTCCCGGGCACCTTGGCCCGGAAGGTCGAGCGCCAGTTGATGGTCGTGCCGCCGTGGGCGCCGGGCGTCAGTGTGATGACCGCCCGGTAGTCCCGAAGGGGCAGCCCCCGCTCGAGCTCGTAGGCGAAGGCCTCGCCGGGCCGGCAGATCACGACCCGCTCACGGCTCTTGTGGCGTCCCGTGGTGAAGAGGCGCACCGCGCCCAGGCCCTCGGGCGTCCCCGCCCCGGGCTCCAGGAGCTCGAACGAGTCGATGGGCGACCACTCGGGCCACGTGGCGCCGTCCGCCAGGAGTGCGTACACCGACGTCTGATCGGCACCCGTGGTCACTGTCTCGTCGATCACCTGCTCTGCCATCGTCTGTCCTCCCGTCAATGGGCTGCCCGTGAATGTACCATTTGGTACATGCGTGCACAATCAGGTGAGGTCGGGACGGGCCAGGCGGGGCGGGGCGGGACGCCGGACGGGGCCGGTGGGGACGGAGCGCACCCGGCCAGGGAACGCCTCCTCGACGCGGTGGTGGCGCACTTCACGGAGGAGGGATTGGCCGACCAGAGCCTCCGCCGCATCGCCGAGGCCGTCGGGACCAGCCACCGCATGCTGCTGTACCACTTCGGCTCCAGGGACGGCCTGCTGTTGGCGGTCGTCCGCGAGGTGGAGGCCAGGACCCGGGGACACCTGGCCGCTTTGAGCGAGGACGCCCCCGGCGAGACGGATGCGCTGATCCACCGGATGTGGGACTACCTGGCCGACCCGGACCTCGGCGACCTCGAGCGCCTGTTCTTCGCCCTCTACGGGCGGGCGCTGCAAGGCGACGACGCCATCCGGCCCCTGCTCGACGAGGACGTGGCGCACTGGCTCGACGCCAACGTGGCGCTGTCCGCCCGGTGGGGTGTGCCGGAGGACGTGGCGCGGACCCACGCGCGCCTCGGACTGGCGGTGACGCGCGGCCTGTTGCTCGATCTCCTGGCCACCGGCGATCGGGACGGGGTCCAGGCGGCGCTCGGGGTGTTCGCCGACCGCTACCGCGGGCGGTGGTGGGAGGGTCAGGAGGAAACGGGCAGCAGCGACCGTGCCTCGTAGAGGCCGCGATGCCCCGGCGTCACCGTGAAGACGACGACCGTGCCGACGTCGATGCGCCGGCTCCCGTCCGCGATGGCGGTGGCGTGGAACCCGTAGCTCGTGCCGTCGTCGTCGTCCACCGCGCCGAGGCCCCGGGTGGAGTCGAACGATGCCACCCGTCCGTGGTGGGGCCCGGCGGAGGGGACGGGGCCACCCACGTCAGTGGACGATCTTGGACAGCGGGATCTCCAAAATGTCCGTGGCACCCTGATCGCGCAGCGCCGGGATGAGGATGTTGATGTCGGACTTGGCCACCACCGCCTCGAGGGCGTAGGCGCCACCACCCGAGAGCTCAGAGATCGTCGGTGCGCGCATGGCGGGCAAGACGGCGAGCACCTTGTCCAGGTTCGGGCCCTCGACGTTGAGCTTCACCAGCACCTTGCCCCGCGCCTCGAGCGTGCCCTGTAACAGCGTGTGGATCTGCTCCATGGCATGGCGCTTGTCGGGATCCGCCGCCGCGGCCGGGTTGGCGATGAGCTCGGTGTGCGACACGAGCAGCGTCTCAATGACGCGCAGTCCCGCGGCCCGCAACGCGCTCCCGGTCTCGGTCATGTCGACGACGGCGTCGGCGATGTCGGGCACCTTGGCCTCGGTGGCGCCGTAGGAGAGCGCTATGTCGGCCTCGATCCCGTGCGCCTCCAGTGCCTTCCGGGTCAGCTCGGGGTACTCGGTGCTGACGCGCAGGCGGCCGGGTCGACCGGCGACGGTGGCCGCCAGTTCGGCCAGCGAGTGCGCGGGCGAATCGGCGCCGACGGCGAGCACCACCCGAGCCGGGTTGGCGGTGTTCTTCGAGTAGGCGAGCTTGCCGAGCGAGACGACGTCGCTCCCGCGCTCCTCGACGCAGTCGCGCCCCGTGATGCCGAGGTCGAAGAGCCCATCGGCCACGTACACCGGGATCTCCTGCGGCCGCAGGATACGCACCTCACTGATGCGGGGGTCCTCGATGGTGGCGCGGTAGGCCACGTCCGAGGCGCGGTTGACGCCGAGGTCGGCCTCCTCGAACAGTTGCATGGTGGCGCGTTCGAGCGACCCCTTGGGGAGAACGAGGCGGAGCATGGGGGTAGATCTTCGCAGACGCGCCAGCGGGGCCGGCCCACACGGCGCCGGTCGGGCAAGCTGTGCCTGTGCCACCGCCCTACGACGCCCGCAACTTCCTGCAGCTCCTCGGGATCGACCTGCCCCTGCCCGACGAGGATCGTGACCCCGTGGCCCGGCTGACGGTCACCCACGCGCTCATCGCAGGCACGGGCTTCCTGTGGGCCCCTGTCGTCGTCGCCATGGCCGACGCCCTGTGTGCGTTCGGAGTGAGCCATCACTGGCCCGAGGGCGCGCGCAGCTTCACCACGGTGGACTGCTCGGCCAACTTCATCTCGAGCGCCCGGGAAGGCGAGCACGTCACGGCCACGGCGGCGCCGCTGCATCTCGGGCGGACGACACAGGTGTGGGACGCCACGGTGACCAACGAGACCACCGAGCGGTTGATGGCGTCGTACCGCTGCACCCAGATCATTCTGTACTGAGCCGGTCTCGTGACCCGGTCATCCGGACGGTCAGTCGGCGCAGTCGGTCCGCTCCGTCACTCCGCACCCCGGAGCGCCGTGACGTCGGACAGCTCGGAGGCGCTCTCCGCCACGTCTTGCAGATCGGTCTCGCCCACCGTGCTGCCGCGCCGGAGACGCTCCCGCCAGTTGCCCTGGTCGTAGCGAGCGGGTTCGGACTGCTCCATGAACCGGCGCAGGACGCGCACGAAGCGCGCCGGGTCGGTGTGGTGGGGAAAGTGCCCCGCCTCGTCGAAGACCTCGAACTCGCTGCCGGGCATCACGGTGTGGATCAGGCGGCCGTGACCCAACGGGATGATGGCGTCACGCCGTCCCCACACAATGAGGGTCGGGATGCCCTCGGCCAGGTAGGCCCGGTCCACCATGGTGATCACCTGCCCGTTCCAGTCGACACTCGAGCGGAGGGTGCTCAGGATGGCCATGCGGGCCTCGGTGTTCGGCAACGCGTCGAACACGGCCAGGATCTCCTCGGCGTCGCGTCCGAGCGCGGTGTCGAGGACACGCAGCAAGCCCGCACCCAGGCGGCTGGCGAAGCGGATCGGGCCCAGTCCGAGGAACGGCATGAGCAGTTCGATGCCGGGCACCGCCGCCACGCGCAGCAGCGGGCTGACCGTCCTGCCCACGCCGCCGCTGCCCACCAGGACCAGGCGCTCGCAGCGATCGGGGAACTGGTAGGCGAACTGTGCGGCCACGCCGCCGCCGAGTGAATGCCCCACGACGGTGGCCCGGTCGACCTCCAGCACGCTGAGAAGGTCGCGCATGCCGTTGGCGAAGCCGGCCACCGAGTAATCGGCCCGCGGCTTCTCGGAGCGCCCGTGCCCCAGGAGGTCCGGGGCGATGACGGTGTAGTGCTCGGCCAGTTGTTCGACCACGGGTCGCCACGTGTCGGAGCTGTCGCCGATGCCGTGGATCAACAGGAGGGCCGGTCCCGACCCGGCCCTGACGTACGCCCGGCGGTAGCCGTGGATGGTGACGTAGCGCACCGTGAAGGCCCCTTCGCGCCGGATGCCGGGCCGGAAGCGGATCTCCGCCGGGTCGACCGGACCGTCGGCGCAGGGGTTGTCCGGACTGCTCGGGTGTGGTGCGGCCGTCTCGGTCAGGTGTATCGCCTCCGCCTTGGGGGCCGTGTCACCCATGCCGATCTCCCGTGCTGGTCCGCTGGTGGGCTCGTCGGTGCCACCGTAGGGGTCCGACGTGTCCGGGCAGTGTCGGCCCTGTGAATTGACGATGAATGGGTCGCTGCGTCAGGACAGGGGCGCGCTGCGCAGCAGGCGCACCATTTCGATGCCGGTCAGCGCCGCCTCCCGTCCCTTGTTGGTGTGATCGGGTTCGGAGCGCTCCAGGGCCTGGTCGAGCGTGTTGGTGGTGAGCACACCGAAGATCACGGGCACCCCGGTGGCCAGCTGCACCTGCTGAATGCCGGAGGCGCACTCCCCCGCCACGAAGTCGTAATGGCCGGTGTCGCCGCGGATGACCGCACCGAGGCACAGGACGGCATCGACCTTGCCGGCGTGGGCGAAGGCGCGGGCCACCACGGGGAGCTCGAACGCGCCCGGCGCCCAGGCCACGGTGATGTCCCGGCGGTCCGTGCCCGCCTCGTGCAACGCCTGCAGGGCGCCGTCGAGCAACCGCAGTGTGATGCCCCCGTTGAACTCGGCACAGGCGACGCCCACGCGCAGACCGGTGCCGTCGGCGGAGCCGTGCAGACTGACCCCGACGCGCGACGCCACGTCGTCGAGCGCACCTTCGGGGAGGGAGACGAGGTCAGCTTCGGCCATCAGCTGAGAACGGTGGCGGTCGACGTCACGCCCTCACTGTGGCACAGGCGGACGTCACAGGACGTCGTCGAGCCCGTGCAGCAGATGCCCCATCCGCTCGCGCTTGGTGCGCAGGTAGGCGATGTTCTCGGGGTTCGCCGAGGGTTGCAACGGGACCCGCTCGGTGATGTCGAGGCCGAAGCCCTCCAGCCCTCCGTACTTGACCGGGTTGTTGGTCATGAGGCGCATGGTGGTCACGCCGAGGTCGACCAGCATCTGCGCGCCGATGCCGTACTCCCGGCTGTCGACGGGGAGTCCCTGCTGCAGGTTGGCGTCCACCGTGTCGTGGCCCTCCTCCTGCAGCTGGTACGCCCGGATTTTGTGGCCGAGGCCGATGCCGCGGCCCTCGTGGCCCCGCAGGTAGATGAGGACGCCGCGCCCTTCCTTCTCAATCAGGTCGAGCGAGGCCTGCAGCTGCGGCCCGCAGTCACAGCGCAGGGAGCCGAACACGTCGCCGGTCAGACACTCGGAGTGGACCCGCACCAGCACGTCCTCGGACCCGGCCACCTCGCCCATCACGAGTGCGAGGTGCTGCTCGTTGTCCAGCACCGACTCGTAGACGAAGGCCCGGAACTCACGCCCGTCGGCCGGGATGCGCGCCTCGGAGACGAGTCGCACCAGCTTCTCGTTCTGCCGCCGGTAGCGGATGAGGTCCGCGATGGAGATGAGAGGGAGGTCGTGCTTCTTGGCGAAGGTCTCGAGGTCGGCCAGCCGGGCCATCTCCGACTTGTCCTCGGTCACGATCTCGCAGAGCACGCCCGCCGGCGTCAGCCCCGCGGCGCGGGCCAGGTCGACCGTCGCCTCGGTGTGCCCGGCTCGCTTGAGCACGCCACCGGCGCGGTAGCGCAGCGGGAAGATGTGTCCGGGCCGGTTCAGGTCGTTCGGGCGCGTGGCCGGGTCGATCAGGGCCGCAATGGTGGCGGCCCGGTCCGTGGCCGAGATCCCGGTCGTCGTGCCGTGGCGGAGGTCCACGCTCACCGTGAAGGCAGTCCGCTGCGCCTCGGTGTTGGCCGTGACCATGAGGGGCAGGTCGAGCGCGTCCGCCCGCTCGGGCAGCAGCGGCGCACAGATGACGCCCGAGGTGTGGGCCAGGAAGAAGGCGATGTTCTCCGGCGTGGCCGCCTCGGCCGCCATGACCAGGTCGCCCTCGTTCTCACGGTCCTCGTCGTCGACCACCACGGCCATGCCCAGCCGGCCGATCGAATCGATCGCCTCCTGCACCTTCGAGAACGCCATCAGGCCGCCACCTCCACTCGAAAGTCCTCACCTAGCTGCTCTATCGACACCAGCCTGCCCTTCCACACGTCTCCAATTGTGCCAGCCCCGGGGCCCGCGAAAATCGGGCGGCCGTCATCGCCCCCGAAAAGCACCGGCGCCAGGTACAGGACATAGCGGTCGACCAGCCCGGCGGCGTGGAAATCGTGGGCCACCGTGGCCCCTCCTTCCACCAGCACCTGGAGCACGCCGCGCCGGCCGAGCTCGGTCAACACGTCCCCCAGATCGCCCGAGAGCTCGAGGGCCGGGCGCACCTTGGCGCCGGCGGGGGCCTGGCCGAGCACGACACGCAGGGGCTGCTCGCGCTCGATGCCGTCGTCGAGGCGGACCGTGAGCGCAGGGTCGTCGGCCCGGACCGTGCCGGCCCCGACCAGGACGGCGTCGGAGCGGGCCCGCAGCCGGTGGACGTCCCGGCGCGCCTCCTCGCCGGTGATCCAGCGGCTGGTGCCGTCCGGTGCCGCCGTCCGGCCGTCGAGGCTGGCGGCCATCTTCAGCACCACCCAGGGCTGCCCCGTCGTCCGGTGCTTGCAGTACGGCGCCAGCTGCTCGGCCACCTCGTCGGCGGCCACTCCGACGGTGACCTCCAGACCGGCGGCACGCAGCGCGGCGATGCCGCGGCCGGCGACCCGCTCGTCGGGGTCCTCGATGCCGACCACGACCCGGGCCACGCCCGCGGCGATGATGGCGTCGCTGCAGGGCGGGGTGCGACCGTGGTGGGCGCAGGGCTCCAGGGTCACGTACAGGGTGGCTCCCCTGGCGGCCTCCCCCGCGGCGGCCAGGGCCGCCACCTCGGCATGGGGCCCGCCCGGAGGTGCCGTCGCTCCCGCGAACACCGTCCCGCCGCCCGGTCCGGAGCCCGGCGGGACGACGACGCTGCCCACCCAGGGGTTGGGCGCCGTGGTCGAACGGACCGTTGCCGCCTGCGCCAGTGCCCGGCGCATGTGCTCCACGTCATCCATGGTCAGGTCCTTGCCCGGGGTAGATCCCCGGCCTCGTGCGACAATACTAGAACACGTTTCATTTTTTGTCGAGACTCCCAGGTCAGACAGCCGGATCAGGCACCCTCAGGCCCGGCGCAGGAGCGGGATCAGGCCCGTGACGTCCGCGATGAGGGCCGTCGGGGCGGCGGCCAGCATGGCGGCGTCGTCGTGGGCGCCGCTCAGGACTCCGACGACCGCCCCGGCACCGGCGGCGTGCCCCGCCTCGAGGTCGCTGCTGGTGTCGCCCACCACCGCCACCGCGAGCGGATCGTCCACGCCGAGGCGGGCCATGGCGCCGAGGATGAGATCCGGCGCCGGACGGCCCCGGCCCACATCGGCCGGCGACAGGGCCAGGTCGACCTCGGCGCGCCATCCCAGGGCATCGAGCAGCGCGTCGCGGGTCGAGGGCGCGAAGCCGGTCGTGAGGCAGACCCGCACCCCTGCGGCGCGGAGGTCGCGCAGGACCTGGAGCGCACCGGGTATCTCGCTGACCTCGCCGGCGGCGACGATCGCCTCGTAGGCGGCGGCGAAGGCGGCCGTGGCCTCCCTCGCCTCGTCCTGGTCGAGCAGCGAGGCGAACACGTCCGCCTTGGACCAGCCCATCGTCTGGCGCACGACGACCTGCGCCTCTTCGAAGAACCTGCTCCCCGGAGTGATGCCCACGGCCGCCAGGGCGCTGGTGAACGCCGCCTCGACGGCGCCGTCGTCGCGTACCGTCGTGCCGGCCATATCGAGGCAGGCCAGCGCGAAGGGGCCGATCATGCCGCCACCCCGGCCGCACGCAGGGTGTCGGCGGCAATGGCCGGAGAGCACGTCATGCCGCGCCCGCCGGGACCGGTCACCAGCCACACCCCCGCGTCGATCTCCTCGCGTAGACAGACGGCGCCGTCGACGCACTGCGCGTAGACGCCCTCCCAGCGGCGCTGCACCGGGGGCAGCTCCGCCCCGAGGATCCGCTCGGCCCGCGCCAGCAGCTCCGCCGTCGGGTCCTCGCACAGCGCGAAGTCGAACGGCTCCCCGTAGGCGTGCGTGTCCCCGATGGTCAGCCCGCCGTCGGGGCGCTGGACGACCAGGAGCTGCAGATGGTGCGCGGCCGCCAGCCGCGTCTGCTCCCCGAGCTGGACCAGCGGCGCCGACACGTAGGCCGGGTAGTAGCGCAGCGTGTCGGCGTCGGCCAGCGACGTCGTCAACGAGCCGGCGAAGGGTGCCGTCTGCACCATCTGCAGCCGGACGCGGCGGAGGCGGGACGCGAGCGGCGTCGTGCCGGGGAGGTGGTCATAGGCCGCGCCGGTGGCGAGCACGACGAGGTCGCCCTCCCAGCGGGCCCCCGTGGCGTCGACGATCGCCCGCGGCTCGGCGGCGACGGCACGGTGACCGGGATGGAAGCGGTACCGCGCCCCGCACGTCGCCGCCATGTGGGCGCGCAGCGCGTCCAGCGCGAGGCGGGGCTCGACGACGGCGTCCTCGGGGCAGTGCAGCGCGCCGGCGACGTCACCCTGGACCGCCGGGTTGCAGGCGCGCACCGCGTCGGGCTCCAGGAACGAGATGGCACGCGCCGCCGCGTCGGGGTGCGCGGCGAACGCCTCCATCACGCCCCGGGCGGGCGCGTCGGTGGCGACGGTGAGCGAGCTCATGGCGCGGAAGCCGATGCCGGGCACCGCGGCGCCGATCTCCTCCCAGCGCCGGCGGGCCCGACGCGCCACCTCGAGCTCTTCCCCCGCACGCCGGCCGCTGACCCAGATCAGACCGAAGTTGCGCACCGAGGCACCCGTGGGGCCCGCCTCGGCCTCCAGGTGGTCGACCTCGAAGCCGGCCTCCGTGAGCTCGAACGCGTGCCAGGTGCCGATGATGCCGCCCCCCGCCACGACCGCCCGGCCGGTCGTCACCCGTGACCGTCGTCGGCCGCGGCCCGGGCCGAGGCGCGGATGGCGTCGGCGGCCTCCCACGGCCGGGGCTGCCCGAAGATGGCGCTGCCGGCCACCAGCACGTTGGCGCCGGCCGCCACGGCCACCGGCGCGGTGGTGGCGTCGATCCCCCCGTCCACCTCGATGTCGAGCGGGAGCGAGCCGGCCGTCACCTCGGCGCGCACCTGCGCCACCTTCGCCATGACGTCGGCGATGAAACTCTGGCCGCCGAAGCCCGGGAAGACCGTCATGCACAGGACGAGATCGACCTCGCCGAGATAGGGCCGCACCGCGTCGAAGGGCGTGTCGGGGTTGAGGGCCAGCCCCGCCCGCAGGCCGAGGCCGCGCATCTGCGCGATGAGCTCGTCCGTGTTGCCGATCTCCACGTGCACGGTGCAGCCATCGGCCCCGGCGTCGGCGAAGTCCTTCAGGTAGCGCCCCGGCTCGGTCATCATGAGGTGACAGTCGAAGAACAACGGCGTGTGGCGCCGCAGGGAAGCCACCACCGGGGGCCCGATCGTCACATTGGGGACGAAGTGCCCGTCCATGACGTCGACGTGGAGCCAGTCGGCTGACGGGGCCACCTCCCCCACCTGTTCGGCCAGCATGCCGAAGTCGGCCGACAGGACCGAGGGCGCGATGCGCAATGCGCCGACCGGGCCCGGGTCGCGGGTCGCTCTCGCTGTCGATCCCTCCATGGGCCGGCCGCTCCGCTCAGGTGAAGCGAGCCCAGCAGAGGATGCGCCGGAACCCGTAGAAGTACGGCTCGCGCTCGCCGAGCTCTTCGATCAGCCGCTCCCGGTAGCGCTCGACGAACGCGTCGAACAGCTCGGGGCTCAACCGCTTGCGGTACGGGGTGAGCAGGGTCCCCATGACCCACTCGACCACCTCACCCGTCGACTCGAGCTCGTGGCCGTAGACCTCCATGCGCACGACCTGATCCTTGGCCCCCAGTTCGTAGAGGAGGTCGGCGTAGAGCTCCGGTGACAGGACGAAGCGGCCGCGATCCTCGGGGACGTCCCCGTAGAGCGCATCGATGAAGGGGGGCTCGTTGGCCACCGCCTGGGCGAGCAGGTGTGACGGATGGCGATAGTTGGCGGGCACCTGGAAGGCCAGCTGGCCGTCGGGACCGAGCGCGGTGCGCATGCGCGCCAACAGGTTCAGGTGATCGTCGATCCACTGCAGCGACGCGTTGGCGAACACCAGGTCGAGGCCTTGGTCCAGCCAGGTGGCGATGTCACCGAGGGCGAACGAGAGCCCGGCCACCTCGTGGGCCGACTGGGCCCGGGCCAACATGGCGGGCGACGAGTCGATGCCGACCGTCTCCTTGGCCGCCATCTCCTCGTGCAGGATCTTGGTCAGGTCCCCCGTGCCGGACCCGAGATCCACAATGCGGCCGCCCGGAACGGGGTGACACAGGCTGAGCAGATCGTCGAAGGGTTGCTGGCGTTCCGAACGGAACCGTTCGTACTGGTCGGGGCTCCACCCGTCGATCGGAGTCACGGTCACCGCTCTCATGTCTACTCCGTCCCGAGACGTTCGCCGAGCGCCGGGCGCACGCCGCGCAGCCACTCCTCGGCTGACATGGGAGAACGGCTCTCTGGCTGCACCCGCCGCAGCACCAGGCTGCCACCGCCCGTCGCGACGAGGGGACCGTCGAGGGAGCCCGGCGGCCGCTCGTCGGGCCCCTGCCGGTCCGGGCCGAGCCCGGCCTCGAGCACCCGCAGGCGCGTGCCCCGGAACGTCGTCCAGGCCCGGCCCAGCCGCACGACCCGCTTGAGCGCAGTGGCCGTCGCGTTCCAGTCGAGACGGAGGTCCTCCGCGCTGATCTTGTCCGCCAGGGTGACCTCGCCCTCCTGCGGCACGGGGTGCGGCAGGCCGGAGACACCGTGGGCCAGGGCGTCCACCACCAGCGCGCTGGCGACGGTCACCAGCTCGTGACGCACCTCGTCGAGCGTGCTGTCGTCGTCGAGTGGCACGCGGCGCACGGCGTAGACGGGACCGGTATCGAGTCCCGCCTCCACCTTCATGAGGCAGACACCGGTCTCGCGGTCGCCCGCCAGAATGGCGCGCTCGACGGGTGCCGCGCCGCGCCAGCGCGGCAGGAGCGAGAAGTGCAGGTTCACCATCGGGATCTCTTCGAGGAGCCGCGCTGGGATGATGCGGCCGTAGGCCACCACGACCGCGAGCTCGACGCCCGCGCTCGTCAGGTCATGCATGTCGTGACTCACGGCGAGCCCGAGCTCGGTGGCGGCCACCTTGACGGGGCTGGGCGTCTCCGTCTTGCCGCGGCCGCGCCGGCGGTCGGGGCGCGTCACGCAGAGTGCGACGTCGTGACCCGCTGCGACCAGCGCGCGCAGCGGCGGCACCGCGCTGTCGGGAGTGCCGAGGTATGCCAGGCGGGCCACCCGTTCACCGTAGGGCAGACGGCACTGCCGGGGGTGAGGCGTGGCCTCGGCCGCGGTGGGTGCGGCCGGGTTCGGCGCGGGCTGCGCGACTGCGTGGCCGAGTACGTCAGCGAGTGAAGAGGCTGGCGAGCCCGTCCGGATCGGACGCGGGCAGATTGAGCGTGCGGCCGCGCAGGATCTTGAGCGCTTCCTTGCGCTGGTCCTCGTTGAGGCGCTCCACCAGCAGAATGCCGTCGAGGTGGTCGAGCTCGTGCTGGAACACGCGGCCCTCGAGCTCGGAGGCCTCAATGGAGATCTCGTTCCCGTCGAGGTCGAGGCCGACCAGGTGCACCGCATTGGGGCGCACGATGTCCCAGCTGAGCCCCGGCACGGAGAGGCAACCCTCGTCGTAGGTCCACTCCCCGTCGCTCTCGATGATCCGCGGGTTGATGACGGTGCGGGCACCGTCACCCACGTCGTAGACGAAGATGCGGCGCTGCACGCCCACCTGATTGGCGGCCAGGCCCGTGCCGGGCGCGTCGTACATGGTCTCGATCATGGAGTCGACCAGGCTGGCCACCGCCCCGTCGATGTCGTCCACCTCTTTGGTGCGCCCCTTGAGCACGGGGTCGCCGTACTGGCGGATGGCAAGGCTCGACATGGCCGCCATGTTACCGGCGGCCCGCCCCGGACCCTTCCCCGGGTCGGGAGCCGGCCGCTGGTCCCCACCTCACAGTGTGACCGGGTCCACCTCCACGCGGAGCCCTCGTCCCGGCGGCCGCGGGGTCCGGGCCAGCAGCTCGCAGAGGGGTTGGTGCGTCTCCGCCCGGAGGAGGAAGCGCTCGTGCCCGAGCGGCGCCAGTGTCACGGCGGGTGCACCGTGGACCGCCTCGCCGCCCGGCAGCGGGTCGAGCGCAACGCGCAGCGCGTCGGCGTAGGTGGGGGCGAGGGCTCCCGACACCACGGCCAGCGCACAGAAGGGCGGCAACGCGGACATGCGGCGGATCGCCACCTCCTCCTCCAGCACCGCCGCCGGGTCGCCCCGGGCGACCGCCTGGAGCAGGGGGTGATCCGGCACCCGCGTCTGCGCCTGCATGCGGGCCCAGGGCACCCCCGTCCCGCGGGTGCCGACCAACCGGGCGGCGCGGACGAACAGGGCCAGGGTCTCCTCCGTGGCCGAGAGGCGCGGCGCCAGCAGATGCAGATCGATGTCGAGGAAGGCGACGGCGGCGGCGCGGCGCACGCGGTGCAGCACCGCCTCGGTGCCGATGAGGACGGGAGCGGCGGGTACGGGCGACTCGCCCGCCCCCGAGCGCGGGCCGGCCACCTCCCCCACCTCGACGCCGAGGAGCGCAGCCAGCTCCTCGCGCAGGCGGCTCACGCCGGCCCGCAATGTCTTCATCCGCAGCCGTCCGCAGGCCGCGCACACGACCGGGCGCACCTCGTCGCAGCGCGGGCAACGCAGCACCTCCTCGCCGCGGGGTTGCGCCGCCGCGGCACCGCACCGTGCGCAGCAGGCCAGCTCCCCGCAGTGGCGGCAGGCCAGCAGACGCGCGCCGCCCGAGCGGTTGTAGACGCAGACCAGGGGGCCGCGCGGCACGCGCCGCCGGTTCGTCGAGGGCCGACCGGGCCAGGCGGACGAACTCCTCGGAGAAGATGCCGCTGCGCGGGTCCGCGCCACGGCGATCGACCAGCTCCAGGGTGGGCCAGCCGGCACGCTCCCGCAACCGCGTCGGCGCCACCGTCCGCAGGCCGGTGTCGGCCGCCAGCGCCACGGGAGGGACGGGCGACACCACGACGCAGGGCACGCCCTCCCGGCGGGCGCGCTCGGCCACCACGTCGACCGCGCTGTAAGTGGGAGCGCTCTCCTCCCGGTAGGCCGCGTCGTGCGCGTCGAGGACGACCGCGGCCGCCAGGCTGGGCAGGGGGGCCCAGGCGCCGGCCCGGCTGCCGACCACCACGGGCCATCCGGCCCGCGCCTGCTCCCAGCTCTGCGCCGTGGGGCACCCGCGGCGCACCAGCCGCGCCGTCAGCCGCTCGGCCCAGCCCGCGGACGGCACGAGCACCAGCACGCTGCCCCGGCGGTCCTGCACGGCCGGATCGCCCACGACCGACAGGACGAGATCGATCGGGTCGGTGAGGGGCGGCTCGCGCACCAGCGTGAGGCCGCCCCGGGCCAGGTCGAGACCTTCGTGGCCGGGCCCGGGCGGCACGGCACCGCCGGTGGACGACGGCGGGACCGCGGGCAGGGTGCGCACGATGGTGTCCGGGGACGCGATGCGGAGAAAGAACGAGGCCGGCCCGGCCCAGCGCCAGGCCGCCCATGCCGCCAGCTCCACCAGGGCCGGCGGTGGGCCCCACCCCAACCACGACTTGAGCGGCAGGACGTCGACGTCGGGCCGGGTCCCGACGTCCTCGTCGACGACCCAGCCCCGCACCGTCCGCCCGTGGAAGGGCGCCCGCACCCGGGTGCCGATGTGCACGTCGTCGTGCCAACCCGCGGGCACGGAGTAGTCGAACGTCTTGCCCACGGCGGCGACTTCGGTGCGCACCCGCACCACACGCGCGTCGGCGACACCGTCCTGCCTCATGCGATCACCGCCAGCGGACGACAGCTCCCCTCAGGGAGCACTCGCCCCGCTCAGAGCCCCAAGGCGGTCCGCAGGTCGTCCACCCGCGGGGTGGCCTCCCACGTGAACTCCTTCTCCGAGCGACCGAAGTGACCGTAGGCGGCCGTCTTCTTGTAGATCGGACGCCGGAGGTCGAGATCCCGGGCGATGGCGGCCGGCCGCAGGTCGAAGAGCTCACGCACCGCGTCGGCGATCTTCTCGGGGTCGACCGTCTCCGTGCCGAACGTCTCGACCAGCAACGAGACCGGGTGGGCGACGCCGATGGCGTAGGCCACCTGCACCTCGCACCGCTTGGCCGCGCCGGAGGCCACGACGTGCTTGGCCACCCAGCGTGCCGCGTACGCCGCCGAGCGGTCGACCTTGGAAGGGTCCTTCCCGGAGAAGGCACCGCCACCGTGACGGGCCATGCCCCCGTAGGTGTCCACGATGATTTTGCGGCCCGTCAGGCCCGTGTCGGCGTGGGGGCCGCCGAGCTCGAAAATGCCGGTGGGGTTGACGAAGATCCGCAGGCCCTCCGTGTCCATGTCGGTCGGCAGCAACGGCTCGATCACGTTCTCCGTGAGGTCGGGCCGCAACTGCTCCTCGAGGTCGATGCCGCCGGCGTGCTGGGTCGAGATCAACACGGTGTCGATCCGCACCGGTCGCCCGTCCTCGTAGACCACGGACACCTGCGTCTTGCCGTCGGGACGGAGGTACGGCACCGCCCCGGCGCGTCGCACCTGGGCCAGTCGCTCGGAGAGGCGGTGGGCCAGCCAGATGGGCAGCGGCATCAGGTCCGGCGTCTCGTCGCAGGCGTAGCCGAACATCATCCCCTGGTCGCCGGCGCCCTGCGCGTTGAGAACGTCCTCGCCCGCCTTGCCACTGCGCAGCTCGAAGGCCGCGTCGACACCCTGTGCGATGTCCGGCGACTGCGCGTCCAGGGTCACGAGCACGCCGCACGTCTTGCCGTTGAAGCCGTAGGTGTCGTTGTCGTAGCCGATCTCGCACACCGTGTCGCGCACGAGGGAAGGGATGTCGACGTAGGTCGACGTGGTGACCTCGCCCGCCACCACCACGAGGCCGGTGGTCAGCAACGTCTCACAGGCCACCCGGCTCGAGGGGTCGCCCTCCAGCATCGCGTCGAGCACGGCATCGGAGACCTGGTCGGCCATTTTGTCCGGATGTCCCTCGGTCACCGATTCCGAGGTGAAAGTGGTTCTCACGTGGTACTCCGCTTCTCGTTGTCGTGGGCGATCACCCTATCCAATACGGCATTTGCCACTGCATCCTTGGAGGTCAGTGGGATTTCCTGCATGCCCCCGTCGGCCTCGAGGATCACGACCGCGTTGGTGTCGTGGTCGAAGCCCGCACCGGGCGCGCTGACGTCGTTGACGACGAGGATGTCGACGCCCTTGCGCTCGAGCTTGCGACGACCACGTTCCAACGCATCGTGCGTCTCCGCGGCGAACCCGACCAGCACCTGTCCGGGAGGTCGTCGGGCGGCCAGCCCGGCCAGGATGTCCGGTGTGGGCTCGAGCACCACGTCGGGGAGTCCCTCGTCCTTGGAGAGCTTCGTCCCAGCGGACCGCTTCGGGCGAAAGTCCGCCACGGCCGCCGCCATGACGACGACAGCGGCTCCCTCGGCCGCCGCGCCGACCGCGTGCTCCATATCGGCCGCCGTCTCGACGTCGATCCGCCGCACCACCGACGCCACGTCCGGCGGCAACGGAAGCGAGGAGGACGTCACGAGTGTCACCACCGCGCCCCGGCGCGCCGCGGCGATGGCGATCGCATGCCCCTGCTTGCCCGAGGAACGGTTCGAGATGAAGCGCACGGGGTCGAGCGGCTCCCGCGTGCCACCGGCACTGACGACGACCTGTGTCCCGTGCAGATCGCGTCGGCGCCCGCGGCCGAGGAGCTCGAGGACGCGCCCGACGATCACGCCCGGGTCGGCCAGCCGGCCCTCTCCCGAATCGCCACCGGCCAGTCGTCCACTCTCGGGCGGGATGACCTCGACGCCGCGCCGCACCAGGGTGGCGAGGTTCTCGCGCACCGACGCGTGCTCCCACATCTCCGTGTGCATGGCGGGGCAGACGACCACGGGCGCCCGCGTCGCCAGGAGCGTGGCGCACAGGAGGTCGTCGGAGAGCCCGGCGGCATAGCGGGCGAGGGTGTGCGCCGTCGCCGGCACGATCAGCACCAGATCGGCCTGCTGGCCGAGCCTGGTGTGGGGAATCGGTGAGGCCTCGTCCCACAACGAGCGCTGCACGGGTTCGGAGGCGAGCGCCGAGAACGTCACCGCGCCGACGAACCGGGTCGCTTCGTCGGTCAGGACCGGCGTGACGTGCACCCCGGCGTCGACGAGCTGCCGGCAGACCTCGACGGCCTTGTAGGCGGCGATGCCACCGCACACGCCGAGGACGACGCGCGGTACCGAACGCGTGGGGCCACCGAGCTCGGAAGGGTCCTGGGTCGTTCCGGGGTCTCCAGCCATGGGCGCCGTCCGCCGCGCCTTCCGCCGGGTGCCTAGCTCGCTGCCGGGTCGTCGCCCCCGACGTCGAGCACCTCGATGACCTCTGCGGTCTCGGTCCCCTCGGCTGCAGGCTCGCCGTCACCGAGCAGGCCGGCCTCGGCCGCGTCGGCAATGGCGGCCGCCAGCGCGGCCTCTTCCTCGGGGTCCGGGCGGGTGAACGTCGCCTTGCCGGCGGCGATCTCCTCGAACGCGATGGATACGGGCTTGCCCGACACCGAGGCCACCTGGGGCGGGACCACCTTGCCGAGGCCCTCGCCGAGGCTGTTGTAGTAGCTGTTCACCTGGCGGGCACGGGCCGAGCCGAGAGCGACGAGGGTGAACTTCGAGTCCACCTTGTCCAGCAACTCTTCGATGGGTGGGTCCATGAGCGTGTGGCGGCCTTGAGCCATCAGGATTCCTCCGGGTTCGCGGCGCAGGGGGCAGCCGATCGAGTCCGGTCAACTATAGCCGTCAGCTCGGCCAGGGCCTGACCAAGGTCGTCGTTGATGACCGTGTGAGCTGCAATTTTGGCCCCACGCTCCACCTCGGAGCGCCCCAGCTCCACCCGCCGCCGGATGTGCTCGGCGTCGTCCCCCCGGGCCTTCAGCCGCTCCGCCTGCACCGCCGGGGACGGTGGCAGCAGCAGGATGACGGTGGCGTCGGGGCGCCGGGCCAGCACCTGCTCCGCCCCCTGCACGTCGATCTCGAGCAGGACGTCGGCGCCCGGCGGCGGATCGGGGATAGGGGTGCCCATCAGGTAGTCGAGGAACTCGGCCCACTCGTAGAAGCCCCCCTGGGCGACCGCCTCCTCGAAGGTCGGCCGGTCGACGAAGACGTACGCGCTGCGCTCGCGCTCACCGGGCCGGGGCTTCCTCGTCGTCCAACTCCGGCTGAGCCAGAGCGTCGGATCCTGCGCTGTCAGCGCTGCGGCAACCGTGCCCTTCCCGGCCCCACCAGGGCCGATGAGGACGAAGATGTGCGGCGCAGCGATGGTGGGTTCAGCGTGCAGTCTCTTTGAGCAGCGATTCTCGCTGCTTGGCGCCAAGCCCCTGGAGCCGGCGGCTGTCGCTGATGCCGACGGTTTCCATCAGGCGGCGCGCCTTGACCTTGCCCAGACCGGGGAGGGACTCCAGCACGGAGACCACCTTCATCTTCCCGATGGTCTCGTTGGAGTCGGCCTCTTGGAGGAGGTCCGCCAACGAGAGGTTGCCCATCTTGAGCTTGTCCTTGACCTCGGCCCGCTCACGGCGAACCTTGGCAGCCTTTTCGAGTGCAGCGGCGCGCTGCTCTGGAGTGAGTGCGGGAGGTTGCGGCATGGCGAGACCATAGCGCCTCGGCCAGGGCCGTTCACCTATTTCCCCTCTTCAGCCCATCGCCGCCGCCAACTCACGGTTCAGCGAGCGTGCGCTCTGACGCAAGTCGGCGGGATCCGGACCCTCGTTCAGGAGCCCGCGGGAGCTGCTCGGCAGCACCGAACCGGGAGGGCACCCGGCGAATCGGGCCGCCACATCCGCGGGGCCGGCACCTTGGGCCCCCAGGCCCGGAGCGAGAATAACCCCTCCGAGCTGGGACAACGCGAAGGTTGACCGCTCCAGCGTGGCCCCGATGACGGCGCCGACCGTTCCGGTCGGGACCTCGGCGGAGCCGTTCAGCTCGGCGATCTCGGCCAGGAGCATGTCCTCGACCCCCGGCCCGGCGGCGGTGACCGCCTGCTGGAGGGTGCGGCCCTCGGGGTTCGAGCTCCGGGCCACCACCAGGACCCCCTTCCCGTTGGCCGCGCCCCGCTGGACCAGGGGCGCCAGCGCGCCCAGGCCGAGATAGGGGTGGACCGTCACGGCATCGCCGGCCAGGGGGCTGGCGTCGCCCAGCCAGGCGTCGGCGTAGGCCGCCGCCGTCGAGTCGATGTCCCCCCGCTTGGCGTCGGCGATCACGATGAGGCCGGCGGCCGTCGCCTCGGCGATGAGTCGCTCCAGTTCCGCCATCCCCGCCGAGCCATGGCGCTCGAAGAAGGCGACCTGCGGCTTCACCACACTGACGGCGCCCGCGAAGCCCTCGACGCACCCGGCACAGAAGGCGCGCAGACCCGCGGCGTCGTCCCGCAACCCCCACTTGACCAACAGCGAGGCCGACGGGTCGATGCCCGCGCACAGCGGTCCCGTCCTGGCGACGGCCGCCGCCACCCGATCTCCGAAACTGTCAGCCATGTCCTCCTCCTTCGTGCAGCGATCCGAACGCGATGCCCGACGCACCTGCGTCTTCGGTCGCCGGTCCTCCGGTGCCGGCGAGGCGCCGGCGCACCGCCCCGCGAATCTCCCCCACCGTCGTGTCATGGGCCTCGCACCAGCGCGCCAGTTGGCGGAGCACCTTCCACGGCGCGCGGGGATCCCGGAAGGTGGCGGTGCCGACCTGAATGGCATCGGCGCCGGCCACGAGCAGCTCCACGGCGTCGTGGCCGGAGAAGACGCCCCCCACGCCGATGATCGGCAACTCGGGGAAGGCCGAGCGGCATTCCCACACGGCGCGTACGGCCACCGGGTGCACCGCACTACCGGACAGCCCGCCCCCGCCGGCGCCCAGGACGGGCCGTCCCGACTCGATGTCGAGGGCGAGGCCCAGCAACGTGTTGACGAGGGTCAAACCGGCGGCACCTCCCTCCACCGCTCCGACGGCGATCTCGACGAGGTCCGGCACGTTCGGGCTGAGCTTGGCCCAGCGCGGCAACCCGCAGGCGGTGACGGCGAGGACCTGCTCGGTGGCTGCGGCCGAGTGGGCGAACATGCGGGAGCGGTCCTCGACGTTCGGACAGCTGACGTTGACCTCGAGCGCCTCGATGCACGAACCGGGCCCCGTCGACGCGGCCGCCGCCACGAGCTCGGCCGCCCTGGCGTAGTCCGACACCGAACGACCCCAGATGCTCACCACGACCCGCGCCCCGGCTGCCTGCAGGGCCGGGAGATCGTCAGCCACCCACGCCGCCAGGCCCGGGCCCTGCAGGCCCACGCTGTTCAGCATGCCCGCACCGACCTCGTGCACCCGCGGCGCCGGGTTGCCCGGCCAGGGCTCGACCGACAGTGACTTGACGACCACCGCGCCCAGCCGGCTCAGGTCCCCGTACTCGGACAGCTCGGTCCCGTGTCCCGACGTCCCCGATGCCGTCAGCACCGGATTGGGAAGGGCGAGGCTCCCGACGCTCGTGGCGAGCGTGGCCGCCCGGCGCACGTCGGGAGCGGCGCTCACTGTGCCGTCCTCCCGGGTGTCGGTGTCGGTGTCGGATGGAGGTCCTGCAGCGGTCGCACCCGCAGCGGATGCGACCGCACGTCGGCGATCCCCGCCGCCGCCGCCCGCGCCGCAGCCAGCGTGGTGAGGCAGGGCACCTTGTGCACCACCGACGCCGTGCGGATGTGCTGACCGTCGGCCCGCGGGCCCAGGCCGCGCGGCGTGTTCACGACCAACTGCACCTTGCCCTGGGCGATCAGCTCGACCGCGTCGGACGCCACACCCTCCTCCCCCACCTTGGCCACCAGCGTGTCGACCACGAGCCCCTCGGAACGCAGATAGCCGGCCGTGCCGAGTGTCGCCGCGATGGAGAACCCGAGCTCGCTGAAGGCCCGCGCCACCTCCAGTCCCGCCGGCTTGTCGCGGTCGGCGAGTGACAAGAAGACGGTGCCCGTGTCGGGCAGGCGCGTCCCCGACGCCAGCTGGCTCTTGGCGAAGGCGAGGCCGAAGGTGCTGTCGATGCCCATGACCTCGCCGGTCGAGCGCATCTCGGGCCCGAGCAGGGTGTCCACCCCGGGGAAGCGGTCGAAGGGGAGCACCGCCTCCTTGACGCTCACGTGGTCGAGCACCGGCACCCGGCCGATCACGTCCGGACGGAGGAGCCCTTCCTCCCGCAGGTCCGCCAGCGTCTGGCCCACCATCACACGTGAGGCCACCATGGCCAGCGGCACGCCCGTGGCCTTGGCCACGAACGGCACCGTCCGGCTGGCCCGGGGGTTGGCCTCCAGCACGTAGACCAGCCCGTCCTTGACGGCGAACTGGACGTTGATGAGTCCGCACACCTCGAGCGACTCGGCCAGCGCGCGGGTGTGGCGCTCGAGCTCGCCGACCACCTCGTCGCGCAGTGTCTGCGGGGGCAGGGCGCAGGCGGAGTCGCCCGAGTGCACCCCGGCCTCCTCCACGTGTTCCATCACTCCGGCAATGAGGATTTCGCCGGCACCGTCGCGCACGGCGTCGACGTCCACCTCGACCGCGTCCTCCAGGAAGCGATCCACCAGGACGGGACGATCGGCGGTGACGCCGCCCTCGCGCGCCAGCGCGCCGGTGGTCATGGACTGCATGACGCGGCGCACGCCGTCGTCGTCGTAGACGATCTCCATGGCCCGACCGCCGAGGACATAGCTGGGGCGGAGCAGGACCGGGTAGCCGACCCGTCCGGCCACCGCCAGCGCCTCCGAGGTGGTCGTCGCGGTGCCGCCGGGCGGCTGCGGAATGCCGCGCTCGTGGCACAGGGCGTTCCAGCGCTCGCGGTCCTCGGCCAGGTCGATGGAGGCCGGGCTCGTGCCGAGCACGAGCCCGGGTGGGAGCGATCCGGCCAGCTTCAGTGGTGTCTGCCCGCCCAGGGACACGATCACGCCCGCCACCGACCCGCCGGCCGCCAGCTCGGCGTCGAGCACGTTGGCCACGTCCTCGTCGGTCAACGGCTCGAAGTAGAGACGGTCGGAGGTGTCGTAGTCGGTCGAGACCGTCTCGGGGTTGCAGTTGATCATCACCGTCTCGTAGCCGGCGTCGCGCAGCGTCATGGAGGCGTGCACGCAGCAGTAGTCGAACTCGATGCCCTGGCCGATGCGGTTGGGGCCCGACCCGAGGATGATCACGCGGGCGCGTTCGGACGGGCGGACCTCGTCCTCCTCCTCGTAGGTGGCGTAGTGGTACGGCGTGAAGGCCTCGAACTCGGCCGCGCAGGTGTCGACCGTCTTGAACGTCGCCCGCACACCGGCGTCGAGCCGCGCCGTCCGCATGTCGGCGGCCGTCGCACCGCGGAGGTAGGCCAGCTGCGCGTCGGAGAACCCGAGCCGCTTGGCCCGACGGAAGTCGGCCGGCTCGAGTGCGGCGGCGGCGGCGATCCGCTGTCGCTCGGCGACGATGCGCGCCAGCTGGCGCACGAACCAGGGGTCGATGCCGGTCCGGTCCACGACCTCGTCGACGCCGACGCCACGCCGGAGCGTCGCCTCCAGCTCGAAGATCCGTTCGGGGGTGGCGACGGCGATGCGCCGCACGAGCTCGTCGAGGGAGAGCTCGTCCAGGGCCTCCTCGACCGGATCGGCGTTGAGGCCCGCCCGCCCCTGCTCGAGCGAGCGCAGGGCCTTCTGCAGCGACTCGCAGAACGTCCGGCCGATGGCCATGACCTCGCCCACCGACTGCATGCGGGTACCGAGGCGACCGTCGGCTCCGGGGAGCTTCTCGAAGGCCCAGCGCGGGATTTTGGTGACGACGTAGTCGATGGTGGGCTCGAAGGACGCCGGCGTCGCCTTCGTGATGTCGTTGGGGATCTCGTTGAGGAGGTAGCCCACGGCGAGGCGGGCCGCGATTTTGGCGATGGGAAAGCCCGTGGCCTTCGACGCCAGTGCGGAGGACCGCGACACCCGGGGGTTCATCTCGATGATGACGCGCCGGCCCGTCGACGGCTCCACGGCGAACTGCACGTTGGAGCCGCCCGTCTCGACCCCCACCCGGCGCAGGCAGGCGAAGGCGTCGTCGCGCATGGCCTGGTACTCCACGTCGGTCAGCGTCTGGGCCGGGGCGACGGTGATGGAGTCGCCCGTGTGCACGCCCATCGGGTCGAAGTTCTCGATGGAGCAGACCACGACGCAGTTGTCCGCCGCGTCGCGCATCACCTCGAGCTCGAACTCCTTCCAGCCGGCGATCGACTGCTCCACCAGGATCTGCCCGACCGGGCTGGCCGCCAGGCCTTCGGCGGCGAGCTGCCCGAAGTGCGCCGCGTCCTCGGCGATGCCCGTCCCCTTCCCCCCGAGGATGAAGCTCGGTCGCACCATGATCGGGAAGCCGATGTCGGCCGCGATCTCCTCCGCCTCCTGCAGGGAGTGGGCGAACCCCGAGCGGGGCACCTCGAGGCCGATGTCCTCCATGGCCGCCTTGAAGCGGTCCCGGTCCTCGGCGGTCGAGATGGCTTCGGGACGCGCGCCGATCACCTCCACGCCGAAGCGCTCCAGGACGCCGAGCGCGACCAGCTCCATGGTGAGGTTCAGCGCCGTCTGCCCACCGAGCGTCGGGAGCAGCGCGTCGGGCCGCTCCTTCTCGATGATGGCGGTCAGGACCTCCGGGTCGAGCGGCTCAATGTAGGTCCGGTCCGCCGTCGCGGGATCCGTCATGATGGTCGCCGGGTTGGAGTTGGCCAGAATGACCCGATAGCCCTCCTCGGCCAGCACCCGGCAGGCCTGGGTGCCCGAGTAGTCGAACTCGCAGGCCTGACCGATGACGATCGGGCCCGACCCGATGACGAGGATCGACCGCAGGTCGTCGCGCCGAGGCATCAGCGCACCCCGGCGCCGGTCGAACGGGTGGGATGGGCCAGCATGAGGTCGCGGAACGCACCGAAGAGATAGCGGGCATCGTGGGGCCCGGGAGCGGCCTCGGGGTGGTACTGCACCGAGAAGGCGGGCGCCCGCAGGGAACGGAACCCCTCGATCACGCCGTCGTTGAGGTTCACGTGCGTGGTCTCGGCGTCGGGGATGGACCCGGCCGCCACGGCGTAGTTGTGGTTCTGACTGGTGATCTCCACCACGCCCGTCTCCAGGCGTTGGACGGGATGGTTGGCCCCGTGGTGCCCGAAGGGCAGCTTGTAGGTCGTCCCGCCCAAGGCCGTGGCCAGGATCTGATGGCCGAGGCAGATGCCGAAGACCGGCACGCGCCCGACCAGGTCGGCCACGGCCGCTGTGGGCCCCGGCAGGGCCGCGGGGTCGCCCGGGCCGTTGGAGAGGAACACCCCGTCGGGGTCGAGCGCCAGCACGTCGTCCGCCGCCGTGCCGGCCGGCACCACCGTGACGCTCCCGAGCGTGGTGAGCAACTGGACCATGGTGGTCTTGACGCCGAAGTCGTAGGCCACGATGCGCAGGGCCCCCGCGGCGCCGGAGGCCGTCGCGGGATGGACCGTGACCTCGCTCGCCGTCACGCCCGAGACCAGGTCCATGCCGTCGGTGCCGACCGCCGCGGCGGCCGCGGCGCGCAGCTCCGCCTCCGGCGCCGTGCCGAAGGCACAGGGCACGGCCCCGGACCGGCGCACGTGACGGGCCAGGCGCCGGGTGTCGACGCCGGTCAGGGCCGGGATGCCGTGCCGGCGCAGGAAGGGCTCGAGACCCTCGGTGGCCCGCCAGTTCGAGGGCTCGTCGGCCAGATCGCACACCACGATCCCCCGGCAGTGCGGCACGGCGGCCTCGTCGTCGGCGGCGTTGGTTCCGTAGTTCCCGATGTGCGTGCTGGTGAAGGCGATGACCTGGCCCGCGTAGGACGGGTCGGTGATCACCTCCTGATAGCCGCTCATGGCGGTGTTGAACACGAGCTCGCCCGTCGCCACCGGCACCGGGGCGCCGGCCACTTCGCCGGTGAACACCGTGCCGTCGGCGGTCACCAACAGCGCGCTCGTCCTGTCACCGTGTCCGGTCAACCCCGCGCTCACCGCTGTGCCGCTGCGTCGATCACCACTGCTTCACCCCGCAGCACGGTGTGCCGGACCGCGCCGGCGAACGTGCGGCCGGCGTAGGGCGTGTTGCGGCTGCGGCTGGCCAGGCGCGCCGGGTCCACCACGGTGCCGGCGCCGGGGTCGAAGACGCACAGGTTGGCCGTCGCCCCCGCCTCGACCGGTCCGCCCTGGGCGCTGTGCCCCCCGACTCGCGGGTCGGTCGCCGTCAGCCTGGCGATGACGGCGGGCTGCGCGCTGAGCAGAGCGAAAATGCGCTCAGGCCCCAGGTGAGGCGAGAGCACGTCCCAGGCGATCGGCAGCGCGGTCTGCAGCCCCAGCATGCCGGGGGGCGCCTGGTCGAACGGGACGTCCTTCGCCTCCGGTGCGTGGGGCGCGTGGTCGGTGGCCACCGCGTCGATCGTGCCGTCGCACAACCCGGCGACGACGGCGGCCACGTCCTCGTCGGTCCGCAGCGGCGGGTTCACCTTGAAGACGGGGTCGTAGCCCGCCACGAGGGCGTGCGTCAGAACCATGTGGTGGGGCGCGGCTTCGGCCGTGACCGGGAGGCCCTCCTCCTTGGCGCGGCGGATCAGATTGACGGAGCCCGCCGTCGACATGTGGAGAAAGTGCACCGGGGCGCCGGTGAGGCGGGCCAGCGCGATGTCGCGCGCGACCATGGCCTCCTCCGCTGCGGCGGGCATGCCCGGCAGGCCGAGTCGGCTCGACCAGCTGCCCTCGTGCATGGCGCCCCCCGCCGCCAGGCAGCTGTCCTCGCAGTGCTGGGCCAGGGTGACGCCGAGACCCTTGGCGTAGTCGAGGGCGCGCCGCATCAGCGCGCCGTCCTGCACGCCGGCGCCGTCGTCGGTGAAGAGGGTCACACCGAGCGCCGCCAGCTCGCCCAGCGGGGCCAGGGCGTGGCCGGCCCGCCCGACCGTGATGGCTCCCGCCACCGCCACGTCGGCGGTGCAGCCGGCGCCGAGCGCCAGCACCTCGGCCGCCACCCCGGCCGAGTCGATGGCCGGCTCCGTGTTCGGCATGGCGACGACGGCCGTGTAGCCGCCGAGGGCGGCGGCCCGGGCGCCGGTCTCGATCGTCTCGGCCTCTTCGCGGCCGGGCTGGCGCAGATGGGTGTGCAGGTCGACCAGGCCCGGTCCGACCAGGCAGCCACCGGCGTCGAGCACCTGCGCACCGGGCGGCTTGTCGATCGACTCGGCCACGGCGACGATGACGTCACCCGCGACGGCGACGTCGGCGCGCGCCAGTCCGGCGGGTCCCACGACGGTGCCGCCGCGGATGACGAGCGTGGGCTCAGGCAACGGCCGGCACCTCCGCGATGCCCGGCAGCTCGCCGCCGAGGATGAGGAACAGGATGGCCATGCGCACGGCGACGCCGTTGGCCACCTGCTGGGTCACGACGGTGCGCGGCAGGTCCGCCACGTCGGAGGCGATCTCGACCCCGCGCACCATGGGCCCGGGGTGGGTCACGATGGCGTGCTCGGCCAGCCGCTCGGCCCGCCGTGCCGTCAGCCCCCACCCGGCCGTGTACTCGCGCAGGCTGGGCACGAAGGAGCCGCTGCCCCGCTCGGCCTGCAGGCGGAGGAGCGAGACCACGTCCGCATCGGCGAGCGCGGCATCGAGGTCGGGGGCCACCTCGACGGGCCAGCCGTCGAGCGAGGGCGGCAGCAGGCTGCCCGGTGCGGCAAGGGTGACGTGTGCTCCCAGGGCGGTGTAGGCGAGCACCTCGGAGCGGGCCACCCGGCTGTGCCGGACGTCGCCGACGATCAGCACCCGCAGGTCCTCGAAGCACGCGGTGCCGAGCTCGTCGGGCGCGGCGCCCTTGCGCTCCGCCAGGACCTGGCGCACCGTGAACACGTCGAGGAGCGCCTGCGTCGGGTGCTCGTGCCAGCCGTCCCCCGCGTTGATCACGTGGGCCCGATCGACCCAGCGCGCCACCTGGTGCGGCGCCCCCGACGAGGAGTGCCGGATGATGACGGCGTCGATGCCCATGGCCTCGACCGTCTCGACCGTGTCGCGCAGGCTCTCGCCCTTCTTGACCGACGAGCTGGCCACCGCCAGGGACAGCACGTCAGCGGAGAGGCGCTTGGCCGCCGTCTCGAAGGAGAGCCTGGTGCGGGTCGACTCCTCGAAGAAGAGCGTCGCCACCACCTTGCCGCGCAGCGTCGGGACCTTCGGCACGGAGCGGCGCTCCACCTCGGCGAAGGCCTCGGCGACGTGCAGGACCTCGCCGATGCCGTCGGGTCCGAGGTCGGCCACGGAGAGGAGGTGCTGGCTGCCGGTCACTTGTCCTCCAGACTGCCGATCCAGACGCCGTCCTCGCCGACGTCGACCATCTCCTCGCGCCGCGTCGGGAGGTTCTTCCCCACGAAGTCGGGCCGGATGGGGAGCTCGCGGTGACCGCGGTCGACCATGACGGCCAGCTGGATGGCGCGGGCCCGCCCGAAGTCGTTGAGCGCGTTGAGGGCGGCGCGGATGGTGCGGCCCGTGAAGAGCACGTCGTCCACGAGCACCACGACCTTCCCGGCCAGGTCGACCGGGATGTCGGTGACCGCCTCGGGGAGGACGGGCCGCAGACCGATGTCGTCCCGGTAGAAGGCCACGTCGAGGCTGCCGACGGCCAGCGTGTCGACCCCCTCGATCTGGCGCAGGATCTCGGCCATTTTGGTGGCCAGTGGGACGCCGCCCGTCTGCAGCCCGACGAGGACGATGTCCTCGACGCCCCCGTTGCGCTCGACCACCTCGTGCGACATGCGCGTCAGGGCGCGCAGGACGTCGGGCGAGGTGAGGACCTGGGAGTGGGCCACGAACACGCCCCCGAGGGGTCGCGTATGACTGCGTTCGCGTTCGGCCACTGCTCCTCCTGCCGTGTGAGCCTCACGGGACTCACTTCACGGTCAGGTGCCAACCCTAGCGCGCCGGGGTCCGCCCCCGGGCCGCCGCACTCCCCTCAGCCGGACGCGACGTCGGCCACGATGGTCGAGAGGATGCCGTTGACGAAGCGGCCCGACTCGTCGGTCGAGTACTCCTTGGCCAGCTCCACCGCCTCGTCGATGACCACCGCCGTCGGCGGCCCCTCGGGGTCCAACACCTCGGCGACGGCCAGGCGCAGCACAATGCGGTCGACCACCGCCATGCGTTCGAGTGGCCACCCGACCGAGGCGGCGGCGATACGGCGATCGGCCTCGTCCCGGGTCTCCACGGCGTGCTCGATCAGCGTCCGCACATAGGGGTCGGGCGGAACGGGAAGCGCGTCGACCACCTGCAGCGGCCCCTCGCCCTTCAGCTCGGCCTCGTAGAGGAGGGAGAGGGCCCGTTCCCGCTGCTGGTGTCGCGGTGCGGCGTCCGTCATGTGTGCTCGCCCTGGCCCCGGCCCGGTGCTGCGGTCGGTCGACGGGGCGTCCGGGCCCTCAGGCCCGGGTCAGGTACTCGCCGGAGCGGGTGTCGACCTTGATCACGTCCCCGATGTTCACGAAGAGGGGGACCTGGACGACGTGGCCGGTCTGGAGCGTGGCGGGCTTGCGGGCCCCCGAGACGCGGTCGCCCTGCATGCCGGGCTCCGTCTCGGTCACGGTGAGCTCGACCGCCGCCGGCAGCTCGACCCCGACGATCTCGCCGTTGTACATCTGGACGTTCGCCGCGTCGCCCTCCTTCAGGTAGCCGGGCGCAGCGCCGAGCGCATCCGGCGGGACCTGCAGCTGCTCGTAGCTCGTCGTGTCCATGAAGACGTAGTCGGTGCCGTCGCGATAGAGGAACTGCATGTCCCGCTTGTCGATGATGGCCTGCTCGAGCTTCTCGTCGGCCCGGTAGGTGCGCTCGATGACCGCGCCGCTGCGGACGTTCTTGAGCTTCGTGCGCACGAAGGCACCGCCCTTGCCCGGCTTGACGTGTTGGAACTCGACGACGCTGAACAGGCCCTCGGGGAGGTCCAGGCTCATGCCGTTCTTCAGGTCATTGGTCGAGACTGCCATGGATGTCCTTTGTGAATCGGGTCAGGGGGCGGGCGCCGTCCTCGGTCACCACCAGCGTGTCCTCGACGCGCACGCCGCCGTGCCCGGGAACATAGACACCGGGCTCGACGGTGACGACGAAGCCGGGGGCGAGGATAGCAGTGCCCAATTGGCTGACGGTCGGGGCCTCGTGGATATCGAGGCCGACGCCGTGACCGGTGCCGTGCTCGAAGCGCTCGGCCCAGCCGGCGTCCGCGATGATCCGGCGGCAGACGTCGTCGACGTCCTTGACCGCGATGCCCGGCCGCACCGCGGCGGCGCCGGCCGCCTGGGACGTCTGGACCACAGAGAAGATGCGGGCCAGCTCCCCCTCCGGCTCCGAATCGACGCAGAAGGTCCGGGTCATGTCGGAGCGGTAGCCCTCGAACGTCGCCCCGAAGTCGACCACCACGGGGTCGCCACCGTTGATGCGCCGGGAACCGGGGTGGTGGTGCGGCTTGGCCGAGTTCTCCCCCGAGGCGACGATGGTGTCGAATGCGGTCCCCTCGGCGCCGCCGCGCCGCATGGCCGTGTCGAGCTCCAGGGCGAAGTGCTCCTCGGTGACCCCCTGGCTCATCAGCGGGAGCACCTCGAAGAGGGCGGCGTCGGCGATGGCCGCCGCCCGCTCCATGCGGGCGATCTCCGCGGCGTCCTTGCGCTCGCGCAGCGCCTCGACGGCGTTGGAGGTGGGGACGAGCGTCTCGCCGCCGAGGACCTCGGCCCAGGCGCGCTGACCGCTCCAGGTGACGTTGCCCGCCTCGAGGCCGATGCGACCGGCGCCCGCACCGTCGAGCGCGGCGCGGGCCGTCTCCCGCTGCTCGGCTCCCGTGCCGACGCTGACCTCGACCTCGGCCGCGCCGGACTGTTGGAGCTGCTCGGCCGACTGGGTGCGGTAGCGGCCGTCGGTGGTCAGCACCGACAGGTCCTTCGTCACGACCAGCACGGCGGCCGAACCGGAGAACCCGGTGAGGTAGCGGATGTTGGGGAGCGTGGTGACGACGAGGGCGTCGATGGCGTGCTCGTCGAATGCGGCGCGCAGGCGATTGAGCCGGCCGGTCACCATGATCGGCGGCAGTGGTGCCGTGGCCGGCGCGTAGGGGTTGGCACGGGCGGTGGTCGTCATTCGACTCAGGTTCCCTTCAGGAGTGCGGCGGCGGCGTCGATGGCGAGCTCGTAGCCGAGGCCGCCAAAGCCCGCGATGATCCCCGACGCCACGGGGGCCAGAACCGACGTGTGCCGGAACGGCTCCCTGGCGGCGGGGTTGGACAGGTGCAGCTCGACGACGGGGCCCTCGAAGGCGGCCACGGCGTCGTGCAGTGACCACGACGTGTGGCTCAGCGCGCCGGCGTTGATCACCAGCGCATCGGCGCGGTCGCGGGCGGCGTGCACGGCCTCGACGAGTTCGCCCTCGTGGTTCGTCTGCAGGTGCTCGAGCTCCAGGCCGTGGCGGGCCGCCGCCGCTTCGGACCGTGCCACGTGCATGGCCAGAGTGTCCGTCCCGTAGACGTCCGGCTCCCGTTCCCCGAGCAGATTCAGGTTGGGACCCGACAGCAGGAGGACGAGGCTCATGTGCGGGCACCCATGGCCGCCAGGGTAGCGACCACGTCGGCCACCGCCACACCACGGACCGCCTCGACACCGTTCGGCCCATCGAGCACGAACGTCAGGTCCTGCTGCGCCTTCTTGTCGCGCTCCATGAACGCGACGAGCTCCGCCGCCTCCGCACCGCCCGGCAGTGCGGTCGGCAGGTCGAAGCTGCCGACGACCCTCCGGTGCTCCTCGACGCGGTCGGAGGAGATGCGCCCGAGCCGCTCCGCCAGCAGGGCGGCGAAGAGGATGCCGATGGCCACGGCTTCGCCGTGCCGCAGGTCCCAGTCGGGATGATCGGCCGCGGCGGCGGCCTCGAGCGCGTGGGCCAAGGTGTGCCCGTAGTTGAGGATCATGCGGCGACCCCCCTCGCGCTCGTCCTCGGCGACCACGGCCGCCTTGATGCCGGCACAGCGGGCCACCTGTTCCTCGATCGGTTGGTCGGCCGTTGGCGCGTCGCCCAGGAAGGCGTACTTGGCGATCTCGCCCCGGCCGCAGGCCCACTCGCGGGGCGGAAGGGACGAGAGGGTCTCGGTGTCGCAGAGCACGGCGTTGGGTTGCCAGAACGCACCGACGAGGTTCTTGCCCTCGGGGAGGTTGACCCCGGTCTTGCCGCCGATGGCCGCGTCGACCTGGGCCAGCAGCGAGGTGGCCACGTTCAGGTAGGTCGTACCCCGGTGATAGGTCGCAGCAGCGAACCCGCCGACGTCGGTGACGATGCCACCCCCGACGGCGATGACGACATCGGCGCGCGACAGTCCGGCCCGGGCGAAGAAGCGAGCGAGCTCCTCCACGGTGGCCAGCGTCTTGGCCCCTTCCCCGTCGGGGATACGACAGACCTGGAAGGGCACGCCGGGGTCGATCCCCTCCAGCCAGCCGGCGTCCTGGATCGACTGCTGGGTCACGATCACGGCCGTCTTGGCCGTGGGGGGCAGGAAGCGCGCCACCTCGTGGCGGGCCCCCGGGCCGACCAGCACCGGGTAGGAGCGTTCGGCCAGATCGACGGAGAGTGCGTGCACCGGTGTCTCCGCGCCGCGCTACCCGGGCTGGCCCGGGGCGTGGGTGGCGTCGCTCTCCGCCGCAGCCGCCGCGTCCATGGCGTCGACGATCCGGTCCGCGACCGTGGCGGGCTTCAGGTCGTCGACATCGAGCACGAGGTCGGCCACCTCTGCGTAGAGCGGGGCGCGCACGGCGTAGAGGCGCTGCACCGCCTCGGCCGGGTCGTCGCCGAGCAGCGGCCGACCGGCCCCGTCCCCCACCCGCGCCGCCAACGTCTCGGCCCGCGCCCTGAGCCAGACCACGATGCCGGCGGAGGCGATGAGGTGGCGGTTCTGCTCGCTCAGCACGGCGCCGCCCGCCACCGAGACCACCGACGGCGCGGGCTCGGCGCAGGCCGCCGCGAGCACCTCCGCCTCGGCTCGGCGAAACGCCGCCTCGCCGTCGCGGGAGAAGAGCGCGGGCACGGTCAGCCCCGTGGCCGACTCGACATCGACGTCGGAGTCCCGGTAGTTCCATCCGAGCCGGGCGGCCAGGAGCTGCCCGGTGGTCGTCTTGCCGGCGCCCATCATCCCGACGAGCAGGATGCGGGGGGTCATCCGGCGGCGCTGTCGGAGCCGGCCACGGCTGACGGGCTGCCCACGGCAGAGGACGGCGTCGAGCCGAGCGACGCCACGAAACCGTCGCGGTTGCGCACCAGCTCGGCGAGCGAATCACCGCCGAACTTGCGCAGCGCCTCCGTGGCCAGCACGAGCGCGGTCATCGACTCGGCGACCACTCCCATGGCCGGCACGGCGGTGACGTCCGTGCGCTCGCGGAAGCTCACCGTCGATTCCTTGGTGACGACATCCACCGTCTCGAGCACGGGCCGGTTCAAGGTGGCGAGGGGCTTCATGGCGACCCGAGCCACCAGGAGCGCACCGTTGGAGATGCCGCCTTCGATCCCTCCCGCCCTGTCGGTGGGACGGACGTAGCCCTCGGCCTCGTCGTAGTGGATGGCGTCGTGGGCGTCGGAACCGCGGCGTGCCGCGTTGTCCCACCCCTCCCCGATCTCGACCGCCTTCACGGCCTGGATCGACATGAGCGCCTGGGCCAGGTTGGCGTCGAGCTTGCGGTCCCAGTGCACATGGCTGCCCAGGCCGACCGGGACGCCGTAGGCCAGGACCTCGGCGATGCCGCCCAGCGAGTCACCGACCTTGGCGGCGGCCTTGACCGCAGCGACCATGGCCTTCTCCCCCGCCGCATCGAAGCACCGCACCGCGCTGGCGTCGACGGCGTCGAGATCGCTCGGTCCGGGCCGGGCGGCGTCCGGACCGGTGGCCGCCTCGCCCAGCGCCACGATGTGACTGACGACGGAGACCCCGAGATGGTGCAACAGCAGCTTGGCCAGCGTGCCCGCCGCGACGCGGGCCGCGGTCTCGCGGGCGGAGGCCCGTTCCAGCACGTCACGGGCGTCCTCGAAGCCGTACTTGAGCATGCCGGGCAGGTCGGCGTGCCCCGGGCGGGGCTGGGTCAGCACCTTGGAGGGGGCTCCGGGCTCGGGGGACATCTCTTCGGTCCACTTGGGCCACTCGGTGTTGGCGATCTCGACGGCCACCGGCGAGCCCAGCGTGCGACCGTGCCTGATGCCGCCGACCAGCGTGATCTCGTCCGCCTCGAAGCGCATCCGGGGGCCGCGGCCGTAACCGAGCCGGCGGCGGGCCAGCTCGGTGGCGATGTCGGAGGCCTCGACGGGCAACCCGGCCGGGAGACCCTCGACGATCACGACCAGCGCGCGACCGTGCGACTCCCCGGCGGTCAGAAAGCGCAGCACACGGCCACGCTACCGGACAGGCACCGCCGTCCCGGGCCCGTGTGGACCCCGGTCCGCTCTCTCCGAGGGCCTATTCGTAGAAGGGGTTCTCGCCACTGCCGTGGTCGGTGACGTCGAGCACACGCGTGAGCTCGGGCACCTCTTCGAGCAGCGTCGTCTCGATCCCCTGACGGAGCGTCATCTGCGACATGGCGCAACCCTGGCAACCGCCCGAGAGGCGCAGGTAGGCGCTGCCGTCCTCCTCGTTGATCGCCACCAGGTCGGCCCGGCCGCCGTGGCTGGCGATGGAGGGATTGACCGCCTGCTCCAGCACCGCGACCACCCGCAGCGCGAGAGGACTGGTGATGCCCTTGGCCAGGATCTCCGGCGGCACGCCCGGCGAGGCCTCTTCCGGCGTCGGCGTGTTGGGGTTGACCAGCACGAGGCCACCACCGTCGGCCTCCGACCACTCGAGCCGGGCGCCCCGGAGACGATCGATGCTGCCGGACGGGATGACGACCTCGAGATCGTCCTGGACGTGGCGGGCGTCGCCGGCGTCAGCGTCGGATACGGCCTGGAAGTAGAGGTCGTAGATGAAGGAACCCGCCTGCACGCCCCGCACTTCGAGCCAGAGGGCCAGGCTGGCCGGATCCGGCTCCTGGGCGATGGCGTCCCGCACAATCTTGTGCGCCTCGGGCGTGAGTGTGACGACGGGCATGGTCGTCTGGAGATCGTCGGTGGTCGTGGCCATGAGGGCAGTCTACGGCCTGGTGCCGGCGCGGCGGCCCCCGGGAGGACCTCGCCCCCTCGGGACGCCCACCGCGTGCTCCGACGGACCGGCTCCGGAGGGTCCGAGAACGCGGTCGGCCAGCCGGCGGGGCGCGCTCCGTGCAGGCCCGGAGAATTCGCCGTGGAATCGCGGTTCGAAACGGACTACCTTGCGCAGCGGGGGTGACGGCGGTCAGTCGCAACGGGGCATTTGCCACGGGTTGACCGGCCGGAACTTCGACGCACGTCGCGGTCGGGCCCGGACTCGGATCCTCCGCCTGAGGACCACGGGTCCGGGCCACAGACCGCGGCCCGACAACCCTTTTCTGCGCACGCTGTAACGTGCCTGGCCGTGGCCATGACACCGACCGACTCACACGAATGGATCAGCTTCGAGGACGACGAGGAGGAGCGGACGTGGGTCTTCGACGTCACCTTCCTGACGAGCAACTGGACCTGCATTTTCGGTAACGGGTGCCAAGGAGTGCTCACGGGTCCCGCACCCGAGCTCGTGCAGGGTTGCTGCAGCTACGGCGCCCACCTGGTCAACAAGAAGGACGCCCGGCGCGTCGAAAAGGCGGCCGCCACCCTCACGGCGGAGGAGTGGCAGAACCACGGGACCAAGAAGAACGTGATCCACGTGAACAAGTCGGGCGAGACCGTGACGCGGCTGGTCGACGACGCCTGCATCTTCCTCAACAAGCCCGGCTTCGCCGGCGGCGTCGGCTGCGCCTTCCACATCGCGGCCGCCAACCGCGGCGTCGACCACATGACGCTCAAGCCCGAGGTGTGCTGGCAGCTGCCCCTGCGTCGGGAGGATGCCGTCGATGACGACGAGGGGCACGTCACGTCGGTCATCAGGCAGTGGGATCGCCGGCACTGGGGCAAGGGCGGACGCGAGTTCCACTGGTGGTGCACCGAGTCACCCGACGCGTTCGTCGGCACCAAGCCGGTCTACCGGGAGATGCAGCCCGAGCTCACGGCGATGGTCGGCGCGAAGGCCTACGACCACTTCGTCGAGCTGGTGGAGGAGCGTGACCGTCTGCGCACGAAGGGTGTGGCACTGCCCCATCCGGCGGTGCGGAGCCGGCGGGACGACGAGGCGGCCAGCTAGTCGTTCAGCAGCCAGCTAGTCGTTCAGCGGGTCGTCGTCCGCGACGGCGCGGGTCGGTATGGAGCCGAGGATGCGGTCGTACTGGTCCTCTTCGGCCAGACACCATGACGCGTGGACGTCATCGGGCTCTGCACCACACTCGGCACATCGTCCTGTCGACTCGGTCGACGATCGCTTCAGACTGCGCGCTTCCTCGAAGCGCCGATGGCGTCCCTTTTTCACGAGAACTCCTTGTCACCCGGTCCGCATCTTGGCGTTCCGCCCCCTTACGGCCGGACCGTACGGGCCAGATCGACCGTCTGCCCATTGTAGTGGTTACGGGCGACACGCCTGCCCTGGTGCAGGTCAGGACGGGTCAAGGGTGACGGGGCCGGTCCGATTGGGCCTCGGTGGCAGCGCCCGGGGCTCGGGGACGTGACGTCGCTCGGGGACCGGGACACCCTCTACGCTGAGCGCCATGCCTGGGTTCGACCCCCAAGAGATGGTCGCCCGGTTCCGGGCCCGAGCCGAGGCCGTTCGCACGCGTGGGATGCCGCCGATTGAAGGGCCGGAGCGACAACGCTTCCGCGAGCAGGCCCAGCGGGACTTCTCGGACTTCGCCATGATCGGCGATGCCGAGGCCGAGCTGGTCGAAGGGATCCTGACCTTGCGCATCGACCTGCGGCCGCCGGCGGAGGCGGGCGGCGGCGCTTCGGACTGAGGCCCGGCCCGGCCCGGCCCGGCTGAGGCCGTGGCCCCGTGCCGGTGGCGCCGTGGGCTTCCGCCCGGATCAGCCGCCGTAGTGCATGCGGGTGTCCTCCATGCGCAACACCTCTGCGGGCTCTCCGCCCACCCCGATGACCTCCCCCACACACCACGTGTGGCTGCCCAGCGGTTCCGCGCCGGTCAGGCGGCAGTCCAGGTACCCGGCGGCCGACGCCAACACCGGGCGGCGATCCGGTCCGACCTCGGAGACCGGTCGGCCGGACAAGACGAGGCCGGACCCATCGGGGGCACGCTCCACCTCCTTGACGGGCTTCACGAACCGGCGCACCACGTCCCGATCGGTGCGGGCGAGGAGTGACACGGTGAAACCGCCGCCGGCGGCCACCAGGCGGGCCGTCACCGAGTCGTGCTCGAGCGCGACCCCGACGAGCTTGGGCTCCATGCAGACCTGCACCACGAGGTTCGCGGTCATGAGGTTGACATCGTCGCCGTGGCGGCTCCCGATGAGATAGAGGCCGGTCGGGAGCGCCCACAGAACCCGGCGTCGGTGGCGGTCGAGGTCGCTGGCATCCGTGGCGGCGTCGGCTGCGTCGTCGGCTGCGTCGTCGGCTGCGGCGTCGGTGCCGCTGTCGGCGGTCATCCGAAGATCCCGCCAACGCCCGAGTTCCCGGAGTTGCCTGACGTCGTCGTCGTCACCGGGGTCTTCCCGTCGATCTGCCGAATGCGCTGCAGGGCCTGTTGGTAGAGCGCCTCCGCCTTGATGGCGTTGCGCTGGGATTGAGCCAGGAGCGTCTTGTTGGTCGCGCCCGCGTTGTAACACTGGTTCGCTGCGGTGCCTTCGAGCCCGTAGGCCTTGGTCAGCAAGGTGGTCACGTCAGGGTCGGGTGAGGGCAGATTGGAGTTGGCCATCTCGGCATCGTTGAGGAGCGTGCCACACGCCGCATGCACGGCGCCCGTCCCATTGGCCACGTCCTTGGGTACCCGGGCGTTGTCGGCGATGAGGGTGCCGATGTCCTCCCCGAGGGAGGTGCCGCTGACCCAGACCGACATCCGATGGGGGGCGGAGCCCCGCTGATCCGCGCCGGCACACGAGGTCAGGGTGAAGGCGCATCCGGTGATGAGCACGAGGGACGGGACGAGGAAGCGACGCCTCATGTGGCCTTGACGATGTGGACCTCTTTTTTGCCTTTGCGGAGCACGAGATACCTGTCATGGAGCAAATCGCCAGGCGCGAAGGTTCGTCCGTCTTCGGTCTGCCGGAGGTTGTTGACGTAGGCGCCGCCCTGCTCGACGGTACGCCGCGCTTCCTTCTTGGACTTGACCAGACCGGTGCGCTCGAGAAGATCGACGAGGGTGATTGCGTCGAGGAGATCCGACCTCGGGATCGTCGTGGTCGGCGCATCCTCGGTGACGGCCAGCAGCATGTCCTCGCTGAGGCCGGCGATCTCCACGCCGAAGAGTGCAGCCGAGGCCTCCTCGCACTTGGCGACCTCCGCGTCACCGTGGACGAGCCCGGTCACGGCCCGGGCCAGCGCCCTCTGGGCCTCCCGCCGCTGTGGCTGCTCGGCCGTCAGGCGGTCGAGCTCGGTGATGTCGCCGTGCTCGAGGAAGGTCAAGAACCGCAGCAGGTCTCCCACCTGCTCGTCGGGCGTGTTGAGAAAGAACTGGTACATGGCGAAGGGGCTGGTCCGCCTGGGGTCCAGCCACACGGTCCCCGACTCCGTCTTGCCGTACTTCGTCCCATCCGCCTTCACCATGAGTGGCGTCGTGAAGCCCCACACCTCGTCGCCGCTGACCCGACGGATGTAGTCGACGCCCATGGTGATGTTGCCCCACTGGTCACTTCCACCGAACTGCACGTCGCAGCCGTGGTCGAGATGGAGCCGCAGGAAGTCGTAGGCCTGCAGCAGCATGTAGCTGAACTCCGTGTAGGAGATCCCCTGATCCGGGCGATCGAACCGGCTCCGGACCGACTCCTTGGTCACCATCTGGTTGACCGTGAAGTGCTTGCCCACGTCGCGCAGGTATTCGAGCGTGGAGAGCGATCCGAGCCAGTCCGCATTGTTGAGCAGCAGGGCGCTCCCGTCGTCGAGATTGAGGAACTGGCCCAGCTGGGGACGGATGCCCTGCAGGTAGCCCTCAATCGTCTCGAGACTGAGCAGTTGGCGCTCGTCCTGCTTGCCCCCCGGGTCACCGATCATGCCCGTGCCGCCGCCGGCGAGAGAGATGGCCCGATGGCCCGCTTCCTGGAACCGGCGCAGCGTGCACAGTTGCATCAGGTTGCCCACGTGAAGGCTGTCGGCCGACGGGTCGAACCCGGCGTAGACGGTGAGCCCAGGCTGGTCGAAACGCTTCGGGAGATCCGTGTCGGTCATTTGGTGGATCAGGCCGCGGAAGGTGAGGTCCTCCGAGAGCGTGGGCATGCCTCGACTTTGCCATACGCAGGTAGGTTGATTGGCCGCATGGGTCTCCGACGGGCTTCTCGAGATGACCGGGGGCACCCGTGATCGGCGAGGGCAACGGGGCGCTTCCGCTCCCGATGTCGGGCACCTTGCCGCCTGACCTCCAAGGCACCCTGTTCCGGGTGGGGCCGGCATGGCCGTGGGGGGCCGACGGTGGTGCCGGGTTGCCTGTCGACGGTGGTGCGGTCGCGGGCGACAACGACGGTGGCCCCGATTCGGGCGGTCCTGACGGCGCGGCGGGTGCCGCCGGTGTGGCCGGCGCCCTGCACGCCATGGAGATCCGGGACGGCCGGGCGGTCTGGTATCAGCGTCAAGAGTCAGATGCCGATGCCGGAGTCTTCTGGCACGCCGGGTCGCTCCTCGCCCTCCCCGAGACAGGGATCCCGCTGCAGTACTCGCGATTTCTCGAACCGGAGGAATTCGGTGGCGGATTGACGGTGCCGATCGCATCGCACGTCCACCGGCTGGCTGTCGATGGCGGCCGCGTCCTGTTCGGGGTGGAGGGTGGGGGCGGTGGCGACGGGCGGCGCGGGCGACGACGAGAGCGACGGCATTTTCCTGCGCATCGGTGAGTGGGACGCGGCGGGAGCGCTGCGGTCGGCCCAATCGGTGGAATTGGAGCGGGAGACCTGGCAGCACGACATCGGTGTCACGGCGGGGCATGTGGTGTTCATTGAGTCGCCGACAACGCGTCTGCCGGCGCGGCACGGCGGTGCCGATGCCGTGCCGTTCGGGTGGGTGCCCGGTGCCGAAGGGTGGATCGGCGTGGTGCCGCGAGGTGGTCATGGGCCCGCTGCCGGTGAACCGGTGGGTCCGCCGCCGTGCAGTGGATCCGACTCGACCCTTGCCTGGTGACGCATGTCCTCGGGGCGTCCGATGAGCCAGACGGGTCCATCGTCCTCTTCGTCTGCTGCTACGGCGCGCCCGAGGCCGGGCAGCCCGTGGACCTCTCGGTCTCCGTCGTCGGGCCGGCCGGCATCGCCCTCTCCGGAATCGGGGGGACGCTCGGTGTGCTGGAGCGGTGGCGCATTGCGGGCGATCGGGTCGAGCGGACGCAGGTCGATGAGCGCTTCGTCGAGTATCCACGGATGGACGCGTTGTGCGAAGGCGCCCCGTTTCGGTACGGCTACTCCCTCGAGACCGCCTGGGAGGAGATTCCACCATCATGGGGAGCGGGGACGCGCCATCCCGACCGCTGGACCAGGGAGGCCTCCCCGGTCGGCTTGCTGAAGTTCGACTTCGTCCGGGACGAGGTCGCGTCGTGGAGTCCGGGTCCCGGGCGCACGCCCAGCGAGCCGCTGTTCGTCCGCGCCGTGGACGGGCACCGCGACGACGAGGGCTGGCTGCTCACCGTTGTCGACGATGTCAACCGCGGCGGGAGCGACATTTGCGTCCTCGACGCCTCCTCCTTGGGCCGGCGCAGCCCGGAGGCGGTGATCCATCTGCCGGCCCGCTTGCCCGTGCGCAGTCACGGAGAGTGGGTGCCGGCCGACCGTTATCGGTGAGCGAACCCCGGATCCCGAACGATCCCGAGCATGTGCCACCCGGCGTTGTGGGTCACTGCCGCACCCGGCGCCATGGAGCGACCGTTCATCCTCCGCATGGCACCCTCCCTCCTCAAAGACGGACCCCGCCCCGCCTCGGTGTCGCGGCGAACCGAGGCGCTCGTATCGAGCGTCACCCAGCACCACCGGGCGATCTCCGCGCACCAGAGCCAGCTCCTGGCGGCGGTGGCCGAACTGGATCGGCGACGGGCCTGGCGGGTCGATGGCGCCACCTCCATGGTGGCCTGGCTCGTGCAGCGGTGTGCCGTCTCCGCCGCCACGGCGCGCGAGTGGGTGACCGCGGCGGCCAAGCTCCCCTCCCTCCCCAAGATCGCCGATGCGCTGTCGCAAGGAAAGCTCTCCTTTGACCAGGTGAAGCCACTCGTCGAAGTGGCCAAGCCCGAGACGGACGCCCGGTTGGCCGAACAGGCCACGCACTGGTCGGCCAAGCAGGTCCGGGAGCTCGCGCTGGCCACGCGGAACCAGTCCGACGAGCAGTCGACGGGCTCCTATGCCCGGCGATCCCTCCGCTTCGACGATCGACGTCGAACACTGACCGGCACGCTTCCGGACGACCAGTACCTCGTCGTCAAGCGTTCTCTCATTGCCCGAGCCACGCGCAGCGGTCGAGATCGCACACCCTTCGACCAACGCATGGCGGACGCCCTGGTCTCCGTCTGCAAGGCCGATACGACCGGAAAGGAAAATGGGTCCGTCGCGACCCCGGGCTCCGCGCAAGCGGGCGGCGCGCGGCGCAACCGCCCCACCGTTGTCGTCCACGCCGACATGACCTTCCTGGCGGGAGGCGACGGAGCTGCCGAGCTCGATGTCCTGGGTCCTGTCTCGAGAGAGGTCGCCCGCCGTCTCGCCTGCGACGCCAAAGTCCTGGTCTCAGCGGACGGGGCCGATGGCCGCGCCCTCAACCTGGGACGGACACGGCGGGACCCCAGCAACGCCCAGCGACTGGAGATCAGGCGCCGCGACAAGGGCTGTCGCTTCCCCGGCTGCACGCACACCGAGTTCACCGACGTGCACCATGTCCGACACTGGGTCGATGGCGGGCTCACGGATGTCGACAACCTCGTGGAGCTGTGCGATCAGCATCATCGCTGCGTCCACGAGATGGGATGGAAGATCGTCGGCAACGCCAATGTCGAGCTCACCTTCCAGAGCCCGACGGGGCGACGTTCGACCTCAACCCCCTCTCCGACTCCTACTGCAGCGCGAGACGGACCGCCTGGTTGATGGCATCGTGCAGCGCGACGTTCTGCGCTCGGTCGGGCACCTTGACCCGGACGAGCGCGGGCGTCGGCGCGGCCAAGGCAGACTCGAGCTGGGACAGGTCCGCGACGTCGTGCACTGACAGTCCGAATCCGCGCGCGACCGCGCCGATGTCACTGGTGGGCGGGGTACCAAAGAGCTGCTCGAACATCCCCGACTCGACCGAGGTCGCCTGGGGCAGGAAGGAGAAGATTCCTCCCCCGCCGTTGTCGAGCACCACGAAGGTGCAGTCGGACTCCGGAAGGTTGACCAGTCCCGAGACATCGTGCAGGAAGGTCAGGTCGCCCAGGAGCGCCACGGTGCGGGCGCCCTGTCCGCTTCCGCCGCCCGACGCCGCCACCCCCAGCGCGGTCGACACCACGCCGTCGATCCCGTTCGCCCCCCGGTTGGCCAGAACCCGCGGTGGCCTCGGGGTGGCTTCGGCGTACCACTCGAGGTCCCGGATCGGCATGGAGGCCGCCACAAGGAGGGTCGCAGCGGTCTCGGCTGCGTAGCGGTGGACCACGCGGGCCACGAGTGGCTCGCTCAGGTCGGCCCCCAGGACTTCGGCGATGGCGTTCTGCGCCTTCGTCTCGCGCTCGTGCCACGAGTCGAGCCAGTCCGGATCCGACGGTGTCGCCGTCGCGTTGGCGGCGTCGAGCCACTGATCGACCTCGCAGTGGTGGAACTCCGTCGCAACCCGCAGCGGATCGGCCCACCGTCGGAGGGGATCGACGACGACAATCCGTGCACCGGCGGCGGACGCGTCCGAAACGAATGTCCCGAGGGCCCGCGAGAGCCACGGCGCGCCGAGCAGCACGATGCACTCGGGAACCGGGGGCTCCGTGCGGACGATGGCGTCGGCGGCGGCGATCGCCCCCTCCAGCCGGCTGCCCGAGAGTGGGTCGGCCAGGACAGGCCAGCCCAACTTGTCGGCGAGTGCACCCACGCGGGCAGCGTCCGCCCGCTGCGACCACGGGCCCCCCGCAATGATCATCCCCCGCCCCCCTAGGGGTTCGACTGTGGTGCCGCCGGCCCCGTCCGTCCCATCGCGGCGCCGGCTGATCACCTTCGGACCGTGGCGGGCGGGAAGGGGGGCCGACACCCCGGTCAGCGGCTCGCGGAACTCCAGATTGAGATGCACCGGACCCGGGCCGTGGATCCCGTGCACCGCCTCTTCGAAGGCCCGGACCGCGAGCGGCCGCCAGGTCTCCTCCTGACCCTGGGCTGCGACACCCGGCGCGAACGACCAACGGGTCGCCGCCCCGAACAGGCCGTTCTGCTCAATGGACTGCGGCGCACCGGTGTGATGCAGTTCGGGCGGCCGGTCCGCCGTGCAGACGATGAGCGGGACTCCGGCGTGGTGCGCCTCGACGACGGCCGGGTGCAGTTCGGCCGCGGCAGTGCCGCTCGTCACGCAGATGATGGGGGGTCTTCCGGTCGCCATCGCCAACCCCAGGGCGAAGAAGCCCGCACTGCGCTCGTCGAGGCGGACGTGGATCCGCAGCCGCTCCGCCAGAGGCAGGGCCAACGGCGTCGAACGGGAACCCGCGCAGATGACCGCGTCGGTGACCCCGAGGAGGACCCATTCGTCCACCAGGGTGGCGCTGAAGGTGGCCTGTACGCTCATGCGACGTGCCACTCCATGTCGACGTGCGCGGTGCGGGGCCGCCACTCGTCCTCTTGCACGGCTTCACCCAGACGGGTCGCCTCTGGGGTCGCTTCGGGGACCTGCTGGCCGAGTCGCACACCCTGCTGGCGATCGACCTTCCCGGACACGGCGACTCGGGCCCCGTGCGGGCAGACCTCCCGACGGCGGCGGAGCTCGTCGGCGACGCGGTGCGGTCCCAGGTCGGCGAGACACCGTGCGCCCTGCTCGGGTATTCGCTGGGTGCTCGCGTGGCCCTGCATGCGGTGCTGGGTGCGGGCCTGCCCTTGCGGGGCGTCGTCTACATCGGTGTGACCGCGGGAATTGAGGACCCGGACGAACGGGCACGCCGTCGCCGGTCCGACGACGTCATGGCCGAGGAGCTGGAGACCTCCGGTGACGTCGCCCACTTCGTCGACTCCTGGCTGCGGGGTCCCCTCTTCGCCCGGCTCGCGTCCGGTGACGCGGCCCAGCGCGCTGAACGACTCCGCAACACTGCGGAAGGGCTGGCCTCCAGCCTGCGCCTGTGCGGGGCCGGTACACAGGAGCCCTTGTGGGACCTCCTGCCGACGCTTTCCGCTCCCGTCCTGGCTCTGGCCGGTTCGGACGACACCCGCTTCGCCTCGCATGCACTGCGCGTGGCCCGGCTTGTGCCGCACGGGGTCGCATCCTTGGTCCCGGGAGGGGGCCACGCCGTGCACCTGGCACAGCCCGAGCAGGCCGCTCGGATGGTGGGTCACTGGCTCGACGCGGTCGAGCCCGGCCCCACGTGAAGCGTTGGCGGACGTCGCCTCACAGGACCAGCCCGATCGCCAGGAGCACTCCGGCCAGGATCTGTAGGCGCGACGTCGTCCCCAACATGGGCAGGAGGGCCCGCCCCCCTTCGTCACTGAGGGCCAGACGCAGCGGTGCGATGGCCAGCGGGAGTGCCAACAGCGCCAGGAGGGCCCAGGGCCGGTAGCTCGACAGGACCCCGATGGAGAGCGCCACGCCCATCAGGGTGAAGCAGTAGAACAGCCCGGCGCGTTTGCGTCCGAGCCGGACCGCCAGCGTCTTCTTTCCCGACTCGGTGTCCGTCGCGATGTCACGCAGATTGTTGGCCTGCAGCAGCGCGGCAGCCAGCAGGCCCACCGGCACCCCGGCCCAGAACAGGAACCACCAGTCGTAGCGGTAGGTGAAGAGGTGCCCGGCCAGGGAGATGACGAACGGCGCGTGTTGCACATAGGCCGACCCCGCCGTGGCCACGAGGCCGAAGAAGACGAAGACGAAGAGCTCGCCAAAGCCGAGGTACCCGTAGGGTCGGGGGCCCCCGGTGTACGCCCACCCCGCGATGCCGCAGACCAGGCCGAGCGGCACGAGCCACCAGGTGACCCGGGCGGCCAGGCCCAGGCCGGCCAGTCCGGCGATGCCGAAGGCGATCAGGGCCGCGATCTTGACCTCCCGCACCGTGGCCAGCTTGCCCGCCACGAGCCGAACGGGGCCGACGCGGTGCTCGTCGGTCCCGCGCACCCCGTCGGCATAGTCGTTGACGTAGTTGGTCCCGATCTGAATGCCGAGCGCCACGATCAACGCCAGGAGGGCGTTCAGCCATGACACCTGGCGGTCGAAGCTCGCACACACTGTCGCATGACACGAGCTGGAGATCTGGGGCGTCGTGACCACGAAGCGCCCACTCGACAGGTAGCCCGCCGCCGTGCCGACGACGACCGGCACGACGGCGGCCGGAAGGGTGCGGGGCGCGCGCCGGCCACCCACAGCTTGAGCGGTGGGCTCATGGGCGACGCGGGAAGCGCGAGAAGTCGGGTGCTCTGTGCTCCACGAAGGCGTTGCGGCCCTCCTGCCCCTCCTCGGTCATGTAGAAGAGCATGGTGGCGTCGCCCGCCAACTGCTGCACACCGGCGAGGCCGTCGTCGGCCGCGTTCATGCCCGCCTTGATCATGCGCAACGCTATCGGGGAGAGCGTGAGCATCTGGCGGCACCAGGCCACGGTCTCACGCTCCAGATCGTCCAGCGGGACCACGGTATTGACGAGTCCCCAGTCGAGGGCTTGCTCCGCCCCGTACTGACGGCAAAGGAACCACACCTCCTTCGCCCGCTTGAGCCCGATGGTGCGGGCGAGGATGGAGGAGCCGTACCCTCCGTCGAAGCTCCCGACCTTCGGGCCCGTCTGACCGAATCGCGCGTTGTCCGCCGCGATGGAGATGTCACAGACCAGGTGCAGGATGTGCCCGCCGCCGATGGCGTACCCGGCGATCATGGCCACGATCGGCTTGGGGATCCGGCGCATCAGGATCTGGAGATCGAGGACGTTGAGACGGCCGATGCCGCGCTGGGCGACCTCGTCGTCACCGATGTAGCCGTCGTCGCCCCGGATCTTCTGGTCGCCGCCCGAGCAGAATGCGTCGGGACCTTCCCCGCACAAGATGATGGCGCCCACGTCCGGGTCGTCCCGCGCCATGGTGAAGGCGTCGGTGAGCTCGAAGAGCGTCTGCGGACGGAAGGCGTTCCTGCGCTCCGGGCGACAGATCGTCAGCTTTGCGATGCCCTCCGCCACGTCGTAGCGGATGTCCTGGAACGATCCGCGCGATTCCCACGCTGGAAGGGGAAGCGGGCGGAGGTCGTCGAGGGGATCATGGGGACTGCCTGTGACCACGGTCTGCACGGCGACCTACGCTACTGGCCGGTGCCTGAGCTCGTCGCACTCGACCTCCCCGGCGGCATCGGCTTCGTCGATGCTCTCCGGGCCATTTGGGACACCGGCGATGCCGCGGCTCCGCTCGATCCACGGCTTCCCCCCGTCGCGCGCCAGGTGCTGCTCGACGCGCTCCGCCCGACGCGGATTGTCGGCTCGGACGGAGAACAGCATGCGCTGGCCGGCGGCGTCGGCGTCGAGGACGGCGACGCTGTGGTCGTCGCGACGTCGGGGACCTCGGGTCAACCCAGAGGTGTCGTCCTCACGCACGACGCCATTGCGGCCTCGGCGGAGGCGACATCGGCGCGACTCGGCGTCGACCCCGACCGGCACGCGTGGTTGGCCTGCCTCCCGCTCGCCCACATCGGCGGCCTCGCCGTCGTCACACGTTCGATCGTCACCGGCACCTCCCTTGTCGTCCTGCCCGGCTTCGAGGCCGAAGCCGTCGAGGCGGCGGGGCGCTCGGGCCGGGTGTCGCACGTGTCGTTGGTGGCGACCGCGCTCCAGCGCGTCGACCCCTCGGTCTTCACCTGTGTCCTCCTCGGCGGCAGCCGGGTGCCCGACCTGTTGCCGCCCAACGTCGTCGCCACCTACGGCTCGACCGAGACGGGCTCGGGTGTCGTCTACGACGGATGGCCGTTGGACGGGGTGGAGGTGTCGTTCCGTTCCTCGCCGCGGAGCCGGCCCGGCGATGGCGCCGATGATGATGGGGACAGTGACAGCAACGGCGAGATCCTGATCCGGGCCCCCATGTTGCTCCGTTGCTATCGCAGCGGCGACGACGGACGGGTCGTGGGACCCGACGGGGCGCGGGACTGGTTCGCCACCGGCGATGCCGGTCACCTCGACGAGGAAGGCAAGCTCGTCGTCTCGGGTCGGATGGGCGACGTCATCACGACGGGTGCGGAGAAGGTCTGGCCCGACGCGGTCGAACGCATCCTGATGGGCCATCCCGGCGTGGCCGAGGTCGCGGTCTGGAAGCGGCCGGACCCCGAGTGGGGCGAGCGAGTGGTGGCCTGGGTCGTGCCCACCGAGGGCGGCCCCTCGCTCGACGAGCTCCGTCAGATGGTCACGGACGGCATGGCTCCTTGGGCGGCCCCCAAGGAGCTCGTGCTCGTCGACGACCTCCCCCGCACGGCGGCGGGCAAGATCCGACGCCGCGCCCTCGACCCGTCCTGAGTGTCCGCCGTCGCGTCGGTCGCCGTTCCTGCCTCAAGCCAGTTCTTCGGCGGTGCCGGCCGGCAGGCGCGCACTGAGCCGTGCCAGCTTGTCCGGGTTCGTCACGGCGCGGACGCCGACGATGGAACCGTCCATGATGTCGAGGACGAGGGCGGCCACGACGACGTCACCGTCCAGGAAGACGGTCGCCGGCTGACCGTTGAGCAAGGTGGCTTGCGGGAGGCCGCGCAACTTCTTGGCCACGTTCAAGAGGAACCTCGAGCTGCGGTACGGGCCGACCACCGGGCGCATGGCAGCGCGCACCTTGCCTCCGCCATCGGTCCAGACCACGATGTCGTCGGAGAGCATGGACAGGAGCCCCGACAGGTCCCCGGTGGCGCAGGCCACCAGGAAGCGGTCCGTCAACGCCCGGCCCTGTCGCAGGTCGGCGTCGAAACGCTGCCGTCGCTCCTCGATCCGCTTGCGCGCCCGGGCCCCGAGCTGGCGGGCGGCCGCCGGCGAGCCGCCCAGGGAACGGCCCACCTCCTCGAAGGAGTAGCCGAAGATGTCGTGCAACAGGTACGCGGCCCGCTCGCGCGGTGTCAGCTCCTCCAACAGGACGAGGAATGCGAGCGAGAGGGAGTCCGCCTGCTCGGCCGCCGCCTCCTCGACGACCACCGGCTCGGGCAGCCACGGGCCCGCGTAGGTCACGCGGGTGGACCGGGCCGAACTGAGTTGGTCGAGGCAGAGGCGGGTGACGATCGTCACGAGATAGGCACGCACTGATTGGATCTGCCCCTCGCTCCGGCGCAGCCAGCGGATGGATGCGTCCTGGACGACGTCCTCCGCGTCGGCGGCGCTGCCCAGCATGCGATAGGCGATGCCGAAGAGCAGCGAGCGCCACTCCTCGAAGGCGGCCGCATCGGCCTCGAGATCAGGCGACGGCATCCGTGCCGGCCACCCGCACCGGGATCTCGCAGTCCTCCGAGAAGCCCTGGCTGCGCAGCCCCAACCCGGCGTTGAAGCGGGACCGGAAGTTCTCGAGCGCCACCCAGCCGGCGAGCTCGACGAACTCCGCATCACTCAGGTGGGCCCGGATCCGGGCGGCCAGTTCCTCGGAGACCTCGGCCGGGCTCGCGGTCGCCGTCTCGGCGTACTCGAGCACCACCCGCTCGCGCTCGTCGAAGCGATCGCTGGTGCGCCAGTCGCCGACGGCCCGCACCTTGGCCGGGTCGATGCCCCGGTGCATCCCTTCGTAATAGCCGTAGTCGACGCACCACGAGCACCCGATCTGCATGCCGGTGGCCTGCACGGCGAGCCAGCGCAAGGTGGGATCGAGCTTCTTCCAACCGAATTGGACCGCCGTCTCGAGGCTGCCCATTGCCACCAGGACCCCGGGATGGTGCGATGCCGCCGCCATGGGCTCGACCATCCGGCCGAAGCGGCGCTTGGTGTACCGGGTGGCCAAACGGGCCACGACCCCCCGGGGGTGCTCCTGCAATGGGACGTGAGCCATGGCTCTCCCTTCATCTGCTCCCTGCATGCTCTGTACCCTCTTTCAGACGGGACAGGGCGCCGAGGTGTGACATGGCACGGGCCGGCGGGGCTGCCGTCGGATCAGACCACGCCCCCCGAGGGTTGCACCGTCGTGCCGCCGTCCACGACGAACGTCTGCCCGGTGATCCACGAGGCCGCATCGGAGGCCAGGAACAGCGCAGCGGTGGCGATGTCGTCGGGCAGGCCCAGCCGGCGCAGCGGGATGTGGGCGGCGACGCGGTCCTCCCCCGGGCCCTCCCACAGCGCGGCCGCCAGCTTCGTCTTGACCAGGCCCGGCGCCAGCGCGTTGACCCGGACGTCCGGTGCCAGCTCGAAGGAGAGCTGCCGGGTGATGTGGAGGACCGCCGCCTTCGTCACGTTGTACCAACCGATGCCGGGTTCGACCCCGAGCCCCCCGACGGAGGCCATGTTGATGACCGAGCCGCGGAGGCCCGCCTTCACGGCGGCGGCCGTCCACACGAGGATGGCGAGCTGGTTCACCTCGAACGTCTTCTGCGCCCGCGCCACGTCGATGTCGATCATCGGCCCGAAGTACGGATTGGTGCCGGCGTTGTTGACCAGGATGTCGAGCCGACCGAAACGGTCGAGCGTCTCGGCCACACAGGACGGCGCGTCCTCGGGCTTGCCGACATGGGCCGCCGTCCAGGCCAGCTGCTCCTCGTTTGCGCCCCCGGCGACGAGGCCCGCGGCGGCGTCGGCCAGGTCGGCGGCTTTGCGCGAGGTGAGCATGACGTTTGCGCCGGCCTCGGCGAAGCGAGCGGCCATGGCCAGGCCGATGCCCCGGCTGGCCCCGGTGATCAGTGCGGTCTTTCCGTTGAGTTCGAGCTCCATGGCCTGGAGCCTTGCACGGCACCGGCCGTGTGCGGCCGTCCGGGGCGGGAGCCCTAGCATCGCGGCAGTGAACCACCTGGCCGATGAGACCAGCCCGTATCTCCGCCAGCATGCCGACAATCCGGTTGCCTGGTTCCCCTGGGGAGACGAGGCCTTGCGGAGGGCCCGTGACGAGGACAAGCCCCTCTTCGTCTCCATCGGCTACGCCTCGTGCCACTGGTGTCACGTCATGGCCCACGAGAGTTTCGAGGATCCCGATGCCGCAGCGGACCTGGCCAAGTCCTTCATTTCGATCAAGGTCGACCGCGAGGAGCGTCCCGATCTCGATGCGGTCTACATGGCCGCCACCCAGGCCCTGACCGGTTCCGGCGGCTGGCCCATGTCCGTCTTCTGCACCCCCGACGGGCGCCCCTTCTACGCCGGCACCTACTTTCCGCCTGTGGAGCGCCAGGGGATGCCGTCGTTCCGTCGCGTGGTCCAGGCGCTCGCGGACGCCTGGACCAACGAGCGGGCGCAGGTGCTCGAGCAGGCTGACGCGCTCGTGGGTGCCGTCCAGCGCGAGCTCCGCTTGGCGGAGGCGCTCAGCGAGGAGGTGGGCGGGGGCGGTCCTGGTCGTGGGCCTGCGCTGCGCCTGGCGGGTGCGCCCGTGCAGGACGGGCCCGACCCCGATGTCCTCGTCGAGCAGGTGGTCGCCGGGCTGGCGCCGGGGTTCGATCCCGAATGGGGCGGCTTCGGTCCCGCGCCGAAGTTCCCCCGACCGACCCTGGTCGAGCTCTGCCTGCGGCGTGCCCGGCGGGGAGGATCCGACGCGGCCCACGCCCGCCACATGGGCCTGCGCACCCTGGACGGCATGGCGGCCGGCGGCATCTACGACCACCTCGTCGGCGGGTTCTGTCGTTACTCGACCGACGCCCACTGGCTGGTCCCGCATTTCGAGAAGATGCTGACCGACCAGGCGCAGCTGGCCCGGGCCTACCTGCATGCGTGGCAGGACGGTGGACGGGGCGACTATCTCGGTGTGGTCACCGAGACGCTGGACTTCGTGCTGCGGGACCTCTCGACGCCGGAGGGCGCGCTCTATTCGTCCTTCGACGCCGACGCCGGGGGCGTGGAGGGCGCGCACGCCACGTTCACGGTCGAAGAGTTGCACCAGATCCTCCCCCCGTCGCTCGAGGGCCCCGCGGCCGACTGGTACGGAATCACGGCCGGTGGCAATTGGGAAGGACGCTCCATTCCGGTCCGCCCCGTCGGCGCGCCGCTGGCCCGCCCGCCCGAGGTGGAGGAGGCTCGCGTCCTGCTGGCGGCGGCGCGGGCGACCCGCGTCCAGCCGGCGCGGGACGAGAAGGTGCTGTGCGAGTGGAACGCCATGGCGGCCGCCACCTTGGCCGAGGTGGCGGCGGCGACCGGACGCGCGGACTACGGCCGCCGTGCCGAGGAGATCGGCGAATTTCTCTGGGCCTCCATGTACGTGGACGGACGGCTGATGCGGAGCTGGCAGGGTGGGCGGGCGCGCCATCTGGCCGTGGCGGCGGACTACGCCTGGCTCGCCGAGGCGTCCTTCCGGCTGTCCGAATGGACGGGTGAGCTCGCGTGGCGCGAGCGGGCGGTCCGGTCGGTCCATCAGCTCCTCGACCTGTTCTGGGATGACGACGCCGGCGGGTTCTTCAGCACGGGCAGCGACGCCGAGGCGCTCGTCGTTCGTCCGAAGGAGTTCCTCGACGGTGCGGTGCCCGCCTCCAATTCCGTCGCCGTCGCCGCGCTCTTGCACGCCGACGCCTTCGTCGACGATCCGAGGGTCCAAGGGGCGATCGAGCGCACCGTGGCGCTGGCAGGGCCGCTGCTGGAACGGCATCCCGGCGCGCTGGCCGACCTTGTGGCGGCCATGCCCATGTGGAGCGGGCGCAACGAGATCGTGATCACGGGCGAACGCCCGGACCTGCTCGCCGAGGTGCGCCGCAACTGGCTCCCCGCCGCCGTCGTCGCGTGGGGCGAGCCCGACGCCGGACCGCTCTTCGAGGAGCGGCCCCCCGAACCCGGCCTGGCCTACGTCTGCCAGGGGCGCTCGTGCCAGATGCCCGCGGCGGACACCGCTACCCTGGCTGGCCAGTTGGAGTCACTGATCAGATGAGCGGGCCTTACATGGATTCGGAGACGAACGGCAGCGTGGGTGCTGCCGGTGGCGTCCCCGACGAGGACCGGGACCGCACCGATCAACAGCAGGGACCGGACGACGCCGGGACCACGTCCGAGGCGCGCCGGGCGACGACGGCCACCGATCCCACGCGCCTTCTCCGTCGATCGTCCCGCCGCACCGAACGCGTCCCGACGGCCGGCGGCTCCACCCTCCATCTGCTGGTGCTGTCATCCACCATCGAGGACACCACCGTCGTCGACCTGGCCACGCGCACGGTCATGCGGGTGCGCGTGCCCTGGCCCGAGGGTCACGAACCGGACATCAGCACCTTCGATGTCGTGGAGGTCACGCTGGCGGACGATCCCGAGCGCGACGACCTGGCTCGACCCGAAGCAACCACCGTCGCCGACCTCCCCCGCCACGTCGGCACCCTGAGAGGACGGCATCTCCGCAAGCTCCTGCGACGGCTGGTCGCAGCCCCCGACGGACCCCTCCTGGGGTTCCCGGGGCCCTCCGCCCCCTACTGGGAGTTCCGGGGCTTCCGGCCCTCGGTGGCGCTCATTGAGCCGACGCGGCGGCCCCAGCTGATCCGGCGGCAGGCCGACGGCACGACCTGGGTCCGCTTCGGGTGGGACCGCGACGACGTCTGGCTCCCGGTGGAGGACCGCAATGCGGCCCGCGCCCTCGACGCGGCCCGACGCGAGCGTCTGAGCGGGAAGAGCCTGGCCACTGCGCTCGGATTCGAGCCGCAGTATCTCCTGGTGACGGTCAGTCCCCCCCGGGACGGCCATTGCTACAAGGTGTGCGCGGCCGTCCTCCCGCGGGGGTGACGGCCGGAAGCCCCTCCACCTGAGCCGGCTCTCGCCGGTTCGGACTCAGCGGCCGAGCTTGCCCCCGGCCAGGTCCTCGGCCATCGCCCAGCCAAAGGCAACCAGGCGATCGCCGCGGTCCGCCTTGAAACTGTCGAAGTGGGTCTCGACACCCTCGGGGATCTTGACCTTGGGGGCGAAGAAGTCCAGGCCACCGGCAACGGAGCCGTCGCCCTTCAGGACGAAGGTGCGATCGTCCAGGCGGCTCTCGCAGCCGAAGCGCTTCGACAGGCGCCGCGCCCACGCCGCGCTCCTCGCCCGAGCTCTTGTGACCCGGGAAGGGCACGACGTCCTGCAGCCCGTTGAAGGCACGGAAACCCTCGGGTGTCAGGAGGCGGGTGCCCAGGAGGACATCCTCGTCCGGGAAGGCGAGCAGGGCCCGGCGGTACTGGTCCGCCATGATGCCCTTGAGCGCCGCCTCGGCACGTGAGGTGCGGTCGACCAGCGCGAGCCCGACCAGCAACGAGGGGGTCCCCCCGATGCGCTCGAGGGTGCAGAACGAGTACCCCCGCAGCTTGTTCCCCTCCCGCGCCTGGGTGATGAGCACCCAGGCCTCACGCTCTTTGGAGAGGTAACCGATGTCGAACCCGGGTGGCCGGTCCGCACAAAGGTCCGCCATTTCGACCAGCTCAGCGTCGCTGAGCGCAGTGCAATCCTTGGTGCTCACTACGATCGGCATGAGGTCAGTCTACTGGTTGTCTTGATCGCGTTCCCAACCGGGCCGACCCTCAGGGTGACGGGTCGAGCCCGCCCACCGCCGCATCGGACCAGTTCAGAGGGCGTTTCTGACGCCCCGGCCGCGTGCTCAGGAGAGGACCGCGCTCTGGCCGAGCAGGCGCTTGAGCTCCCCCACCAGGCCGTTGCGACAGTCCACATTGAACTCCGGCGGGAGCCGCAGCACCTTGGCCCCGACGTGCAGCAGCACCGGTGAGGGCCCGGGGTGCCCGCTCAGCACGTCCTTCAACCCGTCGACCTTGGCGTCGGTCAGCACCCCGAGGGGCAGCGTGATGTGCAGATCCTCCTGACCCCTCTCCAGGATGGGGCGGGAGACCTCCATGCAGACGATCTTGGGCTCCTCCTCACGGGTGTCGAGCCGGCCCCGCACGACCAGGATGGCGTCGTTCTCGATGAAGGCGCCGTACTCGGCCATGGTCTTGGGAAAGACGAAGACCTCCATCGCCGCCTGCAGGTCTTCCAACACGAAGCGGGCCATGAGGTCGCCCTTCTTGGTGTACGAGCGCCGCAGGTCCGTCACCACGCCGCCGACGGACCGGACCGGGGCCCGGTCCCCGACGGCCGTGTCGTCCTCCCGCATGTCCGACAGCGTGCAGTCGGTGTACCGGGCCATGGCGGCCTCATAGCCCATGAGCGGGTGGTCGCTCACGTAGAGACCGAGCATCTCCTTCTCGAAGGCCAGGCGCTGGGCCTTGTCGAACTCGGTCTCGGGGATCGCCACCTTGGCACCGCCCCAACCGGGATCCGTCTGCTCGTCCTCGAAGGCGGCGAAGAGAGACGTGATGCCCAGGTCCTGTTCCTTGCGACGCTCGAGCGTACGGTCGACGACGGATTCGAGGACGAGACAGAGGCCCTGGCGGGGGTGGCCCAGCGAGTCGAACGCTCCGCCCTTGACCAGTGACTCCATGGTCCGCTTGTTGAGGACCACGGGGTCCACCCGGGCGCAGAAGTCGAAGATGTCCTCGAAGCGGCCGTTGGCGTTGCGCTCGGCCACGATCCGCTCCACCAGGCTCTCACCCACATTGCGCACTGCGGCCAGCCCGAAGACGATCGCCGGCGCCGGCTCGCCGCCTTCGCCGTCGCCGATGCGGTCGGGCGCGAACTCCGCCACCGAGCGGTTCACGTCGGGCACCAACACGTCGATCCCCATGGATCGGCACTCGGCGAGGTACACCGCTGTCTTGTCCTTGTTGTCCTTCACCGACGTGAGCAAGGCCGACATGTACTCGACCGGGTAGTGCGCCTTGAGCCATGCCGTCTGGTACGCCACGAGGCCGTAGCCGTAGGAGTGGGACTTGTTGAACGCGTAGTCGGCGAACGGCTCGATGATGTCGAAGAGCTGTGTCCCCAACTCCTCGCCGTAACCCTCGGTGATGCACCCGGCGATGAACTTCTCGCGCTCGGCGGCGATGAGCTTGCGGATCTTCTTGCCGCACGCCTTGCGCAGGTTGTCGGCCTCCTCGAGGCTGTAGCCGGCGAACTTCTGGGCGACCCGCATGACCGACTCTTGGTAGAGCATGAGGCCGTAGGTGTCCTTGAGGATGGGCTCGATGTCGGGGTGCAGGTACGTCAGTTCCTTGCGCCCGTTCTTCAGCTCGGGGTAGTCCCGGTGCATGTTGGCCGCCATGGGACCCGGCCGGTAGAGGGCCACGAGCGCGGCCACGTCGTCGAAGCTCGTCGGGGCCAGCGCCCGCAGGGTTTGGCGCATGGCGGCGCCCTCGAGCTGGAACACCCCGATCGACTCGGCACGCCGCAGCATCTCCAGCGTCGGTTCGTCGGCCAGATCGACTCCGTCGATGTCGGGCCGCTCCCCCGTCTCGGCCTCGATGAGGTCGAGGGCCCGCTCCATGACCGAGAGGTTGCGCAGCCCCAGGAAGTCCATCTTGAGCAGACCGAGGTCCTCGACCCCGTGCATTTCGTACTGGGTGACGATGGGGGCGTCCTCGGGGACACCGCCCGCCTCCGGCTTGCGCTGAATGGGGAGGTAATCGGTCAGGGGGTCACGGGAGATCACGACGGCCGCGGCGTGGATGCCGTCCTGGCGGCGCAGTCCCTCGAGGCCGAGCGCGACTTCGATGACCTCCTTGGCGTCGGGGTCGGTGTCGCGCATCGTCCGCAGCTCGGCCGCGGCGGCGAAGCCCTCCTCGTGCCCGTCGGTCTTGGTGATGCAGGCATGGAGCGGCGTGTCGCGGCCCATCACGAGTGGTGGCATCGCCTTGGCGATCCGGTCGCCGACGATGTACGGCTTACCGAGCACGCGCGCGGCGTCGCGGACGGCGGCTCGGGCCTTGATGGTCGAGAACGTGATGACCTGGGCCACCCGGTCACTCCCGTACTTCTCGGCCGCATACCGCATGACGTCGGCGCGGTAGCGCTCGTCGAAGTCCATGTCGATGTCGGGCATCTGCTTGCGGCCCGGGTTCAGGAAGCGCTCGAAGAGCAGGTCGTAACGGATCGGGTCGAGGTCGACGATCTTGAGGCAGTAGGCCACGCAGCAACCGGCTGCAGAGCCACGGCCGGGTCCCACCCGGATGTTCGAATCACGGGCGAAACGGATCAGGTCCCACACGACGAGGAAGTAGGCGGCGAACCCCATGTTGCCGATGACGCCGAGCTCGTAGTCGAGCCGCTCCACCACGTCCTCCGGCAGCGAGGCGCCGTAGCGCTCCCGCGCACCGCCGTAGGTGAGGTCGCGCAGGTAGGCCAGTGCCCGCTCCTCGTAGGTCTCGCCCTTGAACTGGTCCGGCACCGGGAACTCGGGCAGGCTCGGCTTGCCGAGCTCGATCTGCACGTCGGCCCGCTCCGCGATCAGCAGCGTGTTGTCGCACGCCTCGGGGACATCGCGGAAGAGATGCCGCATTTCGGCGGCGGTCTTGAGGTAGTGCTCGGTGCCCTCGAACTTGAAGCGGTTGGTATCGGAGAGAAGGGCCCCCGTCTGGACACACAGGAGGGCATCGTGAGCGACGGCGTCCTCGCGGTGGGTGTAGTGGCTGTCGTTGGTGGCCAGCAGCGGCGCGTCGAGACGCCGGGCGATCTCGATCAGCTGCGGATTCGTCCGGTGCTGGTCGGCGATCCCGTGGTCCTGCAGCTCGACGAAGAGGTTGTCCCGGCCGAAGATGTCCTGCAGCCGGGCGGCTTTCTTCTCGGCCCCCTCGACGTCACCGGCCAGGAGCGACTGGAGCACCACACCGCCCAGGCACCCCGTGGTGGCGATCAACCCGTCGTGATGGCGCTCCAAGAGCTCCCAGTCGACCCGGGGCTTGTAGTAGTAGCCCTCGAGGTATGCGGCCGAGGACAGCTGCATGAGATTGCGGTAGCCCTGGACCGTCTCCGCGAGCAACGTGAGGTGGTAATAGAGCTTCTGGCCTCCGTCGACATCGCCTCCGGTGTCGTCGACCCTGCCCCGGCGCACCGGCCGCTCCAGGCGCGACTCGCCGGCCATGTAGGACTCGGTGCCGATGATCGGGACGACGCCCTGGTCGCGGCAGGCCTTGTAGAAGTCCAGGACCCCGTACATGTTCCCGTGATCGGTGATGCCGAGCGCGGGCTGGCCGTCGGCCACGGCAGCCGCCACCAGGTCCCCCACCCGGGCCGCCCCGTCCAGCATGGAGAACTCGGTGTGGGTGTGCAGATGCGTAAACGACCGCTCCGACACCGGCCCTCCTTTCGCCACGTCCTGTGAAACTTACACCTGTGTCATTCGCCCCGGACCCAGCAATCTACCCCGCGGCGCGGAGCCGGCGAACGACCGGTTCGGGGCCCGTGCGCTCAGAGGTAGGCGCCGGGGCGGCCGGACTCACCCGCCGAGGGCAGCCCGCGCTGGCGCATCTCCTCGAGCTGGGCCCTGGCAGCCATCTGCTGTGACATCAGGCTCGCCTGGATCCCCTGGAACAGGCCCTCGAGCCACCCGACGAGCTGCGCCTGCGCGATGCGCAGCTCGGCGTCGCTCGGCGCATCCGAGTCGAAGGGCAGCGCCATGCGGTCGAGCTCGGCCACGAGGTCCGGCGACAGCCCCTCGGACAGCTCGTGGATCGACTGCTCGTAGATCTCACGCAGGCGCACCCGGCTCTTCTCGTCGAGCGGTGCCGACCGCACCTCGTCGAGAAGCGTCTTGACCATGGAGCCGATGCGCAACACCCGGGCCGGCTCGTTCACCGACTCGGTCTTCCGCTCCTCCCCGCCTTCATCGCGGCCGCCACCGGCAAGGACCTCGTCCGGCGAGACGACGCCCACCACGCCGTCCTCGGATGCCGTGCTCTCGGTTACGTCGTTCGTCGCGTCAGCCATGATGCCTTCCGTCTCGTTTCGATCGTCGGTATCGCCCGTCCGCCCGGTCGTCGTGGCGGCCACTGGCCCATGTTGCCACCGGCTGCCACCCCCTCACGAGGTGCGCCAGCCCAGGAGGGGGATCGACATCTCCGCCGGTGTCAGGGACCCGTGCCGAGCCTTCAGGCGGAGCTCGCCGGTGTCGGCGGGGTCGAGGAAGGCCGTGGGAGCGAACGGCACCAGGGCGACATCACCGAGGCGGTCCGCCACTTCCGGCGAGGGCACGCCGCCCAGCCAGTCGTCCGCGATCATCTGCTCCTTCGTCCGCACCCAGGCGACATCGCCATGGAGGGCCTGCGCCGTCGCCGCCACGTCGGCGACCGCCCCCGGGCGGACGTGCAGCCAGCGGAACCGCCCTTCCCCGCTGATCAGGGTCACCGCCTCCATGAGCTCGGGCCCGATGAGCTCGACCGATCCGCCCACCTCCACTTGCCCGTGATCGGCTGTCACGACGAGCACGCAGCCCGACGGGAGCGCGTCCAGCACGTCGCCGACCAGGCGATCGACGGCGCGGAGCTCATCGTCGTAGTACGGGCCCAAGCCCTCGGCGTGGGCCACCTTGTCGATGCCCTCGTAGTACGCGTACACGAACGGGGCCCCGGCGGCCGCCACCTCGCGCACCGCCGTGACGAGCCCGGCCGGCGTGTACCAGCGGTGCAGGTCCACGTCACCCAGGTGGGCGGCGGTGAAGCCGGTCGGTCCGAAGTCCTGCCGCGTCACGACGGGGACACGTCCGCGGGCTCCCGGGAACGACTGGCAGGGCTGGAACTCCGATGCGGGCACCGATACCCGGGCATCGACACCGCGGAGCGACCACTGGAGCACGTTCATCACATCGCCGTGGAGGGCGACCCGGTACCCGACCACACCGTGCTCGGCCGGCACCCTCCCAGTGACGAGCGTGGTCAGGGCGCACGCCGTGGTGCTCGGCGCCACGGAGGTGATGGGCCCTCCCACACCACCGGCCAGGACAGGGGCCAGGGCGATCCGCTCTCGCAGTTGCTCTTCCCCGAGTCCGTCGATCACGAGCAGCACGACCTGGTTCGCCCCCGCCACCGGCTCGGGGAACCACCCGGGCAGCGGGGTCGCGCCGGGAGCCGCCAGCTCGCCCAGCAGCGTGGGCACCACACGGTGGAGGCCGGGTCCGTCCCAGTCGGGCAGGACCGGCTCGGGTTGGTCCGCGGGCCTCCCCGCCCCCGGGGGCAGGTCCGACGCTGTCGCCTGGGCCGCTGCGCCGTCACTCACGGAGGGACACCCTACGACCCACGCACCCCCTCTACCCACGAATGGGCCGGTAGGATCATGCCTTGTGAGAGTTTCCACTCGGGGTGACTACGCCAGCCGGGCGCTGCTCTCGCTCGCCCTGCACGGAGCCGAGACACCCACCTCGGTCAGGGATATCGCGGTCCGGACCGCCCTGCCCCAGCCGTACCTGGAGCAGATCCTGCTGGCCCTCAAGGGTGCAGGCCTGGTCCGGTCGAAGCGGGGCGTGGGTGGCGGTTACGTGCTCGCCCGCCCGCCCGAGGAGATCTCGCTGGCCCAGATCGTCTCCGCGGTGGACGGCCCGATCGCCGCAGGCGACTTCGGCGAGCCGCACGAGAACGGCGCCTGTGACCACGAGGGTCAGTGCGTGCTGCTGGCCGTCTGGGCCGACGTCGGGGAGACGATCCGGACCCACCTGCAGTCCTACAGCCTGGCCGACATGGTCACCCGGGCCCAGGGTGGAGTGGCCGCCACCGTCTGACCCCTCGCCGGCGTCATCCCCTCAGGTTCCACGCCTCGATCGCCGGCCAGTCGAGTTCCCACCCCAGCACGGAGACCGCTCCGGTCCGCAGGAGGAACAGCCTCCCGGCCACCGGTGGGAGCCCGAGCCACCGAGCCGTCAGAACGCGAAGAATGTGCCCGTGTGCGACACAGAGGGTGTCGGTCTCGAACTCCCGGGCGCGTTGAATGACCCGGTCGGCCCGGCGGCCGACGTCGGAGGCCCGCTCGCCTTCGGGGACTCCCTCGTCCCAGAGGGTCCAGCCCGGCCGCAGCGCTCGGATCTCGGTGCTCGTCAGCCCCTCGTAGGCGCCGTAGTCCCACTCCATGAGGTCGGGGTCGGGCTCCCCGACGAACCCGGCCAGGGTGCACGTGTCCGCGGCCCTCACCAGCGGGCTGACCAGTACCTGCCCGAACGTGGCGGGGCCGAATTGGCGGACCAGGGCGCCTGCGGCTTTCGCCTGCTCACAGCCCTCGGCGAGAAGGGGAATATCGGTGCGTCCGGTGTGTTTACCAGTCTCGGACCATTCGGTCGCGCCGTGTCGAAGGAGCACCATCCGGCCGGGCATGGGCCGTAGACCAGCACGGGCCGGAAATCGACGCAACTCGGCCCGAACACCCCGATGGAATGATCCGGAGGTCGGCACTGTTGTACCCGACAGGTTGATCCCGGAATCGCCCGGGTACGTACGACTGAGAGTGAGCGAAGAACGTCTGGAGCGATGATGAAGAGCGCGGTGAGCACGTCGGACACATTGGGGCTGATGTTGCGAGACTTGGACCAATTCCCGATGCCCGACCACGAGCAGCAGGTCGAGCTGGCAAAGCGGGTCGCGGCCGGTGACGATGCTGCGCGGAGGCAGATGGTGGCGGCCAACCTCCGCTTGGTGGTGCACTGGGCCCGCCGCTACCAGGACCGTGGGGTCGACATGGCCGATCTGGTCCAGGAGGGCACCTTCGGCCTGATGCGTGCCGTCGACAAGTTCGACTGGGAGCGCGGCTTCCGATTCTCGACCTACGCGACGTGGTGGATCCGCCAGGCTCTGCAGCGCGCCGTCCAGCAGCACGGCCGCACCATCCGGATCCCCCTCGAGGTCGGCGAGCAGATCCAGCGCCTCGAGTTGACCAAGTCCGAGCTGGCCAGCACCCTGGGCCGCGCGCCCACGGTGGCCGAGCTCGACGAGGCGACCGGTATGACCGCAGACGAGCGGGAGTCCCTCGAGGACGTGGCCCGAGTGACCGCGTCCCTGGACCAGCCCGCCGCGCTCGAGTCGTCGACCACGCTGGGCGAGCTCGTGGCCCCCGACGACTCGGACTTCGTGGCCGACGTCGAGCAGACGATGGTGTACGACCGGGTCCGTGACGCGGTCGAGCGTCTGCCCGACCTCCAGCGCGATGTGCTCAGGCTGCGTTTCGGGTTCGGCGGTGACTCCCCGGCCTCGTTGCAGTCGACGGCGGAGCGGTTGGGCGTCGGTGTCCGGCGAGTGCGCCGAGCCGAAGAGGAGGCCCTGGCTGCGCTGTCGTTCGACACGGACGTGGTCGGCATCCACGAGGCGGCCTGAGGCCAACGTCCCTCCGGGGTCACGCCCGGAGACAGCAGTGCTGCGCGGGCCCCTTGGTGACGGTTGCAATGCCGTCACCGCTCCGGGGCCTGGCCACTGCCCGCTAGCCCAGGTACGTCTGCAGGTCCTCGGGCAGTGGCGACGTGAATTCTTCGCGAGCCCCGGTCTCCGGGTGCACGAAGGCCAGCTTGAAGGCATGCAGAAAGAAGCGCCCGCTCCCGAGCCGCTTGTCCGGCGTCCCGTAGCGGGCGTCCCCCACCACGGGATGGCCGATCGCCGCCATGTGCACGCGGATCTGGTGCGTGCGCCCGCTCTGGAGTGCGAGCTCGAGCAGGGTCGTCGGATTCTCCCCCGCTCGCCGTTCCAGGACCGTGTACCCGGTGCGTGCCGGCTTCCCCGAGTTGGTCACCGCCATTTTGGTCGGCGTGCGGGCGGAACGGCCGATCGGGGCCTCCACCTCGCCGCGGTCGTCGGGCACGGTTCCGGTCACCAGGGCGAGGTAACGGCGCTCCATCGTCCGGGTCGCCAACTGATCGACGAGCGCCCGGTAGGCCTGCTCGGTCCGGGCCACGGCGAGGAGGCCCGACGTGCCCTTGTCGAGCCGGTGCACGATCCCCGGCCGGTCCGGTGGGCACACTCCGGCCGTCACCAGGTCGGCCAGGTCAGGGAAACGGGCCAGCAGCCCGCCGACGAGGGTTCCCTCGTGGTGGCCGGCGCCGGGGTGCACGACCAGCCCCGCCGGCTTGTCCACCACGGCCACCGCGTCGTCGGCGTAGACGACGTCGAAGCGCACGCCGGGCTCGGCTCTGACCCCGGCGTCGTCAGCCGCCGGGAGCACGATCGTGAGGGTGGACCCCTCGCGGAGCACCTCCCGGCCCACCGAGACAGGGGAACCGTCGACCCGGACGCGGCCCGCTGCGATCAGCTGCGCCGCGGCGCCCCGGGACACGTCGGCCACCATGGCGACGCCGCGATCCACCCTGACCCCTGCGAGCAGGGCCGGGACTTGCGTCGAGATGGTCTCCTCGCCACCTCCCGATGGTCTCGTGTCGGGATGCCCGCTCACGCGGCCTTTCCGACCTTGGGCTCCACCGGGGCCCGAGCGCCGAAGAGCAGGGCCACGATGATGATGATCACGCCGATGGTGACGCAGGCATCAGCCAGGTTGAAAGTCGGCCAATAGCTCAGGGTGATGAAGTCGGGCACCTGCCCGCCGGGCCCCCCGACGATCCGTTCGCTCAGGTTCCCGGCGGCCCCCCCGAGGACCAGCCCCGACCCCACGGCCAGGGGCAGTGTGCGCACCTGGGCCACGAGGAGCGCCACCACCACGACACCGATGCACAGGACAACCGTCACGAAGACGGCCCGCCCGCTGAACAGGCTGAAGGCGAAGCCTGAGTTGTAGGTGAGAGCAAGCCCAAAGGGACCCCAGATGTGGCGGACGGCATGGAGATGGTCCACGGCGAGTGACGTGGTCACCCGGTCCGCCACCACCACGATGACGGCGATGGCAAACGCCAGGACGCCGCAGCGGGTTAGCGCCGCGACAACCCGCCGCTCTTGCAGGCCACGCAGAGTCGGGCGTACGGCAACGCCCGCAGGCGCGGCTTCGGGATCGGCTGGAAGCATCGCTCGCAGTACCCGTACGTCTTGTCGTCGATGCGTCGCAGCGCATCGTCGATCTCCTCCACCGCCAGCAGGGCTTGCCCGGAGAGCGCAAGGTTCCGCTCCCGATCGACCGTCACGGTGCCGCCCTCGCCCGACTCCTCGTCGAACTGGACGTCACCGGGCTCGCGCTCGAGCGCCAGCGAGTCCGCCTCGGCGCGCAGCGACGTCGCCTGCTCCTGGTAGATCGCACGATCGGCGTGCAGCAGCTCGCGCACTTCATCGAGGAACTTGGTGTCCTTGGCGTAGGGGCCGGTCTTGGGCCGCACCGGGGGCGGCGCCTTCGGCTTGGGCGTGAAGGTCGTGCGGGCCGGGGCGGCGGCGGCGGCACCGTTGGCCGCGGCCACCTTGGATCCGGAGGCGGCCTTCTTGGCGGCGGGCTTCTCAGCCACCTTCTTGGCGGTGGCCGGAGCCGGACCCGACTTCGTGGCCGGAGCGGCCTTCTTGGCGGCTGGTGCCGCCTTCTTGGCCGGTGCCGCGGCCTTATCCCCTGTCACCGCCTTCTTGGTCGTCGCGGACGCGGTCTTCTTGGGCACGACGGTGGACTTCTTCGGAGACGGAGCGGGCTTCTTCGCCGCAGTGGCTGCCTTCTTCACAACAGGAGCTGCCTTCTTTTTTGTCGGGGCGGGACGCTTTGTCGCCGTTGCGTCAACCTTGGTCGAGGTCTTTTTGTTCCCGGCCCGTGAGGTTGTCGCGGCGGCCGATCGCGACGCGGGCGCCCGTTTGACCTGGGCACCTTTGCTCGCTGGGGTCATCGTTCCCTCCTTGGGACCACGTCAGGTGGCCTGTTTCCCCGAAAGGAACCTCGTCCGGGGAGCGGGTGACGATACCGGACAGCGAGGACAGGGGCAACAAGCCCGGCTGCCCCCTCAGGAGTGGATTAGAGCGGCCGAGGTGATCCGGAGACCGAAGCGCTCTGCAGGTTCAGCGTCGGCGCACCGTCATCCGCCTCCGGCAGCTTCTGCTGGGCGTCCTGGTCGTGCGGCACGGATCCCTTCGGCTTCACACCCATGAGCGAGTTCGCCGGCTGCACGTTCTCGTCCACCCACTTGAGGATCTCGGAAAGGGCGCCGCGGAGCCGGTTGCGCTCAGACTCGAGGTGACGGGCCATGCTCTCGACATCTGTCGCCAGCTCCGTGCGCGTGGACTCCAGGCGTGCCACCTCGTCCCGCAGCTTCTGGTGCGTCTCCGTCTGCAGTTGGGCTGCTGTCGCCTCGGCGGCGGCAATGGCGGCCCGCGCCGTCTCCTCTGCCTGGGCGACAACGGTGGCGGCTTCCGCCTCGCTCTCTCGCTTAGTCTGGTCGACGAACTTCTGTGCCAGCAGAAGTGTTCGCTGCAACGTCTCGTCCGAGAGGGCGTTGGCCTCGGCGGTCGCTGCGGCCGCGGCAGCCGCAGCAGCGGCCGCCTCTTCGCTGTCGACCGCGGCCGGCGCAGCACGCTTGTCGCGCTCGAGCTGTGCGATGCGCTCACTGGCCTGGCGCAGCCGTTCGTTCAGTTGCCGGACGTGGTCTTGGAGCGCCTCGGCCTCCTGGGCAGCCTTGTCCAGGTACTCATCGACCTCATCGACGTTGTAGCCCTTCAGCCCGAGGCGGAATTCGACGGTGCGAAGCGTGTCGAGAATCGATGACGGAGCCTGAGAATTGTCCATGGTCCGCGAGTCTAACCCTCCCCCACTTGGCAATTGGTTATGGCGGAATCAGTGCAAGAGCACGGGAATTAACACAAATTGCGCAACCAGGATGACGATCAGGAACGAGAAATCCAGCCCGCCCATCGGCTTGATGATCCGGCGCACCGGACGCAGCACCGGTTCGGTCGCCCGGTAGAGGAAATACTGGATCCGAGCCAGCGTCGTCCCAGGCTGAATCCGGAACCAGCTGAGGATCGCGTAGGGGAACATGACGAGCCAGATGTAGGCCTCGATCAGCCACGCCAGGAGGTGAAAGATGCTCATCAACCTGCGAGGGTACTGCGTTTAGTCGCGGCCGAAACCGCGCTCAACCAGTCGCTGCCGCTCCTCTTCGGAGACCTTCACGTTGGTGGGCGCGAGCAGGAAGACCTGGTCCGCCACCTTTTCCATCTCACCGCTCAGTGCGTAGGTGACCCCGCTGCAGAAGTCGATCATGCGTCGCTGCAGATCGCGATCGGCCATCTGGAGGTTCACGATCACCGGCCGGTTGTCCTTCAGGCGGTCAGCGATCTCCTTGGCGTCGCCAAACCGGGACGGGGCGACCACATGCACCCGTCCCGAAGGAGCCGGCGCCGGTCCGGTCGGGTTCATGGTCGTGTCAACCGGCATGGCCCGCACGGCCGAAGGCCGGGGCGCCACGTTGCTCGGTGCTGACCGGGTCTGCTGGCTCGGCTGAGCCGACTCACGCGGAATGGTGCGCACCCTGCTCATGCCGCCGCTGAACTCCTCGGCAGGCTCCTGATCCTGGGACCGGGGCTCGACCCGGGTCGCGGCCGAGAAGCCGCGGGGGCGCGATCCTCCAGGTCGTCGTACTCGTCATACTCGTCGTCGAGCAGGCCGAGATACACCATGGTCTTCTTCATGAACGAGGGTGACATTCCTTCTCCTGTCCTCCGACAGCGTAGTGCCTGCTCGGCAACCCAGGCGGGTCCTGGCAGCCCAGGTTCCGAGCCCATTTCACCGTCACGCTCGTGCTCAGCCTCACATCGCCCTCCAGCAGAGCTTGCCGGTGACCCTCCACCTCACGCTGCCGTCGCCGGAGGTCGGGCCCCGAAGAGAGCCCGCCCGATGCGTACCATCGTCGACCCGGCCGCAACGGCCGCCTCGAGGTCGTCGCTCATGCCCATGGAGCGTTCCTCCAGCCCGAGGCGATCCGCCAGGCGCCCCAACGTCTCGAACGATTGCTTCGCCGCGTCACCGCCCGGGGCGGCCACGGTCATGAGACCCCGCACCTCGAGCCCGAAGTCGACCAGTCGCGCCACCAGTTCCCCGGTCGCCGCCGGGGGGCATCCATTGCGGCCGGGCAGGCCCGTCGTCTCGACCTGCACCAACACCGGCGCCCGAGGGGCGAAACGGGCGATCCGCTCCCCCTCGACCTGGCGGGCGACGCTCTGCCACAGACCAACCAGGGGGGCAAGCTCGCGAACCTTGTTCCGCTGCACCGTACCCAGGAAGTGCCAGACCACGCCGGCTTCGGCCGCCGCCGCCTTCGCGACCAGTTCGGCGGCATAATTCTCGCCCAGGTCCGTCAGCCCCGCCTCGCGTGCCGCCCGGACCGCTTCGGGGCCGAACCCCTTGGTCACGCCGATCACCCGCACCCGGGCACTGTCGCCGCCGGCGCGCTCGATGCGCTCCCGGACCGCCAGCAGGCTCCGCGCGACCTCGTCGCTAGCGGAGGAAGGAGGGGACGTCGAAATCGTCGTCTCCCAGGTCGAGCTCCTCGTCCGACCCGGTGGCATCGGCGAAGATGTCCACCGTCTCGGGCGTCGAGAAGATCGTCGAGGCCAGGTCGCCGGCCTTGGTCGTCGGCGGCGTGCCCTCTTCCCAGCGCTCGAAGCCGGCCGCGATCACCGTCACGCGGACCTCGTCGCCCATGGTGTCGTCGATCACGGCGCCAAAGATGATGTTGGCGTCGGGGTGGGCCACCGCGTGGATGATCTCGGCGGCCTCGTTCACTTCGAAAAGACCCAGGTCAGAACCACCGGCGATGTTCAGCACCAAGCCTCGGGCGCCCTCGATGGAGGCCTCGAGCAGCGGCGACGTGATCGCAGCCCGCGCCGCGTTGGCCGCCCGACCCTCACCGATGGAGGAACCGATGCCCATGATGGCCGTGCCGGCATTGGTCATGACCATCTTCACGTCGGCGAAGTCGGTGTTGATGAGTCCGGGCACCGTGATCAGGTCCGTGATGCCACGCACACCCTGCAGGAGGACCTCGTCGGCCATTTTGAAGGCGTTGACCATGCTGGTCTTGTCGTTCGACACGGTGAGGAGCCGGTCGTTCGGAATGACAATGAGCGTGTCGACCTTCTCCTTGAGGATCTGGATCCCCTTCTCCGCCTGCATGGCCCGGCGCCGGCCCTCGAAGGTGAAGGGCCGGGTCACGACTCCGATGGTCAGCGCGCCCAGGCCCTTGGCGATCTCGGCCACCACCGGTGCGGCGCCCGTGCCGGTTCCACCGCCCTTGCCGGCGGTGATGAAGACCATGTCGGCCCCTTGGAGCGCCTCTTCGATTTCGACCCGGTGCTCCTCGGCGGCCAGTCGCCCCACCTCGGGGTCGCTGCCCGCTCCGAGCCCGCGGGTGAGCTGGCGCCCGATGTCGAGCTTCAGGTCGGCGTCGCTCATGAGAAGCGCCTGGGCGTCGGTGTTGGCCGCGATGAATTCGACGTTGCGCAGTCCAGAGTCGATCATCCGGTTGACCGCATTGACACCGCCGCCACCGACCCCGACGACCTTGATCACTGCCAGGTAGTTGCCCTGGGAAGGCACGGTCGTCATGAACTCCCTCGTCCTCGGGTCGATCGCCGACCGGTCACTCGCTGGTGGTTTCCGCCAGTCGTCGCCCGCGGTCTGTGGCCTGCGACCAATCCCTGAACCTCTGGGGAAGGTTGATGTTCACAGTGCGGGAACGTGGCCCCACCATACGGGTGGGTGTTCAGGCTGGTCAAGCATCCTAGGTCAGCCCGGGGTCACCGTCGGAGCATCGGGGACACTGACGTCAATGACATCGCCGTTGTGCAGCGTGGCCCCGGCCAGAATGGAGGAAACGTCCTCGTACTTGGCGGTGAGCTCGGACGTGGTGCCGATGTCGACCAGGACCGGCGTGGTGAGGGTCAGCTGCACCCAACCGGCGGGCTCGACCGTGACGGCGGTCACCTGTCCGACGAAGGAGGCCGGCAGTGTCGAGGCAACCCGGAGCCCCGGCGCGTCCTTGGCCGGAAGCACCCTGCCGGGCTGGCCGGGGGGCTCGGGCACTGTCAGCAGCAGGAGCCCCGCCGGGCGGGTGGCCGACAGGGCCAGCACCCGGCCGTCGTTGCTGAGTGTCGCCCACTGGCCCGCGGGCGTGCCGGCGGTGAAGCGGGGCGTCTCCTCTGTCACGGCGATGCGCACCCCGTCGGGCCATGAGACGTGCACGCTGGCCACGCGCACCCAGGGGAGCTCCTCCAGGCGGGCGGCCGCGGCACCGGCGTCGACGTCGAGCAGCGGCGGATGACTGGCCAGTCCCGCCTGGGCCACCACCTCCGCCGACGTCTCGTGCACGTTGCCGGTCACCGTGATCGAGCGGGCCGAGAACAACGGGGTGTGGAGGAGGAACCATCCACCCACGACCAGGGCCGCGACCCCGAGGGCCACGCCGGCGATGATCAGGCGGCGCCGTCCCTGCTCCTTGATGACCGCCGTCCGCCGGGCCGAGATGCGCGGGTCCATGCGTCGACCGCGCCCTGGCGCGGCGGCCGGGGCCTTCCGCTCCTCGGTTCCCACCGGCGTCATGGCGCCGCCCCGCTGTGCCCGTCCACCGGACCATCTTTCCCGGCGCCGAAGCCGAGGAGGCGGACCTCGGCCTGCAGCACCACGCCACTGTGCTCCGCCACGACCTCGCGGACGTGCCCCATCAGGGCGTGCACGTCGTCCGCCCGGCCGTCCTTGTCCGCCTGAATGAAGTTGGCATGTTTCTCCGACACGTGCGCCGTGCCCAGCCGGAAGCCCTTCAACCCCGCCGCCTCAATGAGCCGTCCGGCCGAGTCACCCTCGGGATTGGTGAACACCGAGCCGGCGTTGGAGCCACCCGGCTGATGCTCGCGGCGCCATCTGACGATGGCGCTCACCGCCGCCTGCTCCTCCTCGGCCGAACCCGGCGTGACGGCCAGCTCGGCCGCCACCACCACCTGGGTGGCCGCCACCGAGGAGGACCGGTAGCCGTAGGCGAGGCGCGTGACGCCGTCGGTGCCCCCGGCGTCACTGGCCAGGTCGATCCAGTCGTAGCGCACGAGGCACGACGCCAGGTCCGACCCGTGGCCCCCGGCGTTCATGCGCACGGCACCGCCGACCGATCCCGGCACGCCGACGGCCCAGGACAGCCCGCTCCATCCGGCATCGGCCACCCGACGGGCCAGCACCGGCAGCGCGACCGCTGCCCCGGCCCGGACCACGACGGGAGCGGCGCCACCGGTGCAACCGGGCGCCGGCAGGTCGATGCCGGCGAACCCCCCACCAAGATGCAGCACGATCCCCGCGAACCCTTCGTCCGCCACCAGGAGGTTGGAGCCGCGTCCCAAGACGAAGACCGGCGGAGGCGGTGCCCCCGCCGCCGCGTGCTGCGACCAGGCCCTGCGCACCGCCGCCAGATCGTCGGGTCCCTCGATCTCGACGTAGAGCGCCGCCGTTCCCCCGACGCCGTAGGTCGTCAGCGGGCCCAGCGGCTTGTCCTGCGTGGCGCGGGCACCGAGGGCGCCGGCCAGGGCGCGCAGTCCGTCGCCGGGCCTCACCACCATCTCTCCCCTGCTGTCACCATCGCGGTGCGTCGAGTAGCTGGTCGGGCAGGGTGGTGAGGTCGCCCGCACCCAGGGTCAGGCAGAGGTCGCCGGGCCGCAGCTCGGCCGCGACGGTCTGACGGAGCTCCTCCCACCCGGCCGCGTACGTGACCGGCAGCCGCGGATCCTGGTCCCGGACGGCGTCGGCCACCAGGCGGCCCGACACACCGGGAACGGGCCGTTCGCCGGCGCTGTAGATGTCGGTCACGACGAGCACGTCGGCGTCCACGAAGGCGGTCCCGAATTCCGGTGCCAGCGCGGCGGTGCGGGAGAAGCGGTGTGGTTGGAAGACCGCGACGACGCGATCCCACCCACCCGTGCGGGCCGTGGCCAGGGCGGCGCGCACCTCGGCGGGGAGGTGGGCGTAGTCGTCAACGAACGTCACGCCGCCGGCCTCGCCGCGGAATTCGAAGCGCCGGGTGACCCCGGCGAAGCGCGCCAGGGCGGCCTGCGCCGCCGCGAAGGGTGCCCCTGCCTGCAGCGCCGCCACCGCTGCCGTGGCCCCGTTCCGCGCGTTGTGCAGACCGGGCACGCCGATGGCGACCGGTCCCAGCGGGCCCTCCGGCCCACGGAGGTTGAACGACACGGAACTGCGTTGGAGTTGGAGGCCTTCCATCACGTAGGTCGATCCCGGGTCGGTGCCCACGGTGGTCGACCCGTGCTCCCGGCCGATGGCCGCCGCCTCGGGATCGTCGGCGCAGACGATCGAGCCGTCACGCGCGCCGGCCACGAAGTCGGCAAAGGCGGCGCGCAGCACGTCGAAGGTCCCGTAGAAGTCCAGATGGTCCGGCTCGACGTTGGTCAGCACGGCCAGATCGGGCGCGATGGCCTGGAAGGTGCCGTAGCTCTCGTCCGCCTCGACGACGAGCCACTCCCCCGTGTCCCACACGGCGTTGGTCCCGATTTCGTTGACATCGGCACCGATGACGAAGGAGGGCCGCATGCCGGCCTCGACCAGGATCAGCGACAGCATGGAGGCGGTCGTCGTCTTCCCGTGCGTGCCCGACACCGCGAGGCAGCGGCGGGTGGCGCAGATGGCGGCCAGCATCACGGAGCGGGGCGCGACCAGCATGCCCCTGGCCCGCGCCTCGACGAGTTCGGGGTTCTCGGGCTGGACCGCGGGCGAGTACGTCACCGCGTCGGAACCCGCCACGTTCTCCGGGCTGTGCCCGACCGCCACCGCGATGCCGTGGGAGCGCAGCCGCTCGGCCACCGGCGAGTCCTTCAGATCCGAACCGGAGACGTGGTGACCCATGTCCCGGAGCACGAGTGCGATGGCACTCATGCCGGCTCCCCCGATGCCCACTATGTGGATGCGCCGGGGCGACCCGAGGTCGAGGGTCGCGGCGCCGTCAGCGGGCATGGGCGTCAACGAGCTCGGCGACGCGCGCTGCCCGCGTCGGGGTGGCTGTTGTCCCGGGCGGCGTCGCGCATGGCCCGGAGGCGCTCGGGATCGCCCAGGAGGGCATCGAGCTCGAGGGCGAGCCGCCGCCCGTCGCACTCGTGATCGGGGATGTGTACCGCGGCGCCCATGGTGACGAGCGCCTCGGCGTTGCGCGTCTGGTGGTCGCGCGGGGCGCCGGGCAGAGGGACCAGGATGGCCGCAACTCCCGCCATCAGCACCTCCGCCACCGTCATCGCCCCGGCCCGGACCACACAGACGTCGGCCGCGTTGTAGAAGTCGGGCATGTCGTCCTCGTAGGGCACCACCCGGTAACAGAGGCCGAGGCTCTTCGCTGCCTCTTCGCCCGCCACGCGCGCGAACGCCTCATAGTCACGTCGCCCCGTCACGTGGTACACCGAGCGGTCGTCGTGCGCGACCCAGGCGGCCGCCAGGTCGGCCGCCGCACCGTTGACCCTGCGGGCACCGAGCGAGCCACCGGCGCAGGCCACGGTTTGGCGCTCGGGCGGCAGGCCCAACGTCATCCGGCTGGCCGCCCGACCCTCCGGTGTCCGCACCAAGGTGGCGAGCGCGGGCCAGACCGGCGTGCCCGTGACGTGGGCCCGCGGCAGGTCCGTCCCCGCGAAGGCCACGGCATTGGCGGCGGCGAAGCGACCGAGCAGGCCGTTGACTGCGCCCGGCACCGAGTCGGTGGTCATGCAGACGAACGGCACCCTGGTGCAGAGAGCGGCCAGTCCGGCAGGGAAGCTGGCGTACCCGCCGACGACGACCACCACCCGCGGCCGCCGGACGAGGAAGGAACCGAGGGCATGCAGGCAGGCCCAGGCCAGGCCGACGAGCGCACCGGCGTTGGCCCACCAGGCCGAGGGACGGACACTGCGGCGAACCCCCCGGCCGGGGAGCAGGGTGTAGGGGAACTCGAGCGTCGGCCACGTCGTGGCCTCCTGCCCGCGGCGGGAGCCGAACAGCTCGATGGACGCCGCAGCGTGACCCCGGTCGACCAGGGCGCGCGCGATCTGCAGCGAAGGGACGATGTGACCGCCCGTCCCACCGCCCGCAATCACCGTGCCGCGCCGGGCGCTCACCGACCTCGGGCCGCGCCGGCGGTCCGGCGGCCCGACCCGGCCACCCGCAATGCACTCGGCGCCTCGCCCTGCCGGGCGACGTTGATCAGGATGCCGGCCGCCGCCATGGTGATCACCAGTGACGAGCCTCCGAAGGAGATGAACGGAAGCGGAATGCCGGTGACGGGCAGCACGCCCACCACCGCACCCACGTTGATGAGCGTCTCCGCCCCGACCCAGGCCACCAGGCCCAGGGAGACCAGGGCGCCGAAGCGGTCGGCCGACTGCACCGCGGCCCGGATGCCCAGCCACATGAAGGCGCCCAGGAGGGCGAGCACCAGCAGTGCGCCGACGATCCCGAGCTCCTCGCCGATGACCGAGAAGATGAAGTCGGTGTGCGCGTTCGGGAGGAAGCCCCACTGCGCCTGCCCGCCACCCAGGCCGGAACCGACGAAGTGGCCCGACCCCAGCCCGATGAGCGACTGCATGACCTGGTAGCCGGACCCCGAGCTGTGGGCGGAGGGGTCCATGAACGACAGCAGCCGGGCGCGACGGTAGGGCGAGGCCACGGCGACAATGAGGGCGAGCCCGACGAGCGCGGCCATCACCTTCATGACCGGCCCCAGACGCACGCCGGACACGAACAGGAGGGCGAGCGCGATGAAGCCCAGGACCATGGCCGTGCCCATGTCCGGCTGGGCCAGGATGAGCACGCAGGCGAAGCCCGTGACGATGAGCAAGGGGCCGATGATGCGGCGGTCGGCGGCGTCCTCGTCGAGGCGGCGCGTGATGAAGTCGGCGGCGAACAGGGTGAGGGCCAGCTTCATCAACTCGGACGGTTGCAGCCGGAATTGCCCGAAGCCGACCCAGCGGCTCGAGCCCATGGCGTGGACGCCCAGGCCCGGGACCAGCACGACGAAGAGCAGCCCGATCGTCACCAGCATGATGAGGGGACTGAACCGACGGAGCTTGCGGTAGTCGAAGCGGACCGCCAGCCACAGCGCCACGGCGCCGATCGCCATCCACATGGCCTCCCTGATGAGGATGGCCCAGGGCGAGCCGTACGTGGCGATCGAGATGACCGACGACGCCGAGCCCACCATGACGAGCCCGATGAGGCAGAGCAGGACCACATCGAGGAGCAGCAGCGTCGAGACCGAGAGCCGGTGGCTGCCGATGCGGACACCGAGGCCACCTGCGGCGCCTCGGTGTGCCGAGGAGCGGGGGGCGACGGTCGTCGCCCTGGTGGTGCGGCGCGGGCGGGGCGACGTGTGCCGCTGGGGCGGGGCGATGCTGCGCGTCGACGTCACGATGCCCGCTCCCTCTGGGCGCGGGCGCGCCCCTCAGCCCGGTCCGACACCCGATGCATACCTGCAGTCTCCCCCACCCCGGGACCGAAGTGGCGGACCGCGGCCCCAGCCCGTCCCACGACCGGTGCGCCGACGCGCGGGACGGTCACGTGAACTTCGCCACCGTCAGGAAATCCCCGTAGAAGATACCGAGGCCCAACGCGCAAAAGAGGCCGCCGAGGATCCAGAAGCGGACGATCACGGTGGTCTCGGGCCAGCCCCCGAGCTCGAAGTGGTGGTGAATCGGGGCCATCCGGAAGATGCGCCGGTGGAAGACGCGGAAGCTGATGATCTGCAGGATCACCGAGACGGTCTCCATGACGAAGAGCCCGCCGATGACCAGCAGCAGGAGATCGAGATTGAGAAGGAGGCACAGCGCGGCCAGGCCGGCGCCGATCGCCAACGACCCGGTGTCGCCCATGATGATTTTGGCCGGCGCCGCGTTCCACCAGAGGAAGCCGATGCAGGCGCCCGCCAACGCCACCGCGACCAGCGAGAGGTCGATGGCCGAGGCCGGGAGCACGTGGTAGATCATGTAGTGCCGGAACACCCAGTAGCCCATGATGGAGAGCACGGCGAAGCAGAAGGTGCCGGCGCCGGCGGCCAGACCGTCCACGCCGTCGGTGATGTTCACTGCGTTGGACGAGCCGACCATGACGAGCACGGCGAAGAGGACCCACAGGTACGGGCCGAGGTTGATGCCGATGGCGTCGGCCCGCGTGAACGAGAGCGCCGTCGACGTGTGGGCCCAGTGCACGGCCAACTCGGCAAAGACGAGCGCGCACACCAGCTGGGCGGCCGACTTGCCGCGCTTGTTCAGCCCGAGGCTCCGCTTGTGGTGCACCTTGATGTAGTCGTCGAGGTAGCCGATGAGGCCGAAGGCCACGACGGCCCCGACGGCGAGGTACCCGGTGCGCGAGAAGCGGATCTCGGTGCCGATGTGGCCGATGGCGTACCCGAAGACCGTGGCGGCGACAATGGCGATGCCGCCCATGGTCGGCGTCCCGGCCTTGGCTGAGTGGGAGGCCGGCCCGTCCTCCCTTATGTGCTGACCCAGTTCGCGGGCGCGGAAGTAGCGGATCAGGAAGGGGGTGAAGAGGATGGCGACCCACAGAGCGACGCTTCCCGAGACGAGGAGGCCGAGCACAGGCCGTCAGCCCTCCGGCAGGGAGACGACCGGGGTCGCTCCCGCCGGCGGCGCCCACGTGCGCGGGTCCGACCCGAAGCGGGCCGAGAGTGCCCGGCGTGCTTCGACGGCATCGTCGAAGGGAAGGCGCTGCCCGCCGATCTCCTGGTAGGTCTCGTGGCCCTTGCCGGCGATGACCACAATGTCGCCCGGGCGAGCCGCGTCGAGCACCAGGCGGATCGCCACGCCTCTGTCGGGCTCGACCACGACCCGCGGGTTGGCCCGCCCGCCGGGGATCCCGGTCAGCACCTCGTCGATGATGGCGAGCGGGTCCTCGTCGCGCGGGTTGTCGGACGTGACGACGGCCAGGTCGCTCAGCTGCGCCGCTGCCGCGCCCATCAGGGGTCGCTTTGCCCGGTCGCGGTTCCCGCCGCAGCCGAAGAGGCAGAGCACCCGGCCCGACGGCGCCAGGCCCCGTGCCTCACCCAGCACCACCTCCAGGCCGGCCGGCGTGTGCGCGTAGTCGACCAGCACCGTGAAGGATGGGCTGTCGTGGGTGGGTGAGCCGGCTGCGGGAGCCGCGGCCGGGGACGCGTCCCCACCCCCTCGGCCGCCCGGCGCGGCAATGACCTGGAGCCGGCCCGGGACAGGGGCCAAGTGGGCCATGGCCCGCGCGATCTCCTCCGGTCCGAGATCCAGCTCCTCGAGCGCCAACGCGGCCTCGGCCGCCAGTAGTGCGTTGTCGACGTTGATCGCCCCCGTCAGCGGCGTGGTGATCCGCTGCCCGCGCCAGGTGAACGCGGAGGAGCCGGGCCGCAGCACCACGTCGGTGGCATCGGCGTGGTGCACGGCGACCGTCGGGATGCGGGCCTGCTCCAGGAGCCGCCGCCCCCACGGGTCGTCGGCCTGCACGACGCCGCGCAGCGCGCGGCTCGGGGTGAAGAGCATCGCCTTCGCCTCGAAGTACTGCTCCATCGTCTTGTGGTAGTCGAGATGGTCGTGACTCAGATTGGTGAAGACCGCCACATCGAAGTGGATCCCCTCGACGCGCGACTGGACGAGCGCGTGGCTCGACACCTCCATCGCCACGGCGTGACGCTGTCCATCGGACTTCTGACGGTCGCGCACTCCGGCCAGAATCCGCTGCACCTCGGTGGCCTCGGGCGTCGTGCGCGTCCCCGACAGCGTCCCCATGACGTTGGTGGGCCGTCCGGCCGCGCTGAGAAGATCGCCCAGCAACTGGGTCACGGTCGTCTTGCCGTTGGTGCCCGTCACACCGATCATCAACAGGTCGCGCGCCGGGTAGCCGTAGAACGAAGCCGCCAGCCGCGCCATCACGGGGCGCATGGTGCCCGGTGCGATCCGGGTCTGCACCACGTCCTGCTCAATGAGCTCGGGAATGAAGTGCTCGCAGAGAAGACCGATGGCACCGCGGTCCACGGCCTCCGCCGCGTGCACGTGCCCGTCGCTGATGCGTCCGGGCACGCAGAAGAAGAGGTCGCCCGGGACGACCCGGCGGCTGTCGTGCGAGATACCGCTGACCTCGACCGAGGAGGGGTCGCCGACGGACTCGATCACCTCAATGTCGTCGAAGAGGAGGTTCATGGGCACACGTGACATGGTCGAACCGACAGCGTTGCATGCCCCGGACACCCCTGCGAGACGACTGCAACAGGTGTGAAGGCCAGGGTCACGTGATGTCCTGGGCCTGGTCCGAGGTCGACGTCGGCGTGGTGCCCGGCGTGCTGGCGGGCGCCTGGGCGCCCGGGGTGGTGGGGATGTCGTAGCGGTGCAGCGCGTAGCTCATGATCTGCGAGAACACCGGCGCGGCCACCGTGCCGCCGAAGATCGGCGTCGGCCGGTCGAGGACCACAATCATGGAGAGCGTGGGGTTGGCGGCGGGGGCGAAGCCCACGAAGGACGCCATGTAGGCGCCGGGAACGTAGGAGTCGTGGCCGGCGGTCGGGATCTGCGCGGTGCCGGTCTTGCCGGCGACCGTGTACCCCGGCACCGCGGCACTGGTACCGGTGCCCTGGTTGACGACCTGCTCCAGCATTGTGGTGAGCTCGGAGTCGACGGACGGCTTGAAGACCTGGTGGGTGGCGGAGGGGGCCGTTTTGGTGAGGGCCCCCGACGGGCTGACCGTGGCCTGGACCAGCTTCGGCGCCACGTAGGTGCCGCCGTTGGCCACGGTGTTGTAGGCGTCGAGCACCTGCAGGGCGCTGACGGCGTCGACCTGGCCGATGGGGAGCGATACGTAGTCCGTCGGCTCCCATTGCGCGGCGGTGGCGAGCAACCCGGGCGACTCGCCCGGGAAATCGAGACCCGTCGACTGGCCGAAGCCGAGAGCCTTCACCTGGCTGAGGAGGCGCTGCTCCCCCACTCCCTGGGCGATCAGTCCCGTTCCGATGTTGGACGACTGGGCCAGAATCTGCGTGGCGGTGAGCTGCTCGGTGGGGTGGGGCTCGGCATCGTGGAAGGTCGAGCCGTCGAGGCTGATGTGGTCGGGCACGGTGAACTGGGAGTTGGGGTTGATCAGGCCGTCCTGCAGAGCGGCCGAGAAGGTCACCAACTTGAAGACCGAGCCCGGCTCGTAGAGCTGTGTCACCGCCAGGTTGCTCTGCGCTTCGTCGACGGCGTCGTGCGGCCCGATCGGCACGACGCCGTTGGGATCCGACGGTGCGGAGGCGGGCGCCGCGCCGAGCGCGGCCGGGTGGGTGGCGGCGAGGTTGGCCATGGAGAGGATCTGGCCGGTCTTGACGTCCATCACGACGGCGGTACCACTGGTCGAGTTGGATGACTCGATCGCCTTGGCCAGAGCCTGCTCCGACTCGTACTGGAGCTGCGAGTCCAGCGTCAGCTCCATTCCGGTGCCCGGGCTCGAGGCCACCTGGTCGGTCACCGGGGACTGGGGCAGGGCCACGCCGGCGGGCGACTCCATGATCGTCTCCTTGCCGTCGACGCCGGCCAGCTGGCGGTTGTCCCCGTACTCGAGTCCGGCCGCGCCGTGACCGGCGGCGTTGGTGAACCCGACCACCGGCGAGGCGAGGTTCCCGTTGGGCACCTCCCGCTTCGAGTCGTCGATGAGCGAGATGCCGGGGAAGGCGTCGTTGGAGATCGTCTGCCCGGTCGACTGCGGGAGCTGGCGGGCCAGGACGACGTAGCCCGTCTTCCGGTGCAACTCGGCGGCCAGCGTCGCGACGGGAACATGAATGATGGGCGAGAGCGCGATGGCCGTCCGCACCGGGTGGGCGATCTGGAAGTCGTCGGCCACGACGTCATCGGTGGGGACGGAGAGTGCCAGTGGCGCGCCGTCGCGGTCATAGATGCCACCGCGCAACGAGGCCAGCGAGACCTGAATGGAGGATTCCCCGCGCGCCGCCGCCTGGTAGGCGCCGGCGTGGAGAACCTGGACGTCGATCAACCGGGCCACCAACAGCAACATGGCCAGCAGCAGGACCATGCGCACGAGCCGCACCCGACGCGTGAAGGTCCCGCTTTCCCAACCCCGCCGTTGGCGCGAGAGCGGCAGGCGGGACACCTTGGCCGGCGGGCGGTGCGGACGTTGCCGCGGCCGTGTGGCCGGTGCCGCCACTGCGGCGGCCGGGCGGCGGGGTACGGCGGGTGGGCGTCGCCCCGGCGGGGCCGGGCGGGGCGATCGAACCGGGCGCGCCGTCCCGGGCCCGCTCCGCCCCGTTTTGGAGCCGCTCGGGCGGCCTGAACCAGCGCGCGCGCGGTCAGGCTCGTGTCGGGTCGTGTTGCTCACGGCGTCGACGTTGGTGTCGTTGTGGCGGAGGTCGTACCCGAGCTGGAGCTGGAGCTCGAACCCGAGCTGGAGGTGGAGCTACTCGTACTGCTCCCACTGCTCGCCCCACTCCCCGTCGGCGCGCCCGCACCCGCCGAGGAGGTTGTCGGCGGTGGTGGAGCGGGTGCGGGCGTCACCTTCGGGGTGGGGAGGGGCACGGACAGGGAGACGTACGGCAGCTCGATGACGCTGGCGGCGGCGACCATGTGGAGCTGGCTGGTGGCGTCGGCCACGATCCGCGGCGGTGTCTCGAGCTTGGCCACGGCCAGCTCGGACGCGCGGTGCGCGCTCTGCTCCAGCGTGAGCTGATGTTGCAGCGCAGCCAACCGCACCTGGCCGTTGGCCAGGAAAGCCTGGCCGACGACGACGGCCAGCAGGGCGGCCACCACCATGCCCACGGACACGATGGTGAGGAGCCTTCCCCGACTCGCAGCGGCGCGGCCCCCTCGAATGCCGCGCCGCGTGCGAGTCGGGACGACCCGGAGCGGGATGCGTCGGGTGGAAGGAGCTTCTGTGCCGCGTCCCGCCCGACGGGGCACTGCAGAAGATGTGGCGGCAGCGTGTCGGCGCGTCGCCGTCGCCGTCGCCGCGGGCGGTGGCGGCATCAGGCCGCCCCGTGCGTGGGGTCGGCATTGCCCGAGGTGCCCAAGTCGCGAGGTTCTGTCCGCACGATGGCGCGCAGACGAGCGCTCTCGGAGCGGGGGTTGGCGGAGACCTCCGCCGCCGTCGGCTTCTTGGCACCGCGGAACACGAGCTGGTGGCGCACGACGGCCCCGCAGACGCAGGGCAGCCCAGGGGGGCAGACACAGCCGCCCGACGCGGCGTCGGCGAAGATCTGCTTGGTGAGCCGGTCCTCGCCCGAGTGGTAGCTGATGACCGCGCACACGCCGCCCACGGCCAGGTGTGACAGCGCGGCAGGCAACGCAAGGGCGAGCTGTCCCAGCTCGTCATTCACCTCAATGCGCAGTGCCTGAAACACCCGCCGGGCCGGGTGACCCTTGCGACGGGCCGGCGCCGGCACGGCCGACGCCACGACTTCGGCCAGCTGCCTCGTGGAGGTCAGTGGCCGGGCTTGCACGACAGCCCGGGCGATGCGCCCGGACAGCCTCCCCTCTCCGTTCTCCCGGAACAGCGTCGCCAGGGCCTCCACCGGAAGGGTGTTGACCAGATCGGCGGCCGTCGGGCCGCTGGTCGGATCCATCCGCATGTCGAGCGGCCCGTCCTCGCGGAACGAGAACCCCCGCTCGGACCAGTCGAGCTGAGGGGAGCTGACGCCCAGGTCGAGTAGCACGCCCGCAAGGGGCCCGAACCCGGGATCGGAGAGAACCGACTCCAGCGTGGAGAACGGCGCTGCAATGAACGTGACGCGGTCCCCGAATGGGGACAGCCGCTCCCGCGCCGCCTGCAGGGCGGCGGGATCGCGGTCCAACCCGACGATGCGGAGGTCTGCGGACGCCTCGAGGAGCGCGGCCGCGTGCCCGCCGCCTCCCAGGGTGGCGTCGAGGACGACCCCAGCAGGTACGGATGCGAACAGCGAGACCACTTCGTCGCGCAGCACGGGAATGTGTTCGAACGAATGGGCCATCTGCAGCCCCTCGGCCGGTGGGTCGAGTGGGAGGTGGAGATCCGAACGACCAACGTGGAGGTGGGTGGAGTGGCCTTCCAGCGCGCCGGTCGAGGAGCTGCACATGGTCCAGTGCGTCCTGCGTGTCCGTGTTGTCGTGTTCAGGTTCAAGTTCAGGTTCAGGTTCCTTTGGCGTGTCCTTTCGTCTGGTGCATGCGTTGCACGGTCGTTAGTGGTCGTCGCTAGTCCTCGTCGTCCAGCAGCCAGCTCTCCTCGGGCAGCACCCGCTCGGCCCAGGCGGCCGGATTCCACAGCTCCACCCGGTCGATGGCTCCGTGCACCAGCACCTCGGCCTCGAGTTGGGCGAACGACCGCAGATGGGCCGGAATCGGCATGCGCCCCTGCCGGTCGATTTCGACCTCGGCCGAGTTCGACGCCCAAATCCGGGCCCGGTTCCGATCGGCGCGGCCCGAGTCCGACTTCTCCTGCATCGACTCCATCTGCCGCTCGAATTCCCCGGGTGTCCACAACGCCAGACAGCCCTCGGAGTTCTGGGTGAGATAGCCGCCCCGCTCGAATTGGCCGCGGAACTTCACGGGCAGGATCACCCTGCCCTTCGTGTCGAGCGAATGCTCGTATCTCCCTACGAAGCCTGCCACCAGCTGTATCTCCCACGACGCTCCCTGGCTTGCGTCCTCTGACGCCCCCTCACACCACTGCGCGCCACTTTAAACCCTTTTCCCCCACCGCACAACCACTTAGGCCCACTGCAACGCAACTGAAACCCCCGCCGCGCCCTGACCTCCCATGGGACCTCGAAACGACCCCTCGGAAGTCGGCCGCCCTCCTCCTGGAGACCGTCCTCGGCGACCGGCGCGGCGCTGCCCACCCCCTGAGCGCGGGCGCGAACCGGCGCGATCAGAGGGACACAGGGCGACACGCAGAGAGGAAAGAAGAAAAGAGGAAAAAAGAAGAGGAAAGGAGGAGGAGGAAAGAGAGAGGAGAAAGAGGAGCCGGCGGCGCGCCTACGCGCCCTGCGGGCCGTCTCTCCTGAAGTCGGGCAACGATCGCAGCAGCAACGAACGCACGCCGGCGAAATCGGTCACCGGCGGTTCCAGCTCGGCCAGCCCGGTCGCGATCGGCGCCAGGTCCCGCGCCAACTCGGCTCGGGCCCCGTCGCCGTCCACCTCCATCACCGCCAGCAGCGGCGTGGGGTCCCAGCGGAGGTACGCGCACGAGGAGAACAGCGCACCCTCCCGAGACCGCCACTGCGACAACCCCACCACCTTGCGCCCACCGGCGAACACCTCACCCGGCCCGCGACCGGCGAAGCACACGAGGTCGCCGAGATCGCCCGGCACCGAGCGTCCGCGGTGGACGTCGAAACCCTGCTGCCCCACGCCGGCCAACGCCTCCATCCACCACGCCCCGACCCATTCTGCGGCGGCGGACACGTCAGCGACCCACAGCGGGTCGTGGCGGGGGATCCAGACGTCGAGCCACAACTGCTCCCCCGGCCCCGCGCCGAGATACACGGCCCCGCCTCCCCCGCGCCGGCGGGCCAGCTCCACCCCCCGCTCCCGCATGGCGGCGGCGTCGATGACCTCGGTGGGCTGGGTGCTGCCGAGGACCAGCGTCGGCCGATCCACCTCACGGAAGACGGCCAGTCGCTGCGGCTCGCTGCGGAACTGCTCGACGTCGAAGTGGGACGGGGAAGCCGGCAACCCTCAGGACGCCGCCGCCAGATACGGCTCCCACAAGGGATCCACATCCGACAGATGGCGCAGCCGCCAGAGATGCCCGTCCGGCGGCGCGGGCTTCACGCTCATCGTCCAGCCCAGCTCGGAGAGGAGCTGGTCGGCCTTGACCAGGTTGTCGCGCTTGCAGGCGGCCACGACGTTCGACCAGTCGTGGGTGCCGCCCCGGCTGCGCGGGATGACGTGGTCGATGGTGTCGGCGGGCTGGGAGCAGTACACGCAGAGCCCGCCGTCGCGCCGGAGCACGGAGCGGCGAGTCACCGGCGGGGTGCGGGCCCAGCGTGGGATGCGCACCATGTGCGAGAGCCGGACGATGGACGGGACGTCAATCGAGAGCCGCGCCGAGTGGAAGACCGAGCAGTCCTCGCGGATGGCGACGGCCTCGGCGCGGCCCGCAAGCATGAGAACGACGGCACGGCGATCCGAGACGAGGGCAAGCGGCTCGTAGGTCGCATTGAGGAGGAGCACCCGCTCCATACCCCCGAGAGGCTATCCGCGGCGGGGCCGTGACCTCTGACACCAGCGGACGTAGGCCAGAACGTCGTCCGGGGTCAGCTGCCCGCTCTCGCCCTCCCCGCCGTAGGCGGTGACGAGGCGGAAGTGCCAGTAGGCACCCCCGGGCAGCGGGAGGAAGGGGGACCGGTGCCACCAGCCGCGCCGGGCCATGCGGCGCAGCGCGCCGGCCGAGGCCCACCAGAGCCCGGGTCGGGGACCGACCGCGCGCAGCACGACTCGGGCGTCGCGACCCCAGCTCATGCCGCCACCCCCGCCCCACACAGGCCCACCCGGGCCGCGCCCACGAGAGGGCCGTCCTCCCCCAGGCCGCCCGGCACCACCTGCGTCCCCCGGGCGAACGAAATCCGGCAGAGCTGATCCATCTCCGTCTGGGCAGCTGCGAAGAAGGGCTCACCGAAACCCAGCGCCACCGATCCGCTCACCACGGCGAGCGACAGGTCGAGCAGGACGGCCACCGTCGCCACGGCGCGCCCGACGAGAGTGCCCGTGCGCGTCACCCACTCCGCCGAGGCCAGCCGCGCCGGCTGGCCGGTCAATGCGGCCAGCGCCGTCCCGGAGGCCTCCGCCTCCAGACACCCCCGGCTGCCACACGGACAGGCACGACCGTGGGGGACGACCACGATGTGGCCGATGTGGCCGGCGTTGCCGAGGCGCCCGTTGAGCAAGCTGCCGTCGAGCACGATGCCCCCGCCCACCCCGGTCGACACGACCATGGCGATGTAATCGTCGTACCCGGCCGCCGCTCCGACCCACCCCTCGCCGAGTGCCAGGGCCTTGGCGTCGTTGTCGACGAAGGTGGGCAGGCCCGTCAAGGCCGCCAGCCGTGCCCGCAAGGGGAAGGAGCGCCACCCGGCGATGTTCAGGGGCGAGACCTCCTCGCCGCCGGGGCTCATGGGGCCCCCACACCCGGCGCCGCAGACCAGCAGGTGGTCCCCCGGGCCCACCGCAGCCCTCACACCCTCCACCAGTCCGGCGAGGGCCTCCCACAACGCCTCGGCGTCGTCCGGGCTGGCGGAGGCCGGGGTGGGCCGCATCGCCCGTTCGAGGAGGGAGCCGTCGAGCGCGACGAGCCCGGCGGCCATCTTGGTGCCGCCGATGTCGACGGCGAGGGCGAGATCTGCCACGGAAGGATTGTTACCGCGGCCTGGGCCCGGACCGCGCCATGCACGGCGCCACGGTCAGCGGAGCCGCTGACGGCCCCGCTCCGAGATCAGCTCTCGCGCCGGTGGAACCGGGAGCGGAACCAGTCGCGAGCGTCGCTCATGGCGCTCTCGATCCCGTTGCTCGCCCCGGCGGCTTTCGGTTCGCCGTCCTTGGACCGCGTCAGGTCGTGCCAGCCCGCCCGCCCCATACGGCGGAGATTGCGCTCGAACCAGACGGCGGAGGCGAACATGATCACGACGCCGACGAAGCCGGCGATGACCGACTTGCTGTAGAAGGCGACCAGGATCACCACGCCGAGCACGAAGGTGACCGCAGCCCACTTGCAGTAGCGGCCGGCATGTCGATAGACGGTCTCCGAACGCACGCGTTCCGCGAACTCGGGGTCCTGGCGAACCAGCGACTCCTCGAGCTCGGCCAAAATGCGCTGTTCGTGGTCCGAAAGCGGCACTACCACCTACCCCCTGGGATCTCCACATCCACTTTCGGCCCATGTTGGCACGCCTTGAGGACGTGGACAACGGGATTGTGGCCCTTGGCGCCTGCCTGCACGGCTCTTTCCACCGCCACGCAGCTTAGAACCCGATGGCCGGGCAGGGAACGCGGTCATGGACTTGCAATCAGCGCCACAGGTCCTGCCCAGGATTCCGAGGTCACCCAGCCGAGCCGCCGGACCGCTCCCTCGGGGGTGCCCTACTCCTCCGCCTTGGGCTTGTGCCGCATGATCAGGAACGTGATCAGAGCCCCGAGCAGGCCCGAGATCAAGATCACCACGATCAGGGGCGCCTGGCGATGAAAGACCCAGAAGTCGATCTGCACCCGCCTGATGTTGGCCAGCGCGAACCAGCCCAACAGGACGCCGACCACCAGAATGCCGATGAGCCGGGCCTGGTGCCGGCGTCCGGCCGCCTTGCCGACCTCCTTGCCACCCTCGTCCGGATCGACCGAACTGGGCTCCGAGTGCACCGGGCGTCTCGCCACGTGGCCATTCTGCCCCTTCGGCGGCCAGCCGGCGTGCCGCGACCGCCCCGACGCCGCGCCGTCAGCTGCTATGAGAGTGGTCCCGGAAGGAGGGGTCATGACCACGAGCGAGATACTCACGGGCGCCCGCACCATGTGGGAGCTGGTCGACCGGCGGGCGCAGGTGTCTCCGGACCACCCCCTGCTCATCGCCGTGGACGGCCAGACCGTCACGTCGAGCCAGTTCCGCGACCGGGTCGAACGGGTCGCGGCCGGACTGCACGACATGGGCGTCACGACGGGCTCTGTCGTGTCGTGGCAGCTCCCCACCCAGATCGACACGGTGGTCCTCTCCATCGCACTGGCCCGCCTCGGCGCCGTCCAGAACCCGATCATCCATCTCTACCGCGAGCGGGAGGTGGGCTTCGCCCTCCGTCAGACCGGCGCCGGGCTGTTCGTCATACCCGACTCCTGGCGGGGCACCGACTTCGCCGCCATCGCCGAGGGTGCGTTGGCCGGCGTCGACCGGCGCCCGACCATCCTCAGCACCGGCGCCGGCCTCCCCGAGGGAGACCCCGCCGCGCTGCCACCGCCGCCCGAGGGGACGAGCGCCGAGGACGCCCCGATCCGCTGGATCTACTACACCTCCGGGTCGACGGCGGACCCCAAGGGTGTGCAGCACACCGACCAGACCTTGATCGCCGGCGGCTGGGGCCTCGCCCGCGCCCTCGACATGGGGCCTGACGACGTCGGGTCCATCGCCTTCCCCTTCGCGCACATCGCCGGTCCGGACTATCTCGTCACCATGCTCTCCATGGGGTTTCCCGCCATCCTGATCGAGGCCTTCTCCGCTCCCGACGTCCTCCCCGTCTTCCGTCGCCACGGTGCCACCATGGTCGGCGGCAGCACCGCCTTCTACGTGGCCTACCTCGGCGAGCAGCGCAAGACGCCAAACGACCCGATCCTGCCCACGCTCCGACTCATGTCAGGGGGCGGCGCGGCCAAGCCACCCGAAGTCCACTACGAGGTGCGCGACGAGATCGGCGGGCGTGGCGTCGTGCACGGGTACGGCATGACCGAGGTCCCGATGATCTCCAACGGTTCCCCCCACGACACCGACGAGCAGCTGGCCAACACCGACGGGAAGCCGGTGGAAGGGGCGGACGTGCGCATCGTGACCCTCGACGGCCGCCCGGCCGCTCCCGACGAAGAGGGCGAGGTGCGCGTGAAGGGCCCGATGGTCTTCCACGGCTACACCGACGCCTCCCTGAACGCCGAAGCCTTCGACGAGGACGGCTACTTCCGTACGGGTGACCTGGGCCGCCTGCGGCCCGACGGGCACCTGACGCTGACCGGGCGACTGAAGGACGTCATCGTCCGGAAGGGAGAGAACATCAGCGCCAAGGAGATCGAGGACCTCCTCTACACGCATCCCGAGGTGGTCGAGGTCGCCGTGATCGGGCTCCCCGACTCCGAGCGTGGCGAGCGCGTGTGTGCCGTCGTGCAGCTCGCCGTCGATGCCCCGGGGCTCGAGCTGGCCGACGTGGTCTCCTTCTGTCGCCAGGCCGGGCTGATGACGCAGAAGATCCCCGAGCAGCTCGAGATCCGTACCGACTGGCCGCGCGCCGGAACCGGCAAAATCGTCAAGAAGTCCCTGCGCGACGAGTACGCGGCACAGTGAGCCGCCGCACGTCGCCCGCGCCGCACCGACGTGGCCTGGCGGTGCCGCCAGGGCCGATCGGCGGCCAGTCGTACCGCATCGTGTTCGTGTGCACGGGCAACATCTGCCGCTCCCCGATGGCGGAAGTGATCACCCGGGCGCTGGCGACGGAGACGGAACTCACCGACGGCACGACCCTGGCCGACCGGATCGACGTGCGCAGTGCGGGCACGGGACCATGGCACGAGGGCGAGCCGATGCACCCGCTGGCGCAGACCGCGCTGAGCCGGGCCGGGTACCCGGACCACCGCCATGTCGCCCACCAGATCGTCTCCGCCGAGCTGGGCCGCATCGATCTGCTGGTCGCCCTCGATCGGCGCCATCAACAGACGCTGCGCAGCCTGGGCGCCGACCCCGGCCGGCTCGCCCTGCTCCGCAGCTTCGACCCCGCCGCGGGTGCGGCCGCCGACGTGGCCGACCCCTACTACGGCGACGACGCCGTGTTCGACGACTGTCGCGACATGATCGGCGCCGGCTGCAGCGGACTGATCGGTTCCCTGGCGTCGCACTGGGACACCTTCGGGGCCGCCTCGGCCTGAGCCCGACCCCGCGGATGCCGACCGACCCCGCCTCCGCGCTGCCCTGCGCCAGAACGCGCCAGGCGCGCGAATTCGCTGGTCAGGAACCCTCCGGACGGGGGTCCCCGGCAGAGTCTGTGCCATAGTGCCGACGTGGTCTCACGAAGGGTCATGCGCCGGCGCCGCCAGTTCGCCGTGGGGGGCGCGCTCGTCCTCGTGCTGCTGATCTACTTCGCCTTCTTCTCGGGTGGTTCGAGCACGCCGCCGAAAGCCCCCACGACGACCCACCACGCCGTCGCAGCCGCCGAACATTTCCCGAAGCACTCGCCGCTCAATCCGGACTGGACCGGCAACGGGAAGACCGTCACCTTGGGCTTCGGCGGCGACGTCCACTTCGCGGGTGCTGTCGGCGTCAGCCTGGCCAAGAGCCCCTCCACGGCGCTGGGCACGACCATCCCGCAGCTCTTCACCGGGGCGACACTCCGCATGGTCAACCTGGAGACCGCCGTGACCGACGGGACCTGTCCGGAGCCGCAGAGCAAGCCCTACATCTTCGACGCACCGGCTTCGGCCGTCACGGCCCTCAAGAGCGCCACCGTGTCCGTGGCCACCGAGGCCAACGACCACGGCATGGACTGCGGCCCGCAGGGGCTGTCCCAGAACCTGACGATCGCCACCCAGGCGAAATATCCGATCCTCGGCATCGGCAACACAGCGGCGCAGGCCTTCGCGCCCTACAGGGTGACCATCGACGGCCAGCGGGTGGCGGTCATCACGGCGACACAGGTGATCGCCGACAACCTGGTCGCCACGTGGACGGCGTCGGCGACACAGCCCGGCGTCGCCTCGGCCATCGACCCGACGGAGTTGGTGCGGGAGGTCCAACAGGTGCGAAGGACCGCGGACACGGTGATCGTCTACGTGCACTGGGGCACCGAGACCCAGGCCTGTCCGAACCCGCAGCAGGAGCCCCTGGCGGAGCAGCTCGTCAAGGCAGGCGCCGACATCGTGATCGGCTCCGGCACCCATGTCCTCCTTGGCGGCGGGTATCTCGGCGGCGCCTACGTCGACTACGGCCTGGGCAACCTCGCCTTCTACGACGACACCGCTCCCGAGACCGACAGCGGCACGCTCGTCATCACCGCCGAGGGTCGCCACGTCACCGGCGCCGTCTGGCGCCCCGCCACGATCCTCAACGGCGTGCCCCAGCCGCTGAGCGGCACCCCGGCCACCACGGCCGTCGCGAGCTGGAACGCCGCCCGCAGCTGCACCGACCTGTCGGCGACGCCAACGACCACCCTCACCACCATGCGCGGCGAGACCGTGCCGTTCGTGGCGCCACCCGCAGCGGCCACCACCACGACGACAGCCGGCACCGCGACCGGCGGGAGCACGACGACTACGACGACGCCCGCCTCGACGACCTCGACGGCTCCCAAATCCGGCGGGAGCACCACGACCACCACGACCACACCCGCCTCGACCACCACGGCCCCGACCGACAACGCCGGCGGCTAAGGCCGACCTCCCGCTCGCCCCACAACGAGCGGGACGGTTGAACCCATCGATCAGGGCAGGTCGATCTTTGACCAGGTGTGGGCCTGCTCCGCGAAGACGTCTTCACCGGCGAGGCGCTGGTACCGGAACCGGATCTCTTCCAGATCGTTCGGCTCCGTGACCGTCTCCTCCGACAGACGCAGAACCATGTCGGCTTGGCGCCGGAGAACGTCTCGCTGCTCCGCTGCCGTCGTGTCGAGCATGATCGAGACGAGGGAGTCGATCAGCCGGATCAGGACCGCCGGCATACCCCGGGCCGACTGGCGGATCTTGTCGAAGGAGCGGTTCACCATCCTGGCGTAGGAGGGATCGGACTCGATCAGGCGCACGTTGCCCGAAGCGTCCCGGTACACGCCCTCGTCGAGCACCCGGCCGGAGATCCGACCGAGGCCCGCCGACAGCCAGTCGACACAGGTCAGGGCCGTGAACGTGTCGTTCACGGAAGCCGAGAGCGCCCGAATGGCGATCTCGACGAGCTGGTCGATGGCGAATACAGGATCTTGTACGAGCGTGCGGTGCGGTCCGGTCACGTGGGCCTTCGACAGGGCCAGGGCGACCTCGGGTGCCGCACCCCGCGGCCACACGATGGCGAGGGCGCGGCCGGTTGCCAGATAGTGCCCCGGGCGGTGCTCCAATCGGATCACCGAGTCGGTCCGCGTGGCGATGCCGATCAGCTGGGAGTACCCGACGTACTGGATGTAGCCGCTGACCTGTGAGGGCACCTCAGCCCCGCGCTCGTCGATCAGCTTCAGCAATTCGGGAACAGACTTGCCTGCGTGGGAAGGCACGGCGGGCTCGGCTGCAGCACCCACTGCGTCCGGGAACTCGGCGTCAATGGACTTCATCAGGTCACGGGCAATCCCCGCGATCACTTCGGGAAGCTGGATCGACTTCGCGATGTGATGGATGAAGTAGATCAGTACGGCAAGGTCGACCATCAAGAGGGCCTCGGCCACCGAGGTCGAGAGGTACGGCACGAAGTGCTTGCTCGCGCTGTTGATGGAGACCAACGCCAACACCGAGTACACGAACGTGCCTACGAAGACACCCAGCGTGACCTGGTTGCCGATGTCGCGGACGAAGTTCCGCATCATGCGGGGACCGAACTGCTGCGAGGCCAGCGTGAGCGCCAGGATGGTGATGGAGAACACCACGCCGACGACCGTGATCACTGCGGCCGCGATGGCGATCAGGACCTGACGTTCCGCGTCGGCACTCCCGGTGCGGATCCAGTGCGGCAGCACCACGTGCCCATGGAATGCCGCCAGGTCGATCTCGAACGTAACGAGGAACAACAGGACCGAAACCACGATCAAGATGCTCGGAACGACCCACAGCGTCGTCCGCAGCTCCTCCCAGCGCCAGCTCGGCAGCTGACGCCGGTCCTTGCCGACGCGCGCCGGCTGGGGCGCCACCACCTCTTCGATGTCCGTCACGGCGACACCTTCGAGAGGCGTACCGCGGCGCGCACGAATGGGGTAGGGAGGGAGGCGTTGGTCATGGGCATGGTGGCACTCGACGCCGACCAGTCTTCCCGGCACACCCTGCAACTGCCAGGAAATTGTAGGCGCCACCCGCGTGCCCCCAAAACGGACGCGGGCGGGAAGACCGTGGTCACGACGGGAAGAACCGGGGCAGATGATGCCGGTTGGCGCCGAGCAGCTCGTCCGCCAGATCGGCGGCCAGTGGGTACTGCCCGACCAATGGGTTGGCCAGGAGCGCGCGCACCACGTCATCACGGCTGCCCGAGCAGGCGGCCCTGACCGCCAGGCGCTCGTAGGCCTTGGCGTGTTGGATGAGCCCGAGCATCTCGGGAGGCAGCTCCCGCTGCGGCAGAGGGTGCGCGCCGGTGCCGTCGACGACGGCGGTGGTCTCCACCACGGCGTCGTCGGGCAAGCCGGGGATGGCGCCGTCGTTGCGCATGTCGACGACCTGGACGTCGCCGGTCCCCGCGTGCAGCGAGGCCATCAAACGGACCGCCGCCAGCGAGTAGTACGCACCGCCCCGGTACGAGAGGGCCGCCGGCTTCGATACCAAGGCGGGGTCGCGGTACTCCTCGAGCAGCTTCGTCTCCAACTCCGCCACGACTTCGGCGCGGGAGCGGTAGTCGGGCTTCGACTGCTGGGCCACCTCGGCATCGTGCCGGTAGTAGTAGTGCACGTAGTACGACGGCAGCGTGTGCTGCAGGCGCAGCAGGTCGATCGGGATGCCGCTCTCGAGTTCGAGCTCGGGACCGAAGCGCTCGAACAGGTCGTCGAGCCGGTCCGCTCCGCCCTCGGCGCCGACATGGGCCGACCGGATCCAGGTCAGATGGTTCAAGCCGACATGCTCGACGTCCACGGCATCGGGGTCGACCCCGAGATAGTGCCCGATCCGTCGCTGGGCCCAGATGGCGACGTTGCACAGGCCCACGGCGCGGTGGCCCTCGTCAAGCAGTGCCTGCGTCACGATCCCCACGGGATTGGTGAAGTCGACCAACCACGCCCCCTGATTGGAGCGGGCCGCCATCTCCTCGGCCAGCTCGAGCACGATCGGCACCGTGCGGAGCGCCTTGGCCAAGCCGCCCGCTCCCGTCGTCTCCTGGCCCAGGCATCCGTAGCCCACCGGCAGCGTCTCGTCGACGTGGCGCGCCGCCTGGCCGCCGATGCGCAACTGGACCACGACGAAGTCGGCACCCTCGAGCGCGGCATGCGGATCGGCCGTGGTGGCGAAGGTTCCGCCCCAACCCCGCGCCCGCAGAATTCGCTCGGAGAGTCCGCCGACCACCTCCCGGCGCAGATCGCTCGGATCGAGCAGGACGAGGTCGTCGACGACCATCCGGTCTTCAAGGTCGCAGAGGCCGTCGACGAGTTCGGGCGTATACGTGCTCCCGCCCCCCACGACGACCACCTTGGTGCCCACGCAGCGCAACGTAACATCCGACCGTGTCCGGACCCTCCGACGTCGAGCCCGCGGTGCTGGCCTTCGACGGAGGCAGCACCAAGACCGATGTCGTCCTCGTCTCACGACAGGGTGGCGTCCTCGGCCGGGCCCGGGTCGGCCCCAGCAACCATCAGCTCGTCGGTCTCGACGGGACGGTCGCCGCCCTGACCGAAGCCGTCACCGCAGTCCTGCACGCGGCGCAGCGTCCTACCGCGCGGCTCCCGCTCTGCCCCACCGGCGTGTACTGCTTGGCCGGCATCGACCTGCCCGTCGACGAAGAGAAACTCGGACCCGCCATCGACGCGTTGGGGTGGACCGAACGGGTCATCCTGCGCAACGACACGTTCGCCGTCTCGCGAGCCGGCACGACGTCGCACTGGGGCATCGGGGTCGTCTGCGGGACCGGCATGAACTGCGCCGCCATCGGTCCCGACGGCCGGACCGTGCGCTTCCCCGCACTGGCGGAGCTGTCCGGGGACTTCGCGCCCGGCGGGGCCTGGCTCGGCGTGCGCGCCCTCGGCCTGGCGCTCCGGGCGGGCGACGGTCGTGGCCCCGCCACCACCTTGCGTGAGCGGGTGCCGGCACAGCTCGGCACACCCGACGCGGAGGCGGCGCTCACCGGCATCTACACCGGCACGCTCCCCTACAACCGGCTCTTCGAGCTCGCCCGCGTCCTCCTCGACGCGGCCGCCGACGGTGACGCCCCGGCCCGTGCCGCCGCCGACACTCTGGCCGACGAGATCGCGGCCTTCGTCCGGGCCGCCGTCGTCCGGCTCGACCTGCAGGACGAGGCGGTCGAGGTCGTCCTCGGCGGCGGCATCTTCGACACGACCGACGCCGCCTTCCACGCCCGCGTCGCCGACGGTGTCAGCGCCGCCGCGCCCCGCGCCACCCTCGTCCGACTCGACGCACCGCCGGTCCTGGGCGCGGCACTCATCGGTCTCGACGCCGAGGACGCGCCGCCGACCGCGGCAGCCGCGCTCCGCCGGGCCCTGCGACTCCCCGAGGACTCCCCACCCGGCGCTTCCTGAGTCCGGCGAGGTTCTCCCGCCGCGCCGCCCGAAGCCCGTGAGCCAGCCTCAGCCAGCTTGCGCCAGCCTCAGCCGCCGCCCCCGCCCGCCACGCCCGCCGGCACGTGCGGCATGGCATCCGCCACCAGCCGCTCGTCGTCAGCCAGCAGGGAGTGGGCGAGGTCCTTCACCATCGCAATGATCTCGGGGTGCTCCTCGGGGTTCCAGCCCTCCAGGAGTTCGGTGAGCCCCGCGCGCCGCGCCTCGGTCAGCTTCCCGAGCGCTGCGGTACCGGCGGGCGTCAGGTACAGGTCGCACTCCGCACCCCGTCGGCGCTCCTCGATCATGCCGGCGGCCAGCAAGCCGTCCACTCCAGGCTGAATGAGGTCGGCGCCCACCTTCAACCGTTGGGCCACGTCGTTGACCGTGCAGGCGGGCTGATCGGCAAGCCGGTAGAGCAGCCAGCAGGCGCGGGGCGGCAGGTCGATCCCTGCTCGTTGGGCCAGCGTCTGGTAGAGCTCGACCCGGTTCTCCCGGTCGGCCAGCCGCGTGAGCGCCAGCTCAATCTCCTGCAACGACGACCGCGGGTCGGGAGAGCCGTTCACCTCACCGACGTCGACCGTCTGCACGGTCTTGCGCAGCTCCACCTCGGGCAGCAGGAAGCTCAAGAGGAAGGCGACGAAGGCGATCGGCACCGCCACCAGGAAGACGATTTGGATCGAATGGGTCACGGCCCCGATGTACTTCGTATAGAAGAACAGGCCCGCCGCGGTCGATTTGAGCTGGGCCAGCACCGCCGGATTGATCGTCTGCGGATTGAAGTTCCTCAGCACCGACGCCGGGACCCTGGCCAGGGTCGGTGCGATCGTGTGGTTCAACACGATGGCGTAAATGGCCCCGAAGACCGCCGTCCCGAACGAGCCCCCGATCATGCGGAAGAACGTGGCACTGCTGGTCGCCACTCCGAGGTCCTGGTAGGACACCGCGTTCTGCACGGCGACCACGAGCACCTGCATGACCAGGCCCATGCCGACGCCGAAGACGAACATGTAGCCGGCCAGGACCCAGCCGTTCGTCGACGCGTCGATGAGCGACAGCAGGTACGCACCGACGGTCATCAACGCGGTCCCGACGATCGGGAAGATCCTGTAGCGGCCCCAGCGCGTCACCAGACGGCCCGACGTGACCGACGCCCCGAGCATGCCGAGCATCAGCGGCAGAATGCGCAAGCCCGACGCCGTGGGACTGACGCCCTTGACGATCTGCATGTACAGCGGCAGGAAGGTGAGCGCCCCGAACATGGCGAAGCCCATGACGAAGCCGATGGCGCTGGCCGCGTTGAAGACGCGCTCCCGGAACAGCTTGAGCGGGATCACGGGCTCAGCGGCATAGCGCTCCACGAAGAGGAACGCCACGGCCAGCACCACGCCGAGGACGACGGTGAGAACGCTCGGCACGGACAGCCAGGCCCACGAGATGCCGCCCAGGCTGGCGAAGATGATGAGCGACGTCGCCGAGGCCGCGAGGAGCAGCGACCCCGCGTAGTCGATGGCGTGCGAGACCTTGCGCAGGTGGCCCGGAAGCACGGCGCCCGTCACGAACAGCGCCACGATCCCGAGCGGCAGGTTGATGTAGAAGACCCAGCGCCACGACAGGTACGTCACGCAGAGCCCGCCGATGAGCGGCCCGATCACGGTGGCCACGGCGAACATGGCACCGAACAGGCCCATGTAGCGGCCCCGGTCCCTGGGCGACACCACGTCGCCGATGATCGTCTGCGCGCCGACCATCAGTCCCCCACCACCGAGCCCCTGCACGGCCCGGAAGGCGATGAGCTCGGTCATGGTGTGGCTGAAGCCGGCCAGCGCCGACCCGATCACGAAGATGACGATGGCGGCCTGGAAGAAGGTCTTGCGCCCGTACTGGTCGCCCAGCTTCCCCCACAATGGCGTCGAGACCGTCGACGCCAGCAGGTAGGCGGTGACGACCCAGGCCAGATGCGACCCCCCGTGCAGGTCGCCCACGATCGTGGGCAACGCGGTCGAGACGATGGTCTGGTCCAGGGCCGCCAGCAACATGCCCAACAGCAGTGCGCCCAGGATGAACCACAGCCGGCGCTTGGTGAGCTTGTCGACCAAGGGGGGTGCTGCGACGGCGCTCACACCCACCTCCCCCATGTCTGCCACGATCGAATCAGAGTAGGAACGTCCTGCTCAAAATGCAACCAAGGGGCAGCCGACCGCCCGCTGCGGCCGCACCTCTCCCGGCGGTCGGCGTCGCCCGCGCTACGGTCCCCGCGGCGGATGCCGGCAGAGGCAGGGCAGGATGACCACGAAGGAGGACCAGGTACATGCGAACTCGCCTCACCGAGCTCCTCGGCATCGAACACCCTGTCATGTTGGCCGGCATGGGCGGTGTCTCCTATGCCGAGTTGGCGAGCGCTGTCTCGGAAGCCGGGGGCTTCGGCTGCCTCGGTGCGGGCACCATGAGCAGTGCCACGATGGAGGCCGAGATAGCGGCTGTGCGTCTCGCGACCGACAAGCCGTTCGCCGTCGATCTCCTGACCGCCATGCCCGGCAGCATGGCGGAGCAGGTGCAGATCATCATCGACGGTGGCGCCACCGCCTTCGTGGCGGCACTGGGCGTTCCGACCGAGGTGATCGAGCAGTGCCACCGTGCCAGCGTGCTGGTCGTCAACATGTGTGGCAAGGTCGACCACGCCGTACGTGCGGTGGAGGCCGGCTGTGACCTCGTCGTGGCCCAGGGCACCGAAGCCGGCGGCCACACCGGCCAGGTGGCGACCATGCCACTCGTCCCTCAGATCGTCGATGCCGTGGGCGACCGCGTCCCCGTGGTGGCGGCCGGGGGCATCTTCGACGGACGAGGCCTCGCCGCGGCGCTTTCCCTCGGTGCCGACGGCGTCTGGGTCGGCACCCGCTTCATCGCCACGCCGGAGGCCCGCAGCGTCCTCGGGTACAAAGAGCGCTTGCTGGCCAGCCGCGAGGACCAGACCACGGTCAGTCGGGCCTACTCCGGCAAGACGATGCGGGTCGTGCGCAACGCGTACACGGATCACTACGACAGCCATCCCGAGGAGTTGAAGAAGTTCCCCGAGCAGCTCGGCATCTCCTATGGCGCTGGAGCGATGCACCTCGGTGGCGATTCCTTCAGCGAGGGCGTCGACGTCGACCGGGAGTGCTACCCGGCGGGCCAAGGAGTGGGCGCCATCGCCGAGCTGGTCCCCGCCGGCGAGCTCGTCCGTCGGTTCGTCTCCGAGGCCGAAGCCGTCCTCGACCGCCTCTCCGGCCTGCGCTGAGCGAGCGGGACACGGCGCTGTCGATGTCTGACGCCCGGGTGGCCTTGGTGACCGGCGCCAACCACGGGATCGGCGCGGCCACGGCCAAGGCGCTGGCCGCACAGGGCGCCGCCGTGCTGTGCGCCTACTTTCGCAACGAGCAACTCGGCGGCCTGGACGACCCCGCCCTGCCGGCCGCCTACCGGGCCACCCGGATGGCACGAGCGGACAACGTTGCCGAATCCATCCGGGCGGCCGGCGGCCGTGCCGCAGCCGTGGAAGCGGACCTGTACGACGCCTCGAGCGTTCCGGCCCTCTTCGATGCGGCCGAAGCCGAGCTGGGGCCGGTGGCGGTTCTCGTCAACAACGCCTCGGGCTGGGTCGGCGACACGTTCGTTCCCGCCGCCACGAACCGCTTCGGGCTGGCGCAGGAGCCCGTCAGCGCCCACACGATCGATCAAGTGCTCGGCATCGACGCGCGGGCGCCGGCTCTCCTGATCGCCGAATTCGCACGGCGTCACGTCGCCCGCGGCGGGGTGTGGGGACGCATCATCGGCTTGACCTCCGGGGAAGCAGACGGCTTCCCCGAGGAGGTCTCGTATGGCGCCGCCAAGGCGGCCCAAGTCAACTACACCCTCAGCGCGGCCCACGAGCTGGCGCGCTTCGGTGTGACCGCCAACGTCGTGCACCCGCCGATGACCGACACCGGGTGGATCAACCAGCGCACGGCCAATTCGGCCCGATCCTCCGGCCAGCGCATCGCCACGCCGCGCCAGGTGGCCGAGGTCATCGCCTATCTGGCCTCTGAGGCCGCCGACCTCGTCACCGGCAACGTCATCCGTCTTCGCTGAGCGCCAACGGCCGGGTCGGACGGCCGTCGCCCACCCGATCAATTGCGGTTTCGACGACATTCTCCCAGTTCAGCCGCCCTGAACCGCCCGCTGGGTCCTGTCCGCTCCAGATTTCTCGAGAAATTAGTGGACATACACGACCCATTCCGATATATCATTAGATTACAAATAAGACCACGACAGGTCTGGCCCGACAGGGCCCACTCAGATCAGGAGTTCACATGACACAGCAACACGACCACGACCGGGGACACGACCACGACCGGGGACACGACCACGACCGGGGACACGACCACGAAGACCTCCACGAGCGTCTCCACGAGCACTTTGCCGCCCGCGGCATGCGCGGCCCGCGAGGCGGCCGCTGGGGCGGAGGGCGCGGCGGCTGGGGCGGCGGGCGGCGTATGCCCCGCGGCGCCATCCGCACGGCCATCCTCGTTGCCCTGCGCGACGAACCAGGCAACGGGTACGAGGTCATGCGCCGACTCGAGGAGTCCAGCGGCGGCCTGTGGCGTCCGAGCCCCGGCTCGGTCTACCCGCACCTCCAGATGCTCGAAGACGAGGGCCTGGTGCACTCCAGCGAAATCGACGGCAGCCGCACCTTCACGCTGAGCGAGACCGGCCGGGCGGAGGCCGAGAAGGCAAAGCTCCCCTGGCAGGAGGCCGGCGAGTCCGACGACGAGGTCCGGACGCTGCGCCTCGGCATGGGGCAGCTCATGAGCGCCGCCAAGCAGCTGGCCGGCGCGGGCGAGAAGGCCCAGATCGAGCGTGGGATCAACGTGATCCAAAAAGCTCGCAAGGAGCTCTACCAGATCCTCGCCGAGGACTGAGGCTGGTGGCGCACGGCTCGGCCGGACGGCTACGGCGCTCCTGAGAGAGCGGCCCGATACTGTGCTGAGGGATCCATGACCACGACAACCGCTGCCACGCCCCTCGAGGGTGCGTCTCCCGCCGACGGGACACCCATCATCGAGACGGTCGGCCTCACGAAGACGTACTCCGGGACGGACTTCCGTGCCGTCGACGGCCTCAACCTGCGGGTCGAGGCCGGTGAGGTCTTCGGACTGCTCGGTCCGAACGGCGCCGGCAAGACCACGACGATCGGAGTCCTGACCACCCGCGTGATCCCTTCGGGTGGTCAGGCCCTGATCGGTGGCATCGACGTCGTGGAGCACCCGACCCTGGTCAAGCAACTGATCGGTGTCGTGTCCCAGCAGAACACTCTCGACCGGCAACTCAATCCCTTCGAGAACCTCTACTGGCACGGCCGGCTCTTTGGCATGGGGGCCAGGGAATCACGGCAGACGGCGGACGATCTGCTCGAGCGGTTCCAGCTGACGCGCTTCGCCAAGGCGTCGGTCTACGCGCTCTCCGGTGGCATGGCGCAACGCCTGATGGTGGCCCGTGCCATCTTTCACCGACCAGCCGTTCTGTTTCTCGACGAGCCGACGGCGGGACTCGACCCGCAGGGCCGGCTTGCGCTGTGGGAGCTCCTCGAAGGGCTCAACGGCGAGGGCCAGACCATCATGCTCACGACGCACTACATGGAAGAGGCGGACAAACTCTGCGACCGGGTCGCCATCATGGACCACGGGAAGATCCTCGCCCTCGACACACCGACGGAGCTGAAGCGCAGCGTGGGGGCCGACACGATCGTGACGGTGAAGGCCACGGGAGATGCTGATCAGCTGGCTGAGGTCTTCAAGAGTCGGCTGGAAGGCCTGACCCGCACCCGCTCCCTGCCCGACGGCGTCGAGCTCCAGGTGCGCGGGGCCGAGCGGCTCGTCCCGCGGGTGGTCGAAGCAGCGGAAGCCGGTGGGTTCTCCCTGGCCGACCTGTCGGTGGCGGAGCCCACGCTCGAGACCGTCTTCATCGGCCTGACCGGGAAGGAGCTGCGCGACTGATGGCAGCCACGACCTCTCATACCCTGCCTGCACCCACCTTTGGCTCACCCGGCACGGGCCGGGTCGAGTTGCAGCCGACCCGCTCGACCACCGCGGCCAGCCGGACCTCGTTGCGGGCCCTGATCCAGCGCGATCTGGTCGTGCTGTGGAAGCACAAGATCGAATTCACCGTGCGCACACTCGTGCAACCCTTCCTGTTGTGCTTCGTCTTTCTCTACGTCTTCCCGAAGATCGGACAGGGCATCGGGGGAGCCAGCGGTGTTCCCGGGGCCGAGTCCGCGTTTGCCACTGTGCTCGTCCCCGGCGTCGTCGGGCTCTCCATCATGTTCCAGGGGATCCAGGCCGTTGCCATGCCACTGGCGCAGGAGTTCGGCTTCACCCGCGAGATCGAGGACAGGGTGCAGGCTCCCTGCCCAATCTGGCTCGTCGCCATATCCAAAGTGATCTCGGGAGGAGCACAGGGGCTGATCTCCGCCATCATCGTGCTGCCCATTGCGTCAGTCGTGCACGCCTCGGGCGTCGAGGCGCAGATCAACCTGCACTGGCTGCTCATCCTGACGCTCGTCCCGCTCTCATGCGTCTGCATGGCCTCGCTGGGACTCCTGCTCGGGACCTCGTTCGAGCCCCGCAACCTCGGACTCATGTTCGGGTTCATCGTCCTGCCGATCACGTTCCTCGGCGGCACCTACTACCAATGGACGCGGTTGGCGCCGGTCAAGGCCGGTTCGATCCATTGGTTGCAGATCGTCGTCCTCGTGAACCCGCTCATCTACATCAATGACGGGATGCGCGCCGCCTTCACCGACGCCGCACACATGCACCTCTACATCATCTATCCGGCCATCGTGGCCTTCAGCGTCATCTTCCTGACACTCGGTCTCCGCAACTTCCGCCACAAGGTGCTGGCCTGAGCTCCACGCCGTGGCGCGAAACCGTGCCCCGGCGGCTCGTGCCCTTGCCTCTCGCCCCGGAGCGCCATAGTGCCTCGAGGCCGTTGAGGAACCCACTATCTGGCTTTTGGGTGAAAAAACGCCGCAACCGCGCCTGATTCCAGGGTCCGCTGGGTAGGGTTGTCTGAACCGTACAGCCGGCGTGTGCAACGACCCCCGGATGGGGTGGCGAAGGGACGGATCTCATGGAAATGACCGGGCGGGACACGCTGTCCGAGCTGTCGGCCGCCTACGGCAAGGTCCGGGCCACCACGGAGCGGCTGGCCTCCGTTTTGAGCGCAGAGGACCAGACGGTCCAGACGATGCCCGACGTGAGCCCCACGAAATGGCACCGGGCTCACGTGACCTGGTTCTTCGAGACGTTCATTCTCGGCGAGTACGCGGCCGGCTACCGCTCGTTCGACGACGCCTATGCCTACATCTTCAACTCGTACTACGAGGCTGTGGGCGCCCGACATCCCAGGACCGAGCGCGGCTTTCTGTCGCGTCCGGGCATCGACGAGATCGCGCGGTACCGCCGCTTTGTAGACGAGGCGATGGACGCGTTGCTGCGCAGCCAACGTGATCAACCCGGGCTCGCCGAGTTGATCACGTTGGGGCTGCACCACGAGCAGCAACACCAGGAGCTGCTCTTGATGGACATCAAGCACGTGCTCTCCCGCAATCCGCTGCACCCCGCCTACCTGGCGGGGGCACCGGAACCGACATCGGTCGCGCCACCGAAGGCCGGCTGGCTCGAGCACGGCGGCGGCCCGGTCGAGATCGGCTACCACGGCGACGCCTTCGCTTTCGACAACGAGTATCCCGTCCACACGGTGCACCTCACGCCCTTCGGACTGGCTGATCGGCCCGTGACGTGCGGCGAGTGGCTTTCGTTCATTGAGGACGACGGGTATGGCCGGCCCGAGTTCTGGCTCTCGGACGGTTGGGCGGTCGTCAACGCACAGGGTTGGGAGGCACCGCTGTACTGGTCTCGCGATCCGGAAGATCCTGAGCGCTGGGTCCAGTTCACGCTCTCCGGTTCTCGCCCGGTCGACCCGCATGAGCCCGTCTGCCACATCAGCTACTACGAGGCCGATGCCTTCGCCCACTGGACCGGCATGAGGTTGCCGACCGAGTCGGAGTGGGAGACGGTCGCGCTCGCGCACGGGGAGGGTGACAACTTTCTGCGCGACGACCTTCTCACCACTGGCGCGCCGCACCCCCGCCCTGCGATCTCCTCCAACGGGATCTTCGGCGACACCTGGGAGTGGACGTCGAGCGCATATTCGCCGTACCCAGGATTTCGGACTGCGCCCGGCGCGGTCGGTGAGTACAACGGCAAGTTCATGGTGAGTCAGTACGTGCTGCGCGGCGGCTGCTGCGCGACGCCGGCCGGGCACGTTCGTCCCACGTACCGCAATTTCTTCCCCCCCGGTGCGCGTTGGCCTTTCGGCGGGCTGCGGTTGGCGCGGGACCCCTGACCCATGGCGTACACGATCGATGTCCACCTCTCCCCCGAGGAGGTGCGGAGCCAGATGCTGGCCGACGCGCTGAAGGGGCTGCAGGGCGAGCAGAAGTCCATCCCCCCGGTGTGGTTCTACGACGAGCGAGGAAGCCGCCTCTTCGAGGACATCACGCAGTTGCCGGAGTACTACCCGACCCGGGCGGAGCGTGCCCTCCTGGAGGCGCACGCGGGGTCGATGGCCGAACTCGCAAAGGCCGACACGCTCGTCGAGCTCGGCGCCGGGGCGTGCGAGAAGACCAGGGTGCTGTTGACAGCGCTGCAGGAGAACGGCTCGCTGGCGAGGTACGTGCCCTTTGATGTGAGCGACGAGTTCCTCCGGGGCGCCGCCGCGAGTCTGGCCGAGGAGTTCCGGTCGCTCGAGATCCACGTGGTGATCGGCGACTTTCACCAGCATCTCGCTGAGATCCCGACCGAGGGGCGGCGGATGATCGCGTTCTTGGGTGGGACGATCGGGAATCTGAATCCGGCACAACGGTCCCGTTTCCTCTTCGATCTGAACTGCACGATGTCGAGTGACGACTCCCTCCTCATCGGGACGGATCTCGTCAAGGACCGCGGCCGGCTCGTGGCGGCTTACGACGATGCCGCCGGCGTGACGGCGGACTTCAACCGGAATGTGCTCTACGTGCTCAATGACCAGCTCGGCGGGGACTTCGATCCGGAGGACTTCCGGCACGTTGCGCTGTGGAACGAGGACGAGCAATGGATTGAGATGCGTCTGCGGGCAGACAAGGCGAGCAAGGTGTCCCTGGCTGGTGCCGGCATCTCGGTCTGCTTCGACGAGGGGGAAGACCTGCTGACCGAGATCAGCGCCAAGTTCACCCCTGAGCGTGTCGAGCGCGAGCTCTCCGACGCCGGCTTCGTCACCGAGGGGATGTGGGGCGCCGACGACGGGGAGTTCCTCCTCACACTTGCCCACCCCTTCTGCTGAACCGTCGTTCGGCTCCTGAGCTCAGCCCACCCGTTCGGGCGTCGCCTCCGGTGAGCCTGCCCGAGTCGAATCCGTCGTTGTGGCGGGAGCCAGCTCCGCACCCGATTGACGGCGCCGGAGCCGTCGTGTCACCCAGGCGGCGAGAAGCGCCACCAACAGAACGACGGAGCCGAGGCTGAGGATGCTGGCCAGCAGGAGGTGGCGCGGCCGGTAGTGGAACGAGATCACATCGCTTCCAGCTGGTACATGCACCTGCTGGACGAGATCGAAATCATTGAGCGGGATGTCCCGGGCCTTGCCCCCGTCGACGGAGACGGTTGCGCTCCACCCGGGGTCCCACGCGACCGAACGGATCACCATCGACGGCGCAGGCGCCTGCAGGCGGATCTGTTCGGACTTCGTCGTGCCGGAAAGCACCTGCACCGGCAGCCGCCTGCCATGTGCCGTCGATGCGACGATCGGCTCCGCCGGTTTGCGGAGGGTGAACACGGCATAGCCCTGAGAGAAGCCGGCCAGTTGCCACGGTCCCGGCTGCAGCGCCGACGACAGTGAGCCGGCCAGCTCGTAGGGGTGTCCGGCCACCGAGATCACTGCCCGCTGTGACGGAAGTGCGCCGGCCAGCACCTGGACCGACAGTCCGATGGCGGCGCCGCTCGGATGATGGCCGGTCAGGGTGCTCACACCCACGGGCACGGGGACGGCAGCGCCCCAGTGGGTCGACCCGTCCGCCAACAACGCCCCGAAGCGAACCACCGTTCCTGGGCTGGCGGGGTGCTCCAGGACAAGGGTGGCCGTGTCGGGCTCGAGGGGCTCCCCGTAGAACCACGAGGCCGTGTGCCCCGACTCGAGAGGGGGCCGGGGGCCCGGGTCGAACGGATACGCGGTGTCGTTGTAATCGGCGCCGTAGCCACGGGCGAGAACTGGGTCCGAGCCGAACCCTTCGGGGATCTGGGTGAAATCGTCGAACGAAGTCGGCGCGGTCTGCAACGGCACGAGGAAGTACTCGGGCACGGTCACGACCTCGCGCAGATTGAGCCGGCCCAGCATCCCCGATGACAGCTGGCCGATATCGAGATCGTCCTGTTCGTGGGTATGGGTCGTGGACTCGTAGTTGCCGTTGACGATCGATGCATAGCCGGAGACGGACGGCAGACCAGGAATGATGTTGAGATCGGGCACTCCCTGCGGGCTCCCCGGGTAGCTCGAGTACGTCTGCGGGTCGTAGTTGACGAGGCGGCCGCCGGGCGGCAGCTTCGCCGCCATCAGCTTCTCGATCGGCGTCGTGCCGGCCAACAGTTCGTTCGGGGGTGTCTGGGTCAGTTGGCTCGTCACCCCCATCAGCCCCACGTCAATGGCCACGAAGACCGCGGCGAGGCCAGACCATGACACGGTGGCCAGGCGGGGCCGGATCCAGACCAGCACCGCCGCGCCGGCACAGAAGGCGAAGGCGATGAGCGTGGCCTCGCGCACGGTGTTGGCGTAGCGCGCCCGCAGAGACACACCGGCGAACGTCCACACCAGCGTGCGCGGTGACACCCACGCCCAGATGGCCAGCCCGGTGACCGCCCCGACCGGGATCAGCGCCGTGACCCGGTCGTAGCGCGTCGTCGACTCTCGCAATCGCGGCGAGTCTGTCCGGTCGATCCAACCCGCAAAGAGCACGCACACCGCAGTGGCCACGGTGATCATGTTGCGGCTCTGCAGCCGCTGGTGGCCGTAGAGCGGCAGGCTGTTGAACACGTGCTCAAGAGGCGTGTTCGACCCCAACGCCAGGAGGAGGCCGAAGAGTCCGACCGCATACCAGGTGAGGCGGTCGCGCGGAGGAATGCGGCTCGGCCACCGTGGGTTGACCAGGGTCAGGAGCGCCACGAGCGGCAGGATCCCGAGATAGATACCGACCTCGGGAAGGTTGTACTGGCTGAAGAACTGGGCCTCCCCGATGTGCCCGTACCCGCCGTTGATGTAGGGGACGAGGCCAAGGATGGCGAACGGCCGGGGGTAGCTCCCCGCCGCCGCCACCACGCCACTCCCCCGTTGCGAATTGCGGATGGCCTCAAGGCCCGGGAGCCACTGGATCGCGGAGAGTGAGAGTGCCAGAGCCGCGCCCGCACCGCACCTCGTGAGGACCCGCCACCATCGCTCTCGGTTGAGGCCGGCGGACATGACGGCAAACGCTGTGATGAGAAACGCCTCGTCGAGCATCGCCTCGGGAGCGCCGGCAAGGATCACCGTCGCGTAGGCGATCCCGAGAACGATGGTCCAACGCCACCGGCCGTCGCGGACGATGTGCAGAACAGCCAGGAGCATCCACGGGATGGCAACGAACCCTTCCGTCATGTCCACGTGGTTCACCTGGCTCAAAACCGGCCCCGCGAACGCGAACGTGGCGGCGGCGAGAATGCACGCCACGGTCGACAGCTTCAGCGCGCGCAGGAACACGTACATGCCGATGGCGATCGCCGAGAACAAGATGATCTCTGTCGCAATCCAGGCGGCACGGTCGGGCAGAATCACGAACAGTCCGGTCAGCGGGTAGAAGGCGCCGGCATTGAAGTCGGCCATGAGCGGCGTGCCGCTGAAGATGTACTGGTTCCAGAAGGGCAGTTGGCCGTGACGCAGCATGGAACCGACCAGGACGTGCAGCGGGTAGTTCTGTTGCAGGTTGTCGCCGGTGATCAGCAGGTGGCCGCCGATCAGGTCCGGAAGCACGAACACGACGGTCGGGATGGCGATCAGCACGACGTAGGGCCACAGGGGTCCGAGGTGTGCTCGTAGTCGGTTCACTGGCGAGGAAGGGCCTTCCGGGGTGCCTGGACTGTGCGCTCTGGCGCCGATGGACGGGCGCAGCGCGATCGGCGCAAGCTAGCCCCTCCGACCATGAATCCGCACAGCGGTCGAGCCCGTTCCGAGGTGGTGGCGCGCCGATCCTCCCAACGACGGACCGGGAGGCACAGCGACGCGATCCGGGCCAGGGAATTCACGCCCATGTCCAGGCAGCTGCCCTCTCCGGGCGACGGCGACCAGCGCTCCGACCTGGTGTCGCACCCCGCGAGATGGCGCACTGCCCCGCCGGCCCACATGTCCGTCGCCGCCCAGCACGAGCTCCCGCACTTTCACTTCCATTTCCATGACAGCCAGATTTCACATGCGTGACAACCTCAGTCTTTTCTTGTAGTCTGGGATTGACCTGAGAACCCTGCTGCAGAAGGCGTCGGGGATCCCAAAATCGGCGGTAGCTGTGACAGAATCACTGCAGTTTCATGACGTTTTCCGCTCCCGCGGTGAAGCACCGCGGCGGCTCAAGTAAGGAATCCCCGATGGAGCTCGTGTCCCCGAGCGCGACCACCGCCGCCACACCACCCCAGTACGTCGACACCGACGTGCCGGGGCAACCGGCGCGCGACCTCAACGTGGCGCGTACGGCACTGCTCGGCCTCGTCGGGAGCTCGGCAATCGTGGTGGGCGCGGTGCTCGGAGGTCAGTCCTTCGAGACCCACCTGGCCGGTTCGTGGTTCTTCGGCATGCCGGGCGGACCTTTCGGTTCCTTCGGCTCCGATAGTTCGCTCCCACCCGTCGCCTCTCTCGCGCTGGTGTTCGGCGGGCTGATCCTCCTCAGCCGGGTGTGGTTCGGCTTCCTCCGCCACCTGAACGGCCACCACGGTTTCCCGGTCAAGCGCGTCGTGCTCGTCGTCGCGATCTGGGCCGTGCCGCTCCTCCTGGCACCGCCACTCTTCAGCCGCGACGTCTACACCTACTCCGCGCAGGGCGAGATGATGAGTCACCACATCAATCCCTACTCTTACGGGCCCGAGGTGCTCGGGACGACACCGTTCAACGAGATGGCAGACACAGTGTGGTCGGGGACGGAATCACCGTACGGTCCGACGTTCTTGAGCGTGGACGGCCTGCTCGATCAGGCCTCGGGCCACCAGATCCTGCCTGACCTGGTGCTCCTGCGCCTGCTGGAGGTGGCCGGCATCGCAATGGTCGTGGCCGCCACCCCGACGTTGGCCCGGGCGCTCAAACACGATCCTGCCCACGCCGTCCTGATCGGGGCGGGTTCACCACTTGTCCTGCTGTCGCTGATCGGCGGTGCGCACAACGATGCGTTGATGATCGGGTTGCTCATGGCCGGGCTGGCCGTGGCCAAACGCTTCGGCACCGTGCCCGGCGTGATCTTGTGCGCACTGGCGGCGGGGGTGAAATCCCCCGCCCTCCTCGGCGTGCTGTTCCTCGGATGGGTCTGGGCCGGGAAGGAGGCCTCCGTCCGGCGCCGCATCGGGCACACCGCGGGGGCCGGATTGATTGCGCTGGTCACCATGGAGGTGGTCTCGCTCATTTCCGGCACGGGCTGGGGCTGGATCCGCACGACCACCACCGCAGACGCCTCCTTCACCGGCGTCACCCCCATCAACCTCGTTGCGCGCTCGGTGTCCATCGTCAGCCATGTCGTGCAGGTCCCGATCTCCACGCTGACGGTGCGTCCCGTCTTCATGGTGCTGGGACTCCTGGTCGCCGTGTATTTCGGCTACCGCCAGCTGCTCCGGTCTCCGCGGGACGGCGTCGTCCGCTGTCTGGGTCTCACCCTGCTGGTCCTCGCCTTGCTCGGCCCCATTGTCTGGTCCTGGTACGTGACCTGGGGAGTGATCGTGCTTGCACCCGCGGCCATTGGCCGCCTCAGGTCGGCGTCCATCGTCATCAGCACCCTCTGGGCATTCGTCGGGGTGACGGCGGTGCACGGTGTCTACATGCGGATGCTGCACACCTTCGTGCTGACCGACCTGCTCCTCATTGCGATGCTGCTCGCCGTGGCCATTACACCGATCGGCCTGTTCTCCCTCGGGCGGCGGACCCACCTGCCGCACCTGACACCGGGCGTCCTCACCGGAGCCGGCGCGGGCGCCGCAACCTGATTCAGGCTTCGGCCGCGAACTGCCCCGACCGTCGTCTCAGTCGGCCACACCGAGAGCTGAGATGATTCGCTCGGGCCGCACTCGTACCAGCAGCTCTCCCGCCACGCCGTTGCGGTCGCCGTATTCCTCCGCCCGGTCGGCCCCCATGTAGCGGCCTGCGAGTCGACCGGCCCACCGGCGAACCGCGTCGAGGTCGTCGCTGATCTCGGCGACGCCTTCCACCACGACGAAGCTGAACGGCGGGCGATCGTCGTCCACGCACAGCGACAGCCTCGGGTCCCGCCGCAGGTTTCGGCCCTTCACCGTCGAGTCGCCCGTGTTGAAGACCAGCGAACCGTCGTCGTCGACGTCGTACCAGACGGGAGCGAGGTGCGGTCGCCCGTCCGGACGCACCGTGGCCAATTTTGCGGTCCGAGCCGGAAGCGCGGTCAGGAACGAGCGCACCTCCTCATCGGCCATCGGGCGGTACGCCATCAGTCGGGCCTGCCCTCCGTCGGCAGCGCCCGCCCCTCAGGTGTCCCGCTCATCCGGGCGTTCCTCCATTGGCGGTATAGACCTCGGTCCACGCTTGGATCATCGGCCCGAAGGCGGCCGGGTTGTACGCGTCCTCCTCGTAGGAGAACTTCATGTCGCCGGCATAGTGCAGGACCGTGATGTTGTGCGCCTGGTGCACCGACCGGTCGCCCGGATCCTTCATGCGGTTCTCTATGCGGCACACCCACCAGCCCCGTTCCTCGTCGCAGACGCACCAGGCATGGGGAAACGAGTTCATGTCCCGGTTCGGCCACTCCGCCATGAGCGGGCTGATCCAGTCGTAAATCTCATTAGGCCCGCGGAAGGTGCCGAAGACGTGCTCGAGGTACACGGCGTCGTCGGTGAAGAGGTTGGCCCAGTCCCGCCATTCGCCACTTGCCGCGCACCGGGCCGCCGTCTCCATGTAGTGCTGGTGCGCCTCTTCCAGCTCCTCTCGGCTCCACTTCTGTGTCATGACTTCAGTATCCATTCGCTCATGGTGACACTGCGCAAGGTGCTCAGGTCGACGAACGCAGTGATCTCCTCAATCATCTGCGTGACATTGGTGTTCATCCGCTCAGGATCCCCGTCTGCGCAATAGAACAGCATTGGGTCCGTGACGTGCTCCAGGGAGGGCCACGCCTCCTCGACGATGCCGGCGACGGGTGGGGCACCTTCGGTGACGGGCCGGAACACAGCGTTACGGACGTAGCGGGTGCGTGGCTGAATCTCCTCGGTGATGGGCGAGATCCGCGTGTGCCACCGCGTCATCCACTCCTCGAAGCTCTGCTCGGGGTGCCGTTGCAAGAGCGCCACGGTGAGCACACCGGGCGAGCGTTCCCCGTCGGGCCACGAGCGGGCCTCGGCCCACTGGTTCCCCCCGTAGTCGCGGTACAGGGACTCGATGACGGAATAGCCGGACAGACGCACGGCGGCAGCCTCCAGGACCTCTTCGAACGGGACTCGCTGCTCGATTGAGTCCACCCACAACGAGACCAGTCCGTGCAACGGCGTCTCGCCTTCGGGGGTCGGCACCGGGGCCGGAATGTCGCTCTCCGGATCCCAGACGTCCATGGTCAGGGCTCGGGGATTCAGGGCCAGCAGTTGTTCGCCCACCCGCCCGAGCATGACGTCAGCGACCTCGGCGCGTGTGCTGTTCTCGTGAAGCCACGTCAGGTACATCAGTTTCTCCACGTCACTCCTCCCTCACCACGTGAGTCCGAGCGCGTCCCGCATGGTCGTCTCGAACGCGGCGTCGCTGAGCGTCCGCCGCAGATGCAGCACCATTGCCGCATCATCACCGACTTCCACCCGCAACGGGGTGGACGGGTCCTCGAGGGCGCCGGCGACCGCCATCCCCACCAGCTCGGGGCCCGGCCGCCCCTCGGGGCCCGTCAGCGTGGCCGCCGTCCCGCTCCATTGGGCGTGCAGATCGGCGTAGGCCCCCGGACCCGGGTGTTCGTCTCCGTGCTTCATTCCCGGAGCGATGTAGCCGGGCTCAATGATCACCACACGAATGCCGAAGTGGCCGAGCTCGAAGTAGAGCGACTCCGAAAGCGCTTCGAGGGCGTGTTTCGAGGCCGCGTACGGTCCTTCCATCGGCGTGCCGACCTTGCCCTGTACCGAGCTGACGTTGATCAGGACGCCACTGCCACGTTCGCGCCAGCGCGGCACCACAGCCTGGGCCATGCGCAGCGGGCCGACGGTGTTCACCTCGAGGACCCGCCTGAAGGAATCGAGCGGATAGGTCTCCAGGGGGCCTGAGCCCGGCAAGCCCGCGTTGTTCACGAGTGCGTCGAGCTCGCCGGCCGCCTTCACGGCAGCCTGCACCGAGACGTCGTCGCTCACATCGAGCTCCAACAGCTGTGCCGCCGGCAGCCCCTCGAGCAGTCGGGGGTTCCGCGCCGTGGCCACCACCTCGTGGCCACGGGCCACCAACACCTCGACCGTGGCACGACCGATGGCCCGGGCTGCGCCGGTCACCAGCACGCGCACGGTCAGGCCCTCGTGGCGGGGTCGAGGCCGACAAGCTCCTCGCTGACCTGCCACAGCCGCCGCGCCGCCTCGGGATCCTGCGCCCAGCGACGCGGCGCCCTCGGCTTGCATTTGACGAAATACTCACCGCTGACGCCTTCCACCTCGGGGGAGGACGCCAGGTACACGGAGGTCCGGGCACCTTTGGCCGGTGAGAGGAAGAAGGGGCTGGCGATCTTGATTCCGAAAGCCAGGAGGCCGCGCGCATCCCCGTCGGCGCCGTAGCCGCTCCGAACCGTGCCCGGATGGAGCGAGTTCGCAGTGACGCCGCTGCCCTCGAAACGCCGGGCAAGTTCAAGCGTGAACAAAATGTTGGCGAGCTTCGACTGCCCGTACACGCGCATCCCCCGGTAGTGCTGGGTGGATTGCAGGTCATCGAATGGGATCCCCTTGCGGGCGGCGTTATGGGCCGTCGACGCCACGTTCACCACTCGAGATGGCGCCGAGGCCGTGATCCGCTCCAGCAGCAAGTTGGTCAGAAGGAACGGTCCCAGATGGTTCGTGGCAAACGTGGCCTCGTAGCCGTCCACCGTCTCGGCACGCTCGCTCAGGACGAGGCCGGCATTGTTGACGAGGACGTCCAATCTGGGTGCCTGCTCGAGGATCTCTGCCGCGCCCCGGCGGACGGAAGCCAGGTCGGCCAGGTCGAAGACGACGAGTTGGACCTGACCGTCTCCTTGGAGCGCTTGCGTGATCGCCGCCACGGCGGCTCGACCCCTGTCGGCATTCCGCGCCGTCACCAGGACGCGGGCGCCCATGGATGCCAAGACAGAGGCCGTCTCGAATCCGATTCCCGAGTTCGCGCCGGTGACGACCACGGTCTTCCCCTGCATATCAGGCACCCCGGGCAGCCTCCTCGTGACGAGCAGGCGTCAGCATTCCACAATGCCGACAGGTCAACCGCACCTCAGCGCCACGTGTCACGAGCTTCGACGAGTCCGCGTTCGGGATCGAGGAAGCTGCTACTCAACGTCCGTTCGGCGGTACGCATGTGCCACTGGAGCAGTTCCCGGGTCGCTTCCCAGGCCGCGCCGCCACAGCCGGCGGGGTCCTCCACCAGGAGGTTGTGTCGCTGTTCGGGGTCGCGGGAGCGATCGAACAGCAGCGGCGGCAGCAACGCGGCGTCGGCCGCGAACTGCACGTACTTGAACTGGGGCCCACGGGACACCGCCAACGCGCAGTGGCTCATCGGGACGCCGAAGGCCTGCTCGGCCACCAGGTTGACCGGGTCCGAAAAGCTCCATTCGAAGTGGGCCGTGTCACGCCAGTGCGGTGGGGTCGGCTCGTCGCGCAGGAACGGGCAGAGCGACCAGCCGTCGACCTGGAGCGGCACCTCCACGCCCATGAAGTCACAGATCGTCGGCAGGACATCAACCGACTCGGTCACCGCCTCGACGATCTTCCCGCGCCCGCCGTCCGCCTCCGGACGCGGGTCCACGACGATCAGGGGCACGTGATAGCTCTCGTCCCAGAAACCCAGCTTTTCGAGCAGCCAGTGGTCGCCTCCCATCTCGCCGTGGTCACTGGTCAGGACCACCATGGTCGAATCGGCCAAGCCGCTCCGGGCCAGGTAGTCGAAGAGCGGCGCCAGCCCGTCGTCCACCTCGCTCTGAGCGCCGTAGTAGGTGGCGCGCACCTGCCGGCGCTCCTGCTCGTCCCGGGAGGCGCCGACCTCGGGGGTTGCCATGGCGAACGCCCCCAGAGGATGGATCGCCCCTTCTTCCTCTGGCGTCGGCCATCCCACGAAGGATTCGACCGCCTCCGCCGCATAGCGGTCGTGATACCCGATCGGATTCCGGCGCGGGGGGTGCGGCCGGATGAACGATGCGTGCACGAAGAACGGTGTCTCGCCGTGCTGCTCCAACCACTCGACAACCGACTGACGCACGAAGCTCGTCTGGGAGAGCTCGACGGGAAAGCGCGCCGGCGCCCAGGTCGAGCCGTGGTCATCCGCGCCCGGGTACCCCTCCAGCGGCCCGTACAGATCGTGCGGATTGGCCGGTACATCGAACCCCTGGTCGGCGAGCCAACGCCCCCAGGCCGGGCTTCCCTTTTCCCAGGGATCCTCAATCAGCGCACGAAACCCGGGCAACACGCCTTCGTAGCTGAATAGTCTCGGATCCCCTGGAGGCACCGTGCGCGGGTCGACCGACGAGTCCGTGTACCCGAAGAGCACCGGGTCGTAGCCCGCTTCGCGAGCCAACAGCGCCACGTTGGTGAAGCGGGTGTCCAGCGGCGTCCCGTTGAGAATGGAGCGATTGCGGTGTTGGTAGGTGCCCGTGTAGAGACAGGCCCTCGATGGTCCGCATGGTGCTGCGTTGGCCCAGTGGTTCGCGAACAGGACCCCGCGGCCGGCCAGGGCGTCGAGGTGCGGAGTCTCGACCACGGGATGGCCGAGTGCCGACAGGCAGTCCCCACGCCATTGATCAAGCGTGATGAAGAGGACGTTGCGAGGAGGCGGCATGCGACAACTCTTGCCGATGCGGGGCACCGCCGAACCCGGCCCCCCGAACGGACGGCCCGGCGACCGAATCGCGCCCGGTTCAAGACGTGCGGATCGACGCTCCTCCGAGCTTCGTCCCGAATTCGATCAACCAGGCCCCGAGGCGCGGCGCCACGGCCCGGTGCACCGCTCGGCCACCGGGTACCGGGGATCCGGTGGCCGAGCGCTGCATCGAAGGGACCCCGCTCTGCATCGCCTTCCTCCGGTCCGCTCGCCGCGGTCCCGCCGAAGCCATCAGATCCTGCCGGTGGGCATCGGCCTGTGACTGCACTGCCCTCGTGTGGATCATCCGTTCACCTCGCTTGTTCGAGTTGGTCTCGAATCACAAATCCGACCCAACAGCAACTAACTCTAATGGATGTTTGACATGAATTCAAGAATATCCTAATATAGCTGTATGCCTATGTTCACTGAAGAGGCCAGCGGGGCGAGGACGAAGGCCGTGCGCGCCACACCCTCGCTGGCCACCGATCTCTCCTGGCTCCTCTCCGTGGCCGCCCGCCCCTCCATGCAGGCCAGATATCCGAAGCTGGCCGACATGTTCAAGGGCAGGGAGGACCTGGCGGACCGTGTCCGCACTTTCTGGAGCGACTCCCCCGAAGAGATGTGCTTCAGCGAGATGCAGGTCTTGGTCCAACACGCCGGGGCGGTGAGCGCGACCGATGCGGACGAGCTGTGGGCTGCCATTGAGGAGGCGGTGGCCACCGTGCCGCTCGACCTGTCCATGCCTTCCGAGAGCCCCGAGGACAGGGAGATATTCCTCGATCGGTTCCGCCGGCTCCGCGAGTCGCCCGAGCTCCTCCGGTCGTACCTCGACCTCCTCGAAGAGGTGTGGTCGCCCGTTGACGAAATGTGGCAACAGGCGCTGCCCGTGCTGGAGGAGGCGGGGCGCATTCTCATCGCGCAGTACGAGGGGGGCCGGTCACTGGAGACTTTGATACCGCGGGGCTGTGACATCCTGGACGAGCGCCTGCCCGAGATACTGGCCAACGTCGAGGCCGGGCACCCGCTCCTCTTCGTACCCTGCCTCTTCTTCGGCTCGAGCATGTACATAGAGGTCTCTGGGCTCGTGATCATCGGAACCGGCGTCGGCCAAGGTGACGTCGTGGCCCGGGAGCGGACCGAATCCGTGGCCCGACGGCTCAAGGCCGTGGCCGATCCCACCCGTCTCGCCCTACTGCACTCTCTGGCCACGTCACCGAGCACGGTGGGCGAGCTGGCGCTGCTGTTCCGACTGGCGCAGCCCACGGTGAGCATGCACGTCAAGGTGCTGCGTCAGAACGGCCTCGTGCGCGCACAACGCCATGACGGGCGGCTGCGACTGAGCGCAGACGCCACGGCGGTCGAATTGCTCCTCGACGAGCTGCGCCAGGCGGTGCTGCAGAGCCCCGCTGGGGTTCAGCCGACGGGCGACAGCACGACGGGAAGCGACCTGATCCCGGCGACCGTCGTCGATCGGACCTTCTCCGCGGCCCCGGTGACCTCGTAGCGCGGAAAGCGTTCGAGCAGCTCTTCCACGAAGATCCTCGCCTCCAGGCGGGCCAGGCTCGCGCCGAGGCACACGTGCTCGCCGAAGCCGAAGGCGACGTGCATCGGATTGGCGGGTCGCCGTACATCGAAGCGCGCCGCGTCCTCCCCGAAGACCGTCTCGTCCCGGTTCCCCGACGCGTAGAGCATGCAGAGGTAGTCGCCCGCCTCGATGGACCTGCCCGCGACGACGGTGTCCTCGGTGGCGGTTCGGCAGAAGGCATGGACCGGCGTGACCCAGCGCAGGCATTCCTCCACCCCACCGGGCACCAGCGACGCGTCCGCCGAGAGTGCAGCGCGCTGGTCGGGGTGCTCGTGCAGGACCACGGCCGTCCCCGTCAGCAGGGTCCGAGTGGTCTCGTTTCCCGCCACCAGGAGGGTCAGGAGGAACATGAACAGTTCCTCCTTGCTCAGCGGGCATCCCCCGACCTCGCTCCCCACCAGCAGCGAGACCAGGTCCTCCCCCGGGCGATCGCGCTTGGACCGGATGTGGTCGACGATGAAGCCGGACAGCTGACCGAGTGCCGCCATGGTCTCGTCGGGCGGGAGGTCGGGCGACTCGATGGCGGCGTCCGACCAGCCGCGAAAATCCTCCCGGTCCGACTCGTCGATCCCGAGGAGCTCCGCGATCACGATGAGCGGAAAGGGCGCCGCCAGCTCGGCCACGAAATCGATCTCGGTCCGGGCTTCTGCGGCATCGAGCAGCGTCGACGCTGTCTTGCGGATCGACTCGGCCAGGCCCGACAGGGCACGGGGTGTGAACCGTCGGTTGACCAGCCCGCGGAAGGCGGCGTGCTCGGGAGGATCCATGTGGAGGATCGAACGGGAGGACACCGGCGCAGCGCTCCCCCGCATCGGGTCGTTGACCAGGGCGCCCTTCCCCGAGCAGAAATGGCTGGGGTCGCGGCTGAGACTGCGGATGTCCTCGTAGCGGGTGACGGCCCAGAAGCCGGGGGCGCAGGCATGCACGGGGTCTTCGGCCCGGAGCGTCGCCAACACGTCGAAGTAGTCGTCCCGGAGAAAGAACGCAGCGTCGCGGGGATCGACCCCGGACAGGTCGATCTTGTCCCGCTGGTCCCCGGACACGGCGCGAGCGTACTGTGCTCGGCGGTGCGGACGTTCCCTTCGAGTACAAGTCGATCCGGCGCGTGAGCACGACTCCTGAGCCGGGCGCCGCCCGGGACCCCGGTGCCTCGCCCTATCCGGCCTCCGGGGAGCACGCCCCGCTCTCGGGCCTCGACGAGTTCCTGATCCACAACGCGCCCTATCCGGTGCGCGTGATGTGGACACCCGACGCCCAGGCCTACGAGCGCGTGTGGTTCACCTGCCAGGACAGGGTCGGCGAGCTGCTGATCGTGATCGGCCTCGCGTTCTACCCGAACCTCGGCACGGCGGAGTCCTTCGCCATCGTGAACGTGCGCGGACAGCACACCACGGTGCGGGCCCATACGCGGTGCCCGACGGATCGGATGGAGATGACGATCGGCCCCTTCCACTTCGAGGTCGTGGAGGCCTTCCGGCAGTGGCGCCTGACCCTCGACTCCACCGAGCACGGGATCTCTTACGACATCACCTGGCTCGACACGAAGCGCCCCGTCTTCCGCCAACTCGGCGCCGGCATGATCGTCGGTGGCCGTGCCGTCAGCCCGGTCGCCGGCTACGACGGCTTCGGCCGCCAGGAGGGGTGGGTCGAGGCCCACGGCGAACGCTTCGAACTCGCGACCGCCACCCACCTCGGGACCCGGGACCATCACTGGGGCACACGCGACGGTGTCGGCGGGCCCGGCCGTTACATGGGGATGCAGCATCCGCATAGCGGTGAATGGGTCGAATTCGAGGACTTCGGCATCTGGGGGGACCATGTCCTCTACAATCTGGGCGACGCGCGCAAGCGCAGTGGGACGTTGGCCCGGCGCGTGCACCGGATGCGCTTCGAGCCCGAGACCAACCTGCTGCAGAGCGGCGAGGTCGACCTCGTCTTCGGCGACGGCGTGGTCAAGACGATGTCGTTCGAACGTCTCGGCAACCAGATCGCGTTCCTCCGTTGCGGCATGTACGGAGGCCCCAACGGCGGCACGCCAGACGGCGACCTCTGGCATGGCATGCCGGTCGCCGTGGGCGACGAGGTCGTCGTCCACGGCGAGACCTTCGACGTGAACGACCCCGACGTCCGGAGCCGGCTGGCCGGGCAGGATCAACACCATTGCCGGGTCACCTGCGAAGGCGAGGTGACCTACGGCCTGGTCGAGCCCTACGACACCCTCTGCTACGAGGTGGCCAAGGCCGGGGTCATGGGCTTCTCACTGCTCGATCCGACGACCTGACCCCGGCCCCGGGGCGGCGTCACCCCGCTTCGTCCGACGCAGCCTGCAAGCGTGCCAGCAGAATGTCGCCCATCGGGTTCTGGCGGCGGCGCGTCTCGCCGGTGATGCGCTGGTGGCGATCGTTGATGGCCAGGGCCCGCGCCAGGGCGAAGACCTCGTGCCAGGCCAGATCCCGGACCTCGTACCCGGTGCGCCGCTCGTAGCGTTCGATCGTCTCGGCCGTACCGGGAAAACCGGGGAGCCGCCCGCCGAACAACGTCTCCATCATGAATTCGAGGCCGACGTGCCAACCGAGATCCATTTCGCGCGGGCCGAGCGACGCCAGGTCCCAGTCGAGCACGGCGGTGACGCGGCGCTCGTGATCGAAGACCAGGTTCCCCATGCGCACGTCGCCCCACAGGAGGACAGGGGGGCGCTCGGCCGGCACATGGCGGGCACACCAGTCGAGTGCCTGATCCAGCGCCGGCAAGGGGTCGCCTTCCGAGGACCAATCGACATAGGCAGCCCAGCGCTGTACCGCGTCCCGGAGCTCCGCCCCCGGCAACAGCGCCCCCATGCCGGCGACCGCCCAGTCGACGGCATGGATGTCGGCGACGACGTCAATCAGGTGGTCGTGCATGACGCGCTGGAGTGCCGGTCCGGCATCACGCACGTACGGATCGAAGAACGGGGCCGGCCCCGGAATGTCGCCTTCCACGCGCGGCATGGCCAAGAACGACGAGCCGATCCATTCCGGATCGGTGACGACCACAGCCGGTGACGGCGCCGGCACGCCCGCCGCGGCCACGGTGTTCTGGACGAGCGCTTGCGGACCGAGGTCGTACTCGGGAACGTGGGCTCCAGCGGCGGCAACCGCACCACCATGCCCGAACGGGCGGCCCCGACGTCGACGAGGATGGTCTCGTTGGCCTGCCCGCCCTGCGCATGCGAGAGCTCGACGAGTCGGGGCCTCTCGCCGCCGGCACCGCCACCGGCGACGGTACGTACGAGGTCGGGATGGGCCGCGATCCAGCCCGCCAAGCCTTTCTGCAGTGCTGCATCGTCGCGCGTTGCCCCGGTGGCCACTCAGGGAAGGTAGACCACGGCCCGCCACCGACCCGTCATCTCCGCCCGGCACAGCGCAGTGCCGGCCCGCACGGACCAGGTCACCACGTCGGGGTCGGTCACGTCGACCGGGGTTTGCACCAACAGGCCCCGGCGGGCATGGTCCTGCCGCACGACCCATCCGTCGGGCACGAGGACGCCGGCCTCGGCCAATCGCGCCACCGCCTTGCCTCCCGTGGGGTGCATGAGGCCGACCGTCAGTCCCTCGGTCTCGCTCCGATCCTTCTTGGGTGGCATGAGTGTGGTCATCGTCACCGGCGCCGCGTTGTTCCCGAAGAACGCGAAAAGTCCGGCCCGGGGGTGCACCTCGGACGCATCCTCGTCGATCCCCGGCATGAGGTTGACCCAGCCGCTGCCGGCGGTGCGCAGCGCCCGCAGCGCTTCGGCGACGGCGGCGACATCCGGCGGCGTGAACTCGATCGTCCTCTTCTGGCGGCCGCTCACCCGCTCACCCGCTCACCCCCACACGCCCGACAGGAGCCGCTCGACGACCTCGGCGGCCGGCCGGGCCTCGGCGCGGGCAAAGCCCGTCCCGGCGTACAGGCTCATGTGGTGCAGGTCGCCGGCGCGCAGGGCGGCCGCCCGGAGCGGCTGGGTCGCGCTGTTGATCTCCGGGTACGCGGCGGGGACGTCCTGGTGCTTCTCCATCATCGCGTTGACCAGCGCACGCGCCCGCCGACCGCTGAAGGCGCGGGTGACGGCGGTCCGCTCGAACGCGCCGGAACCCAGGGCGTCCTTCTGCAACGCCGACGCGCCGCTCTCGGGGCAACGCAGGAAGGCCGTGCCCGCCTGGACCAGGTCGGCCCCCCGCTCCAGCAGGTCGGCCACGTCCTCGGGGCCGCCCACCCCTCCGGCGGCGACGAGGGGCACCAGGGTGCGCCGGCGGACCGCGGCCAGGAGCGCCCGCACCGGCCGGTCCTGATCCGGGTGGTCGGCGTTGACCAGGCTGCCCCGGTGCGCGCCGGCCTCGGCGCCCTGCAGGGCCAGCGCGTCGGGTCCCGCCCGCAGCGCCACCATCGCCTCCTCTGGCGTCGTCACCGTGAGCAGGACGGCGGCTCCCGCCGCCTGCAGCGTCCGGATGACGTCGGCCGCGGGGACACCGAAGGTGAAGCTGACCGCCGCCGGCGGTGCGGCCAGGACGGCCTCGACCTTGGCCGGATAGTCGTCGTCGTTCCACGACGCCTCGCCCAGTGCCACCCCGAGAGCGGCGGCCTCGGGCTCGAGGCGCCTGACGTAGGCGGCCACGCCCTCGGGGTCGGCGGTCGGCTCGCCCGGGACGAAGAGGTTCACGCCGAACGCGTCGACGCCGGCGGCCCGGACGGCCGCCATCTCGTGCCGCAGGCGGTCCGCCGACTTGTACCCGCCGGCCAGGAAGCCCAACGCGCCGGCCGCGGCGCCGGCCACCACGAGGTCGACCGTCGACGGCCCCCCGGCCATGGGCGCCACGACGAGCGGCCGACGGGACAGCGCACGCCATGCTGGAGTCACACCAGCACTCTTACCCACCGCGCCCACCGCCCGCTACGGTGGGCCGCCCGTGAACCTCGACCTCGTCGACACGCTGCGCAGCACCGGCGCCGTCCGGCAATTCCACCCCGAGCCCGTCGACGACGAGGTGCTGGCCCGCCTGCTCGACACCGCCCGTTTCGCGCCGAGCGGCGGCAACCGCCAGGGCTGGCGGGTGATCGTGGTGAAGGACCCCGCGACCCGCGTCGCCCTCCGTGAGCTGTATCTCGGGGGGTGGTACGAGTACCTGGCCATGGTGTCGGCCGGGCTGGTGCCCTGGGCGCCGGTGACCGACCGGGCGGCCGAGGCGGCGGCCATCGCCAACGCGGCGCCGTTCGCCGAGGCCGGGGCCGCGGCACCCGGCTTCGCCGAGACGCTCGAGACCGCGCCCGCCCTCCTCCTCGTCCTCGCCGACCTGTCCGCGCTCGCCGCCGTCGACCGCGACCTGCCGCGCTACACCTTGGCCGGCGGGGCCTCCATCTACCCGTTCGTCTGGAGCCTGCTGCTGGCCGCGCGGACCGAGGGCCTCGCCGGCGTGATGACCACCATGCCCGTGCGCCGCGAGGACGAGGTGCGCGCGTTGTTCGGCATTCCCGACACGGTGGCGGTGGCCTCCCTTGTCGTGCTCGGGCGCCCCGTGTCCGCGCCGCGCCGGTTGACGCGGGCACCGGTGAGCTCCTTCGCCTGGGTCGATCGTTTCAGCGGCACCCCGCTCGCCGAGCCGTAACCGGGACAGGGCCTCCACCGGCCCGGAGGCACACCGGCCCCGGAGCGCACCAGCCCGTTTGCGGCAGAGGACCCCGGTCGTGCTCAAATGGCCCATGGCCCAGAACGTCCTCGGCGAAGCTCTCGAGCCCTGCAATCTCGACCCGGTCACCGGTTTCTACCGGGACGGCTGCTGCAACACGGGAGCCGAGGACGTGGGCGTCCACACCGTGTGCACGCGGGTCACGGCCGAGTTCCTCGCCTTCTCGGCGTCGGTGGGCAACGACCTGTCGACACCCCATCCCGAGTTCGGCTTCGCCGGCCTGCAACCCGGCGATCAGTGGTGCCTGTGTGCGCCCCGCTGGCAGGAGGCCTTCGAGGCGGGTACAGCCCCGCCGGTCGTGCTGGCCGCCACCCACGCCGCCACCCTGGAGTGGGTGCAGCTGGGCGACCTGGTGGCGCACGCCATCTAGATTCGCCGTCGACGTCGCCCACCCGGAGGTCATTCATGGCGCAGAGCCCGCAGAACACCGTCGTCAGCGTGGACCGCGTCATCAAGGCGCCGCCCGACTCGATCTTCGCCGTGGTGGCCGACGCCACACGCCACCCCGAGATCGATGGTTCGGGCCAGCTGGTCAAGGCCAAGGACGGTGCTGCCCGGCAGCTGGCGCTGGGATCGACGTTCGGCATGTCGATGAAGATGGGCGTGCCGTACTCCGTGACCAACACCGTGGTGGAGTTCGAGAAGGATCGCCGCATCGCCTGGCAGACCGTGCTCTCGGGGCCGCTCGGCCGCTTCCTCGGTGGGCGCATCTGGCGCTACGAGCTCGAGCCGGTCGACGGCGGGACCAAGGTGACCGAATCGTGGGACCTCAGCGAGGACAAGCAGGCCTTCTTCCTGAAGAGCCCGAAGGTGGGCCAGCACACCGCGGTCGGCATGTCCAAGACACTCGACCGGCTGGCCGAGATCACCGAAGCGTGAGCGGCGCATGACCGACATCGACATCGACGCCGCCTGGGAGGAGCGCATCCTCCCCGCCCTGAGCGTGTACACGCGGATCCCGTGCCTCTCCCCCGCCTTCGACCCGGACTGGAAGGAGCGCGGCGCCATCGCGGCGGCGGCCGAGCTGCTGGCGGAGTGGGTGCGCGATCAGGATGCCGCGCTGAAGGTCGAGATCATCACGCTGCCGGGACGCACGCCCGTGCTGCTGATCGACAACGGCGGAACCGGGGATCCGATCGTCGTGTACGGCCACATGGACAAGCAACCGCCGCTCGGCGAATGGCGCAGCGGGCTGGGGCCGTGGGAACCGGTGCGCGAGGGCGACCTCCTCTACGGACGGGGGACGGCGGACGACGGCTACGCGACGTTCGCCGCCGTGACGGGTCTGCTGGCGGCGGGCGGCGGCCGGGGCCGCGTGCTCGTCCTGATTGAGGCGAGCGAGGAGAGCGGCAGCCCCGACCTTGCCGCGCACCTGGCGAATCTCGAGGAGCGCATCGGCACGCCCCGGCTCGTGATCTGCCTCGACTCGGGCGGGCTCAGCTACGACCGCCTGTGGTTGACGTCGTCGCTGCGGGGAAACGTCGTCGCCACGGTGAAGGTCGACGTGCTGACCGAGGGCATCCACAGCGGGCAGGGCGGCGGCGTGGTGCCGTCCTCGTTCCGCATCCTGCGCCGGATTTTGTCGCAGATAGAGGACGAGACGGATGGCCGCATCCTCCTGCCGGAATTGCTGGGGGCGGGGATCCCGGACGCGCACCGGGCCAACCTCACCGCGCTGGCGGTGGAGTTCCCCGACAGCGCCGCGCCGATCGTCGACGGACTGCACCTGCTCACGCCGGACCCCGTCGACCGCCTGGCGGCGCGCACCTGGGGGGCCGCCCTCGAGGTGACGGGCGCCGACGGGCTGCCCAAGCCGAGGGACGGCGGCAACGTCCTGCGACCCACGACGACGCTCAAGTTCTCGCTGCGCCTCCCGCCCGACGTCGACGCGCAGGTCGCCACCGATGCCCTCATTTCGGCCATCCGGACCGACGAGGGGGCCCACATCACCATCGACATGGAGGCGGCGGCGCAGGGGTGGATCGCCCCTCCGCTCGATCCCGCCATCGCGGCGACACTGTCGGCCGTGTCCACGGAGCGCTTCGGGCGCGAGCCGGGCTACGTCGGCGAGGGGGGCTCCATCCCGTTCCTGGCCGACCTGCAGCGCGGCTTCCCCGGCACGCAGTTCGTTGCGACCGGCGTGCTCGGGCCGCACTCCAACGCCCATGGGCCGAACGAGTCGCTGCACATTCCCATGGGCAAGGCGGTCACCCACGCGGTGGCCGAGCTCCTGCAATGAGCGACGGCCCGCTGTCCGGGAAAGTCGCGCTGGTCACCGGCGGCAGCCGGGGGCTCGGCCGCTCCATGGTGCTGGCGTTCGCCGATGCCGGGGCCGATGTCGTCGTCACCAGCCGCAAGCTCGATGCGTGCCGTGCGGTCGCCGCCGAGGTCGAGGCCAAGGGCCGGCGCGCCCTGGCCGTGGCCTGCCACGTCGGCCACTGGGACGAGATCGACGGACTGGTGGAGCAGGCCTACGACGCTTTCGGTCGCGTCGACGTGCTGGTGAACAACGCCGGCATGTCGCCGCTCTACCCGGACCTGACCTCGGTCAGCGAGGAGTTGTGGGACAAGGTGCTCGGCGTCAACCTGAAGGGGCCGTTCCGCCTGACAGCACTCGTCGGCACGAGGATGGCGCAGGGCCCATATGGTGGATCCATCATCAACGTTTCGAGCACCGGCTCCCTCCGCCCCGCTCCGGGCATGCTGCCCTACGACGCGGCCAAGTCGGGGTTGAACACGCTGACCGAGGGCTTCGCCAAGGCGTTCGGGCCGTCGGTGCGGGTCAACTGCATCATGGCCGGCCCCTTCCTCACCGACATCGCCAAGGCCTGGGGCCCGGCCACCCTGGAGCGCGGCATGCCCAACCACGCGCTCGGTCGGGCGGGCGAGCCCGACGAGATCGTGGGGGCGGCGCTGTACTTCGCCACCGACGCGTCGTCCTACACGACCGGTGCCGTCCTGCGCGTCGACGGAGGTATCCCATGACCGATACGGCAGATTTCTGGTTCGATCCCCTGTGCCCCTGGGCCTGGATCACCTCGCGCTGGATGCTCGAGGTCGAGCAGGTACGCGACATCCACACCGAGTGGCACGTGATGTCACTGGCCATCCTGAACGCCGGGCGTTCCGAGCTCTCCGACGAGTACAAGGCGCGCATGGCCCGCGCCAAGGGGCCGGTGCGGGTCTGCATCGCGGCCGAGCAGATGAAGGGCCGTGACATCCTGCTGCCGCTGTACACGGCGATCGGCAGCCGCTTCCACCTGGAGCAGCGTGGGCGTGCGGAGGGTGAGGCGGAAACCGTCATTGCCGAGTCGCTCGCCGAGCTCGGCCTGCCGGCGTCGCTGGCCGAGGCAGCCACCTCGGAGGAGTTCGACGAGGTCCTCGAGGCCTCCCACCGGGCGGGCATGGATCCCGTGGGCGACGCCGTGGGCACGCCGGTCATCCACTACAACGGGCACGCCATCTTCGGCCCCGTGGTGACGCCGGCCCCCAAGGGCGAGGCCGCCGGCCGTCTGTGGGACGGCGTGCTGCTGTGCACGGGCACCGACGGTTTCTTCGAGCTCAAGCGCACCCGGGACCGGCGCCCGAGCTTCGAGTAGGCGTCGCCGACGCGGCGGCCCCGTCCGTCGGGGGGCCGCCGGGAGGACCTACGTCGAACGGTTGCGCAGTTGCGGGACTCGGCGCTTGGCCTCACGTTGCTCGTCGAGCACGCCCTGCAGTTCCCCGAACACACCCGACGCGTCCGCGGCCCGGTTCTCGCGCTCCTCGGGATCCCGCGTCAGGTTGTGCAGCTCCCAGGCCGAGTCGGCCGCCGGTGGGGCGAACGGATTGACCGGTAGCCCGTGCGCCTGGTCGAACGCGTCGAGTCGCTCGTAGTAGTGGTTGAGCTTCCAGACCTCGGCCGCACCGTCGGCGCCGGTGGGCAAGGGCGTGATCACGGACTCCACGTGCGAGGGATACGGCACGGGGGCGTACTCCTTCCCCGTCGCGATGCTGAGGGGCGTGAGTCCCCGGCCGACGTCGTCCTCGGTCATGAAGTAGAGGGGCGCCGTCACCGACTCGGCGGTGACGGCGCCGGTGATGACCGGGCTCAGGTCCCGGCCGGGCAGTGGCTGGGTCTCGTCGTGCTCGACGGCGACCACGGCCGCGGCACGCTCGAGGTCGATCCCGGCCAGGCCCAGCAGCGTGGGGAGCAGGTCGATGTGGCTGGTCGGGACGTGCACGCCCCCCGGCGCCGCTGCCACCCCGGGGCCCCGCACCACCAGGGGGACCCGGATGGCCTCGTCGTAGGCGTTGTACCACTTCTGCATCAGGCCACCGTGGGCTCCCAGCAGGTCGCCGTGGTCGGAGGTGAACACGACGACGGTGTCCTCGGCCATGCCCGACTGTTCCAGCGCCTCGAGGATGCGGCCGATGGCGCGGTCGACCAGTTTGTGCAGGTAGTAGTAGAGCCGCCGGTACGACTCGTCGGTCGACTGCTCGTAGAGCATGGCCGGCCAGGCCTCGACGAAGGCCTCCTGACAGGCCGGCCGGCCGGCGAAGGAGTCCGCCTGTGAGGGCGGCTCGGGGATGGCAGGCACCGTGTCGTCGTCGATCGGGCCGAAGCCGAGCAGCGCCTCCCAGCCCCAGCCGTTGAACGCGATGTCGTGCGGGTTGACGAAGGACGCGACTGCCAGCCACGGCCCGTCGCGACGGGCGCCGGCCAACTCGCCGAAGAGCTCGATCACCTGCTCGGCGAAGACGCCGTCGCGCACCGCGCCGCAGTCGGCCTTGGCCGCCCCGTGCGGCTCGCGACCGATCCAGCCCGAGAACCCGTAGGGGTCGAGGCGGTCGGCCCCCTTGTACGCGGCCACCGCCTCGGGAATCAGCCTGCCCGTGTCGTCGGACGCCATCAGACCCTCGTGCGTGCCGGGAATGAGCAGGTCGGCATGCGACACGTGCCACTTGCCCCGGTAGTGGGTCTCGTAGCCGCCGGCCCGGAACCAGTCGCCGAGCGTCGGAACGGAGTTGGGGTCGAGCCAGCCCATGGACGGGTCGTTGGCCTTCTTGGCCCCCCCGTCGGTGTTGGTCCCGCCGTGCAGCGACGGGTACTGGCCCGTGAAGAGCGTGGTCCGGCTGGGCAGGCAGGCGGTCGAGCCGGCGTAGTGCCGGTGGAACTCGAGGCCACCGTCGCGGATGGACTCGCGCGCGCCGAGATGCTCGCGTCGGAACCGGGCCAGAGAGGCACCCTCGTAGGGAGGGGGATACCGCTCCTCGTCCGTCATGATCACGAGGATGTTCGGCGAGTTCATGGGCGCAAGATACACGGAGGTCCAGGCGGGACTGCGGTCAGTAGTACCCGCGCATCAGCTCGGTGGACCAGGAGGGCTGACGGACCTGTGCATCCGGCGGCTCGAACTCGCGCATGAAGGGCTTGACGTCGAGCACGGGCGAGCCGTCGACGGCATCCAGGCCCCGCACGTGCAGGTCGAGCCCGTCGACCCTCAGCAGCGTGCAGGTGGACACGCCCAGGCGGTTCGGCCGCATTTTGGCCCGCTGCGCGAACATGCCCACTGCCGGCCAGTCCGGATTTCCCCGGGGGCGGCGGGCGCCCGACTGCACGTCGGCCGGATCCACCAGGTGGAACTGGAACACCACCACCAGGTGGGAGAACTCCCGGAGCCCCTCCACGACGTCGACCTCGAACTGCGTGGCGTCGAGCCGGATGACGGCCTCGACGCCGCCCCAGTCGTCGTCGGTGGCGTCGGAGCGGCCACCCACGACGAATCCCACCGGCGCCAGCGCGATCACGACGCCCAAAGCTAGTTTCATCGGGTGCGGTCACGTCGCCAGGGCCAGGAGCGCCGCGGCTGACCGCGTCCACCATCACCCTCAACGAATTGCGCCGGCGGGTGCGCGACCGTTCGGCCGTCATCACCTGTCTGGTCGCGCCGCTGGCCATCGCGGCCATCCTCGGCTTCGCCTTCGCCGGCAACTCCTCCTCAGGCGTGCTCCCCATTGGGGTGTCCGGCGCCTCTCCCGCGCTCGTGGGAGCGGCGGTGCACGCGAGCCAGCTGCCCGGCAACGTCGTCGTCCGCGTCGTCGCCGACGAGGCGACGGTCAAGCGCGAGGTGGCGGACGGCACACTGGCCGGGGGTGTGGTGATCTTCCGGGGTCACAAGAGCCTCTCGCACCTCCTCGTCCCGATGGTGGCCCCGGGCGCCACGCCCAGCCCCGGGTTCGACATCGTCGACCGCTCCAACGCGCTGGTCGGGCAGGAGTACGCCGAGTCGCTGGCGGCCGGGTTGGCCAGCCGGATGTACGCCGGCCGCCTGGAGCGCGGGACGGCCACCGACACCGCCGCGATCTCGGTCTCGGCGAGCACGCTCGGCAACGGCGGGAAGGCCGTCCTCGACTACTTCGCACCCTCCATCGCCGTGGTGTTCCTCTTCATCGGGAGCGGCCTCGGCATGCGCTCCCTGCTGATGGAGCGGTCGACCGGCACGCTGGCCCGGCTCGCCGCCGCGCCCATCAGGCCGAGCGCCATTGTGTGGGGCAAGCTGCTCGCGATCGCCCTCACCGGGCTCACGTCCATCCTGCTCGTCTGGGGTGTGACGGCCGCCGTCTTCGGCGCCGACTGGGGCGACCCGATCGGTGTGCTCTTGATGTGCCTTGGCGCCACTGCCGCCATGTGCGGCCTCGGCGCCTTCCTCACCTCGTTCGCCCGGACGCCCCAAGAGGCCTTCGCCGCCTCCCTGGTCGTCGGTCTCGTGCTGGCACTGCTGGGCGGCAACCTGCTCCCCCCCGGCGCGCTGCCCGAGGCGCTGCAGGTCCTCAGCCTCGGGACGCCCAACGGGTGGGCGCTGGTCGGGTTCGGACGCCTGGCGCTCCTGCACGACCCGGCGTCGTCGGTGGTCGGTCCCTTCCTCGTCCTGTGCCTCATCGCCGTCGTGACCGGTGGCCTGGCCATGGCACGGGTACGGCGGATGGTGACGCCGTGATCCCGATCATCCGGGTCAACCTGCGCCGGGCCGTGGGCGACCGGCGCTACCTCTTCGTCGCCACCGTGTTCCCCGTGCTGTTCATTCTCGTCACCGGTCTCCTGGCCGGGAGCCCCAAGGAGCCGATCGGCCTCGTGCACCCGTCGGCGCGTCTGGTCCAACTGGTCGCCCACACCGGCGACCTCAAGGTGCGGATTGAGCCCAACCGGGCCCAGCTGGGCGACGACATTCTGCGGGGGCGGGTGGTGGCCGGGCTCATCGACCTGCCGGCGGCGCCGGGTGCGCAACGCGTCGACTTCGTCAGCGAGTCGGCCTCGACGAGCGCCGTGCAGGCCCGCACGGATGTCGTGGCCCTGCTCGACCTCATCGCCGCCGAGGGCACGCACACCACCGTGACCGACGTGACCCTCGCCCACGCCGATGTGCCCGCCGCGCTCAGCCCCTTCTCCTACGTCGCGCCGGCCGACCTCGTCCTGTTCCTCGGCATCACGGTGCTCCTGCTGTCGTCGGGCGTGGTCGAGTCACGCCGGCTGGGCCTGATGAACCGTCTGGCGGCCGCGCCCGTGCGCCGGCGGTCCGTGGTGGCGGCCCTGATCGCCACGAGCCTGTGCGTCGCGGCCGTGCAGTGCGTCGGGCTCCTGGTGGTCGGCCGGCTGATCTTCGGCGTGCACTGGGGCGACCCCGCCGGTGTGTTCCTCGTCCTCACCATGCTGTCGTTGGCCTACGCGGGTGCGGCCGCACTCGTGAGCATGCGCTCGCGCACCGAGGAGCAGGCGATCTCGCTCGCCGTCGTGCTCGGCATTGTGTGCGGCCTGCTCGGCGGCTGCATGTACCCGCTCGACGTGGTCGGGCCGGTGGTCCGGGGCGTGGGGCACCTGGTCCCCCAGGCGTGGGCCATGGACGCGTTCGTCAAGCTGATCTACGACCACGACGGGCTCGTCGCCGTCCTGCCGGAAATCGGAGCGCTCGCCCTCTTCGCGGCCGTGTTGTGCGCGTTGGCGCTGCGGGCCTACGCGTGGACCGTGTACTCGCCGGGGTGAAAGCGCCGGGTCAGACGGCGGAACTTCCAGGTGTGGTCGGGCCACAGCGTGGTGTTGCGGCCCCGGTGGTCGAGGTACCAACTGCCGCACCCGCCCTCGACCCAGACCGAGTGGGCCAGTCGGGCCTGCAGCCGCTCGTTGTAGCGACGCTGCACGGCCGGCTTGATCTCGACGGCCCGGACGCCCGGACGCTGCAGGAACGCCACTGCGCTGGCGACGTAGTTGATGTGCGACTCGATCATGTAGATCATCGAATTGTGGGCCAGCGTCGAGTTTGGCCCGATCATCAGGAACAAGTTGGGGAAGCCGTTGACCGTTGACCCGGCGTACGCCTCGACGCCGTTCGCCTTCCACCATTCCGCCAGCCGGATGCCGTTCTTGCCCACGATGTGCTCGGCATAGGGCGGCTCGGCGGCCTCGAAGCCCGTTCCCATGATCACCACGTCGACCGGGCGGGCAATGCCGTCCTGGCCGACCACCTCGTGCGCCGTGAACGACGCCACCGGCGACTCCACCACCTCGACGTTGGGCCGGGTCAGCGAGGGGTAGTAGTCGTCGGACAGCAGGAGGCGCTTGCACCCCGGCTCGTACTGCGGGACGAGCTTCTGGCGCAGTGCCTCATCGGGCACCTGCTTGGCCAGGTGATCGAGGGCGGCCTTGCGCACGGCGGCCTTGCGACGGTCCGCGTGGCCGACGAAGACGGACAGCAGGGCCTCGAACATGGCGTAAATGCGGAGACGTGACAGGCGCTGCAGGGCGGGTACCTTGCGGTAGGCCAGCTTGCGCAGCCCCGAGACGGCCCGATCGCGCCGGGGGACGACGAAGGGCGGCGTCCGCTGGTGCAGGTAGAGGTGTTCGACGACCGGGGCGATCTGCGGCACGAACTGCACGGCCGACGCCCCGGTGCCCACCACACACACCCGCTTGCCCGTCAGGTCGAAGCCGTGCTCCCAACGGGCGGAATGGAAGACCTTGCCGCGGAAGTCCTGGAGGCCCGGAAGGTCCGGGATCGACGGCTCGCTCAGCGAACCGGTGGCCCACACGAGCACCGGGGCGCGGTACTCCTCTCCCCCGACCGTCCGGACGACCCAGCGCGCGCCCGCATCGTCCCAGCGTGCCTCGTCGACGGCCTGACCGAAGCGCAGGTACTCCCCGACGTCGAACCGGTCGACGCAGGCGCGCATGTAGTCCCAGATCTCGCTCTGCGACGAGAAGGCACGGGACCACTCGGGGTTGAGGGCGAACGAGAACGAGTACAGGTTGGAGGGCACGTCACATGAGGCGCCCGGGTACGAGTTGTCCCGCCACGTGCCGCCGAGGTCGTTGCCGCGGTCGAGGACGACGAAGTCGTCGACGCCCATGGAGCGGAGGCGGGCCGCCATTCCGATGCCGGAGAAGCCGGCACCGACGACGACGACGCTGTGCTCGCCGGTCACGGGGTGGACGTGACGAAGGAGACCACCACGGCGGCCAGCTCCTCGCCGCAGTCCTCCTGCAGGAAGTGCCCGCCACCCACAATGGTCGTGTGGGGCTGCCCCTGGGCTCCGGCGATCCGCTCCTTGAGGTTGCGGTCCGCTCCCTTCGTGATGGGGTCGCTGTCGCTGAAGGCGCACAGGAACGGCCGGTCGAAGGCGGCCAGGCCCACCCAGGCGGCCACGTTTGCATCGTGAGCGGGGTCGTCGGGCCGCGACGGCACCAGGAGCGGGAACTGCCGGGCTCCCGCCTTGTAGGACTCGTCGGGGAACGGCGCGTCGTAGGCCGCCTCGACCTCGGGCGCCACCGGCTTGGCGCACCCGCCGCGGACGATGCCCCCCGTGGGGAACACGTCGACCTCCTGTGAGAACTTCTGCCAGGCGAAGAAGGCATCTCCCGGGTTGGTGTCGCCCGTGGGCAGGAAGGTGTTGGCGGCCACGACGCGGGCGAAGCGGTCCGGGTGCTCCCCCACCAGCCGCAGGCCGATGAGCCCGCCCCAGTCCTGGCACACCAGGGTGATGTCGGACAGGTCGAGGCGGTCGAAGAGCAGGGCGCGCATCCACTCGACGTGGCGGGCGAACGTGTAGTCGGTGCGCTCGGCCGGCTTGTCGGATCGCCCGAACCCCACCAGGTCGGGCGCCACGATCTGCAGGCCGGCGCCGGTCAGGACAGGGATCATTTTGCGATAGAGGTAGGACCATGACGGCTCCCCGTGCATCAGGAGCACGACGGGCGCCGACGGCTCGCCCTCGCGCAGGTAGTGCACCCGCAGCGTGCCGCCCTCGGCGTCATCGACCTCCGCGTAGTGCGGGGTGAAGGGGTAGCCGGGGAGGTCGGTGAAGCGGTCATCGGAGGTTCGAAGCGTCTTCATGCAGGCCGGAGCCTACGCCGTCGCGGCACGGGGTCGCCCTGGAGGTCCGTGGCGTGCGCCGTGGTCGCCGCACGCCGTAACCTGACACCACCGTCACAGAACGTCCCAGGGGAGGGAATCGCGCCATGGCACTATCCGACGCTCAGGAGTACGACCCGTTCGCGGCCTTCGACGACGCGGTGGCCGGCACCACGCGCGACCCGTACCCCGGCCTGGTGGCCAAGCGCCGGGACACCCCCGTCCAAAAGGGACTGACCATGAACCCCGACTCGCTGCCCGAGGGCATTGAGGTGGAACCGGGTTGGATCGCCTACCGCTACGACGACTGCTCGAGGATTTTGCGCGACGCCAAGACGTTCACCTCGACCGGCTATGACGTCACCATCGGCATGGTGATGGGCCACATGATCCTGGGCATGGACGACCCCGAGCATCGTGGCCACCGCAACCTGGTGGCCCACGCGTTCCGCGAGAAGGCGCTGGCCCGCTGGGAGCCCGAGTTCATCCGCCCCATCATCGACGAACAGATCGACCGCTTCGCCGCCGACGGCGAGGCCGACCTGGTGCGCCAGCTGACCTTCGAGTTCCCGGTCCGCGTGATCGCGCGCCTCCTCGGCCTCCCCGAGGAGGACTTCCCGCAGTTCCAACGCTGGTCGGTCGAGCTCATCAGCCTGGTGGCGGACATCGACCGCGGCATCGCCGCCTCCGAAGCGCTGCGCGAGTACTTCGCCGGCGTCGTGGCCGACCGGCGTGCCCACCCCGCCGAGGACGTGATCAGTGACCTGGTCTCGGCCGAGATCGACGGCGACAAACTGACGGACGAGGCCATCTACTCCTTCCTGCGCCTCCTGCTGCCCGCCGGGGCCGAGACGACCTACCGCTCGTCGGGCAACCTCCTCTACCTGCTCCTGACGCACCCCGAGCAGCTCGACGCGGTACGGGCCGACCGCTCGCTGCTGCCCCAGGCCATTGAGGAGGGCCTGCGCTTCGAGCCACCTCTGCTCAGCATCAACCGGACCACGACCTGCGAGGTCGAGATCGGGGGCGTCACCATCGGCCCCGACGAGAGCATCTCGCCCCACATCGGTTCGGCCAACCACGACGAGACCAGGTGGGAGCAGCCCGAGACGTTCGACATCTTCCGGCCCGCCATCCCCCACATCGCGTTCGCCCACGGGCCGCACATGTGCCTGGGCATGCACCTCGCCCGACTCGAGACGCGGGCGCTGCTCAACCGCGTCTTCGACCGCCTGCCGGACCTGGCGCTGGAGCCCGGCGACCGGGACCCGCACATCCGCGGCGACGTCTTCCGCTCCCCCACGTCGCTGCCGGTGACGTTCACACCGGCTGCCTGACGCGCGGGGACCCGCCGCCCCGGCTCAGACGATCTGGCGCATCTCCACCTCGTCGCCACGGGCGATGAGGACGCTCGACACCATGGCCGGCGGGAACAGGCCGTGGGCGACGACACCCGGAGCGGCGTCGAGCATGGCGGCGAGCAGGGCCGGATCACCCACCTCGCCCTGGTAGTCGGCCAACACGCCCCCGTCGGGCGTGCGCGGAGCGTTGCGCAGGACCGCCTCGGGCAGCTCGCGCAGAGTGGCGGCCAGGCCGAAGGCCAGGAGCTCGAGCGGCACCGGGGGGTGGAGCCGGTCGACGGGTTTGTCGGACGACACAATGACTACGAAGCGATCGGCGGCCGCCGCCACGATCCGTTCGCGGGTGTGGGCCCCGCCGCCGCCCTTGACCAGCCATCCGGCCGGATCCACCTGGTCGGCGCCGTCGATGGCCAGGTCGAGCCGGTCCACCTCGGTGAAGGGCCGGACGACCAACCCGTGGGCGGCGGCCAGTTCCTCGGTCGCCGGCGACGTGGCGGCACAGGTGATGTCGAGCCGCCGGGCCCCGAGGACCGGGACCAGCTCCGCCACCGTTGTGCCGGTCCCCAGCCCGACGGCCATACCGTTCTCCACCATTTGCGCCGCGGTCACGGCGGCCGTGCGCTTCTCGGCCGTGAGGTCGGCTCCCGTCACCGTGGGCCCGCGCTCAGCTGCGCGGGACATCCTTCCAGGGAAGCTCCTTGTCGGTGCGGACGTCGCCGGGAAGCCCGAGGACGCGCTCGCCGAGGATGTTGCGCATGACTTCGGACGTGCCGCCCTCGATGGAGTTCGCCCGTACCCGCAGGAACATCTTGCGCACGTCGGGCGAGTTCATGCCGACGAGGTCGGGCCGGACCATGGGATACCCCGATGGGAACAGCATGGCGTCGTTGCCGAGCAGGTCCATGCAGAGGTCATAGATCCGCTTGTTCTCCTCGGCGTAGGCCAGTTTGGCCACCGAACCCTCAGGCCCCGGCGTGCCGGACTTGCGGGTCTGCGCGGCACGGGCGTTTGTCATCGACAGGGCCTCCATGCGGATGTAGCTCGAGACCAACCGGTCGCGCAGCGCCAGCGCATGGGCGGAGGTGTCCCCCTGCCACCGTTCCTTCCAGATTCTGATGGCTTCGGCGACGGGGCCGCCGCCGCGCCGGGTGACGGCTCCGCCGATGGAGACCCGCTCGTTCATGAGCGTCGTGACCGCGACGCGCCACCCGTCGCCCTCGTTCCCGAGGCGCGCCGTGTCGGGCATCCGCGCATCCGTGAAGAAGACCTCGTTGAACTCGGCTTCCCCCGTGATCTGGAAGAGCGGCCGCACCTCGACGCCGAGTGCCTTCATGTCGACCAGGAACGCCGTCATCCCCTTGTGCTTGGGGACGTCGGGATTCGTGCGCGCCACGATCAGGCCGAAGGCCGAGACGTGCGCCAGCGTGGTCCAGACCTTCTGCCCGTTGAGGAGCCACTCCTCGCCGTCACGCTCGGCGCGGGTGGAGAGGCCGGCCACGTCGGAGCCCGCTCCGGGCTCGCTGAACAGCTGGCACCAGATCTCCTCCCCGGTGAAGAGGGGGCGCAGGTAACGCTCCTTCTGCTCCGGCGTCCCGTGCGTGGCGATCGTCGGCGCGCACATGCCGTAGCCGATGGGGTTCCGCACGCCGGACACCGGCGCACCGCCGGCGTTGAGGCGTGCCTGCGCCCGCTGCTGGTCTCTCGGCGTCAGGCCCAGCCCCCCCGAGCCCGGAGGGAAGTGCAACCAGGCCAGGCCGCGGTCGAACTGCTCACCCAGGAATTGCTGCGGTGGCGTCGTCCCCGGCGGGAGGTCGGCCAACAGGCCATCAACCAGCTCGTCGACGTTCGGACTCATGCCCGCACCCTATAGCGTGCTTTCGTGCGGGCACCTGCTCATCCCGGCTGGATCCGGGACCGGTCCCCGGCCCGCGCTGCCGGCGCGGTGGAGGAAGGGTCAACCCCGTGACGGGAACGGTGGGACTGCCTGACGGACGGACGCTGGCCTACGAGGACTACGGCATCCGGGACGGGTTCCCGGTCCTGAGCTTCCACGGTGGTCTCAGCTCCCGCTTGGACGCGGCACCGGCGCACGAGGCCGCCGTGGCCAAAGGCGTACGCCTGATCTCTGCCGACCGGCCCGGCATGGGCCTCTCGACCTACCAGGCGGGACGCCGGCTCCTCGACTGGCCGGACGACGTGACGCACCTGACGGATGCGTTGGGCATCGACCGCTTCGCCGTGATGGGGTGGTCGGCCGGCGGGGCCTACGCCGCCGTCTGCGCGGCCCGGATGCGTGGCCGCGTCACCGCCGCGGCGCTCCTGTCCAGCGCCGTCCCGCTCGACCGCTACGGCACGACCCGCGGGCTCACCATTGAGGATCGCGCGCTGGTTGTCCTCACGAGGCGGACGCCGTGGCTGGCGTCGACACTCATGAAGGTGAGCATCGTCAACGCCAGCAACGCCCGGCTGTTCCGGGCCATCATGCGCTCGTTCCCGCCGGCCGATCGCACGGTCCTCACGGAATGGGGACCGCCCGACCACGCGCTGGCGTTCGTTCGGGAGGCGATGCGTCAGGGCACCGAGGGCTGCGTCCAGGACTACCGCATCTTCGGCGAGCCGTGGGGGTTCGACCTCGAGGAGATCCGCGTCCCGGTCGACATCTGGGAAGGGGCCGAGGACCGCACCGGGCCGCCGGGCTACCGGGCCTTCCTCAAGCGTCACATCCCGCAGGCGACCGTCACCGTGGTGCCCGACGAGGGTCACCTCTCGCTCCTCCCCCATCAGGCCGCCGCGATCTTCTCCTCGCTGCTGGGCGGTGACCACGACGCCGAGGCCACGGCGCAGTGGAGCGTCGGGTAGGCGCGTGGCGTGGTCCCGGCGCGCCTCGACGGAGCGATCTACAGCTGGCCCCAGTTGGTGATCTGGACGGGGGCCACAATCGGCGTCCCGACGTTCAGCTGAATCTGGTAGTGGTCACCGAGGGGGAGGTCGCGGGGGTCGCCGGTGTAGAGCTTCGGCTTGTGGCCCGGTGAGGTGAAGAACGCCGTCACCGTGCCCGTCGCGGGGCCGACCTGTGTCTTGCTGAGCGGGATGCCCCATTCGTCGAAGAACTGGCCCAGAGTGAACGACTCGGTGGTGCTCGGTGACTCGATGTGGATGATCCCGTCGTCGGCGTGCACGTGGAGCCAGTAGAAGCAGCTCCCCGTCCCGACGAAAGGCCCTTCCGCGGTCTGCTCGGCCTCGAAGCCGGGTATGCCGACGCCATAGGGAATCACCCGGGCCTGCCCGTTCACGAAGATGGCCAGATGGGTGTGGACGTGCAGCACCAGCTGCTCGTTGGTCTGGCACTGGATCCCGTCAATGGTCTGGCCCGTCGCCGCGTTCAGCAGGGTGGCCAGCTTCGGCCCGGTCGTGATCGGGACGGTCTCGGGTCCGGGCTTTCCGACCGGTGGTTGCACCCACGAGGAGGACATGGAAGCGGGAATGGGCTCCAGGCCAGCGACGTGCGGGTTCGTCACGCTGGGTGGCTCACTGTTCGAACCACCTGTCAGTACGACGATCAGCACCACCACGAGGACGACGACGGCGACGGCGCCGCCCACGCGGATGCCGATGCGCATCCGCTGCTGCCGCAGCTCAGCGGCGCGCTTCTCGGCGGCGTTGCGCTGGTTCTCGGCCCTGCGCTGGGCCTTCGACTTGCTTTGACTGGTCATTGTGGGGTCAGCGTAGCGAACCAGTCCCAGCGGAAGGCATCAACGCGCTCGAGGGGCCCGGCCCATTCGGGCGCCTCCCCACCCCCCGTTCCGATAGAGCCCGAGGCGTGCCACAGGTCGCCGTCGACGAAGGCAACCGTGATTGTCCGATCGTGCTCGGCGTCGGCGAACTGCCAGGCACCGGCGACTCCCGGGTGGTCCACCAACTCCTCCCCTTCGAGGGCGGGGCCGACCACCACGTGCACCCCGTGGGCGGGTCGGAACGGGATCGCTCCCGGAGAGACGGCCACCCGGGGAGCGGCCCAGCGGCCCACGACGGGAAAGGGTCCGGACAACAGCGCGCGGCGGGCCCGGAAGAAGCGGTCCAGTGCGTGCAGGCGCTCGGCCAAGGCGAAGAACTCCGGCACCACCCGCTCGTCGCGGAGCAGATAGAGGGTCATGTAGTGGAACCGGTCGAGCAGGGTGCCCGTGGCCGATTCGGCCTCCCGGCAACGCGGCGACCGCACCCAGCGCTGGCCGAAGGTGATGCCCTCAATGGTGAACTGCTCCGGAAGGTGGTCGAGCTGGTGCCAGGCGTTGTAGGCCTCGTGCGCGGACGGGTCGGTCACCTCGGTGAACGAGAAGAAACCCAGCATGCTGGGAGGCTACCCCCCACCCGATGCAAGACTCCGGCCGGTGGCAGGCACGTCGCAGTATCTCTCCGGAACCCGGGTTCTCGACCTGAGCATCTGGCGCCCCGGGCCCTATGCGACGTCGTTGCTGGTCCCCCTGGGCGCCGACGTGCTCAAGATCGAACCACCCGGCGGAGACCCGATGCGCCACTACGCGGATCTCTTCGCCTCCCTCAACGGAGGCAAGCGCAGTGTGGAGTTGAACCTCAAGAAGGCGGCGGGACGGGCCAGGGCGTTGGAGCTGGCGAGCCAGGCCGATGTGCTCGTGGAGGGATTCCGTCCCGGTGTGCTCGCACGACTGGGTCTCGACGAAATAGCCGTGCGGGCGTTGAACCCCGACATCGTCTACTGCTCCATCTCCGGTTACGGGCAACACGACCGGCGGAGCCTCCTGCCGGGCCACGATGTGAACTACCAGGCGTGGGCGGGAGCGTTGACTCCCGAGGGCGGCATGGCGACGGGCGTCCCGCCGCTCCCGACGGCCGACCTGGCCGCCGGGCTGACCGCCGCCTTCGGGATCAGTGCCGCCCTCCTGGGGCGTGGGACCAGTGGCGAAGGGGCGTACCTCGACATCTCCATGACCGACGTCCTGGCCACCTGGACCGGTCCCGTCGGTGCCGGATCGACCGACCGGTCGGATGTCGCCACGCCGCCCGCGCCCACCCCTGGCTACGGCCTCTTCACCACGGCAGACGGCGGGCAGGTGGCGCTGGGCGTCCTCAACGAGCAGCACTTCTGGGTCAGCCTGTGCCGCGCGGTCGGACTGGACACGCTGGTCGACGTTGGCTTCGACGAACGGTGCCGGCGCGGCGCCGAGCTGCAGGGAACCGTCGCCGGGGCCATCGCCACCCAACCCCGTGACGCGCTGGTGGGCCGCCTGGCCGCCGCCGGCGTCCCTGTCGCTCCGGTGCTCGACCGCCAGGGGATGCTGGCCGCGGCGCCGTTCCCACCGTTCCCCATCCGACTCCCCCTCCCCGCTGGGACCCGGCCCGTCCCGTCGCTCGACCAGCACCACGGCGAGGGCTTCCGCTCCTCGCCCGAGGCCTGACGGTCGCCACGGGTGCTGTTACGGTCCAGCGGACGCATGACACGGGTCTCCGAACTTCTCGCCGCCAACCAGGCGTACGCCGCTGCACGCGCCAACGTGGCCGACCCGCGTCCGGGTCGCCACCTCGCCGTCGTCACGTGCATGGACGCGCGCATCGACGTCTTTGCCGTCCTGGGCCTCCACCTGGGCGAGGCACACGTCATCCGCAACGCCGGGGGCCGCGTCACCGAAGACGTGCTGCGCAGCCTGGCCCTCTCGAGCGGTGTCCTCGGAGTGGACACCGCAGTGGTGATGCAACACACCAAGTGCGGTCTCGTCGGCGTGAGCGACACCCAGCTCCGGGAGCTGACCGGAGCTGACCTGGGGTTCTTGCCCATCGACGACCACGCAGCCGCGCTGCGTGAGGACGTGGAGCTGTTGGCCGGTACCCCCTACCTGGCCGGTCTGCAGGTGATTGCCGGATTGGTCTACGACGTGGAGAGCGGCGAGCTCGAGGACGTCGTCCGCTGGGAGCGACCGGCCTGAGCGGCCGACCCGGGGCCCGCCCGGGCCCGCCTTCGGTGGCATCAGGCAGGGCCCCGCCCGGCGCGCATGCGGCATGTGACCAGCGAGAAGCGCGATTACAGTGCTGAACCTTCGATCACATTCATGCCCACGCGGACGACACGGAGCACTGCTGCACCGCGACGCGTCGGCACAAGCCCGGAGCTGTCCCTAAGGAGCCACTATGCCGGCCCACGACACCGCAGCCGTCCCGCCCCGGAGCAGCGCGTCCACCGAGCCGCGCCCGAAGCGAGGTCGGTCGCTGCTGGCGGCGCTCGTCGGCTGCATCACGTTGGTCCCCGCCCTCCTGGCCGTGACCCCGGGCATCGCATCCGCGGCGACCTACCCCGACAATGTCGCCCAGCCTGTGAACTTCGGCGACGCCGGGTTCTTCGGGCCTGCCGGCGGGCTGACCCTGAACGCGCCACCGGTGGGCATGGCCTCGACGCACGACGGCGGCGGGTACTGGATCGTGGCCGCCGACGGTGGCATCTTCAATTACGGCAATGCCACCTTCCTGGGGTCGGCCGGTGCCATCGCGCTCAACAAGCCGATCGTCGGCATGGCCGCCACGCCCGACGGCGGCGGGTACTGGCTGGTGGCGTCCGACGGCGGCATCTTCTCCTACGGCGATGCCCATTTCTACGGTTCCACCGGCTCCATGCATCTGAACCAGCCCATCGTCGGCATGGCCACCACGCCTGACGGCGGCGGGTACTGGCTCGTGGCCGCCGACGGTGGCATCTTCGCCTACGGCAACGCGCAGTTCTACGGCTCGACGGGATCGATCCACCTCAATCAACCGGTGGTCGGCATGGCGGCGGGGCCGGGCGGGAACGGGTATTGGCTGGTGGCGTCCGACGGTGGCATCTTCGCCTACGGCACCGCACCGTTCCTCGGTTCCACCGGGGGTATGCCGCTGAACGCCCCCATCGTGGGGATGGCCGCCACCTCGAGCGGGTACTGGCTGGCCGCCCGGGACGGCGGGGTCTTCAACTACGGCACGCCGTTCCTCGGCTCCATGGGTGGCCAGTCCAACGCCAACCCCATCCGCGCCATTGCGGCGACACCCTCCGGGCAGGGCTACTGGCTCCTGCCGACCAGTCCCCCACCGGTACCGCCGACCGTGCAACTCGGTTCGAGCGGCGCGGCGGTGGCCTCCCTGCAGACGCAACTGCTGGCCCTCGGGTACTGGGTCGACACCACCGGCGGGTCCTTCGACGACAGCACGCAACAGGCGGTGTGGGCGTTGCAGAAGGCGGCCAACCTCCCCCGGGACGGCGTCGTCGGACCGGCCACCTGGGCGGCCCTGCAGGCCGCGGTCGTCCCCCAGCCGCGGGCGGAGTCGGGCTACCAGATCCAGATCAACCTGGCGAACGACCTCATCATGGTCGTGAACAACAACCATCTTCTCTGGACGCTCAACACGTCGACCGGCGGCGGCTACACCTACACCCAGGACGGCACTACCAACGTGGCCACGACGCCCACCGGGCAGTTCAGCACCTTCCGCGTCGTCGACGGGACGGTGACCGACTCGCTCGGCACCCTGTTCCGGCCCCGCTTCTTCTACCAGGGCTATGCCATTCACGGTGACTCGTCCGTCCCGCCGGTGCCTGTCTCCCACGGCTGTGCCCGCGTCAGCAACGAGGCCATCAACTGGATCTGGGCGGCCAACATCGACCCGATCGGCACCTCGGTCTGGGTCTACTAGCCCGAGAGGCCGATCGGCCATGGGGTACACGAAGGGTCTGCACGAGGTCGCCGACGGCGTGTGGGCCTACCTGCAGCCGGACGGCGGCTGGGGGTGGTCCAACGCCGGGCTGATCGCCGGGCACGACGGCTCGCTGCTGGTCGACACGCTGTTCGATCTGCGTCTCACCGCCGACATGCTGGAGGAGATGCGCGCCGTGACCCCGGTCATCACCTCGGTGGTCAACACGCACGCCAACGGCGACCATTGCTACGGCAACGCACTTCTGGGCGAGGCGGAGATCATCGCGACGGCCCGCTGCGCCGAGGAGATGCTGGAGCTCCCGCCGGCCACCATGGCGGCGTTGCTCCGCTCGGCGGACTCCCTCGGCGACACGGGCCGGTTCGTGCAGAAGATCTTCGCGCCGTTCTCCTTCGAGGACGTCCCGCTCGCCGTCCCGACTCGGACCTTCGTCGAGCGCCTGGACCTGCGGGTCGGTGGCCGCGCCGTGACGCTTCTCGAGGTGGGACCGGCCCACACTGCCGGCGATGCCGTTGTCCATCTCGCCGACGAGGGCGTCGTCTTCACGGGCGACATCCTCTTCCACGGCGGTCACCCGATTGTGTGGGCCGGGCCCGTGTCGAATTGGATCGCGGCCTGTGACCGCGTCCTCGCCCTGCAGCCGTCCGTCGTCGTCCCCGGGCACGGGCCACTGGCGACGCCCGCCGCACTGGTCGACCTGAAGGAGTACTTCGTGCTCCTGAGCCGCGAGGCCTGGGCGCGCTACGACAGTGGCATGACCGCGCTGGACGCCGCCCGGGACATCGACCTGGGCCCCTATGCGGGCTGGAGCGAGGCCGAGCGCGTCGTGGCCAACGTGCGCGCCCTGTACCGCGACTTCGGCGACGATTCCCCGTCGGACGCGCTGACCCTCCTGGGTGAGATGGCCGCGCTGGCCGGCTGACCAGGCCACCCGGGATTGCGACTACCGAGCGGGTCCAGCGGGTAGACAACTCGGGTGGAGACGCGCACCGCGCCGCTGATCGGGGGCCGCTACCGGATCGGCGGCCTGCTGGGGAAGGGCGGCATGGCCCGAGTCTTCGACGCCTTCGACGAGCGGCTCGAGCGCCCGGTGGCGGTCAAGGTCCTGCGGGCCGAAACCCGGGCTCTGCCGGGCATGCGACAACGCTTCCAACAGGAAGCGCTGATCGCCGCCCGGCTCATCCATCCCCACATTGTCGCCGTGCTGGACTTCGGTGAAGACGATTCGGCCTCGTACCTCGTGATGGAACGCCTGCCGGGTAGCACGTTGCGGGACGAGATCATGCTCCGTGGGCCCTTGTCGACCGGGCGCGTGGCGCTCGTCATGGCCGAGACACTCACTGCACTGGCCGCGGCACACGGGCGTGGGGTGCTGCACCGGGACATCAAGCCGAGCAACATCCTGTTGCAACAGGATGGGCACACGAAGATCAGCGACTTCGGCATCGCCAAGAGCTTCGACGTCCGGACGAACGTGCGCGACGACATGACGATGACGGGGATCATTCTGGGCACCCCGGGCTACCTGGCCCCGGAGCGACGATCGGGCCGCCCGGCCACGGTGCAGTCCGACGTGTACGCGGTCGGCGCGGTCATGGTGGAGGCCCTGAGCGGGCAACGACTCGGCGCAGAATTGACTCCCGCCGACAGCCTCGCACCGCCCTGGCGTGACGTCGCGTTGCGCGCGCTGGCCCCCGATCCTCGTCAACGCTTCAGGTCGGCGAACGACATGCTGCAGGCGTTGCGGATCAGTACGACCGGGCCCAGTCCGGCACCGCGGCCACCGATGACCACCACCGTCCGGGTCCCGCGACCGAACGGGACACCGCCTCCCCCGTCGACCGCAGCGTCTCTCCGGCCGGTGCCCCCACGCCCGTCGACGCCGTCGGGAGCACGACGCCGTCGCGTCGCGCTGGCCTTCGTCGCCGTCCTGGTTCTCGCCGCCGCCCTCTTCGTGTTGCTGGCCGCCCACGCCCGGCCGACGGGTCCGGCCGCCACCATTGCGAAGCATCACGTCACCGACCCGCGGACGCAGGCGCTGACGCGGCCGACGACGACACCATCGACCGTGGACCCGGAGAGCGCAGCGATCACCTCGCTTGCCACGTCCCTCGCCAACGGAGGATTTCCCGGAGACGGGGCCTTGGCCAGCGCTCTCCAGGCGACGGCGGCAGCGCCCCCCGGGGCGGCACGCGAGTCCGCGGCCCAGCAGACGCTCTCGCTCGCCGCCGTGCTCCTGGGCGGGGGCGGCATCACGTCCGGGCAGTATGAGGACGTGGTCGGCGTCCTGCAGCCGACGGGCGCCACCGTGACGACGACGACGACCAGTCCCTCGGCAGATCCGTTCCTGGTGCCGTTCAGCCATCCCCATGGTCATGGGCGAGGGGACGGTGCGGGGAATCAGGGGTAGGCACCCGAGCAGGAGCAATCACGCCCGCCCCGGATGTCGACGGTGGTGGGCGCTACGCTGCCCCGCTGAGACAGAAGAGGGGCTGATGCACGGACGCGCAAGCTGGAGGGGCTCCCGATCGTGAGCGACGCCGAAACGGGGACGGAGCCAGCGGACTTCGACCCGGACGCGCTACGGGAGAAGTATCGGGTCGAACGCGACAAGCGCATCCGTCGGGAGGGGAACGCCCAGTACGTCGAGGTGGCGGGACCTTTTGCGGAATACCTGCACGACCCCTACACGGAGCCCGTCGACCGTCCCCCATTGACCGACGACGTCCGGGTGGCCATCATCGGCGGCGGATTCGCCGGCCTGATCACGGGCGCCCGGCTCACCCAGGCGGGCATCGACGATTTTCGCATCATCGAAAAAGGGGGCGACTTCGGTGGCACCTGGTACTGGAACCGGTACCCCGGTGCACAGTGCGACGTCGAGTCCTATGTGTACCTCCCCCTCCTGGAAGAGACCTCCTACGTTCCGAGCGAGAAGTACGCCCGCGCGCCCGAGATCCTGGAGCACTGCCATCGCATCGCCCGGCACTTCATGTTGTACGAGCGCTCCAGCCTCTCGACCGAGGTCACCGCCATTGCGTGGGATGACACCCGCAGCCGCTGGACCATCCGCACCAACCGCGGCGACCACATGTCGGCCCAATTCCTCGTCATGGGCAACGGTCCCCTCCACCGGCCGAAGCTCCCCGGCATCGCGGGCATCGAGGGGTTCACCGGTCATGCCTTCCACACCAGCCGGTGGGACTACGGCTACACCGGAGGCGACTCGAACGGAGGGCTGGACGGCCTGGCCGACAAGCGCGTCGGGATCATCGGCACCGGCGCCACGGCTGTCCAGATCGTCCCGCACGTCGCCGTCTCGGCTCGTGAGCTCTTCGTCTTCCAACGCACGCCCTCGTCCATTGACGTGCGGGCGAACCGACCGACGGATCCGTCGTGGGCCGCGTCACTCGAAGCCGGATGGCAAAGGGAGAGGATGGAGAACTTCACGCTGCTGACCTCCGGAGGTTTTGCCGAGAAGGATCTCGTCAGTGACGGCTGGACCGACATCTTGGGAAGGCTGGTCAACAGGCTGCGCGACCAGTCGTCGGGGGCCGGCCGCGACCTGGCCGCCGTGATGGAGCTGGCCGACTTCGAGAAAATGGAGCAGATCAGGGCGCGCGTGGACGACATCGTCACCGATCCCGTGACCGCCGAGGCCCTCAAGCCCTGGTACCGGCAATTCTGCAAGCGACCCTGCTTCCACGACGAGTACCTGCAGGCCTTCAACCGCCCGAACGTCTCTCTCGTCAACACCGATGGGAGAGGGGTCGATGCCATCACGCCCGAGGGTGTCATCGTCGGTGAGCGGGAGTACACGCTCGATTGTCTGATTTACGCCACAGGATTCGAAGTGGGGACCGATTACACGCGGCGAGCCGGCTACGACGTCATCGGTTCGCGCGGGTGCAGCCTCTCCGAATACTGGCATGACGGGGTGCGGTCCCTCCACGGCATGCACGTACGTGGCTTTCCGAACATGTTCGTCCTGGGTCACACCCAGGGCGGCTTCACCGTCAACTACCCGCACCTCCTCGAAGAGGCGTGCGACCACCTGTGCCACGTCCTGCGTCATGCCATCGATCACGACGTCTCGACGGTCGAGGCGACGACTGCGGGCGAAGAGGATTGGCTCGTCGAGCTGGCCGAGTCCGCCCGCGACATCCGGGCCTTCCAGCAGCAGTGCACTCCCGGCTACTACAACAACGAGGGCCAGCCCAGCGCCGACGGGTTCATCGGGAGCTCCTACGGCAGGGGTCCGATGCCCTTCTTCGAGCTCTTGGCCGAATGGCGGAACGCCGGCACCTTCGCCGGGCTCGAGCTGCAGGCGTAGCTCCACCCCACCACGATCCTCAGCCCATTCCGAGCCAGCGCATGCCAGACTTCGGCGACAGCGCAGCAACCGGATTCGGCCGACAGCCGCCGGTCCTAGGAACGGAGACCTGATGAAGTCCGTGCTCGTACTCGGTGCCGGCTTTGCCGGCCTGGAGTTGGCCACGATGTTGTCCAACGAGGTGCCCGACGAGGTCGACATCACGATCGTCGACAGCAGTGACGCGTTCGTGTTCGGCTTCTCCAAGCTGGACCTCATGTTCGGGCGGCGGGATCTGGCGGGCGTGCGCGTCCCCTACACCCACCTCGACAAGCCGTCCGTCCGCTTCGTCCGGGAGACCGTCCTCACCATCGACCCCGAGTCCCGCCGCGTGACCACAGATGGCGCGACGTACGAGCCGGACATCCTCGTCGTCGCGCTGGGCGCGGACCTGGACCCCGCGGCAACTCCCGGCATGGTCGAGGAGGGCTCCGAGTTCTACACCGTCGAGGGCGCGGAACGGGTCGGCCACCTGCTGCCCTCCTTTGCGGGGGGCGATGTCATCATCGGCGTGCTGGGCAACTTCTTCAAGTGCCCGGCGGCACCGTTCGAAACCGCCCTCATGTTGCACGACTTTCTCGACAAGAAGGGCATTCGGGCGACGTCGACCATCAAGGTGATCAGCCCGATGGCGACGCCCATTCCCATTTCGCCCGAGGCGTCCGCCGGCATCCTCGAGGCGGTCGGGCAACGGGGCATCGAATGGTGGCCGCAGTCCAAGGTGACCGCCCTCGATCCCGCCACCAAGATCGCCACTCTGCAAGACGGCCAGACGATGCCCTACGGCCTGTTTCTCGGCATCCCCGTGCATCGGGCCCCCCGCGTCGTCGAGGACTCGGCCCTGGCCGAGGACGGCTGGATCCCCGTCGACCACCGGACCTTCGCGACGAAGTTCGAGAATGTCTACGCCATCGGTGACGTCACGAGCGCGCCGGTGCCTCGCGTGGGTGCCATCGCCGAAGGCGAGGCTCGCACGCTCGCCGAGGTGTTGATCCAACAGATCAAGGGCGGCGACGCGCCCGAGCCCTACAAGGGAAAGGCGACGTGTTACATCGAGTTCGGAGGCACCAAGGTGGCCCGGTTCGAGGCCAACTTCCTGTCCGGACCGACTCCGTTCGGGAACTTCACCCCGGCTTCGGAGGACATCGCAGCGTCGAAGGTCGAATTCGGCGCCTCGCGCCGCCGGCGTTGGTTCGGCATCGACTGACCCTCTCCCCGGAACCGCCTCTCCGAGGGATCCGGCGACAGAACGGAGGCCGTCATGGCAGCGAAGGTGGGATACCTGGCGATCGACTCGGTCGACCCGAATCTCCTTGCGCCCTTCTGGTGCGGCCTGCTCGGAGTCGAGGTCGACACCACCATCGGGGAAGGTGCATTCCTCCTCCTGACGCCCACGGAAGAAGGCCTCACGGTCGGCTTCCAACGAGTGCCGGAAGGTAAAACCGGGAAGAACCGGGTGCACCTCGATCTCGTCGTCGACGACCTCGACTCGGCCACCGCTGAGGTCGAGGCGCTCGGTGGACGATGGCTCGAGCCCGGGAACACCCGCGAGCTGGACGGCTTCACCTGGCGCTGCATGGCGGACCCGGAAGGCAACGAGTTCGATCTCGACGTGCTCCCCAGCGACTCGTAGCGACCAGGAGAGGACTCCGTGGGCGGCCTGCGTCAGGGCTGCTGCACCGGCTCCGCACCCGCCTCGAACTCGCTCGGATGACATGTCGTTGCAGCGAACGGCCCCCGGACCAAAGCCGGGGGCCGCTGCGCGTCACGGCGGGACAGCGAATCGGGGATTCCGACGGAGCTGTGGTCCCCCATCGGCCCCGTCCCCCGATTCACTAAGTCCCCGCGGAAGAAGTGAGCGTCAATGAATCCCCTAGATACGGACGGTTTTCACAACGGTCCCACAACGGATCGGTCTGCTTTGTAAGGCTTGTGTCTGGACTGGCTTCGGCCGGTGCCGCGTTACGGCCCCGCTTGCCGTCCTGCACGCCAAGCGGGATGAGCGCGGGGCCGTTTCGCGTCACCCCGGCGACCGGCTCTGCTGAGGCCCGGGCGTCGGGCCCTCCCCCAGTGGGCCACTGCGAGCTACGCCATGGCCAGGCTGATCCATCCGGTCGTTCCAGGCCTCCTCGTACTTGACCAGCCACTCGCGCAAGGGCCGCAGGTGCTCCGGCTCCAGGCGGTACAGCCGGCGACGCCCCTCCGCCCGGTACCTGACGAGTCCCACCTCACTGAGCACCCGAAGGTGTTTTGACACCTGGGGCTGGGAAAGTGGGAGGTCGTTCACGATCGCTCCGACCGCCTTCTCGCCGGTGAGCAGCGTGTCCAGCACTTGGCGACGGTGCGATTCGGCAATTGCGTTGAAGACATCCGTCGTCGTGGAAGACCGGGGCACCGGAACAACATATTCCCTTATAGGCATATGTCAAGCCACCCGGGACGGGCGTGGCCTGAACAGCCCGGAACGGCGCGGCTTCCGCTGGTCTTCGGCCACCCGGGATGCCGGGTCACTTCGGCACCTCGGGTACCGTCGACTCCACGGCCGGTGGGAGAGAAATCATCCCTGTCGGGTGATGAGGTCTTCTCGGGTCAATGGCACCCTGGATGGGGGGCGCGGATGCAGATGGGATGGAACGATGGAAGAACGAACTGAGGGCTGGCTCGTTTTTGCCGGGGGATGGATCCGCGGTCAACTGCACGCGCTTCGAGAAGCGTGGCACAAGACCGACAACTGTCTTGCCCCCGATTGTGCAAAGAGGGCAATGCACTTCCCACCGTCGCGCTACTGCCCCACCCATTTGAGCTTCGCCACATCTCCACGCCGTCGATGAGCAGAGCCGCAGCCGTGATCGGAACCGCCGCAGTGGTCGGGCGGAGTCCGGAGAGAGGATCGTCGTGATGATCGGGACGACCCGATGGATCGGCGACAAGAAACCTCGTGCCTGAGTCCGCTGAGCCGATGCAGTCACCAAGTGTGCGCACTCCGGCTGCTATGGCTCCCCACGCGCCGGCGCGGGGAGCCGCGTCGCGACCGCAGGGGTCGACCGTGCCCGCGGGTTCGCGCATCGTCGACCTGATAACGGGAACCGCCAAGGTGGGGATCGGCGCGGCGACTCTCGTGGCGGGCGAGATCACGAGCAGATCCGTGAGTGTCGCCAGAATCGTCTTACCCGCTTCGATTGCCGAGGGCCCTCTTGACACAGTTGAGCGACATCTTGGGCGGCGTCAGGAGGAGGCCCGCAAGAGCGACACGGAGAATCGAGAGTCCGTAGCCGAAGTTGCCGAGTCCGTGCTCAATCGGGTCGTCGTCGGGGTGGTCGACATGCTGGACATGGAGCAGTTGATCGATCACGTCCCGATCAACAAGGTTGTCGCCCGGGTCGATCTCCCGGGAGTAATCGATGAGATCGACCTCGCAGGGGTCATCCGTGAGTCCACGACCGGACTGGGTACGGAAACACTTGACGCAAGCCGCGCCGGGCTCATGGCCATGGATCTGTGGAGCGCCCGACTGGTCGACAGGATTCTCCGACGCAAGGAACCGCGGGACTTGACGGTCCCGTCGAACGGTATTGCTCGACCGGAGGGTACGAAACCTGAGGTGATCTCGTGAGTCGGCATCGCGAGATCCGCAGTGAGCAGTGGCGGCAGCTCCAGGGCCTTCGGGCCGGCTTCATTTCTCGGGCAGTGGCAAGCGGGACTGATGTCGTCCTCGTTGTCTGCGCTTATGTCGTCGGAGTGATCCTGGTGAGCATTGCATGGGATCTCTTCTTTTCGGATTCGATTTCGGTTGCGGCTCCCCCGCATTGGTTGAATGAACTCTTGATCTGGATCCTTCTTGTCGTGTACTTGACGGGCGGATGGTGGTCCACCGGACGCACTCTGGGGAAGCAGATGTTGGGCTTACGAGTCGCCCGCTCGGATGGGGGACCTCTGCGATTCTGGCGAGCGCTTTTTCGAGCGCTCCTCTGCGCGTCGTTCTTCCCGGTGCTTCTGCTGGCCTTGGTGAACCGTCGAAATCGAGGTCTCGAGGACGTCGCGTTCAGGACTGTGGTCATTTACGATTGGCTTCCAACAGGTTACGAACCGCTGACCGAGCCGTCCCTGGACGCCCAACCAATGATTGAGATGCGCCAGTCATCAGTCCCGATTGTCCGCTCCTGACGAGGGGTCCGGTCCCTCCCGATTCAGTGGAGGAGACTGGACACCACGTTGATGACGAGGGCCAGGATCACTGCCCCGAACAAATACGACAGCAGGGCGTGCGAGAGGGCAATCCGTCGAATCCCCTTGGTCGTGAGGTTTGTGTCGGAGACCTGGAACGTCATGCCAACAGTCAAGGCGAGGTAGGCGAAGTCCAAATAGGTAGGCGGGTCTTTTTCGTTGAAATCGATCCCGCCCACCGGACCGCGGTAGTACCCCCTGGCATATCGCAGCGTGAAAACGGTCTGGACCAGGCCCCACGACAGCGCCACACTGAGGAGCCCGAGCGCAATGAGGTATGCCTTCGTGTCGCCGGTGGCACTGGCGGCCCGGATGAGCGCCTCCCCAACCGCAGCCAGCAGCGCCACTCCGGCCGACAACACGATGAGCTCGGTCAACCGCGCGCCGGGGTCCTCCCTATTGGCATGGGTCTTGCACTCCTCGGCATCCATCGGCCCGACAGCCCACCAAATCCACGAAATGAGGAACAACGAGCCGACGTCCCAGCCAATGAGCATCGCTGCTTGCCAGAACGTGTAAAAGGACACCACCACTCCGGCGACAGTCCCTAGTGAGGCGGCTATGGCAACGCGAACGCTGGAACGAGGGTCTCGCCACCGCCGAACTGGATCGGTGGCCGAGCTCATTGTGGAATCGTAGGCGGTTCGGTCAATGAACTACCTGGTTGATCACCTTTCGATCCGGCTTCGCCGCACTATCGAGGCGCGAGCCGGAGAATGTTGGCCAACCAGGCTTCGGCGCTAAGGATGCCGAGACCGGGGTTGATGTCGAAGCGGTCGGGAGTGAGGGAATCGATCCGCCAGCCCGAGCCGAACGCAGCGCGCAGCTCGCTTTCGGTGACGCGACGCGGGCCCCAGTCACCGGGCTGACGGTCGCTGAAGCACATGAGGTGAAGGTGACCGCCTGGACGGAGAACGGCGTGGACGGCGGAGACGTACCGGATGCGGTCGTCGTCGTCGAAGACGTGAAAGAGCCCGCTGTCGAGGATCGTGTCGAATGACCCGCCCAACTTGTCGAGGCGCAGCGCGTCAAGCACCTCGAAGTTGGCCTCGACGCCGCCTTCAGCCGCCTTGCGCCTGGCGATGTCGATCGCGCGCGGGGAGACGTCGATGCCGAGGGCGTCGGCGCCTTGGCGCGCCGCAAGGATCGTGTGCTCGCCGGTCCCGCATCCCGCGTCGAGGAGGACGCCGGTCAGCGCGCCGGCGTCGGCGAGACGGAGAAGAGCAGCCTGTGGGCGGCCGATGTCCCAGGGTGGCGCCGGGCCCGCGTACGAACTGTCCCAATCTTGGGCTGGTCCGGTTGCGGTCATGTGATCATTCTCCCCTGATTGGTCGAGCAGGGCGGCGCGCCTCTCGCCCGGAGTCCGAGGGCACCCCTGTCAACTCGCATATGGAGCCTCACCAACATGCCGAGACCGGGGTTGACCGCCATGCCATGGGTACTGACCGGTTGTTTTCCCGCCGGCGTGTGCGGCATGACGGGTCATGGTTGGATCATGCCTCCTGGGACCGCCCGTGCGCGCCGGCACGACGGGACAGTCCGGCCATTGGGTTTCGATCGGGTGGCAACCACGCGGCAACTCACGGCGAGCCGAGAATAGATTCAAGCTGTTCGCAGTGACGGACGATGTTGCAACATGGATCTCACAAAGGCCGACCCGGGCACAGACATCGTGGGCCAAGTCCCGGTCACCTTGTGGCGCCAGACGGTGCTCACGAGTTGCGTCTTGGCTGCGTGCCTCGCGTTGATCGCTGTACTGGCGATGTATTAGACGAGTTCCCGACCATCGGATCGTGGCGGTACGTCCGATTTACGGCCTTCTGATTCCCCAAGGATGGACCCGACTCAGTGGAGATCGGTGCCCTCGAAGTCGGCCTCGGTGAATTCTCTCGGCTCGACGAGCACAAGCCAGTTCCCAGAGTTGTCGCGCATCAGCGCTTCGACCCCGTAGGGCCGCTCCTGGGGTTCTTGTATGAAGACGACCCCTTTGGCCGTCAGCTCTTCGTAGGTCTTGCGGCAGTCATCCACATGCAGACCGACGCCTGGTAGGCCGCCCTCGGCTTGGGCTCGGGTTAATGCCGCGATGAGATCGTCCGAGAGCGGTCCACTCGGGGTCGTCAGATGCAGATCGAGCTCGGGCTGGCTCGCGTGGCCCACGGTGACCCATCGGAAATCCTCACCGAGCCGAATATCATCTCGAGCTTCGAAGCCCAAGACGTCGGTATAGAACGCAAGGGCTTCGTCGAGATCCGTGACCCAGACGCTTACGAGGGAGACATTTGTGATCATGACGTCATGCTACGACTGGGTGCGAACTGGAGGCTTCTCCTCGATTGCGATCTTTCGCTCCAGATATCCGCTCATGAAGAGGTAGCAACCCGGTATCCGAGGCGCATTGCCTCCATACCGTTGCTGGAACGCGCTGGGCGTCTCACCCACGATCTGGCTGAAGCGGCTGCTGAACGAACCGAGGCTGCTGAACCCCACACTAAAACAGACCTCCGTGACGGTGAGGTTCGTCGATCGGAGCAGATCTTGTGCCCGTTCAATTCTGCGCTCGGAGATGTGCGCTGCCGGTGTTCGCCCGTAGGTGGCAGTGAATTGGCGGTGAAAGTGAAATTTGGAGAGCGCCGCCACCGACGCGAGGTGCTCCAGAGTGAGCGGCTCGGCAAAGTGTCGATCGGCGTGATCTCGCGCTCGGCGCAGCTGGACCAGTGCATGAACCGGAACTTTCGTTGTTTGCACGGACACAGAATAGATCGACGGAATTCGCGCACTGGATCTGTCCCCGGGCCAGCTCTCAACCGGCGTACTTGGGGCGAGTTCTCGGTTCACAGGGTGGCTCCAGAACAGGTCCGCCTCCGCCTGCTCAGCCTCACCTCCGAGGCCCTGGTCAAGAAACCACGGCTCGTCATCCGTCACCTGGGAGGTATGTCGGCGGTCCAGCGTTACAGCGGAAGCTCACTCAGCGTCGTTCTTTGCCAAGCACGGTTGACGTCACTGAGGCTATACAGGGCCCGTGTCGCATGTAGGGCGGCACCTGGTGGGGAGGAGTCGGAATGCCGAAGATGGTGATCACGCATGCCGTGACGGACGTCGAGACCTGGCTGAGCTTCAAACGGGAGCGAGCTGAGTCCATTGTGGCCGTCGGTGGCCAGAACCCAGTTGATCTGCCCGCCCAAGATGGCAGCAATGCCGTCGCCGTGATGGCTGACACCGATGATCCCGCAGCCGTCATGGCAGCCCTGGCCTCGCCACCCGCTGAGGTAGCCGCGGCCATGCAACGCCATGGGGTCCTGCCGCCACTGACGATCTACATCGAGAAGTAGGTCGTCACGTGGAGCCTCGCAGACCTCGGAATCGGAGATCGTGTTCTTCGACCACCGATCGGCTTTCAAAAGCGAGGTCCGACACCTGCACATCGCCGAGTTGTTCGAGTTGATCAGCCAGGCAAACGCAAGTGCGGCGGCACGTTGCCCTGGTCTGATCCCTTGGTCAGGAACGAAGCGGGGCGGTCGCGAGGGGATGCCGCCGCTGGCGTTCGCTCGCGAGGTTCTGAAGTTCCCTGTGCAGCGCCAGGCGCTTCTCCATGTCACGGGTACGGTCGAGGTCCGCGCGTAGGGCGTTGTAGCGCTCCACTAGCGCTCTGTCGTTCAGGCCGGTGGGATCCATGCGCTCAACGCTAAGCCGAACATGGTTCGGAGTCGCGGATAGGCAGCGGCCATCGTCGCGGGGGTCAGACGGCGCCGTAACGGGAATTCGGCAAATCTTCCTGCGCTGCCGCAAGCTGAGCGAGAACGGCCATTGCGGTCTCGCGTCGTTCGAACTCGGCCAAAATAACCTCACCGTCCACCGGGATATACCCGTGGATCGCCCACACTTGTTCGTCCATCTGGAACAGGTCTTGGCGGAGCCGCGGGTGCAGGGGGAGAATCGAATCGACCAACATCTCGGGGCGCTCACCAGGTTGGTTGGGCATCTCGCTCACCTCGATTCGATCATAGGGACGGCGCCTCGTCTTGTGAAGATCCCGCCCCAAACCTGCGGTCCAACCTGGGCGGCCGTAGGGGATGCGCATACGAAAACGGCTGCCTCAGGCGGCCTCGTTCGGAGAAGTCCACAGGAATGACTGCCGTCCGTCTGCGGTGTAGGCAGTCACCACGGCTGGGTCATCGGGAGTCCAAAGGACGGTGAGCCATCCGGGACCTGCGCTGACATCAGCGATTCTGATCCCGTGCCGGCGGTCGACTTCGACGGTCGTGACCGCTGGTCCACACAAGAAAGCTGCAAAGGAGAACTTGCGTCGAGCATCGAACGGCGATGTTCCAGACGATCCTTCCATCCGCAAGTGGAGGACCCCTCTTCCATCTTGGAGATCCCAGCGCTGCCTCGGCGACCACCCACTCCCGCCGCCCGACAAGTGTTCCCACGTTCCTGCTTCATTCAGCTGAAACTCATCCGATCCGAGGACCTCACGGCCCTTGCGATTGCGGCCATAGCCAAGTACGACAGCGAGGCCGTCGTACTTGTCGACATCAAAAGGCACAAATGCGCCATTGGATACCGGCGACGGGGATGGCCACGGCCCCTCCCCGTCTATGACCGCGCCCACGACGTCGTCACTCGGCCACCAAATCATTGGCACGGATCTTCACCTCCCGGACCCACAATGTTGCCAGACGCATTGGTGCACCGGCGTGTCGCAACGCACATCGGACCCGGCGTCCGCGGCTGCGACGAGATTCGACCGGACCCTCAAGCGAGGGGATCCGGCGGCCCTTTGGACCCCTCTTAGGATGAGCTGATGGAGTACCAAATGTCCAAGATCGTGGTGCAAGCCAGTTCCGGATCAGAGAGAGAGATTGTGAACACGCACATGGCGGAGCGGGCGTCCTCTGGTTGGGCATGGTCTCTGCCAATGGCGGTATCGGGCCAAGCCCGTCACTGACCACAGCCACTTCTTTTACTGGCAGCGGGAGACTGTGGCCGAGTGGTTGGTCGCGCCTCGGTGGCACCGTTGCCGCGTTCAAGGAGTGGCGGCGCTCGTGGCGAGAAGTCGAGTTCACATAGGACGACTCGTCCGAGAATCGGACTGGGTAGCCTCCGAGGCATGGAGACCTGGGATGTCATTAGAGCTCGCCGCAACGTACGGTCCTACAGCGATCGATCGATAGTTCCGGAAGACCTCGATCGAATACTCGAGGCGGGACGGCTCTCACCTTCGGCCTCAAATCGCCAGAAGTGGGACTTCATTCTCGTGACAGATCCGGCCCAGTTACAAGCTCTTTCGACCGTCTGGGTGGGTGCCAAGCACCTCGCAACGGCCAGGGCGGCAATCGTCCTCGTTCTGCCCGAGCCCGAATCGGAGCGCTATCGGACGATCGATCAGTACGACCTGGGACAGGCAACAATGTCCATGCTCTTGGCGGCTACCGACCTGGGTATTGGAAGTGGACATTCTGCGATCGGAGACCAAGAGGCATGTAGACGCATTCTCGACACACCTGCGGACCACTCGTGCGCCTACATGATCGCCCTCGGCTATCCAGCCGATCGGCCATTGATGCCCTTGACGAAAAGAGATCGACGACCGTTTGACGGGGTTGTGCATCGCAACAAGTGGTGACGGCACAGCGCCGGCGTTCCGATCGCCAGCCTCTGCCAATCGTTGGGAGAAACATGCACGCGTTGGGGACGCCCGTCCTATCCGTCCTGAAAGGCCGGGGTGAAACAGACGGCCACGAGCAAGCCCTCCGGGCTCAACAGCCGCGCGGTGACCTGTCCCCACGGCTCCGTGCGGGCACCGTGGATGAGGCGACAGCCCCTAGCGGTGAGTTCCGCTGCTGCGGCCGCCACGTCAGCGACCTCGAACTCAATGCTGGCCTGGGGAGCCGGGGTCTCGGCAGGCCATTCGGTGGTGCCGAAACAGGCTTTGGCCGCTTCCGAAAGGGGCCAGAGGCCAAAGTGCTTTGTCCCATCAAGCTCGTGGGTGAACACATAGTCGCCATCATGGCCTTCGAAGTCCAGGCCCAAGGTGTCCGCGTAGAAGATCCGAGAGGCCTCAGTGTCTCGGACGATTGGAGCGATACTTGTCACAAACTGAATGTCCATCGGCTGCACCTCCGGGTTGCTCGCCATCCGTCTTCCCTTCCATCCATACCCGGGCGGTGCGACACTTCACATCGGCCGGGAACCAGGGCCTGCCATCCTTCCTCTTCGGGTGAGAGCACGTGTCGCCCGGTGGACCGCAACGCCCGACCGGGCGACCTTCTCCTGCGTAAGGCTGGCTGACCCAAGTTGGCCTCAGGTGAGATCGGACTTCGCAGAAGCTCAGGCAGATCGACCTCGGGCGGTAGCCTTTCATGAGCTCTGACAGCGAGCGATTGGATCCCGTGGCTACTGATTCGATACGCCAATTCAAGGACATCAGTCCCAAGGCTTACGAGCACCCCGCTGACCGAGCCGCCACGTCTGCCCTTCACGCGGTGCCGCTTCTCGATACGGTTGTCAAACGCCTCACCGACTTGGGCCACGAACGACGAACACGCCAGATCGTCATTGGCAACGCTGTTCGCATCGGTGAGCAACAGGTCCCACAGGTTTGGGCGCAGTACGTCGACTGCGTCTCAATCCTTGACCTCAATCGGACGCCGGACCTCTATGTGATCAACGATCCCGAGGTGAATGCCATGGCGATCGGTGCCAAGACGCCGATCGTCGTCGTGAACTCTTCTCTCATCGGCTCGTACACACCAGAGGAAACCAAAGCTGTCCTCGGTCACGAGGTCGGGCATGTGCTCTCCGAACACACCTATTACACCACTGCCCTGGTTCTCCTCCACCAGTTCATGAAAGGTGCCCTTCCCAAGTCCCTGCTCCTCGGATTACCAGTGCGCGGTATGTACTACGCGCTGCTCGAGTGGGCGAGAGCGGCCGAGATGTCTTCGGATCGAGCTGCTGCGCTCGTCATGGGTGACCCGCTCGTTCCCTGTCACATGCTCATGCGGTTGGCAGGCGGCGCGTTACCGGGAATGAATTTTGACGCCTTCTTGGAGCAGGCGGACGCATATGAAGATGAAGACGACCTGTTTTCTCGACAAGCCCGTTTCTGGTCCGAGCTCAGCCTCACGCATCCAGTCGCGGTTCGCCGTGTGAAGGAGCTCACTGCCTGGGTTCGTTCTGGCGATTTCGATCTGATCATGAGTGGAGAATACGTGCGACGAGGAAGCGAGTCCCCTCCGTCGGCGGAGTTCGATGCTGCCGTCACGCACTACGGGGACCGCTTCGCAGGGGTTCTCGAGCGAACCGCGGGCGGCGTCCAAGGTCTCGGCAGACAGTTGGGCGATTGGCTCAAGCGCTTTCAGGGGGAGAACGACACGGTCCCTGGGGAGGAATCCGAAAAGCCCTGAGCCGGCTCCCTGGGACACCTTCGGGAGTATGGTCCTCGAGATGCGGGTAGGGGCCGTGAACATCGAGGGCGTCTCAGACGGAAGCCTCCTAGTCCCGCCGGGTTCGCTGTTCAACAAGAACGACCAAGATTGGCTGCCGCATTCCCAATTCCTGGACCAGAACGGGATGCTGCCAATCGAATTTGGCGGCTTCCTCGTACGGAGTGGCGAACGTCTCGTCCTCGTAGATACCGGGATAGGACCTGGCTCTACATCCGATCGAACGGGCATGTTCATGAGGAGCCTGTCAGCGATTGGAGTCCACCCGGCGGAGGTCACCGACGTCGTATTGACTCATCTTCATTTCGACCACCTCGGATGGGCCACCGACGGAGAGCGGCGCCTCTTCGACAGAGCCATCTACCGGTGCCACGCGGCGGATTGGGATTTCTTCATGGGGGTCAAGCCCTTCGATGACAGTCTGGCTGTTTCGACGATGGGTGGCCGAGGCTCCTCGGAGTTGCTCCCCCCGATCTTGGATCGGCTCGAAACCTGGAGCGAGGACGGGTCGATCTTGCCCGGCATCGACGTCCGCAGTGCCCCCGGCCACACCCCCGGCAGTACGGTCGTCGTCATCTCATCGGGTATGGAGCGAGCCATGCTTCTCGGTGATGTCGTCCACTGCCCGGCTGAACTTCTCAGCGACGACTGGGAGATGATAGGTGACGTCGACAGACAACTGGCACAGCGGACGCGCGAGGCGTTCGCCAAGGAGCTAGAAGGTTCGAACGTCCCTGCGGCTGCAACGCATTTTCCTGGACTCAAGTTTGGCCGACTCCTCAAGGCCCAAGGCCGTCGACGGTGGAACTTTGGCTGAACAGCTGGCCCGACGTACAGGGGCACTGGGCGGTGTCAGTCCATCACCACCACATGGTTGGGTAATGGCGATCGGAGTGCTTGCAGAGGTTGTTCACAATCACGGCAACAGCGAGCAGAATCATGGATCCCTTCAGAACGGTCGTGAGAACGAACACATAGCCGAGACGATGAACTTGTACGGGGCCGAGTACGGCAATGAGCGCGGTAGCCCCCGGCCGGAGGATGCAGGCAATGGGCGACTTGCAAAGTCGCAATTGTTGTGGCGGCGGGCACTGCCCCCGCAAGGCCGACATGCGCTCCAATCGCCTTGTACGCAGTGACGCCGACAGACGCGGCCACCAGTTGACCGATGATGAGGTTTCGAGGTTGCGCAAAATCGGAATGAGGAGCTCCGTACAGCAATGCAGCAGACGCTCCGAATGATCCGATGAGAAACAGCCTCGTCGAGACGGGTAGGTCGACGTACAGGCTCGGAATCGCAATCAGGAGGATCCCGATGGCGGCAGCACCCCAACTGAGAAGCACGACTGAGATGGGCTGTCTTGTGGTGGTACGAGACCCAGCACCGCGCATGCGCCCGAAGTATTCGGCCAATGTCGAGTCTGGTCGTGTCTCTCCTATCTGTTGAAGCTACCGGTTCAGGCTGCTCCTCCTGGGCCATTCGATTCGATTCGTCTGCATGGACACATGTCAGGGCACACCGTTCTCCGTCCGGGCCTCCGTGATAGTCCTGACGTTCTCGCCATGATCTGCAAAAGCGCAATTGCGCCCAAGCGGGCCGAGATAGGCAGCACCCCCCCGGCGTCTGGGCGGACCTTCTGCCATGATGTGCAGAACTACGACAAGGGAGTACTGGTCATGGCAGTTCTCATTGAGGATGTCTTTCCGGTCGGAGTAACCATCGAATTGCTCGATGCTGTCACCGATGAAATGGGCGTCGACGCCCAACTTCCGCCCGGTGGCATCGTGCATGTGCACTTCGAAAAGGACGGCCGTGCTCACGGCGTCGACGTGTGGGACTCGGTCGAGGCTTATGAGCAATTCGTCCAGTCAACGCTTCTGCCGGCCATGGGCAAGGTGGCCGCGGCAAGAGGCCTCGATCCGTCAAAGATGGGCGAACCCGAAGTGACGATCACCGAGGTCCATCGCCTCGTTCGCTAAGCGCCGATTCTGGGGGACGGCCTAGTCCTCGGGCAGACATATATCAGGCGTACGAGGCACTTTGCCGACCGAGCGCTCGGAGCGATCAAGCGATGCGGTCCCTAGGTGGAATGTCATCATTACGAGGTGGCCCGATTGCCCGACATCCTTCGTTGCCAAGGACTACAACTTCGTCGCTGGGATCCCGCCTTCGCGGAACCGATGATGTCCGCGATTCGAATGAGCTTCGCTGAACTTCAACAATGGATGTCGTGGGCACAAGAGATGCCCGATGTCGACGAACTGCGCCAGGTCCTCATTGAGGGGCGGATGGCCTTCGATGCAGATCAGGCCTGGGAATACGCCATCTTCGAGACGGAATCGGGACAACTCGTTGGCGGCATCGGGCTGCATCGGTCGGACCGCCACGAATGCTTCGAGATTGGGTACTGGGTCCATACCGATTGGACCGGCCGAGGTATCGCCACCGCTGCGACCGCTGTTCTCGTTGACGCTGCCTTTGCACATCTTGACGAAGCGACTCAGGTAGTGATTCGGATGGACCAAGCCAACCACCTCAGCGCCGCCGTTCCGCGAAAACTGGGATTCACTCTCGGCGATGAGGAGGATCGGGACGTTCGAGCGAAGGGGCACACCGGACGTGGCTTCGTGTGGATTCGCAACCGCTGATTGTGGTTCTCGCTCAGCATCGACTGCGTAACGTCGCGTAGCAGGCCAAGGGACACGCTGCGTCCGACCGGTCTATACCGGATGGGGTCAGGCGTCCCCGTTGAACCTTCAGGAAAGTGCTTCGATCACGGCGGCGAAGTCTGGCCACTCCCCGCCCGCGTCGATCACAGTGGTCAACAGCGCGTCGGTTGCGGGTCCGATGCGCACACCAACTCCGGACTCGTCTGCCAGGTCGATGGCGAGGCGGAGGTCCTTACGGGCCAAGGCCGGAGAGAACCAACCTGGGTGCGTTGGATCGAGCAGACTGTCCAACCGGAGATTGCTGGCGAGACTGAGCACCGGACTGTCGGCAAGGAGGGTCCTCAGGAGCTCGTCGGGGATCGCCTGCTGCCTGGCCGTGGCAATCGCCTCGGCCAGCGAAGCCACCCCTGTAATCAACAACGAGTTGGCCAAGATCTTCATGGTGGCCCCCGTTCCGACCGGGCCACAGTGTGTGTAGCCGGACCCAAGGTCATTCCACAGGGGTTCAACGGAAGAGATCGCTGTGGCGGGGCCGCCGATGAGGAATCTCCCCAGGCCCCCAGCAATCATCGCCGGCGATCCCATCACCGGAGCGTCAAGGACCCGACCCTCAGGTCCCAGTTCGGCGAGGCGTCGAGCAGTCTCCGGGGAGACGGTGCTGACATTGGCAAAGACGGCGTCGGGTTCGAGCGATGGCAACACGCCATCGTCGCCCAGGCACACGTCGAGGACGGCTGCGTCGTCGGCGAGCACGACGAGAACTGCGTCGGCACCCGCCACCGCAGCCCTGGAAGTGTTGGCCTCGATAGCACCGCTGGCCGTAAGGGCGGCGGCCCGACCCGGGGTGCGATTCCAGACGGTCGTGGGGTGACCAGTCTCAATCGCCCTGGCGGCGAAAGCCCGACCCATGTTGCCCATTCCCAAGACGGTGACTCGCATCTGGCCACCCTACGTTTTCCAAACCCACGGACCACCCTGAAGCGCTCTGGCCGGTAGGGGGCACGATCGTCGTCGCTGGGTCGTGCGCTGCTCAGTGAGGCGGGGCGCGACATGTGTTCATCGATCGCCTCGATCGCTGCTCAGTTCCGAGGGTTCTCCGGGACTCCGAGATGAACCCTCTCCAAACCGGCCTTTTTGGTGGGCCGTACAGGACTCGAACCTGTGACCTCCTGCGCGTCATGCAAGTGAGGGCGGTCCTACTGCGTCCGAATCCGTATGCAGTGAACGACACAGTGCTGACCGACGTGGCGATAGATCCCTCGCTACGCCACCGCACTCCCCCGCCGCATCTGACGGCGCTCGGCTGGCGTGGTCCCGCCCCAGAAGCCCTGCAGTGAGTCATCGGCCAGAGCCGTCTGGAGGCACTCGGGCCGCACCGGGCAGCCGGCGCAGAGCTGGCGGGGAAGGTACTCGTACTGGCTGCCCACGCCGGCCACGAAGGTGCCGACCCCCACGTCACGACAGGCGGCTTGACGATGCCAGCTGGGCCGATTGAGGATCGCCTCGAGCGACGGTGGGTCCTCGAGGGTCGGCTTCATGAGCCATCGGATCATCGCTTCGTCCACAGCGCCGATGGTACGGCTGGGGTGTTCGCACGGGTGACCCAGCCGGCGGTCTACAGGGGGGCGCGACCGCTCCGCCTAAATCTGGGGGTATACCTAGAAACGCCTACGTCAGTCACGATGACGCCAAGGTGCGGCGGTCCCTCCTCCACCCAACGAGGGACCGCTCCGCGCAGGTCGGCCCGCGAGCAGCGACCGTGCCGCCTCCGTTGTGGGGTCGTTGCGCAAGAACAGGCCCATCGGCTCGGTCCCATCACAAGTCCAACGCGGCAGGCTCAGCGGCGCTATCGGAGCGAACCTCCCCAGCGATCAGGCGTCGGAGGGAGGTAGCCGGCCCGACCCTTTCACGCACAGGGGGTTGGGTCGCGATCAGCCGTCCAACGACGGCTTCATCCCCCAGCCCCCGTCGCGAAGCGGTTGGCATGATGGTTGTCGGCAATCATTTCGGCATCGCGGCGGCTGGCGATCGGCACCCCGATTCCGACCGGAAGTTCGCCGTCAACCTCACGACAGTCCCGGCACCGGACCAGAAATCGTCCGTCTGACTGTGTAGTTACACTTGCTCTATGGCCACTGCGGTCCTGTGCTGACACGGCCGCCGGAACATATCTGCCAACCACAAACCACACAACGCCCCAGTTCAACGGACGACAATGCCGCTTTTTCGGGATGTACGTCCAGTGCGGGTTCGCGTAACCGTCACGCAGAGTTTCCCAAAAGTTCTCAAGTCTGTTGAGTTATTGCAAGGCACCCGACTTACGGTGATGGCCTCAAGACATGCGTTGCGGACGGCGCCTTGACTCCCGTCACCCCGGACCCAGGGGCGCCCGTCCGCGACGCAGGCCGGTCACGGTCGGGTGCGGCTATTGGCAAGAGAGGGCGCGCACCCGTGACGGCAACAGGGTTCGATGAAATCGACTGGGCGGAAGTCGCCGCGCGAGCTAAGGCGGATTTCGGCGACGAATGCATCGATCGCTTTAGTGGTCGTATGCGAATAACGGCACTGAAGCTTCAGGCCTCGGTGCTCGCCACCAACTCCGAAGACAAGTTCGCGCCAGCGGCTAGGGATCTGACATAAAAGCCCACCAGACGAGTGCCCGGCTGAGGGCGCCTTCATAGTCTTTACTGCGCGAGCTGTCCCCGATACGAGCCGGCGTGCGGGAGGATCGAAGGTCCGGCGTGATTGTGTCTGAGCCGCTCCGCTGTTTCCTTCGATTCGAGAAGCATCCCGATCCCAACTGGGAGCAACTGGCCCCCGCGAGCTTCAAGTTGGCACTCGCGGCACTCGATGACCCAGCCTCGATCCACAGCCCTGATGATGGGGTGATGGGGAGCACGCATTCTGGTCCGACCTCCTCGATGCGGGTGGCCCGCCAGCCTGGTGCAGAGCTGAAACAGCGGATGCACAATACAGGAGGATCCAGATTTTGCAACAAGCGCAGGAACGACCACCCTGGGCCTTCAGCCTCTCCCTAAACGCCACCACATCCTCGCCGTACCTCGCCACGTCGGCTCCAGGGGAATGAGGTGGCAAAGCCGGCCTTTCGCATCAGGGGGTTGGGCCGCAGGCGGGTGCGTCGCCCTGGTCTTTCGCGCGGTGCTCCGGTGTCTCTCCACCCGGGACCGGAGCCAGGTCGCCGGTCGCACATTCGTTTAGTTTTGACCCCCTGAGTCCATCCCAGGTCCGGGATCTGGAGGCAGTTGGACCCTTCGCCTAGCCTGCGGACGCCGGATTTGCCAGGTTGGCGATGGCCATCGGCCTGGCATGTGTATCCGCCTCAACCATCACAAAGGAGTTCAACCAATGCCTGATGAATCTCAAGACACCCCGGTTCTGGACACGCTTGCCGCCATGACCGCTGTGTCGGTAGCCGAATCTGACTTGCCACCTGCCGCCCTCATGTTGGTCCGACTCGCCGCCCTCGCGGCCGTCGACGCCGGTCCGGCTTCGTACCTCCTCAACATCGGTCCAGCAGCTGAAGCCGGAATCACGCTTGAGGACGCGCAAAACGTTCTCGTCGCCGTGGCTCCAATCATCGGGACGGCCCGGGTTATGTCAGCCGCGATCAATATTGCCGAAGCCCTGGAACTGGCCATCGCCGTCGTCGAGTCGTCGTAGCAATCGGCGGTGCCACGCACGTAGAACGGCCCTGCAGTAGGACCATGAGGGTTGGCACACCCTGGTCCCACTGCCGTTCGCCGCGTGTTGTCACGAGTCGTTTCTTGGGTGATCCACCTCGGGTCCCGTCAGATCGTGGACCGAATGGCGCGTGTGGGCCCGTCTGACCATTTGGACGGGCTGGCGGGACTGCGGGAGTTCGGGCGAGTCAATCGTCGCGCTGAGGCTCTGTGATCGGACCCGGAAGGTCTTCCCCGGTCTCGGTTTCGGCCAGCTCTCGAAGGTGGGCTAGCTGGGTGGATGTGGTCAGCCGGATCATCTGCTCTATGACCTCGGCCCGGTCCGATTCCGGAAGCGCCTCGACGTACTCCTCCATCTTCTTCCCGATCTCCTGATCCGAGGCATCCGGGCCGAGTTCCCGCAGCACCCTCAGGAGAATTTCTTGAAGATCTGCCATCAGGCTCCTTTCACCGTCTGTCGCCCTGTCGCCTTCGCCCACTTCTCCACGTCTGGCCAGGCCCAGACCAGGCCGGCCTTGAGGTTGGCTACCGGCTCAGGGAACGGATGCGGAGACTCAGCGGGGTGCCGGTGGCGCCAGTCGTGGACGATCGAGGTCCGGCCAGACGGGGTCAATCTGGCGGCGATCTCTGCTGCTCCCACGAGCTGGTCCACGGGGATTCTCCTGGTCACGCCCCGAAACTAGTAGGGCCGGTTCCCGAAATTGGGCTGCGTTAAGTCTATCGCACCCCTCCAACAGTGAGTGCGTTAGGTCTAACGCACTAGCGAAAGGGAGCCGACGTGACTGGAGAACGTGAAGCCGAGGCGATCAGGCGGGGCGAGGCACCCAAGTGAGCGCTGAGGCGCGCTCCATGAATCAGATCGGGGCGAAGTTCGATGGCGGACTGAAGGAGGTCCTGACTTACCTCGAGGCGATCAGAACGACGGCGTCCAGGTAGCAAAACCTGCGCAGGATGACAGCGTTGCGGCCGCCCTCCGGGGCGGCTGTTTCGCGTCTGGGAACCGCAGCGACCCCGGCCTCGCCCTAGAGGATTGTGCCTGGAATAGGCCGGACGGGACCGGGGACGCTAAATCCGCGATCGGCTCGTGTCAGTTGAAACTTGACCCCAACGAAGTCGTTTCACATAACCGTCACAGAAGATTGACCGCTTGCTCGCGGAGGCGTTGCGCTCCAGACATTCCGCCCGTTTAGCCTTTCACTACGAGGGATCCGGTCGACGCCTTTGATCCCCCCGTTCAGCTCCCCCTCTGAATGTGAGGCGTCGGCCGGATCGGTTTGATGGGATTTGGACTGTTCACCCAGGGATGGACCCATTCCGGCGACAGCCCTCGAGTTCTGCGGCCCTCGGGGCTGCTTCGCGTCGACTCAGAATCTGACTGTGCGGCTATCCGTTACCTAGACGGTCACAATTTGTACGACTGGGGTTCACCCGCGAGTGCCAGACTGGTGCCGGACACATTCGGGTTCCGGAACTTGCCGTGGTGGGACCATGGCCCACTGCACGTGTGCCCAAGGCGTGACGACCCCGGTCCGCACAATCGGGCCGGGGTCGTCACGTCCCTATCGGCAGATCGTGCTCTCGGGTTGACGGCTGGCGTCATCGTCACGGCACAGAGGGCGTCTTTCAGGCTTACGTCTCGCGCGAACCGGCCGGGACGCTAAGTGATGCCGTCGCAACGAACCTGAGTGCGGTCGGCGAGTCGGCGAACTTGAGGGTGCCGGCGGTGGTGAGCGCATGAGGGAATCCCAGAGTGGTTCGTCCGGAATCTGCAGTCGGCGCTCCGCAGCAGGTGTGTCGCCACACCGGGGCGCATCGTCTCCTCAAAGGTTCCGGCGGCGTCCCGAACCTCGTAGGGCGGCGTGCGCGAATCGTTCGGTCGGCAATCGCGCACGTCGAAGCCATCTTCGGCTGAACCCAAACCTCGGTTTGGGTTTCTTTGCGCACGGGTTGCTGCACAAACTCGGGCACCGCGCCCACCGGGTTGTCTACAAATGTAGACATTCGCTCCATAACTCTGGTCGTACGAGTGGGCCGTACAGGACTCGAACCTGTGACCCCTTGCGCGTCATGCAAGTGCGCTACCAACTGCGCCAACGGCCCGTAGGGGTGAGACCTTACCACCAGGCCATTTCGCCTCTCGGCTCTCCGGCCGCACCTCCGTGGGCGAGGTGGGAAGATCCTCCCTACAATTGAGCCCGTGCCCCCGACCGAGCGTCCCTCATCGGTGAATCCCCTACCCGAGCTCGAGAGCCACATCACGCGGATAGCCGAGGAGGGCTACACCATCCTCCCTCGTGCCATCGAGCCCGATCTGGTGGACGAAATCGACGAGGCGCTCCTCAAGCTGGAACACGACCTGGGGACGGTGCCGGCCGACAACCTCTTCGAGGGGGTGCGCACCATGCGGGTGTACAACCTGCTCGTCCACGGCGCCACCTTCGAGAAGATCCCCGTCCACCCCAACGTGCTCCCCGTGGTGGAGGCGGTGCTCGATCCGGGTCTCTTGATCTCGTCGCTCTCCTCCATCGCCATCGGGCCCGACGAGCAGGCCCAACCGATCCACGCCGACGACCAGCTCATTCCCCTCACCCGCCCCCATGTACCGATCATCTGCAACACCATGTGGGCCATCACCGACTTCACGGAAGAGAACGGGGCCACCCGCATCATCCCGGGGAGCCACCTTCGCGCCGAGCCTCCGAACCCGCTCGAGGTCTACGACACCATCCCGGCCGAGATGTCCAAGGGCAGCGTGCTCGTCTGGGTCGGGAGTCTCTGGCACGGAGGCGGTGCCAATCGCACCGATACGCGGCGGGTGGGCATCGCCATGAATTATTGCGCCGGCTACATCCGCCAGCAGGAGAACCAGCAGCTGGGCATCCCGCCCGCGCTGGTCAAGACCTTCCCTCGCCGCCTGCAGGAGCTGATCGGGTACTCCGTCTACAACGGCCTCGTAGGACACATCGACAAGAAGCACCCCGCCAAGGTCGTCCTCGCCGAGGACGAGGGCGTCGACATGGTCTGGGACCTGCTCAAGACCTGAACCACCTCACGCGGCCGGCAGCACCACGGGAGCGACCGGCCACAGGTAGTCGCGGGGATCGATGGGGATCATCCCTTCGGCCCGGCGCCACGAGTCGTAGGCCTCCGTCGACTCCCGGTGCCAGTCGATTTGGTCGTGGTGGAGTTGGCGGAGATCACAGCGCCACAACGCCTCATAGCGTACGGCGAGAGCGAAGAGCACCTTGATGGAGGCCGTCGCATCCGCCGCGGCATCGTGGGCGTTGCCGATATCGATCCCGTAATGCGTGCACAGGTCGCTCAACGTGCGCCGGCCCTTGCGGTCGGGGTCGAAGTGGCGATCGATCACGCCGGCATCGAGCACGGGCCCGCGCCATCCCTGTTCCGTCGGACCCGCCCCGAAGAGATCCCGGGCTTGTGTCTCCAAGATGGTCAGGTCGTAGTCCAGCTTCATCCCGGCCAGAGGGACGGCACGGGCCGAGGCCGCCACAACGGCGTCGGCGACAAGCGAGATCGCCGCACGGAGCGGCATGCCCTCCGCCCGGGCCCGCTCGGTCGAAATGCCATGGACCGCGGTCGCCTCGAGCGGAATCTCGCGGCCGGGGTCGATGAGACCCGACCAGCTCCTGACCACCACGCCCTCCACCACTGAGACCAGCGCGTAGGAGACAGGAACGTCGTTGAACCGGTCGATCCCCGTCGTCTCGAAGTCGAGCCCGAGCACCTCTCCCATCGGCCATGCACCCACGGTGCCGAGCATGCCAGCGAGTAGTGACACGGCCGCGGATGCCCCGGCACGGATCGTCGGTCGCCGTTGGCGGACGACCGTCCCTCCGCAGTCCCCATTGCTACGGTCCTCGACATGACCGGACCGGTCCGTCCCCGCTGGCGCTGGCGCGATGCGCTCGTGGTCTCCGTGGCGCTGCTGTCGGTCCTGGGCGCGCTGGCTGCGGCCCCCGGCCTTCCGCTTCGGGCCTCGGCGAGCCAACCGCCCCTGTCCGCCGGCGCTGACCCGGCGGCCCTCGTCCATCCGCTCGACGGCACGGCGACCGGGCCCGTGAGCCCCGGCACCGTGGGAGAGTTCCCCGGTGCCGATGTCCCGTTCGGCATGCTCCAGTGGAGTCCCGACACGAGCCCGAACGCCGCACAGGCCGGCGGGGGCTACGCCTACGGCGACTCGAACATCAACGGCTTCAGCCTCACGCACCTGAGCGGAACGGGGTGCCCCTCGTACCAGGACGTCCCGATACTGCCCAGCGAAGGTCCCGTCACCTCGCCCGAAACCACGGTCGCCACCTTCTCGCACCGACAGGAGCAGGCCTCACCGGGCCGCTACGGGGTGGTGCTGGGAGGGCCGGCACCCATCGCCGTCTCGCTCGCCGTGACCACGCGGTCGGGCATCTCGAGCTTCGACTTTCCCGCCGGGACACAGTCGAACCTGCTCTTCAAGGTGGCCGGCAGCAGCAACCCGGTCACGGCGTCGAGCGTCCACATCGTCGGACACGACGAGGTCGAAGGCCACGTCTCGAGCGGGCAGTTCTGTGGGACCGGTACCAGCTACACGCTGCATTTCGTCGCGCGCTTCGACCGTCCGTTCTCGTCAGCCGGGACCTGGGGCAACGCGGGCGTGCGCCCAGGGACCGACGCCTGCTCCGGCACCACCTGCGGCTCCTTCGTGACGTTCGACACGACCAAGGAGCGCCAGATCCTCATGAAGGTCGGCATCTCCTTCGTCAGCACCCGGAACGCCCAGCAGAATCTGCAGGCGGAGGATCCGGGCTGGTCAGTGGAGCGGGTCGGCGTGCAGGCAGCGGACCGCTGGAACGCGCTCCTCGGGCGCATCGCCGTTCGGGGTGGCACGACGGTCGAGCAGCACACCTTCTACACCGCGCTGTACCACTCCCTCCTCTTCCCGAACGTCGTGTCCGACGTGTCGGGTCGTTACGAGGGAAGCGACGGCAAGGTCCACACAGCTCGGAACCGGGAGGTGTACGCCAACTTCTCCGAGTGGGACATCTACCGCAGCGAGATCCAACTCGAATCGCTGATGGCCCCCCAAGCCGTGGGTGACATGGTCCAGTCCCTCGTCGACGACGCGCAACAGACGGGGTGGCTTCCCAAGTGGGCCATCGTGGGGGGCGACGAGTCACAGATGAACGGCGACTCGGCTGATCCCATCATCGCGGATGCACTGGCCATGGGTGTGCGCAACTTCGACGTCGGCGCCGCCCTCAGGTACATGGTCAAGGGGGCGACACAGGTCGAGACCGGCCATGGCCTCGAGATCGAGCGGCAGTACCTGAGCCAGTACCTCTCGCAGCACTACGTCAACGCGGGATCGCTCGACCTGACGTCCATCGACTACTCCATCGGTGGCTCCGTCACCCTGGAGTACGCCATCGACGATTTCTCCATCGCCCAGGTGGCCACCGCGGAGCACCAACCGTCCCTGGCCTCCACCATGGACAAGCGCGCCCACAGCTGGGAGTACCTCTTCAATCCCGCGACGGGCTACGTCCAGGCCCGCGGCAACGACGGGAGCTTCCCTCCCGGCGCCGCCTTCGAGGCGTCGCAACTCGAACCGGGCGGGCAGTTGGGGTTCGAAGAGGGAAACGCCGTGCAGTACACCTGGTCGGTCCCGCAGGACCTCGGCGCCCTGGCCACCCTCATGGGGGGCGACGAGACCGCCACCGCCAAGCTGGAGACGTTCCTGTCCTCCCTCAATGCCGCCCGCGACGTTCCCGAGGACTGGTCCGGCAACGAACCCGACGAATGGGCCCCCTGGGAGTTCGACTCCTTCGGAGCGCCCGAGGAGACCCAGCGCTTCGTGCGCGCCATTGTCAACGAAGAGTACGCCGACGCCCCGGTCGACGAACCCGGGAACGACGACTTGGGCGCGCTGTCGTCGTGGTACGTCTGGGCGGCCCTGGGGCTGTTTCCCCTCACCCCGGGGACGGGGAACCTCGCCCTCGCGAGCCCCCTCTTCCCGACCGTGACCATCACGCTCCCGGACGGTCGGCGCCTTGTCGAGCAGTCCCCGGAGGCGGCTGCCGGACGTCCTTACGTCCACGCGCTGACCGTCTCGGGCGTAACGCGGCCGGCCACGGTGCCGTCCGGGTGTCCCGGAGCGCCTGCGCCGCACGCCAGGGCCGGAACCTGGGATCCGCCCTGGCTCCCCGCCTCGGTCCTCAGCAGTGGCGGGACGCTGCGCTACAACCTCTCGGGTACAGCGGACCCAGGCTGGGGCTCTTCACCCGACGTGGCGCCACCATCCTTTGGAACCGGGCAACTCCCGGCCGTCGGGTTCTGGCTGCCCAGCGGTGGCACGACCGTCACTGCGGGGCAGCCGACGACGGTCCAGATCGGCGTGGCGTCGGCCGGGAAGAAGGCGACCACGGTTCATTGGCAGGCGATGCCGGATCCGAGCGGGCTGACCGTGACGCCGTCCTCAGGCACGCTCACCCTGACGCCGGACCGCCGCGGCCCCGGTCAGGGCGCCGCCTGCAACTCGGTCGCTCCCGCCACACAGTCACTCAGCGTCACCGCGCCGGCTGCCGGGTCCGATTCGGTGCGAGTCAGCCTCAGCACCACCAACGGCCTCACTCTGCCACCCGTCGTTCTCGACCTGCAGGTGCAGCCCTGAACCTTTGGACCGACCTCCCTGAAGGACGGTCCTGCTCGTTACCAGGCCTTGAGCGTCTCCGAGTGGAAGTCGATGATGGCCAGCAGGTCGCCGAGACGACCGAACACCGCCTCAATGTCGACACAGGAGCTGGTCAGGGCCCGTTCGGCCGTGGCCGCGACCTCAGCACACGTGCTCAGCATCAGGCCCACGCGCCCCCCGACTTCCCGGTCCGGGCACGGGTTCCCCCGCATCCATGTCATTGCTTCCCTGGTGGCCGCCTCGAGCTCATCCGCCGCCGCCAGCATGGTGACGTGGTTCATGCTCATCGCCGCCGAGAATCGGGTCTCGGCGTTGGTGACCCGACGTAGATCGGCCGCCGCCTTCAAGAGCCATTGCTGTGTGTCTTCTTCTTGGTCCATGTCGGTCTCTTGAAAGGACAGGATGAAACGCACACCACCGTGGTGCACCGGGCCGCCCTTCTTCTGGGATTCTTACGATCGGATCCGCTCCCCCATAGGGCCGTTCGTACCGTGCCGCCACAACCCTCCGACAACTCGTGTCGATGTCGGGGACATGACCCCACTTCTCGCGTGACAGACCGCAGATCGGGCGCCCGGCGCATCACAACAGGAGCGACGGGAAGAACGGCGTGGGCGCGGCTACGACCGGACGCGGCGCGGCGCCACTCGCTCACGGGACCGTCGGTGCCGCCGCACCGGCCCCCGCCGACGACTGAGACAACAGGGACTCAGGACAACAGAATTGACGACCTGGGTGCAGCGGGTGGAATCGAACCGAACGGGGCTTTGCAGGAGCCCCATTGGGTTCTAGAACCGTGCGTGTCAGCGCATCCCCCCAGGCCATGGGGCAGAATTTGCGGACGCCACCTTCGACTCGGCATCCGCGGGCAGGTCCGCGGCTCGTCCGCAGGATCGGTCATCGGCGCGTGAAGGTCAGGTGGGTGACGCCGCTCGGTGACGAGACCGCCTCCACGCTGTAGCGCTCCTCCACGCCTTCGAGGCCGTCCCACAGTCGAACACCGCGGCCGAGAAGGATCGGCACCAGCACGACATGGAGGGTGTCGACGAGGTCGCCGGCGAGGAAGTCGCGGACGACCGTCGGCCCACCGCCGATGCGCACGTCGAGTTCACCGGCGGCCTGCCGGGCGAGGTCAAGAGCCTCCTGCGGGGTGGCGTCGACAAAGTGGAACACGGTGCCGCCCTCCATCTCGATCGACGGGCGCGGATGGTGCGTGAGCACGAACACCGGCGTGTGGAACGGCGGGTTTGGCCCCCACCAGCCACGCCACTCGTCGTCGGCACCAAGATCCGTCCAGGGGCCGGTCTGCGGGCCGAACTTGCCCCGGCCCATGATCTCGGCACCGAACCCGACATTCAGGCGTTCGGCGAACGCGTTGTCGACGCCGGTCGTGCCACCTGACTGACCCATGATGATCGAGCGCCCGAACCGGGTGGGCATCACCCACTCGTGCAGACGATGGCCGGCGTGGCCGAACGGGGCGTCGAATGTCAAGCCCTCGCCGGTCCCGAACCCGTCCAGGGAGATAGAGAAGTTGTGGACACGGACCTGGGACATTGCGGCCTCCGGAGCGTTGGGTCGGGTGATTGCGATATGCAACTGGCTGATGCGTTGGCCGGTCGCCGCAGCGGCCGGCCCGTGTGAGCCTAAGCGCCCCTCGGAAGCCGCTCGAGCCCCGATTCGATGGCACGATCACTGCGGCGACTGCTCCAAATCGTCCGTCGCCGCCCACATCGGTCCATGACGATGGCGGCAAGGGTGTGGCATTGAGCAAAGAGGCGCGAAAACGACGGACCAGAGAAACGTGCCTCCAAGCAGGGACAACAACTTTTGAGGCGGCGGGCGGAATCGAACCGCCGTACGGGACTTGCAGGAGCCCTTTTTGGGGTCTCTAGCTGTGCGTGTCGCTACATCCCTCCAGGTCATGGTGCAGGTGGGTGTGCTGGTGTCCGTGCCAATCCCTCGGTCGTGTGGCATCACCGTGGCATGAGGTTGTGCCGCCGAGCCGACTGGTGATCAACCGGTGACGAAAGGAGTCGCTTGTGCTCGCCATGAACCGTCGCAGCGGCATCGATGCCGTGATGGCTCGCTGCGGGTGGGGACTGAAGGCGTTCAGCCCGAGGGCGTCACTGAGAAACGCTTGGGGCCAAGTGGCGCAAGGACCAGCCGTGGTGGAGAGCCCTTCGGCCATGGTGCCGCCCCTTGCGCGATCAGCCATCGGCCAATGGCTGCGTCGCGCAGCTCGGCCCACGGCGTCTCGGGCTTCCAGAACGACCGAGTGAGATCGACCTGAACCCGCTGGCCATCGGAGAACTCGAGCGCGACGCTGTCCCAGCCGGGCACGAAGTAGCGGTCCCGATCGGGCTTCGAGATCCTGATTCCGTACCCTGCTCCGGAACTCCTTGGACTGCCGTTGTGCCACCCGCTTGCCTGCACTGCGCCAAGTTATCGCTCGGCTCACAGGGGCGGTCACGCCGTCCTAGAACAAGCTAGATGTACCCAACTTGTGACGAAGTCCCCCACTTTCCTGGCGACGAGGGGCGCCCCCGGCTGGCCGCGCTATTGGCAGAGTGGACCTCGATCGATGATGGCCGATACGGCGCCCAGGAAGGATGCTCGACTTGAGCCCGGCTTTCCCGCAGGGACCGTGCGGGATCACATTCCGGGCTTTCTGGTAATGGCTTGTCCTGCAATTTCGTGGGTCTCGTCTTCGAGCATGATGCGGAGGAGGAGCGCGACCCACGTGCGGTAGGGCTTCCAGCCCTCGCTGATCTCGGCGATGTCGGCGGCGCTGGGTGGTGCCTTCATGTCGTAGGCGATCGCCATCGCTCGAGCGAGACGCGGCTCGGCGGTGGGCGTGAAGTCCGGATCACCTGCGCCGCGGAGAAGAATCAGTTCGGCCGAGAACGGGCCGATTCCGGGAATGGCGATCAACTCCTCGAGGGCTTGGGAACGAGGGAGTGACCTCAGCCGAGCGGCGGCAAGGGTCCCACCGAGAGCGGCCTCGGCGATACCTCGAAGGCGCCGGAGTTTGGTCTCGCTCAGCCCATTGATCGTGGACAGCTGGGCCAGCTTGGCTGGGTTCGGGAAGGCGCGGACCATTCGACCGCCGACGTCGATGGTCTCACCGTGTTCGGCGGTGATGCGAGCCTTGACTGCGGCTGCCTGCGCGATTCGGATTCGTTGTCCGATCACCGACCACGCTGCCGCTTCGTAGGGCGACCAGAAGCATACGGGGCGGAGGCCGGGATACCTCGACTGGAGTTGAGCGACTACTGGATCGTGACGAGCGATGTCTGGAAAGCCTCGACCGTCGATGTCGAGCGAGAGGATCCGCTCGACCTGTTCGACCGCCGCCGCGATTACCGCGGAGGCAAGCGTGTCGCCCCCGCGAACCGTGCCGTGAATCGCGCCGGCCTCCTCGTGGATGCGCACTGCCACGGGGTCCCAGTAGCCATCCACGCAGAAGGCCATCTCCAAGTTCCCGGCTGACTCATTGTCGTAGGCGGCTGGAGCGAATCCCTCGAGATACCGAATCGATGCCGCCAACGAATACGGTCCCTTCGGGGTGAAAACAAAGCTTGTGGCGGGAGTCATCTCAGCCGTGAAGAGTCACGGCGTAGCCGTCGGGATCGGCGAAGGTGAAGGTGAGACCGAAAGGTCCATCGAAAGGTGCGACCAGGATCGGGACTCCAGCGCGAACCATTGCATCGTGCAGATCCTGCGGGTCGTCCGCCTTCAGCCAGATGGCCACACCCCACCCGAGGTGCTCGACAGCCTCAAGATCGACGAGTGGCTCCCGCACGGCGAACGCGATGGGCTCCGTGGCGAATACCACCGCGTGGTCAGGACTCGCCTGAGCACGGGCGAGTCCGAGGTGCTCGGTGTAGAAAGCTGCGGAAGCCTCCAGGTCGCGAACCTGGAGAGCGATGAAGTCAGGGCCGAGTGCGGTCATTGGGTGTCCATTTCTGTGAGTTCGATCAGGTAGCCTTTCTCAGGTACCCTGAGACTATATCAGGAAGACTGATAGTGAGGTGAGCGTGGACCAGGCCACGATGGCCAGGGTGGGCTACTTGATAAAGAGGGCGCAGACGGTCCTGCACAACGCTATGGCCGATGCTCTCGAGTCTCAGGATCTCACGGTGACCCAGTTTGCCGTCCTCACCGGTTTAGATGAGGAGCCCGGGCTCTCGAATGCCGAACTCGCTCGCCGGGCATTCGTGACACCCCAGAGCATGCACGCCGTGTTGCAAGAACTAGAGAGACTCCAGTTCATCGTGAGGCGTCCTCATCCCCAGCACCAACGAGTCCTCCAAGCTGAACTCACTGAGGCGGGTCGGCGCATTCTGAAATCTGCTAGCAATTCGGTCAACGCTATTGAAGAGCAGATGCTCCGCGAGCTCTCCAACCCGGCGAGATCGAGACTTGCAAGCGCGCTCTCGTCATGCATCGATTCGCTGGGCGAAGCCTCAGCATCTTCCAACGCTCGTCGACTCCGGTGACCCGAGGAACCGCTAGAAGTGCGCATAGACGGCCCTGTGGTATCAGGCGCCGTCCCATGTAAGCGCCGGTTGGAGGCACACCCTCGAGAGCCAGTAACAAGCAGCGGTCAAAAGCGGCCAGAAGCCAGCCAAGCGGATCCGTACGTTGGCAGCTACCCGATCCTGGGACGCACAACTGGCATTGAGGCCTCTCCCGGTGTGGGCAGGGGGTCGTCGCGTAACTGTCATTCGGCCCGGAGGAGGCTCGCTGGTCGGATCCGGGCAGCCACGATGGCAGGACCAGCGGCCAACAGATTGGCCACGACCAGGGTTCCAAGAGCGATAGTACCGATCTCCTGGAGCGTCACGACCGGCACCGGCACCACGCCGAGGTAGTCGGCGAAGGCCCGCCACACCAGTCGGCCGATCGCGACCCCGAGCGGTACCCCGCAGACGAGCCCGATCAGGGCCACGGTGCTGGTCTGCCAGAACACAGTGGAGGCCACCTGGCGACGCAGGAAGCCGAGAGACTTGAGCAGGCCGACCTCGTGGCGCCGGCGGGTGACACCCACCACCAGCACATGCAGGAGTGTGGCCACGCCGAAGACGATGAGGACCGACCCCAAGATCGCAGGAAAGTTCACGTCTTCCCCGAAGTTCACAAGATTGGTCGGCGCCATCGGGAGCCCGACATCGCCCGCGTAGGTGGTGACCAACCTGTTGAATGCGGTTCGTCCATCGGCGCTCGGAGAGGTTTGCACGAGGATCACGCCTGCACCGCTGTAGGTCTCGTCTACGGCACACCGGCTGGCCTCGGTACCCGGCGCACAGTGGGCACCGAAGCCGGCGAAGTCGAAGACGGCGCCGGTGCCCAGTCCGCCGGTTCCAAAATCGGGCGGGAACGATGCAACGCCGACCACCCGATATGTCGAGGTTCTGGTCCCTCCGTGAGCATTGGGCACTGACACCCGAACGACGGAGCCGACGTGGGCCCCAACTTCTCGTAGCGTCGCCGCCCCCATCGTGACCTCGTCGGGTGCGTCGGGGAGCCGCCCGGTGATCGTCGTCAGGAGCAGCGACCCTCGGATCGATTGTCCCGCCAGGGCGGCCACGGTGTGGCCGTTGATCCTGACGTCGCCCGAGAGGCCAGCGGTGATCCCTGTGACGGTCCGTTCCCGCTCGACGTCGTCAATCAACTGTTCGGCTTGAGCAGGCGTCCCCGCGCTGTTGAGACTGATGGAGAGGTCGAAGCGTTGCCCATAGAGGGAGGGCGTCGTAATCAGGTGAGTGAGGCTGGACCCAAAGACCGCGGTGGCGCACAAGGCAGTGACGGCCAGGATCGAACCCACGAGGGCGGAGGCAACCGGAACTGTGGAACGGTCGCCACCGCGTTGGAGGGCACGGCGAACGCCGATCAATTTGCTGGGGGATGCGCCGAATTCGGCCAGAAGACCGACCGTTCGAGAGGGACGCTGCCTGCGGGATCGGCCGCCGGTTCGGGGCGCCCTCGCGACCTTGACAGCAGGCCAGGCGCCCAAAACCAGGAGGGCGGCTAACAACACCAGGCCTCCGATCAGGAGGGCCCACGCATCGAAGGAGAAACCGCTCGTCGGCTCGGCGAGTCGCGCCTCACCTACTGGGGTGAAGCTCGACAGCCCGTAAGCCAGGAATACACCGCCGACGACGCCGACAACGCCGATCGCTGCAGTCCTGGCCATTCCCGCCAAGAAGAGCTGCCGCCTGGAAACTCCCAGCGTTCGTAGTGTGCCGTACGCGTCCTCCTCGATTGACGCCTGGCGACCCTGGGCCTGGGCCAACACGATTAAGCCAACCAGGGCGGTCAGCGCAGCAAGGATCCACCACCCCACCGCCTGAGGTCGGATCGATGAATTGACGGCGGCCGCATTGGTGTCGAGGTCGGTCATGCCCACGGCACCGACCTGGCGGGCTTGGGCCTGAAAGCGGGGAAGGTCTGCCGCTCCATGCCGAAGTCGCACGAAGTCAGCATGAAAAAAGACCGTCCTGTCGTTGATCGATCGAGTGAACGCCTTGGTGGTGTACAGGCTGTAGTTCGTGCTGCTAGCGGCCGAGAATTCATTCTCGGATGCCTCGATACCCACCACCTTGAAGTCGTACAGCGGACCTTCGGGGGTGATGTTGGCGCCGTTCAGGACGTCATTTTGCTGCCTATCCGATGCGAATCGAATGCGGACGTGCGAGCCGAGGTGGATACCCAGGTCGCGTTGCATCGTGTACGAGGCCAGAACCTCTACCGAGTTCGACTGGTCAGGCATGCGGCCCGACAGCAACTTGACCTGACGGGCGAGGTCTTGCGGCGCGAGATCCGTGATCCCGAAGTTCTGGTTGGCCAGGAGCCGGCACCCGCTACAGGCCGGAGGACCGTTTGCCGGGATGAGAGCCGACGTCGACTTCTCGACCTCGGGAAGTGAGCTGATCGTTGGGATCGGCTTGAAGCTGAACGCCTCGACATCGGAGCCGTAGGCGGCAAGATACCGGGGAAAGGCAGTTGCTGTTCGTCTCCCTGCGGCGATCCCGGCCAATACCAGCCCACTGACCAGAGTCACGAGGAGGGCCAAGTACAGCCACGATCGCCAGCGATGACGGAATTCGGCTCTGAATAGCATGCTGAAGACCGCCAACATGACCTCCTGAGGCGAGTCTGATGCGCGTCGACTCAGCCGACAAGGGCGCCAGCCTCTGCCAAAAAGGTCGTACTACCACCCCGCCCACACGGGGCAGCCAAGACTCGGTCGGGGCGCAAGTTCACCACCTGCGTCTCTGATGCCTTGGGAACCATCGGCGCCTAGCGAATTTCCGCCTCGGCGCTCTCCGCTGCCGGGACCTATTCGCCTGCCCCTAGTGAGGGAACTCGAGGCCGCCCTGCGTCCCGCAGAATAAGGATCACGCGAGATATCGGCACACCAGGGTGCCGATCCCCGCCACAAGTCCTTAGCGGCAGTCTATGGTCACGCAGCACGATCCGAGTGAACGATCGGGACGCGCGGCCAGGTCTTTTGCCGCAGCACCTTTGAGAACGCCTTTGAGCAAGCGCAGATTCATTGGGCAGATGATCTCCCGATACTCCTCAGCAAGCGCCCGGAAAGGGCAGTTGGCCAAAACAAGCTGTCCCTCACTGATGCGCGGCTCGTAGCCGTAAGGGGCGAGAACATTGGCGACACGCTCTAGGTTCCCTCCCGGAGGATTTTCGCCAAGGCTCTCCGAGCCTGCACCAATGGTGCGGCCGAATGACCGAGCCGCCGTTCGCAAGGAGTCGGCGATGGAGGGGGACTCAGTATCGGCGTTGGCCATGGCGCGAGCGAGGATCCCCGCAGCCACCTCATAGTGGCGCTCTGGAACGCTGAAAGAATGCTCGCTTTGAATCGCCCGATAGCGCTTGGCGGGTCGCCCCGCGCCAGGTCCCGTTCGTCCCGGCGGACGGCGATACTCAACCGCCAGGATGCCAGCATCCGCCAACTTGTCCAGATGGAAAGCCGCCACCGATTGCGTAACGCCGATCCCCTTGGCCGCTTGCTCGCGGTCCACTGACTCAGCGAACGAAGCGACAAAGAGAAACAGGCGCCGTCGTACGGGTTCGGCCAAAGCAGCGAACGGCGTCGGTCTCGACAGGCGTTCCACTGACGGAGTCATCTCAAATGTAAAACTGAGAATCGCGCCGATAGAAACCTCGCCCCCTGGACGGTACGGGATGTCCTGTTCGGATTAAACAAGAGATATTTCCCGTTAGAGAATCCACCTTTTTTGATTACCCAGTTGTTTTCCGACGAAGCCAGGCGCCCTCCAGTGGACGCGTTAACGCCCCTCTCGTGGTCGTCGCACTCGTCGGGGACGACCAACAGGGTTCCGGGTTCTCGCCGCGAGGAGCCTGGTCAGACGCACACATCATGACTCTCTGGAAAAGGAGTGCCGAAAGGCACGGTTTCGACCGATTGGGCTCGGTTATCGAACAGTTGATACACGCTTAATTCCCATCCGTTCGTATTCCCCCGAGAGTCTGCAGGTGCGCCCCTTGAGCACGCCACCCGCCACAGGCAAACCGCCAAGATTCAGCTTGAATGCTCTGACCAGCAGAGCACGTGTGTGTAAGTGCCTCGCATTCTTGATTCTGGGCCTATTCACGGCGCTCATAGGGGTGGTGTTGTTCTGCTCAGGGAAGGCCGGAGCGCTCGGTGTCGACGACACACCCCTCACTTCGAGCGTCACGGGAACGGTGAGTTCGGTAACCGGCTCATCGTTGGCTACCACCTCGCTGCGCGTTCCTTCCACGCCTGCGACGCCGTCCATGAATGATCCCGCAAAATCGGCGTCCTCAGCCATTGGGACGAATGTCGGATCGACTTCTTCGCCACCTACGCCGGCCGCCGTCGAGGGATCGTCCCCATCAACCGCTTCGCCAGCCGCTGCCGATACCAACGGCGCAGACCCCCTGAGCCAAGTGTTGTCCACAACTGCTGCGGCCGTGAATGTAAAGAGTGCCGCGGCTCGTCCGGTCACCCACACCGTCGCAGCGACAACAGCTCCGGTCGTCCACACCGTCGCCACGACCGCGACGCCCGTTGTCCAGACCCTCGCAGCGACAACAGCTCCGGTCGTCCACACCGTCGCCACGACCGCGACGCCCGTTGTCCAGACCCTCGCAGCGACAACAGCTCCGGTCGTCCACACCGTCGCCACGACCGCGACGCCCGTTGTCCAGACCCTCGCCGGAGATACCCCTCTGGTGGGCGCCGTTGCGACGCCCGTTGTCCAGACCCTCGCAGCGACAACAGCTCCGGTCGTCCACACCGTCGCCACGACCGCGACGCCCGTTGTCCAGACCCTCGCAGCGACAACAGCTCCGGTCGTCCACACCGTCGCCACGACCGCGACGCCCGTTGTCCAGACCCTCGCCGGAGTTACCCCTCTGGTGGGCGCGGTTGCGACGCCTGTGGATCAGACGCTCGTCACTGCCTCGGCACCGATCGCCCACACGATCGCCTTGGCCACGGCTCCCTTAAACCAGATCCTCGTCACCGCCTCGGCGCAGGTCGCCCAGGCCTTCGTCACCGCGACAGCGCCAGTGGACCAGACCCTCACCGGGAGAACCCCGATGGTGGGCGCGGTGACGGCGTCCATGGCCCAGATCATCGCCAACGTCACGCCGACGTCGGTCGAGGCGCTGGCCAAACGGGCGAATGCCACCCCACTCGCCTTGTCGGTCCCGCTGGAAAACCATGGCGGCCCGTTCGTCGCACCCTTGACGAACGACGCGGCTCCGCTGGCCGGTGGGGGAATACGTCCGCCAGCCCAATCAACCACCTTTGATTCTCACGCTGCGCTCACACCGCTCAGTGGAGCTCGGTGGGCGCCTTCAAGGGCTTCGACAACCGTCGCTCTTACATCGGCCAAGAGAGCCGGCCACTCAATGGCAGGAGGACCGCGGACAATCGCCATTACCCCGACTCTGTCGGCCGCGGCATCATTGGGGGGCGGACGGTCGCCAAGCAGCCCAAGCAGCCCAAGAGGCCCTCTCCCCTCCCCTCTGAGCCCGATTGCGCCATCGTCGGCTCCGTCCCCATCCTCCGACGACCTGACCGGCTCAATTTCGATTCTTATCTTCGGCGTGATCCCCGCTGCGTGCCTGCTGGAGGCACTGCGTCGCAAGCTGTCGCGGCTCGACCTGGCGGGTCAACTGCCGAGCGCCTACCTGGCGATTCTCGACCGCCCGGGCTAACGCTCAACGACGCGGCTGACTCTCGGAACGGGCCGGTGCCCGGTGCCGCCTCTTTCTCCATGACCACGAACGAAGAGGCGCTGACATCGTGAGCAGAAGCCTTGCTCACTGACTGGTCCCAGTAGGCGTCGGCTCTACCCATCGGCAAGCAGTCCTTGAGTCGTCCGCCAGGCAGCGAGTGCCCCTGACGGGCGGCGATTAGTCAGCGTCCCGGTCTTGCCTCCCGGAGTCAGCCTCTTTCGACATCTACGGCCCTAGTAACGAGCGGTCGGGATGGCCGAGGTTTGAGTGTCGAGATTCCGGCCCGCCTGACTCATATCTATTTACCTAAATAGGTCGATATATGGGACCGCCATATATACCGCTTGCCGCCATATAGCGACGCACCATTGCGGACTGAGATGGTGAAATTTCGCCACCGGGCGCGTCGCATTCTTAAGAGAATCGCAAGGGAAAATCCCTTGTCAGATCTCATTTTGCTGATTGAGCGGCGCCACCGCTCACGCTTTGTCGCGCCCAAATTGGGGAGCAAATATTTCTAAAAAAATGGGGTTTACATATCGCCTAATACCGGTAAAAGTCTGTATTGGAGTCACCGATTTACCTGAAAAGGATCGGCGCTCCGTGACTCTGAGGAACAAGCCTCAGATCGAGAAAGGAGAAAATCATGGAAGCGACTGGACTTACCCTCGCCGAGCTCGAGACTGAGCACGCTGAGTACCTGCCCGCGCGCGAGGTCATGTGGTGCGCCCGCAGCGGTGGACCCAGCAACCACGCCACCGTGGCCAACGGGAACGGCGACGGGAACACCTACCAGGAGGGCCTGGTGAACGTTTCCGCTCTCAACGGCAACTTCAACGGCAACGGCAACCTGACGGAGATCTTCCAGTAAGAGGTCCTCGTCAAATCCAGGAGTGAGGGGGGTGATCTTCGGGTCACCCCCCTCACTTCATCTCCAAGGAGTGTTCGTATGGTTCTCGTCGCTGAGCCCACATCAGCAGGTGTCAAGGCCGGTTCGGCGTCCACGCCGGGCAGCCCTGCGCGGTTGGCCGAGGGCACCGAACTGTTAGGACGCTACGAGGGCTCGGCCTACAAAGAGCCTCACTACCTGGCCCGTCGTGGGGACGGCCAGGTCTTCCACGTGTCCCACTTGCTCTACCTGGTCCTGCTGACACTCGACGGAAAACGGGACCTCGAGGGCGTGGCCGTCCAAACCAGCGAAGAGCTCGGTCGACCCGTTGTCGCCGACAACGTCGGCTACCTGATCGAGAACAAAATCAGACCCCTCGGGCTGCTCGCTTCCTCGACTGAAATGGAAGACGGGGCTCTCTCCCGTTCGAAGACTCTCCTGGCCCTGCGCTATCGGTCCAAGGTCATCCCCGCCACGTTCCATCGGACGGCCACCGCGGCATTGCAGTCCCTCTTCTGGCCGCCGGCGGTGCTCTTCGTCGTGGGGGGCCTGCTGGCAACGGACATCTGGCTGTTCGGATCCCACCATCACGCGCTCGTTCGGACTGCCCGGCAACTCCCCTTCCACCCTGCCCTGTTCTTGCTAGTGACGGGCCTGGTCCTCTTCTCGGGCTTCTTCCACGAGCTCGGCCACGCCGCCGGGACCAGGTACGGCGGTGCCTCACCCGGAGTCATGGGCGTCGGCATCTACCTCGCGTTTCCAGCCTTCTACACCGACCTCACGGACTCCTACCGGCTGAACCGACGCGGGCGACTCCGCAGCGACCTGGGCGGGGTCTATTTCAACGCTGTCCTCATCGTCGTCGCGGCCGGGACGTACATCCTGACCGGGTTTGGCCCGCTGCTCGTCTTCATCGTTCTTTCCCAAGCGGCGGCGCTCTACCAGTTCCTTCCATTCATCAGGCTCGACGGCTACTACATCATGAGCGATCTCATCGGCGTGCCCAACCTGTTCAGCTTCATGGGGCCGGTGCTCGCCGGCTTATTTCGAAGGCACGATCCGAGGATCGAGGCACGCTTGGCGCTCGTGAACAGGCGGGCGCGTGTGGCGATCCGGATTTGGGCGGGTCTGACCGTTGCCTTCCTTGCGTTCAACTTGGTGACCATTGCCCTTCTTGCCCCGGTCCTGTTCCCGTCGGAGTGGTCTTCCGCTCATATCCAGGCAAACGGCATGGCCGGTGCATTCAACCACGGCGACATTGCAGGCGGCCTGAACGAACTGGTGGACCTGGTCTTCATTGCCATAGCTCCAGTTGGCATTGCGTTAATTCTCGGCATGATGCTCCGACGGTTCGCCGGGGCCGTACGCAGGTGGTGGCCGACCCATCGGGTGCTCACCGCCGCACTCGTCGTGTTGCTTGCCGGGGCGATATTCGTCGAAGGGCAGGCGCTGGTGTCGCGTCTCATTCCTCAGCCCCGAACACCCGCCGTCGCCGTGTCCAGGAGTCCGATCTCGTCATCGAGCATCTACTCCACCCCGCCGCTTCCCCGCACTGTTGCTCCGCCGAGCCCGGTGGTGCAGCCCACGCCTTTGGTGCAACCCGTCGCGTCCCCCGTCTATGTGGTCCAACCCGGTGACACGCTCTGGGATCTCGCCGCACAGCACTTGGGAAATCCTCTGCGCTACCAAGAGCTGTTCGCGCTGAACAGGGGGGTCCCCCAGACTGATGGGCACACCTTGGTCGACCCGAATTTGATCTATCCCGGAATGAAGTTGCAGTTTCCTGCCGACGCGACCGGTATTCCCACCAACAGCGTGACCGCGGCTCCAGCACCGCAGGCCACGGGTTCACAGATCGGAGGAGGTGGTCCACTGGCGACGACCGGCTCGTCACCCTGATTCATTCATCGTGTCGGCGGCATGGCCGATACATCACAGCTCCAACGGCTGCTGTGGCTGCTACTGCTCGGTACACGCACCCGACGGATCACGGTCAGCTCGTCGTCGAATTCATCGTCTTCGAGTGACGCACGGGAGCAAGTTCCGAATAGGTCCACACCGAGTTGCGGCTGAGACAGCTGCCATCCGCCTGACGAGCCGGCGGCGAAACCGGCGACCGAGGCATGGGACGGCTCGATCGAGCGACGACTTTGGGCGTGGACCAGACGCCAGGTATCACGCTCCAGATCTGCGACCTCTACACGGATGCCACCTGAGGCGGGGCGTGCGTCGAGCACAGTTCACCGGGGGTCGGGTGGCCGGCTCCAACCCCTTCCACCAGATCGGGGTTGGGCCGCGTGCCGAGGACGTCTCCTCTCGGCCCGTGGACCGAATGCCGGAGCCTGGCGACCGTTACGCCCAGCCGTTCGTCACCGAGGTTGGTTAACAAGAAGGCGAATCCTTGCGCTGTGGACAGGCCGAACGGTCACTGAGATACTCATAAGTCGTTCGTGGAGGAGGGACAATGCCGCAGTATTGGAGCGAGCCTTCCCCTTTGACTGGTGAGGCGCTGATTACCGGTAGCGAGTTGGAAGCCAACCTGATCTTTCACCATGGCCACAGATAAGCGCTCGGCGATTGAAACCGAATACCTCGTAGTTGGCGCGGGGGCACTCGGGATGGGCTTTGTAGACACCCTGATCCAACACTCTGACGCAGATGTAGTGATGATCGATCGGCGACACGGCCCCGCCGGCCACTGGCTGGACTCCTACCCGTTTGTCCATTTGCACCAGCCGTCGATGAACTATGGCGTGAACTCGACCCCGCTTGGGGAGGACCGCGTCGAGACCGCCGGAAGAGACGCAGGCTTCTATGAGCGCGCCAGTGGGGTTGAGATCTGCCGCTACTACGACGAGATCATGCGTTACCGATTCCTAGAGTCAGGTCGGGTGCGATTCTTCCCTATGTGCGACTACCTGGGCGACGGGCGGTTTCGATCCAGATTGACCGGCGCGGAGACCGTTGTGTCAGTGGGACGCAGCGTCGTCGACGCCACCTATATGGCTTCTCGCGTGCCGGCCATAGACCCGCCACCATTTGAAGTATCCGACGGGGCCACATGCATCCCAGTCGGTGCGCTCGCGAGGGTCACCGAGCCTCCCGCAGGCTATGTGATCATCGGCGGTGGCAAGACGGCCATGGACGCCGTGTGCTGGTTGCTCGACAAAGGTACTCCGGCCCAAGACATCACCTGGATCCGCCCCCGCGACTCGTGGATCCTGAATCGCTCTTACTTTCAGCCCGGTGACGGTCGCCTTATAACGTTCGAAGGAGTCGTCCTTCACTTGGAGGCGGTCGTCGAAAGCGACTCGATCGAGCAGGTCTACGAGCGACTGGAGGATCGCCAGGTCATGTTGCGTGTCGATCCGTCCATGAAGTCATCCATGCTGAAAGGCGCCACGGCGAGCGTCGGAGAGCTCGACCAGCTGCGACGCGTCGAGAACGTCATCAGACTCGGACATGTCCAGCGCATCGAGGTAGATACGATCACGCTCGAACACGGATCGATCCCGACCAGTTCTCATCACCTGCACATCCACTGCGCCTCGCCCGGACTGAGCGACAACGCACCCAAGCCGATCTTCGCCGACGACACCATCCTCCTTCAGCCGGTCACGCGGGCCAGCCTCAGCCTCTCTGCGGGACTGATCGGCTTCGTCGAAGCCTCAGGACGATCGACGGCGGACAAGAACCACCTCTGCCGACCGAATGCGTGGTTCCACACCCCGTTCGACTGGACACGGCACCTGTTGACTGGGATGAACACCGAAACACAGTGGCAGGGGGCTCCGGATGTCCTGACGTGGATGGAGGCCTCGCGCCTCAACCTCGTGAAGGGCTTCGGTCAACACCCTGACGAGGCCGCTGTAGCAGACCTGCAGAGTCGGTTCGTGACTGCGCTCTTTCCCGCCCTCACCAAGCTCGATGTGTTCGCTTCGCACGCAACGCCCGCAGAGCGCGCGCGGATGTTCCAGCCGGTCGCGTAACCCATCAGGGTCCTGGCGCCGGCGCTAACGCGCTTTCACAGCGTCTGATCGGCCGAACCCGTGCACAATCCGCAGTGCCGGCTTCGAACATGCCCGCGAGCGTCCGATACTCGACACGGCCACCGCGCTCGAGCTCGCCCAGGCCATCGAACCCCTACTCCGCTGCCCCGTGCTCCCCGGAGGCTTCGCCGTGGTGCGAAGCGGCGAACTGCTCGGCCTCCGTGCTGTTGAAGGCCACCTCGCCGACTACGTGGCGACGCTCGACTCCTTCTTGCTGCTCAGCTACCCCTCTGGACTGCCTGGGCCAGCAGGATCTCTGCACGCCTGGAAGGGCGAAACGACGGATCGGAAAGAGGTGCCTCCAAACAGGGACAACAATTTGAGGCGGCGGGCGGAATCGAACCGCCGTACGGGGCTTTGCAGGCCCCTGCCTAAACCACTCGGCCACGCCGCCGTCGTACGCAGACGAAGCGAGCGGCCAGCCTAACGTCCCGCCTTCCCTGCCCTCTGCCTCGACCCGGAGCGGCTCCGGGCCGGACCCTCGGCCCTAATTCCGAAAACGGGAGACGATCCAGAAGACCGCCGCGATGAGGGCGATCACCACTGCGATCTTCACGAAGAAGAAGATGATCCCGGCCAGGCTGCTCAAAATCCAGAAGGCCACGATGATTCCGACGACCCCCACTGCCGTCATGGCGACGGCGTGGGAGAAGGTCATGGGCGTCTTGCCCTCCCTGGGTTCCACATCTCTACTCACAAGCCCAATGCTACGTTCCCGCCATGGTCGCCGAGACGTCACTGCGTGACCGGCGCAGTCAGCTCCTGGCCCAGCCCGGGCTGCGGGGGCAGGAATTCTGCCGGCGGTATGCAGCCGAAGCGGACGCCTGGCTCTCCGGCCTGGCCGAACGGGCTGCCGGCGACACCAACAGGCACCTGGCCCTCATCGCCGTCGGTGGCTACGGCCGGGGCTCCCTCTGCCCCTACAGCGACCTCGATGTCGTGCTCGTCCACAACGGCCACCGGGATATCAAGAAGGTCGCCGATGCCATCTGGTACCCGGTCTGGGACGAAGGCGTCCACCTCGACCACTCCGTCCGCCGGCCCTCCGAAGTCCTGAGCGCGGCCGGCGAGGACGCACGCGTGGCGCTCGGCCTGCTCGACGGGCGCCTGGTGTGGGGTGAGCCCAAGGTCGCCGAACCCCTCCTCCAGAAGGCCCGGGCCGCTTGGCGGGACCGACTCGGCGCGCGCTACCTGCCGCTGCTCAAGGAGCAGATGGCCGAGCGCCGGGCCACCGCCGGTGATGTGGCGTTCCTCCTGGAGCCCGATCTCAAGGAGAGCCACGGAGGGCTGCGCGATGTCAGCGTGCTGCGCGCCATCTCCGCCTTCGCCCCCCTCCTCGCCGAGTACGCCGACCTCGCGTCCCTCGAGGGTGCGACGGCGCTGCTCACCGACATCCGAGTGGAGCTCCACCGCCTGGCCCAACGCGAGCACGACAAGCTCCTCCTTCAAGACCAGGACCAGGTGGCATCGGCACTCGGGTTCGATGACGCGGACGCCCTCATGTTCTCCGTGTCGACCGCGGGTCGCCAGATCGCCTGGGTCAGTGACGACGTCTGGCGGCGACGGCGCTTGTGGGACCCGACCCCGGCGCCCAAGAGGCGCTTCCGTCGCACCGCGCCCGAGGAGACCACCCCCATTGCGCCCGCTGATCTCGGGCCCGACATGGTCGAGGTCGACGGCGAAATTGCCTTGACCTCGTTCGCCCCGGTTTCCGATGACGCCTCGTTGCCGTTGCGACTGGCGATCACCGCGGCCACATGGGACCGGCCCATCGCCAAGGGCTCGTTGCACCGATTGGCTGACCGCATGCCACCGCCCGGAGACCCGTGGTCGGACGAGACCCGTCACGCCTTCGTGGCGCTGCTCGGACTGGGCCGCCCTGCCACCGACAAGATCGAGTCGCTCGACCAGCACGGCCTTCTTGTGCGGCTCATCCCAGAGTGGGCCGCGGTCCGCAACAAACCGCAACGCAACGCCTACCACACCTACACCGTGGACCGTCATCTACTGGAAGCTGCCGCGCTCGCCGCTGAGCTCACCGACACCGTCGAGCGACCCGACCTGCTCCTCGTCGGCACCCTTCTGCACGACATCGGAAAGGGTTACCCGGGCGATCACACCACCGTCGGCATGGAGGTAGTCGACCGTATCGCCACGCGGATGGGGTTCGCGCCCCCCGATGTGGCCGTGCTGGTCGACCTCGTACGCCACCATCTTCTTTTGCCCGACACGGCCACCCGGCGCGACCTCGACGATCGGACCACCATCGCCCGCGTTGCGCAGGCAGCGGGCAATCGGCTGACGCTGCATCTCCTCGCCGCCTTGACCGAAGCGGATAGCAGGGCCACGGGCCCATCGGCCTGGGGCGCGTGGAAAGCCGGCCTCGTCGCCGAGCTCGTGACGCGCACGGACCGCATGCTGCAAGGACAGACCGAGCCTGCCGCGCCGGACCGCATCGTGGCGGCGAACCAGGAGCTCATGGCCGAGGTACGTGCGACGGGCCTTCCGTCCGTCTCGCTGCAACCGCCCAACGTCATAGTGGCCGCGCCCGACCGCCCCGGACTGTTCTCCTCCGTCGCCGGCGCCCTCGCCCTCAACGGCATGGACGTGCGGGCGGCCAACGTCAGCGGTCAGAGCGGCGTGGCGGTCGAGGTGTTCACCGTCGAGGTTGCGCGCGGGACGTGGCCCGACACGGCCAAGTTGCGCGAAGACCTGACCGCCGTGCTGTCCGACCGCCTCGCCCTCGGCGAGCGGCTCTCCGAGCGCGAGCGCCTCTATCCCCTCCGCCGAGGCTCGGCCGCCCACCTCCCCGGAAGCGACGTCAGCGTCGACAACGAGGCGTCGGAGTCCGCCACCGTGCTGGAAGTCCGGGCGCCCGACGAGATCGGTCTGCTGCACCGCATCACCCGCGTCCTCTTCGATGCGGGCCTCGACGTCGTGTCAGCCCGGGTGTCCACGCTCGGCGAAATGGTCGTTGATGCCTTCTACGTCCGGGAGTCGGGGGGATCCAAAGTGACTGATGCCAGCCGGCTCTCAGAAATCACGCAGCAAATTGGTGCCGAATTGGGCCTTTAGGCCTACATATTCCCCGGTAGAATGCCTGCTGCTATGTCTGGCGAACATGCGCGCACCAGCAGCGGTCCGAGGCGGTGGCTCATTGTCACCGTGGGCGTCGTCGTGCTCGCCATCGCCGCCGGTGGCTTCGTGACCGTCGACAGGATGCACAGCAACCAGGCCGCTGCGACCTCGGCCGCCCCACCGCCCGCCCTCACGGTCACATCCGTCTCTCCCACCGGAGCCAACGTCGCAGCCGGCTCCACGGTTTCGGTGCAGTTCTCCACCAGCCTTGCGCCGGGTAGCCCGATGCCGACCCTGAACCCCCCGGTCGCCGGCTCGTGGGCCGTGTTGTCCCCGTCGTTGCTCGAGTACCAGGCAAGCGGCCCGCTCGTGCCCGGCGGAACCGAAACGGTGACCGTTCCCGGCGGACCTTCCGGTGTCGTGGGATCGGAGGGCCAGAGGCTGGCCCAGTCGGTCACCTCGCAGTTCTCGGTGGCACCGGGTTCCACGCTTCGACTGCAGCAGCTCTTGGCGGAGCTCGGTTACCTCCCGCTGACCTTCACACCGGCATCCCCGTTGACGTCGCCGACTCAGGAGGGTAACGACCAGGTGGGGTCGTTCAGCTGGCGCTGGCCCAATCAGCCGCTCGCGCTCGAGACGTTGTGGACACCGGGCACCAACAACGTGATCACCCAGGGCGCCGTCATGAACTTCGAGGCCCAGAACGGCCTGAAGACCGACGGCGTCGCCGGGCCTCAGGTATGGACAGACCTTCTGGCCGACGTGCAGAGCGGGAAGGGCGACGCCCTCTCGTGGGATTACGTGCTCGTGAGCCAGTCGCTGCCCGAGTCGGCCACCGTCTACAAGGACGGCGTCGCCGTCTACAGCACCCCGGTCAACACCGGGGTGGCCGGAGCCAGCACGGCCAACGGCACGTGGCCGGTCTACGCCCGCTACACGGTGACCACCATGTCCGGCACGAACCCGGACGGCTCCCATTACGTCGATCCCGGCATTCAGTGGGTGAGCTACTTCAATGGCGGGGACGCCCTGCACGGCTTCGTGCGGGCGCGTTACGGCTTCCCCCAGAGCGACGGCTGCGTCGAGATGCCGGTCGCCAACGCGCAGACCGTGTTCCCGCTGACCCCGCTCGGCACCCTGGTCACCGTCCAGGCCTAGGAGCAGGGCGACCGAGGCGCGGCCTCACTCCGCCCTAATCTCTCTGCGATGTCTGCGCTGCGACGGGTCGTCGACATCTTGGGGCGGGTCCTGATCGGCGTAGGAGTCCTCGTGCTCCTGTTCACGGCATACCAGATCTGGGGCACCTCGGTGCAGGAGGCCCACATCCAGTCAGGGTTGCGCACCCAGCTCGTGCAAGAGACCAACAACGACACCGTCCGACGCGCTCTGACGCAGGAGTCCACACTCGACAAATTGCCGACCGGGCCTCCGGTGGCCGCTCCCGCCACGACGGCTCCGGCCGAGGGACAACCCATCGGCGACATCCGGATCCCGGTCATCGGCATCAACCAGGTGGTGGTCGAGGGTACCAACACGCCCGATCTCCGGAAGGGCCCGGGTCACTACACCGGCACCCCCCTGCCCGGTCAGGCCGGCAACGCTGCAATCGCCGGTCACCGTACAACCTATGGCCATCCCTTCTACAACCTCGACTCGGTCAAGGTCGGTGACCCGATCGTCCTCACCACCCTGCAGGGCATCTTCGTCTACGACACGACCAAGAGCTTCGTGGTGTCCCCCAGCGACACGACCGTGGTCGACAACGTCATCGCCAATCAGCTCACGCTCACGACCTGCAATCCACGCTTCAGCGCCACCACCCGTCTCGTCGTGCAGGCCACGCTGGCCCACACCGAGCTGTTCGCCCACTCGGCCCTGCCCGTCCACAAGCTCCACGCGAAACCCAAAAGCCAGAGCCTGGCCGGCAACTCCGACGTTTCGCTCGCGGATGCGTTGTTCTGGGGCTTCGTGACCGCGCTCGCGATTACCGCCATCTTCCTCGCCGCCTGGCGCTTCCGGCGCCAACGCTGGGTGATTTACGGGGTCGGAGCCGTGGGCACGCTCGTGTTGCTGTGGTTCTTCTTCGGGGCCGTCAGCCCGCTCCTCCCCGCCAGCTTCTAGCCGCGTGCTCGTCGAGGAGCCCCTGGCCGACCACTTCCGGGGCTTTGCCGCCACCGTCGAACGGGACGGCAGCACCACCTACGCCACCATCTGCCGTGCCGTCGCCGACAATGAGGAGGTCCTGTCGCTCCTCGACGGCGCGCCACTCCCGCAGCGACGCCCCCTGCTCCTTCTCGCTGCGGTGCACTTTCTGCTCCTCGGAGGAACCGAGCACCCGCTGGCGTCGTTCTACGACACGGTGGGCGTCGTGCGCGGCCCGACGACCGGACCTCCGCCGGGGGACGACGTTGCCGCCTGCTTCGCCGACTTCTGCCGCGAGCACCGCGCCGAGCTCGAGCGGCTGATCGCCACCCGCTCAACCCAGACCAACGAGGTCGGCCGCTGCTCCAGCCTCCTGCCGGGTCTCTGCCACGTCGCGGCCGAGCACGGCTGGCAAGAACCGCTGTCGTTGCTCGACCTCGGGACCTCCGCAGGGCTCAACCTGCTCTTCGACGACTATGCCTACACTTACCGGGCCGCCGACGGGGGCGGTGTCCGTACGGCCGGGGCAGCGGGCTCGGCGGTCACCCTCGAATGCACCGTGAGGGACGATCTGACGCGCCTGCCCGAACTCCGCCTCCCGGTCATGGCGGAGCGGGTCGGGCTCGACCTGGCCCCTGTCAACCCCCTCTCCGACGACGAGGCGCTCTGGCTGCTGGCCTGCCTCTGGCCCGACAACCTGGCGCGCTTCGAACGCCTGCGCGCCGCGCTGGCCAACGTGCGGGCTGCTGCTCAGCCCCCCCGCCTCGAGCGTGGCGACATGCTGGCGGACCTGTCCCACGTGGTGGCCACCATGCCGGGCGACGGGCCACTGGTGGTGTTCCACTCCTGGGTGGCCGCCTACCTCAGCGAGGAAGAGCAACGCACCCTGACCGAACAGGTCGCCGCGCTCGGCGAGCGCCGGCCCGTCCACTACCTCTATTGCGAGAGCCCGTTCGAGACGCCTGGGCTGCCCACGCCCCCTTCGCCGGTTCTGCGCCAGGGACCGGATCTGGCAACCGTGCTGGTCCACGTCGGCCCCGGAGGGAGCCCAGCCGTGCGGCTGGCCGATACGCACCCGCACGGATATTGGATCCGTTGGTGGCCTCAGTCCTGACCTCCCACTCAGCCATACCTGCCTTGCCGTACCCATGGTTCTGTGAAGCAATGCATGTTTCGACTCGCGGGCCACACGGCTGCGTCCGCCTGCGCGAGTCCCATCCGGACAAGGGTGATGGGGATGACCGGCCTCCAACCCTCAGGAGGTGCAGCGACACCCCACGCTCGCAATTGCCCGGCACGGCAGGAAGGGCTCGCCTGTAGGGCGACTCTCCAGCCGGCATCACCTGCCGGCCGGCTCCAAAGGCGAAGTCCATCGCTGAAGGGTGATCCCTGCCGGGCACTTGTCCGTACTAACTCCTGAGGAAAGGCTCAAGACCTACGCAGGAGTGAATCGAAATGCAGAAGAATCGTCAGAACCGGGAATCAGCTCACAGAGCCCCTTTGGCGCGATGGGTCGGTGCGATCGTGGCCGTCGGCGGGATCTCGCTGTCGGTCATCGCCTCATCCGAGGCTGGAGCGACTGGCGCCGTGACAGTCTCAAGCACCAAGAACGCCAAAATGGGAACCATTCTCGTGAGTGGTAAGAGCAAGACCCTGTACACCGTGAAACCGAGCAGCACTGCGTGCACGGCCGCCTGCCTGAAAATCTGGCCGGCACTGGTGCTCCCCGCCGGTGTGACCAAGGCAAAGGCGGGGTCGGGGGTGAGCGCAGCCAAGCTCGGTACCGTGAAGCACAACGGTGCCGTCCAGGTCACGTACGGCGGAAAGCCGCTCTACTACTTTGTCGGGGACACGAAAGCCGGCCAGGTGAACGGCAACGTGACCGACACCTGGGGAAAATGGACGGCGGTCGTGACGAAGAAGTCGGCCAGCTCCGGCTCCGGAGCGAACTCCGGTACGGGTAACTCCAGCGCCGGAGGCGGCGGAGCAGCGTTCTAGCAAGGGAACCGCAAAGACGATGGTGATGTCTACGTTGCTGCTGGCTCCCAGCCAGCCGCCCGAAACCGAACAAAAGGGGGACGCTGCCCTCGGGAGAGACAGGCCGCAGGTTCGCCTGCGGCCGCGCGTCTATCTCCCCGCCTTCTCCATAGCCGGTCTCGCTCTGGTCCTGATCGCCCTGGGGTGGTCCGAAGGCTGGGGCGGCGAGAACTTCACCGGGTCGGTGACACTGCTCAGGGTCGTGCTGGTAGGTCCGTTGGCACTGGTGATCCTGGGTTGCTTCATGGTTGTCGAGCGGATCTGGCCCGCACAGCAGCGGCCTCTCTTCGCCCGTGGCCATCGCCATGATCTCTTGCTCACCGTCATGAACGCGCTCGTCGTGGCGCCCCTCGTCACGGCGCTCACCCTCGCCTTTGTCGCGCTGGTTCGACGGGGCCTCCCATGGATCGTTCTGCCGAAAATCGGCGTCCTTCCCCGCTGGGGGGCGATCGTCACCATCCTGGTTCTGATGGACTTCTGCAACTGGGCGGTGCACCTGGCGAACCACCGCGTGCGGATGTTGTGGCGTTTTCACGAACTCCACCACTCCCAGGAGGACATGAACGTCCTGACGGTCTTTCGCACGCACCCGTTGATCCACGTCTCCTATCTCTTGGCATTGATTCCGGGCGTGGTCCTCCTATCGAACGGTGCATTGTCGGTCACGGTGTTGGTCCTTTATGGAGGAATGGTCGCCTTCGCCCACTCCAACACACGTGCGAGCTTCGGGCCCCTGGAGCGAATCTTCGTGAGTCCCAACTTTCACAGGATCCATCACAAGTTGGATGGACCACAGGACGTCAACCTCGGCTTCGCATTGACCATTTGGGATCAGATGTTCCACCGAGCGGTCTTCCCTACGGCCGAGACGATCAGGACCGACACCGGACTGCCTGGTCGCCCGCTCATCGTCGAACAAGAGTCGGCGCGACCACGCCACTTCTCTGTCCTCCTGACGCAATTGGTGGCGCCCTTCCGGCCGACCCGCGACCTCTCCTTGCAACCCTCGGGAGCCGTTACGGCGGGGGTGCCGGATATGCGGCTGCCGGAGTCGCAGACGCAGCGTACGCTTGGTGAGCCCTGACAGTGCTGGGTACGCAGAGTAGGGAAGGTGGTTCCATGGTGACCGCTTCGGTCGAGACGCAGCGGCGCTCATGGAAGTCCCTTCTCGCGACGGTCGTGAGCACACGCAGCACCTCGCAGCTGCCTGCGGACTGCGCGCTGCTCGTCGCACGCATCGTGCTCGCGTGGATCTTCATCTACTACGGGGGCGGAAAGCTCTTCGGATGGTTCAACGGACTCGGCATTCATGGAACGTCCATCTACTTCTCGCAGTCGGCGCACCTGCACCCCGGGGGTCTCTTTGCCGTCCTGGGCGGGGTGATCGAGTTCTTCGGAGCCATCGCCGTGGGACTCGGCCTCTTCTCGCGCCTCGCCGGCATTGCGCTGTTCGGTGACATGGTCATGGCGATGATCACGATTACCTGGGCCACCGGGATCAATTCGCACACGGCGCCTCCCGGCTACCAACTGAACCTTGCGCTCGCGGGGCTGGCCTTGGTCGTGGCCTTTCTCGGATCGGGCCGGTTCAGCCTCGACGCAGGGATCGAGCGACGCCTCGTGGGGATCAACGGCGGAACGACGCGTGCGCGTGCAAGCGAACACCCACAACCACAGCAATCCCTGAGCTGAGTCGTCCGTGGGGACCGAAGAGCCGCGCCTGCTTGAACTCGAGATCCCCGACTCGAGCCGGGCTCAGCTTGACCGTTCAATCGCGGAGTCAGGCCACTCTCCGAGGCTCTCCGTAACACGGCACACCCGGCGGCTCGAAGAGGTTCTTTCCGCTCCCCCGCTCGATCGGCTGATCAGGATCGCGGCGAATCTCATCGGGGCTGCGGGCGCCGCCCTCTTCGCTCAGGCCACCTTGCAGAGCTACCTGGAGACGCACCAGCTCATCGGCCCGGCGTTCTTCGCCGAGCAGATGTGGGTCGTCATCGCCTATCTCATCCGACGGCCAGCCCGTGCGGTCAGTCGACGGATGAGGGATTGGCTCCTTGCGTTCGGCGGGACTTTCGGCGGTGTCCTGTTCCGGCCGGACGGCGCACATCCCGCGTGGGGACTCACCGCGGGGCTCGTATTCCAACTGTTCGGCCTTACGATCTGCATCACGTCATTTCTCGCTCTCGGAAGGTCGTTCGGATTCGTCGCCGCGGACCGAGGACTGGTGACACAAGGGCCATACGCCATCGTCCGTCACCCGATCTACGCCTCGTATCTGTTCCTTCAGGCGGGTTACCTCCTCCAGAGCATTTCGATTCGCAATGCCCTCGTGATGGTGTTCGCATCCGGCTGCAACGTGGGCCGCGCCTTCGCCGAGGACCGCATGCTGACCACGAACGACCACTACGACGAATATCGCAGTCATGTGACATGGAGGCTGATCCCCGGCGTCTGGTGACACGCAGAGCACGCTTCCCGCGACCGTGGGATCCGTGAAACGTTCGAAGCCCATACGCGATCCGCTGGTCGCCTGAGCCCTCCTAGTCGTCCGGACCCCACGGAGCGTCGCGCCGGGCCGGCACCTGGACCCCGTCCTCGGTGACCATGGACGCCGCGCCCACGGCGCTCTTTCCGAAGCGGTCACGGATGGCGTCGACAGCGGCGGTGGCGTCCTGCCAGGACTGCTCACGCGCCGTGGCGCTGTGGTTCTCGTCCGAGAGCCCGTCGCCGAGGTCGAACGAAAGCTGGTCCACCCCGCTGACCGCCAGCCCCGACGCGCTCGACGCCGAGGAGGCGGATTCCCTCACCAGGGTCAACGCTTGACAGCAGCGCGGCGGCGACCTGCCCGATGGCCCCGCCCGTGGCGATGGGCCGCTCCAAGGTGTGCGAGCGCGACTGCAATGACAGATCCTTGAACTTGATCTTGACCGTGATCGTCCGGGCCGAGCTCGACGCGCCGCGCAACATGGTGGCGACCGATTCCGCCATGCGCAGCACGTGACGCTCGAGCTCATGCGGGTCGACCAGATCCTGGCTGAAGGTCTCCTCGTGCCCGATGGACTTGTTGGGGCGGTTGGGGTTGACCGGATCGGGGTCCTCGCCCCGCGAGAGCGCGGCCAGGTGGGCGCCACTCGACTTGCCCAGCCGACGGACCACGGTGTCGAGCGGCAGGGCCGCCAGGTCTCCCACGGTTCGGACGCCGAGGTCGTGCAGGCGCTTGGCCGTGGCCGGTCCCACGCCCCACAGCGCTTCCACCGCATGGCCGTGCAGGAACGCGAGCTCCTCCGCCGGCTCCACCAGGAACACGCCCGGGCCGGGTTGCAGCCCGGCCCGGCTGGCCCGGGGCTTGGCGGCCCGTGAGGCGAGCTTGGCGATCATTTTGGAGCGTCCGATACCCACCGCGCACTCGAGGTGGAGCTCGTCGTGCACCCGCTCGCGCAGCCGCTGCGCGATGCGTGCCGGCGGCCCGAGCAGGCGCACGGCGCCTGCCACGTCCACGAAGGCCTCGTCGAGGCCGATGGGCTCGACCATGGGTGTGATGTCCGCGAGGACCTTGTGTAGCTCGGCGCTGACTTCCGCATAGCGGCTGTGCCGCCCGGACAAGAAGATGGCCTCGGGGCAGAGCTGGCGGGCCCGGACCGACGGCATGGCCGAGTGGACCCCGTAGGCGCGCGCCTCATAGGTGCAGGACGCCACGACTCCGCGCGCCCCGGCCCCGCCCACGATGACCGGCTTTCCGGCCAGGGAGGGATCGTCGAGCACTTCGACCGACGCGAAGAACGCGTCCATGTCGACGTGCAGGATGGTAGGGAGTGCCGGCCGCTCAGCCACCGAGGGTCAACCGGCGGAACCCCTCGGCGTAGGCGACGCCGGCCCTCCGGCCCTCCTCGGCCGCACGGCGCCGCACCGCCTCTCCCGCCCAGCCCTCCTGGCCCGCGAACTGGGTCCGATGGCACTCGACTGCGGACGCCTTCGCCTCAATGGTGTCCGAGATATCCACCCATTCGTCCGGCTCGAGGGTCGCCGAGAGGAGCACCGTGGGTACCTGGTGCGGCGGCCCGGCGTCGGGGAAGTAATGCGGGAGGGCGGCAGCCGGAGCCACCGCGTCCAGCAGCGCGGCGCCCGCGATCCGGTGGTCGCGGTGGTTGAAGTAGTCCTGACCGAAGAAGACAGCGGTCGGGTCGTGCCCGCAGACCACGTCGGGACGCAGGGCGCGCACCCGCGCCACCAGCGTCCGCCGGAAGTCGGCCGAATCGGTCAGCTCACCGTCGGGGAAGCCGAGATTCTCGACGCTGGTAAGGCCGATCACTGCCGACGACGAGTCCAACTCCGCGGCACGCTCGGTGACGAGCCGCGCCGGCTCGACGCCCGGGTCGGTCGTCCCCTTCCCGCCGTCGGTGCAGACCACCAGGTGCACGGCGCTCCCCGCCTTGGCCCAACGGGCCAGGGTGCCACCGCAGGCGACGTCGGCATCGTCGGGGTGGGCGTAGACAGCCAGGACGGTGCCTGGCGTCTCCTCCATCACTTCCGCTTCGGCTCGGTCGTCTTGGTCAACAGCCCCGCCTCGCGCTGGAAGTCACCCGCTTCTTCGAACCCCTTGTAGACGCTGGCGAAGCGGAGATAGGCCACGTCGTCCAGGCTCTGCAGGCGCTCGAGCACCGCCACACCGACCTGTTGACTCGTCGGCTCCGTCGTCTCGGCGCGCAAAGCGTCCTCGACGGCCTGGGCCAGCTCCTCCATCTGATCGGGAGTAACGGGGCGGTTCTTGGTGGCGGAGCGGACGCCTTCGACGACCTTGGCCCGATCGAACGGCTCACGCAGGCCGCTGCGCTTCACCACCCACAGCGGGACCTCTTCGACTCGCTCGAAGGTCGTGAAGCGACGCTCGCAGCCGAGGCATTCACGGCGCCGACGGATGGCGCCCCCCTCCTCGGCCTGACGTGAATCCACCACGCGGTCGTCATCGACACCGCACCAGGGACACCGCACACAGCCGACGATAGTCAGGGAATGAAGATGTGCTCCCCCGGCACCACCGAACGGGTACCCGTCTCGCGGACGAGTTGCCCGGTGAGTGAGCCGGGGTGCGCAGGGTCGGCCCGGGTTGCGATGGAGGCCAGCGTGTCGCCCGCCTTGACGATGTACTCCTGACCCTGGGCGGGCGCCGCCTGAGCCAGGGTGCTCCCACCGAGGGAGCGGATGGGCAGGGCAAGGAGGACCAGCAGGACCACGACGAACGCTCCAACGACCACCCGGCGGCGGCGCACCCGGGGGGAAGGTGCGGTCCGCGCCGGCTGGTCGGCCACGACGTACAGCCGGGGGCGGTACGTCTCGAAATCGAGCTCATATGCGACCGTCATGGCGTCTCCCTCTTCCGAACACCTGTTCGCTTCCTGCAGATTGGATCACGAACACCTGTTCGCTGTCAACACCGTCGTCGAACAGCTGTTCGTACACAGACACACCCTACGGAGCCGGTGTGACACGCCGACCGGGGGCGTACTTGACAATCCCGATGGACTTGGTCAGGATTGGCCATCCGCTCAAGACCTTAGGAAATCCCATGACCACGACCACAGGCCTCCAGCTCGACATCGCCCCGCTCTCAGGCACCATCGGAGCCGAGATCCGCGGCATCGACCTGCACCAACCGCTCGACCCCGACACGCTGGCGGCCGTCCGCCAGGCGCTGCTCGACTACAAGGTCATCTTCTTCCCCGGCCAGCATCTGTCCGCGAGCGAGCACAAGGAATTCGCCGCAGCGTTCGGCCCGGTCACGGTCGCGCACCCGGTCATCCCGGGGATCGAGGAGCACAAGGAGGTCTTCGAGATCGACTACACGAAGGCGCGCCAGTTCTCCTACGGCGTGGGGCGCGAGGACGGCGACCGCGAGCGCTGGCACACCGACGTGACCTTCGTCGAGACCCCGCCCCTTGGTTCGGTCCTCAACGCCATCGTGATCCCCGAGGCGGGGGGTGACACCCTGTGGGCCGACACCCAGGCCGCCTACGAAGGGCTGTCGGCTCCCATCAAGGAGCTGGTCGATGGATTGACCGCCATTCACGACGGCACTCGCGCCTTCGGATCGCTGCTCCAGGCCGTTGGTCGCGGCGAGTGGGACGGCGTCACCTTCACCGAGCTGACGCCGACCGAGCACCCCGTCGTCCGCACCCACCCCGAGACGGGGCGCAAGAACCTCTTCGTCAATCCCGGCTTCACCAAGCGCATCAAGGGGTTGACCACCAAGGAGAGCGAGGCCCTCCTCCGCTTCCTCTACGACCACATGACCACACCCGAGTACATCGTCCGCTACCGCTGGGAGGAAGGCGACCTGGGGTTCTGGGACAACCGGACCACCATGCACTACGCCATCGGCGACTACGGCGACGCCCACCGCGTCATCCAGCGCGTCACGATCCGGGGCGACAAGCCCTTCTAGACCGCCGTACTCAGCCGCCGGACCGGCTCTTCCCCCCTCCGGTCCGGCGGCGTGCGGCCCTCGACCAAGAAAGACGATCCCGTGCCTTTGCTGACATCCCCATTTCGTCGACCCGCCACGGCGCTGCGCCGCCTGGCTGCCTTCGTGCTCCCGGTCGGGCTCGTGCTCGGCCTGGGTGCCGGCGGAGCATCCGCTTCCACGAAGGCGGTCTCATTGAGCGGCGTGACCCTCAACTTCGGCGACCAGTTGAAGGAATACCAGACGATCTTCGCCGCCACGAACGCGCTCAAGGGCGCGGCGTACACGGTCAACTGGAGCAACTTCATCGGCGGGCCCCCCGTCATCGCGGCGGAGACCGGTGGGTCCGTGGACCTCGGCGACATGGCCGAGACGCCGACCGTCTTCGCCCAATCCTCCGGTGATCCCGTCAAGGTCGTGGCAATCACCCAGGGAGCGGACCCCAAGATCTCCCCCTACGACCTCGTGGTCCCCGCCAATTCACCGATCAAGACGGCGGCCCAGCTGAAAGGTCAGACCGTGGCGGTGCAGGAGGGCACGGTGGAGCAGTACTTCCTGGTGCAGTACCTGGCCAAGAATCACATCCCCTACAGCTCGGTGCACATCAGCAACCTGCCCGTGACCAGCGCGTCCACGGCCGTGACCAACGGCCAGGTGGCCGCCGCCGTCATTTCGCAACCGCTCACCGCGCTCGACCAGGCCACCGGCAAGATCAGGGTGCTGGCGACCGGTGCCGGCTACCTGCAGGTGCTCGGCTACCTGACGGCGAGCAACGCCGCCCTCGCCAATCCCCAGAAGGCCGCCGCTCTGCAGGACTTCATCAAGCGCTTCTACACGGCATCGGCGGCCCTCCGGAAGAATCCCGAGCTCGCGGCCGAGACGTACGTGAAGACCTACGGCGTGACGCTGGCCGTCGCCAAGGCTGCCGTGGCATCGGTCCAGGCCGTGGGCACCCCCATCACCCCGTCGGTCATCAGCTACCAACAGACCGAGGCCAACACCTTCCAGAAGCTCGGGCTGATCCCCGCCACGCTCAATGTCAAGAACATCTTCGACCTGCCGTTCAACAAGGTCGTGGCGAAGAACTCCCATCTGACGTCGTGACGGTGGACGTCACGAACACCACCCCCGGAGGCGCCGTGTCCTCCGATCCGATCGACCGAGAACCACTTCCCCTCGGGTCGACTCCCCCTCCGGGACAGACAACCCCCGTCGGGCTCATCAGGCTCGGCGTGGGCGAAGGTGGGAAGCGCTCCCGGCGGAGCTCGTTGGCGATCCGGCTGGCCGTGCCGGTGGCGATCTTTCTCGCCTGGTGGATCTTGACCGCCACCAATGTCATAAAGCCCACGGTCCTGTCGGGCCCCGCTGCCACCTGGGACGCGTTCGTGGACCTGCTGCTGCACCAGGACCTGCTGGGCGACGTCGGCATCTCCATTCAACGCGCCCTCGAGGGCCTCGCCCTGGGCGCCGGGATCGGGCTGATCCTCGGCATCATCGTGGGCCTCTACCGACTCGGGGAAGAGCTCCTCGATGCGTCGCTGCAGATGCTGCGCACCGTGCCCTACCCGGCCCTGATCTTCCTGTTCATCGTCTGGTTCGGCATCGGGGAGGCCTCCCACGTCTACCTCATCGCCTTGGCCACCCTGTTCCCCATGTACCTCAACACGTTCAACGGCGTGCGCAACGTGGACCGCCGCGTGGTCGAGGCCGCTCGCAGTTTCGGCGTGGAGGGACGGCAGCTTGTCCGGCGGGTCGTCGTGCCCCTCGCCATGCCGTCCATCATGACGGGGCTGCGCTTCTCCGCAGGGATCTCCGTCATCGCGCTGGTCTTCACCGAGAGCATCGGCGCCAGCCAGGGCATCGGCTACCTGGTGTCCCAGGCGAACAGCCTGCAGCAGATCCCGACCCTGGTCGTCTGCATCATCATTTACGCGATCATCGGGATCACGGCGGACATCTCCGTCCGCATTTTGGAGCGCTACACGATGCCGTGGCGCCGTCACCAGGCGGTCCGATGAACATTCCCACGACGCAGCCCGCAGCGATCGTCGTCGACGTCACCAAGAGATTCGGTGACCGCGACGTCCTCGCCGCCCTCGATCTGACGGTCGCCCAGGGCGAGTTCGTCGCGCTGCTCGGCGCATCGGGCAGCGGCAAGACCACGCTGCTGCGCATTCTGGCGGGGCTCGAGGTGGCCAGCAGCGGCGAGGTCCTCGTCCCGGAGGTCCGGACCGTCGTGTACCAAGAGCCCCGGCTGGTGGCATCCATGAAGGTCTGGCGCAACGTCGTGCTCGGGCTCCCGAGGAGCGAGTCGACGCGCCAGCGGGCCGTCGCCGCACTGCGCGAGGTGGGCCTCGAGGACCACGCCGACGCCTGGCCCGGCACCCTCTCGGGTGGGGAGGCCCAACGAGTGGCACTGGCGCGCGCCCTGGTACGCGAGCCGCAGCTCCTCCTCCTCGACGAGCCGTTCGCCGCCCTCGACGCGCTCACACGGCTCCGGATGCAGAGCCTGGTGGCCGAGCTCTGCGGCCGCCACCACCCCGGTGTGCTCCTGGTCACTCACGACGTGGAGGAGGCCATCCTGCTGGCCGACCGGGTACTGGTGCTCCGGGACTCGAAGATCTCCGTCGACCGGCAGGTCGAATTGCCCCGTCCGCGCCGGATCGGCGGCGAGGCGTTCGACGAGCTGCGGGACGAGCTCCTGGCCGAGCTGGGGGTCCTGGCCGGCACGCGTTGAGGGCTCTCCGGTCCCGCCGACACGAACAGATGTTTGCTTTGACCCTGGCAGTTCGGTAGGTTGTGGGTTCACGAACGGATGTTCGCCCCCGGGAGGGGCCCGGCGGTAGGCCGGGGTGGGCACCAAAGGAGAAGCCGATGGCCGAGGTCCTCAGCGGGAAGCGGCTGCAGATCCTCAACTTCATCGCCGACTGCCAGCGCGACCGGGGCTACCCGCCCTCGGTGCGTGAGATCGGTGAGGCGGTCGGGCTGGCCTCCTCGGCCACGGTGCACACCCACCTGGCCGTACTCCAGCGCGAGGGCTACCTCTCCAAGGACCCGAGCAAGCCCCGGGCCATCCAGGTGCACTTCGACCGCGACACGTCCTCCCGGATCCCGGCTTCGGCCGTGCACAACGTGCCGCTGGTGGGTGAGGTGGCGGCGGGCACCGGCGTCCTGGCCGAGGAGAACATCGAGGAGCTCCTCCCCATGCCCGAGCAGTTCACCGGCCGCGGGCCCTCGTTCATGTTGCGCGTCCGCGGCGACTCCATGATCGACGCCGGGATCTTCGACGGTGACTACGTGGTGGTTCACCAACAGCCCGAGGCCGACAACGGCGACGTGGTGGTGGCCGGCATCAACGACGGCGAGGCCACGGTCAAGACGTTCAGCCGCAAGAGCGGCCGGGTCGTGCTCACGCCGGCCAACGCGGCCTACGAGCCGATGGTCTTCGACGCACCCGACGAGGTGACGATATTCGGCAAGGTCGTCACCGTGGTCCGCCAACTGAACTAGCCCTGCGTCCTCCTCGCGGTCGACCCGGGGCCCGGATCGCTACTTGAGCAGCTTGGACATGCGTCGGTCGGCCAGCACCTTGCCGCCCGTCTGGCACGTCGGGCAGTAGGCCATTTCGTAGGACTCGAAGGAAACCCGCTCGAGCGTGTCGCCGCACGGGGTCGGGCAGGGCTCGCCGAAGCGGTTGTGCACCTTGAAACGTCCGCCCAGCTTGGATTCCGACAGGCCTCCCTGCCGCGTGCGCTCCAGCTCGAGCGCCTCGGCCAGGACGTCGGTGGCTGCGGTCAGCAGGGCCTCGCGCTGGTCCGGCGTCAAGGAGCGGAGCGAGGCGAAGGGCGACAGCTTTGCCCGGTGCAAAATGTCGTCGCCCCAACCCCGGCCGATGCCCGCCACCACGTGCTGATCGCGCAGGTCGGTCGTGAGATGCCGACGGGAATCGCTTGTGCGGATGAACTCGGCGAAGGCCTCGCTGCCCACCTCGGGCCCCAGCCCCGCCAACGGACCGTCGTCCCCCGGCGCCAGCACCCACCACGACGCCTTGCGCTGTGTGCCGAACTCGCGCACCAGCACCGCGACAGGGGACGCGCTCGCACCGGCGGTCATGAACGTGAAGCGGGCCACGGCACCACGGGGCTTCGTCTTCTTCGGGGGCTCCTCAATATCGAGCCGCCCCGCCTGGGACAGGTGGAGCACCAGCCGGTCGCCGTTGTCGAACGCCCACACGAGGTACTTGGCCCGGCGACCGATGGAGACGACCTGACGGCCCTTGAGATCGTCGGGGCTCGGGGCGTACGTCTTGAGGGACGAGAACCCGAGCAGGTCGGCCCGCTCGAGGGTGGCGCCGGCCAGGAGGGCGTCGAGGCGTTCGGACAGCGCCTGCATCTCGGGCATTTCGGGCACGCCACAATGTACGCATGACCTACACGCACGGGCACCATGAATCGGTGCTGCGCAGCCATACCTGGCGCACGGCCGAGAACTCGAGCGCCTACCTCCTCCCCCACCTGCGCCCCGGTCAGCGCCTGCTCGACGTGGGTTGCGGCCCGGGGACGATCACGGCGGACCTCGCCCTCCTGGTGGCACCGGGTGAGGCCGTCGGTATCGACGCGGCCGCCGACGTGGTGGCCCAGGCCGAGGAGCACGCCCGCGGCCTGGGCGTGGAGAACCTGCGCTTCGAGGTGGCCGACCTGTTCGCCCTGGGGTTCCCGGACGCCTCGTTCGACGTCATCCACCTGCACCAGGTGCTCCAGCACCTGGAGGATCCCGTGGCCGCGCTCGATGGAGCTGCGCCGCGTGCTGGATCCCGACGGCGTGCTGGCCGCCCGCGACTCGGACTACGGGGCCTTCTCCTGGGCCCCGTCGGACCCGGTCCTGGACCGCTGGCTCGAGCTCTACTTCGCCGTCACCGAGCGCAACGGCCACGATGCCCGCATCGGGCCCCGGCTGCTCGGCCATGCGCACGCGGCGGGATTCTCCGAGGTGACGGTCTCGAGCTCGACGTGGACGTACGCCGACCCCGAGGCGCGGGCCTGGTGGGGCGGGCTCTGGGCCGACCGGGTGCGCTACTCACGCTTCGCCGAACAGGTGGCGGAGTACGGCCTGAGCGATGCCGACGAGCTCGGGCGAATTGCCGAGGCTTTCATGCGCTGGGCGGACTCGGACGACGCGGTGTTCGTCATCCCGCACGTGGAGATCCTGGCCCGGGGCTGACGGCGCTGCCGTGCCCCGCGCCACATGTGCGGGGGTCAGTCCGCCCAGAGCTTGTCGGTATAGGTGTCCGTGCCCGGAATGGTCGGGATGAAGGGGAGGGCGGCCACCACGGTGCCCTTCCCTGCCGCCTCCAGCTGGCGCCGGTGCTCCACGATGACGGGCTCCCAGGCCACCTCGGGCGGCGTGTTGAGGAACCACAGCAGGACCGTTCGGTTGTCGCGGGCCTTCTCCCGGGGGACGTCGCCGGGCGCGTCCACCTCGAGGGCGACCGGGGTGAAGGCAGCCACCAGATCGGCGTCGCTCCCCGGCAACAACGAGGGCAGATGCTCGGTGCGCAGCCACGACCACAGGTCCTCGTTGGACACGGAGTCGTCGCGGTCGATGAAGACGGTGACGAACCCCCGGTAGGGGTGATCGAGGGCGAGCTCGACCGGGACACCGTCGGGCTCGCGCCGGTGCTCCCACTGGTAGTGGTAGAGCAGGGTGTGCACGTGGTCGCGCTCCTGGAACATGCGGCCGGCGGCGTGCAGTGCGTTGACCTGGCGCAGGGCCCACCGGTTCCACATGTCGAAGTAGCCGTCGAGCACCCAGTAAGCGGAGATGTACGAACCCCGGCCCGGCTCCCCGGTGATGGCCGACGGGTCCGGGTCGCGCAACGCCTTCAGGTCGGCGGTGGCGACGAAGCGACGGCCGGCGAAGTTGTAAGGGCCCACCATGCAGCCGGAGTAGAAGTGGTCCCGCTCGTACCAGCGGTTGTAGGCCACCTCGTGGCCGCGATGGGGTTCCACGAGGGTCAGCAGCATCGACCCGAGCTTGATGGGCTCCGCCTCCGCGAAGATCTCGATGGGCTTGCGCTTCTTGGGTGCGTCTTCCTCGGACATGAGGAGCGAACCTAACAGCTGACCCGGCGTCAGACGGCGCCGGTGGCGATGATCGGACCGGTGGGGAACATGGACCCGCCCGCCGGTTCGGCGGTGATGCTCAGGTGCGAGGGGTGCGTCGCTCCGGCCATGGTGAACGCGGCCTGGCCCGGCGAGCGCCCGAGGAGGCCCAGGGAGATGGGTTGATTCCCCTCGATCGCCCACAGCTGATAGGTCCGGCCCCTGTCCAGCGGAGGCAGCGTCGACGAGACCAGGTACCCCTGCCCGGAGGGGAGGACCACCGCTGTGGCCTTTCGCGCGTGGGTGCTCGAGTCCAGCGTGACCAGTCGGTGCCCGGGCGAGCGGAGCGCGGCCGTCACGGCGGACGACCCGCTCTGCGACGCCTGCAGGTTGGACACCTTGTTGTCGGCCCGCACCAGTCCGATGCCCAGCACGACCGCCACCGCGGCGGCGGCCACGGCGATGGCGCCGATGGCGGTGACCATGACGCGACGCCGGCGCGTCGGAGCGGGGGCCGGCGGGCGGAACGGCGAGCGGGCCTCGGACCCGAGACGCGGCATCGGCGGCGGCTCGTCGTCCCCCTGTCGCTCGGGCAGGCGGAGCGCGATCTGGGACCACAGTCCCTCGGGCGGCGGCTCGACGGAGTTGCCCATGGCGGCCGCGACATCGCGCAGGCTGTCGAGCTCGGCACGGCAGCGCGGACAGGTCTCGAGATGTGCTTCGAGCTCGGTGTACTCGTCACCGTCCACGGCATCGAGCGCGTACGCCCCGAGAAGGTCGCTCGCTTCCTCGTGTGACATCACGCGTCGACCCCCCGCACGCCGGCGTCCGCCAAGACGGCGCGCATGCGCCGCATGCCGTTGCGGATCCGGCTCTTGACCGTCCCCTCGGGCTGGTCGAGCAGCTGGGCGACCTCGCGGTAGGTGCGGCCGTCGAAGTAGGCCAGCTCAATCGCCCGGCGCTCCTCCTCGGGCAGCTCGCCCATGGCCTGGGCGACCTGATCCGCCACCGCCAGGTCCCACACTTCACGCTGCATGTCGTACTCCGCCGTCGCCGTGCGCAACGCGTCGCGGGCCTCCCGCTGGCGCCGCGAGCTCGAGGAGCGCACGGCATCGACGGCGCGGCCGTGCGCCTGGGCCAGAAGGAACGACCGCAGGGAGCCGCGGGCGGGGTCGAAGCGGTCGGGCTGGTTCCACAGCCGCAAGAAGACCTCCTGGGTCACGTCCTCGGCGTCGGTCGGGCTGTTGAGGACCCGCTTGGCCAGGCCGAACACCGCCCCCCCGTGCCGCCGGTAGGCCTCCGCCAGAGCCACCTCGCTGTAGCGGGCGATGGAGGTCACCAGCTGGGCGTCGCTCACTTCGTCGATCGGCGGCATGTCGGACCTGTTCGGAGCCACTCCCCACTTTGGATGTCCCGAAATTCGCCCATCCGGGCCTCACCTGGGCTCCGAATAGTAGGCGTTATGCGAACCACCATCGATTCCTACAAGACCAGGGCGGGGCGCCTGGACCTGGAGGGCATCGACTTCGATGACTTCAAGGACCAACCGCTGCCGACCGACGCGTTGCGCTCGTTGCGCTACATGCACGACATTGAGCATCACACCATCTGTTACCTCCGCGACCTCCTGTTGACCCCGGCCCACCAGGACCCCGCCGTCACCTCCTTCCTCTCGTGCTGGGCGTTCGAGGAGATGTGGCACGGCGAGGCCATCGGGCAGGTGCTCGAGGCCCACGGCGAGGAGGCGGGTGCACCACGCATTGCCGCGCTGCGGCACGGGCGCCGGCGGCGCCAGGCGGCCAGCACGTTCAGCACCATCGCCTCGGCCGCCTTCGCGGGCCGGGCCTTCATCGCCTTGCACATGACGTGGGGTGCCATCAACGAGTGGACGACCCAAGCCGGCTACTCCCGACTGGCCGAGGCGGCGGCTCACCCGACGTTGCGCGAGCTCGTGCGGCGGATCATGAAGCAAGAGGGTGGGCACATCGACTTCTACGCGTCGGAGGCGGCGCGCCGTCTCGGTGCCAGCCCCAAGGCGCAGAAGCTCACGCGCTTCGCGTTGTCGCACTGGTGGCGACCGGTCGGCTCGGGCGTCATGCCCAAGCGCGAAGTCGGGTTCCTCGTCAACTACCTGTTCGACGGGCACAAGGGGGCCGAGGTCCTGGCGCGCATCGACCGCCGGGTCGACCGGCTCCCGGGACAGAGCGATCTACACCTGCTCACGCGGGCCGTGGCGCGTCTCTCCCCCTCTGAGACCAGCGGTGCCAACCGTCGCGGACCCCGTCGCCGCGTCGAGCATTACCCCGCGACCAACCCCACGATCGGCTTGTTCAACGGCGTGCCCCCCATTGAGCCGAAGAACGGTGCGCCGAAGTTGAACAGGCCGCCGTCGGAGGCGACCAGGTAGTAGCCGCCGCTCGAAGCGACAGCCATGCCCACCACAGGCTCGTTCAAGGGCTTGCCGCCCATTGAGCCGAGGAACGGTGCGCCGAAGTTGAACAGGCCGCCGTCGGAGGCGACCAGGTAATAGCCCCCGTTCGAAGCGACGGCCATGCCCACGATCGGCTTGTTCAAGGGCTCGTTGCTCATGGAACCCTGAAAGGCGGCGTTGCCGTAGGCGAAGACCCCTCCGTTCGCCGCGACCAGGTAGTAGCCGCCCGTCGCCGCCACCGCCATGCCCACGATCGGCCCGTTCAGCGGCTTACCGCTCATTGAACCCTGAAAAACGGCGTCACCGTAGGCGAAGACCCCTCCGTTCGCCGCGACCAGGTAGTACCCGCCACCATCGGGGGTCGCCGCCATGCCGACCACGGGTGCGTTGAGCGACGTGCCACCGCGTGAGCCGAAGAACGCGGCATCGCCGTAGGTGAAGACGCCACCGTCAGAGGCCACCAACCAGTACCCCTTGCCGTCGGGGGTGGCCGCCGCTCCCACCACGGGCGCGTTCAGGGGCGTGCTCCCGGCCGAACCGTAGAAGGTGGAGTCGAAGGAGAACACGCCACCGTCGCTCGCGACCTCGTCGTAGCCCGTGGACGCGACGATCGTGCTCTGGGTCGTCGTGGCCGACGGACCTCCGTTGTTGCTGACCGTCTGCCCCGTGAAGGTCTGGGTGGTCGAGGTGCCGGCCGTGTCGGTGACCGTCAGGGTCACGGCGTAGGACCCGGCGCTGGTGTAGACGTGGGAGATCGTCGGGTTCGATGTGGTGGCGGTGGCGCCGTCGCCGAAGCTCCACGCATACGAGGAGATGCCGCCGACCGGAGCGGACGAGGCCGAGCCGTCGAAGTTCGACGCAGTGCCGGGCGGCGCGGGATGAGACGTGAATGCCGCCGTGGGGGCCTGGTCGGGGGTCACGACGACGCCGATCGGGCCACTCCCCACGGTGATGGGCGGCCCCGCAGTGCCCGATCCGGCATCGATCGGTGTCACGTTGCCGGAGCTGATGTTCGTCACGTAGACAGTGCTCCCGTCCGGGCTGACCGCGACGCCGTTGGGATCGCTCGGGGAGGCGATCGGAGACCCCGCGGTGTCCGTGGCCGTATCGATGGGGGTCACCGTGTCGGAGCCGCCGTTCGTCACGTAAGCGGTCCTGCCGTTCGGGGTGACCGCGATCGCCCATGGGTCGTCGTCGACGGGTATCGGCGTCCCGGCGGTGTTGGTGGCGGTGTCAATCGGCGTCACGGTCCCTGGAGTCGACCCGACGTTGGCCACGTAGACCGTGCGACCGTCCGGGGTGATCGTGAGGTCATAGGGCACCGGTCCCACCGTGATGGGCGTTCCGGCCGTGTTCGTGGCGGTCGCGATCGGCGTGACGTCGTCGGAGGCCTCGTCGTCGACATAGGCCGTCTTCCCGTCGGGGGTGATGGCGACTGCGATGGGAGCCGTTCCGACGGTGATCGGCGGCCCCGCGGTGTCGGTGGCCAGGTCGATGGGGATCACCGTGTCGGAATTGAGGTTGGTCACGTACGCGGTGCTCCCATCGGGCGTGATGGCGACGCCGGCCGTTGGGCCGCCGACATCGATCGGCGTTCCGGGAGTGTTGGTGGCCGTGTCGACGGGCGTGACGAAGTCCGAGGAGAGACTGGTCACATAGAGGGTTGTGCCGTCGGGAGTGATGGCGTCGTTGTACGGAGCCGTCCCGACCTGTATGGGCGTGCCGGGAGCGCCCGTCGCGGTGTCGATGGGTGTGACCGTGTTCGAGCCCGAGTTCACCACGTACGCGGTCGGGCTCTCGGGTACCGCTCCGCTCGCGGGCGCTGCCTGCTGCAGCGCAAGACCGAGCACGCTCGGCAGCACCATGGCTCCCGCGGTGACCAATGTGACTTCGACCCGTCGGATTGCGTGCACGGCTTGGTCTCGGCACAACCCCCGTGCGACCTTACAGAAATCGACGCTGCACTCCGATTCCGCCGCGCCGCGAGGATCGAGACGACGCCTCCTGTCATCCGCGACGCCGCTGTCTCCGAACAGTGGGCAAGCCATTGCGAGGAGACCACATGACGGCAGATCCCCGGGCGCTCGCCGAGCTGCTCGACGAATCCCAAGACCTCCAGGCGGACGCGTTGCGCCCGACCCACGAGGCACTCGACGAGCTCGTCGACAGAGCGCATGCGCAGCCGGAGCATGACCGGTCGGCACAGCAGGCATTCCACGAGAGCCACACCCGCGCGCTCACGTCGAGCGTGGCCGGTACCGCCCTCCTGGGCGCGGCGGGGGGCGCAGTGCTTGTCGGGGCACTCGCCTCCGCCGCCGTTGCGAGCAGCCCGAGCGACGTCCAGATACTGCAGACTGCCGCCTCCATCGAGAACCTGGCGGTCTCCACCTACAAGACGGCGCTCACGCTGCCCTACATCGGCGGGTCGTCCGCCAACCCGGTGGTGACGAAGTTCGCACAGGTCACCATGGGCCAGCACGCGCAGCACGCTGATGCGTTCAATGCCGCGGTGAAGAGCTTGGGCGCGAAGGCGCAACACAAGCCCGACCCGGTCTTCGTCCCGGTGGTCAAGAAGGCGGTGGCGGGTCTCGGCTCAGCCACTCCGACGCAGGGCGCGCTGGGCGTCGTGGCCCTGGCCCTCGAGCTCGAGAACATCGCGGCGGAGACCTACGTCAAGGACACCGCGCTCGCCAAGAGCACGACGAACAAGGCGTTGCTGGCCAGCATCATGGGGATAGAGGCTCAGCACGTCGCGGTCCTGCTCGCCGTGCAGGCCCTCCTGATGGCGGGCGCTCCGCAGTTGATCGCGCTCTCACCCGGCACCGCCGCCATGTTGCCGGCCGCGGCCGGCAGCGTCGGCTTCCCCAACGCGTTCTACAAGACCAACAGCGCCGCCCCGGCCGCGCAAGGAGCCGTCAAGTGAGCAAGGACGAAACGAAGAGGTTCAGAGGCAGCGACCGTGAACTGCGGGCGCAGACGCTCCGGCTCGACGAGCTGCACCACGACGTCGGCATGCCCGCCATGGCGCACGCCCTGGCCGACATGCGCGGCACCAGCCGCCGGACCTTCCTGCTGGGTGCCGGCGCCGCGGTGGCGGGTGGCGCCGCCATGGCGGTCGGCAGCGGCGCCGTGCCCACGCTGGCGGCCGCGTCGACCCGTCGGCTCTCGCCCGTCCACGCCGCGTTCCCGCCGGCCGGCCTCACAGGCGATCTCGCTGTTGCGGCGGTCGCGGCCAGCCTGGAGAACCTCGCCGTCTTTGCGTACACCGCCGGACTGACGGCCGCCACCCAGGGAAAGCTCGGCACCGTGCCGCCGGCGGTGGCCACGTTCGCCACGACGGTCAAGGGGCAGCACCAGCAGCACGCCGATGCGTGGAACGCCGTCCTGCAGTCACACGGCAAGGCGCCGGTGACGGTGACGAACCCCACGCTGACGCCGACGGTGCAGTCGGACTTCGCCAAGGTGACCGACATCACGGGCTTGGCCCAGCTGGCGCTGACTCTGGAGACCATCGCGGCCCAGACCTACCAGGCCGAGACGTCCAAGCTGAAGAGCAGCGCAGCCATTGCGCTGTCTTCCTCCATTCAGCCGGTCGAGATGCAGCACATCGCCATCCTCTACTACGTGCTCGGGATGTACCCCGGCGCGCAGACCTCCTCGGGCACGCCTCTGGCATTCAACCCGACCTCCCAGGCGGTCTGACGGATGCGGGAACCGGCCCGTCGGCGGAGGGGCGGTGCGGCCGTGCTGGTCCTGGCGTCCGCGCTGCTCCTCGCCGCCTGCGGCAGCGGCGGGTCGGGATCGGGGGCGGGCGCCGCGGCCGGACCGCCGTCGGCGAAACCGACGAGCGCCATCACCATCTCGAACTTCATGTTCTCACCCATGCGCGCGTCGGTGGCGCCGGGTTCGACGGTGCGCGTCACGAACAAGGATTCCGTCACGCACACGTTGACGGCCACCGGGGGCCAGTTCGACACCGGCGACATCGGCGGGGGCCAGACCAAGACGTTCACCGCGCCATCGAAGGCGGGCACGTACCACTACCTCTGCAACATCCACCAGTACATGATGGGGACCATCGTCGTCCGCTGAGCGGCGTCAGGAGATGAGCGCGAGGAGCACGTCACGGGCGCGCTCGAGCTGCGGTGCCGAGACACGCTCGTCGGGATGATGCGCCAGGAGCGGGTCGCCGGGCCCGAAGTTGGCGGCGGGGACACCGTGCTCCCAGAACGAAGCCACGTCGGTCCAACCCACCTTCGCCTTGGGCGCCGCGCCGCTCTTCTCCACCAGTGTCCGGAGCAGCGGGTGCTCCAGGCACGGCGGCGCGCCGTCGCCGGCGTCGAGCACCTCCCAGGCGTCACCCGCCTCCGGGTCCCAGGTCCCCTGCAGGAGCTCCAGCAGGAAGGCGCCTGCCTCCCCGGAACCCCGGTCCGGCGCATAACGGTGGTTCAAGGTGACCCGGGCCTCGTCGGGGACGACGTTCGCGGCCACCCCCCCTTCGACGGCCACCGCCTGCAGCTGCTCGGCATAGGTGCAGCCGTCGAGCACGACCTCGCGCCCGGGCCAGTCGGCCACCCGCTGCAGCAGCGGTGCCGCGCGGTGGATGGCGTTGCGCCCGGTGAACGGTCGGGCCGTGTGTGCCCGCACGCCGCGCAGCGTGACGCGGACCCGCATCGTTCCCTGGCAGCCCGCCTCCACCAGCGCGCCCGTCGGCTCCCCGAGAATGGCGGCATCACCCGCCAACAGGTCCGGCCGATCCTGCCAGAGCTCGAGCAGGCCGCTGTCGGCACGGCCGATCTCCTCCCGGGCGTAGAAGCACCACGTGAGGTCCACGGCGGGCAGGCGCACCGTCGTCGCCAGATCGAGCATGACGGCGAGGCCGCCCTTCATGTCGGACGCGCCGACGCCCCACACGGTGTCACCCTCGAGTCTCGGCGCGAGGTTGCCCGCCGCGGGGACCGTGTCGAGGTGTCCGGCCAGGACCAGGCGCTGGGCGTGACCGAGCGTGGTACGGCCGACGACGTTGTCCCCGACGCGTTCGAGGTCGAGCCACGGGCAGGCGCGCAGCGCGTCCTCCACCAGGTCGGCCAGCGCCCCTTCGCTCCTGCTCGGGGAGGGAACGGCCATCAGAGCCCGGGTGGCCCCGAGGAGATCGCTCACCGGATCAGGTGCTGGCGCCGTGGTCCCGCAGGACCTGGTTCAGCTGCGCCTTGTCGTGGCGCTCGCCTTCGCCGAGCCGTTTGATGACGAGGACGCACGGCACGAAGAACTCCCCGCCCGGGTACTCGCGCCGGCGGCTGGCCCGGATGGCGACGCACCAGGAGGGCACGACCCCGCGTGAGATCTCCTCGCCCGTCTCGGCGTCGATCACGGGAATGGAGGGATCGAGGAAGCTCCCCGCTCCCAGCACGGACCCCTTGCCGATACGGGCGCCCCCCGTCACCATGCACCGGCTGCCCACGAAGGCGTCGTCCTCGACCACCACCGGCACGGCGTTCGGGGGCTCGAGCACGCCACCGATGCCCACGCCGCCCGCCAGGTGCACGCGCTCGCCGATCTGGGCGCAGGAGGCCACGGTGGCCCACGTGTCCACCATGGAGTCGGCCCCCACCCAGGCCCCGATGTTCACGTAGGACGGCATGAGCACGACGCCGCGGCCGAGGAACGAGCCCCAGCGGGCCGAGGCGCCCGGGAGGGCGCGCACGCCGGCCTCGGCGAAGCCGTGCTTGAGGGGAAGCTTGTCGGCGTACTCGAAGGGCCCGGCCTCAATCGTCTCCATGCCGCGCAGCGAGAAGAGCAGCAGGATCGACTTCTTGAGCCACTCGTGGACGACCACCTCGTCGCTGGCGGCGTCGACCTCGGCGACGCGCGCCTGGCCGGTGTCGAGGAGCTCGATGGCCTCCTCCACGACCTTGGCCGCGTCGTTGTCCGCCGGCGACAGCTCGGCGCGGCGCTCCCACAACTCTTCGATGCTTGCCTGGAGATCAGCCATGCCGCACCCTAGCGAGGCGCTCCCCCACCAGCGCCAACCGTTCCATCGGCTGGACCACCGCCACCCGCACGTGTCCCGCGCCGGCGTCGCCGTACAGATCGCCGGGGCTGACCAGGATCCCGCCGTCGGTGGCCAGCGCCTCGGCCATGAGCCAGGCGTCGGGCCAGCGACCGGCGGGCACGGGCACCCAGAGATAGAAGCCCCCCTCGGGTGGTGCCACCGGACAGCCGTAGCCGCCGAGAACACCGGCCAGGAAGGCCAGACGTTCGCGGTAGCGCTCGCGCTGGACCTCCACGTGGGCGTCGTCGGAGAGGGCGGCCACGCCGGCGGCCTGCGCCGGGCCCGGGACCATGAGGCCGGCGTGCTGGCGGACGGCGCGGAGGAACTCGACGAGCTCGGGGTCGCCGGCGTAGAAGCCGACGCGGACGCCGGCCAGGTTGGAGCGCTTGGAAAGGGAGTGGACCGCCACCACGCCGTCGGAGCCGTACTGGAGCACCGAGCGGGGCGGGCCGTCCCACGTGAATTCGGCGTAGCACTCGTCGGAGAACACGGGCACCCCGTGGGACCGTCCCCAGGCCGCCTCCGCCCCGAGGTCGCCCAACCCTCCGGTCGGGTTCGAGGGTGAGTTCGACCAGAGCAGCAGGGCTCGCGCACCGTCATCCGGGCTGATGGCGTCGAGATCGAGTCCGCCGAGGCGTCCCGGACGGGCCGGGACCGGGACGGCGCGACACCCCGCCAGCTCCGCCCCCATGGCGTAGGTGGGGTAGGACACCGCGGGGAACAGCACCGTGTCCCTGTCCGGGCTGCGGAGACGGAGCAGATGCGGCACCGACGCGACGAGCTCCTTCGTCCCCACACAGGCGGCGACAGCCGACGAGGTGACGGGCTCCAGCCCGAAGCGTCGGGTCAACCACGATGCCGCGGCGTCGCGCAGCGCCGCGCTGCCCGCCGAGGCCGGATAGCCCCGCTCGGTGCCCGACGAGGCCAACGCCTCGATCACGGCCGGCAGGGGCGGGTCGTAGGGGGTGCCGATGGAGCAGTCGACCATGCCGCCCTCGTGTGCGCTCGCCACCTTGGCCAGACCGGCCAGCCGGTCGTAGGGGTAGGGCGGCAGGCGGAACGTCACGGCGCGGCCACGAACTCGGCGAAACGGGCCCGGCCGACGTCGTCGAGCACCACCTGCAGGGTGGCCGACTCCTCGCCGTCGCTCTGGCCCACCACCTCACCCTCGCGGTGGATGGCCGCCAGCACGTCCCCGCGCGCCCAGGGCACCACGAGCTGCACGACGCGATCCGAGCCCCGCAGGCGATCGCCGAGCACGCGCAGCAACTCGTCGACGCCCTCACCGGTGCGGGCCGAGATCACGACGGCCCCCTCGTTGGCGTGTGCGAGGGCCTTGGCCTCCTCGGGCGCCGCATCGGCCTTGTTCACGACGATCAGGTCGGGAACGTCGGACGCGCCGATCTCGTTCAGCACCTCGCGTACGGCAGCCATCTGCCCGGCGGCGTCGACCGCCGTGCTGTCCACCACGTGCACGATCAGATCGGCCAGGCGCACCGAGTCGAGGGTGGAGCGGAAGGCCTCGACCAGCTCGTGGGGCAACTTGCGGACGAAGCCGACCGTGTCCGTCACGAGGACGGTCTCACCGCCCGGGAGCGAGAGCTGTCGGGTGCGCGGGTCGAGCGTGACGAAGAGGCGGTTCTCCGCCGGGACGCCGGCGTCGGTGAGCCGGTTGAGCAGCGTCGACTTCCCGGCATTGGTGTACCCGACGAGCGCGAGCTCACGATGCCGGCCCCGGGCGCGGCTGCGGCGCTGCAGCGCGCGCGTGCGCTCCACCTCGCGCAGTTCGGCCTCCAGCTTGTGCATCCGCCTGACGAGCCGCCGGCGGTCCACCTCGAGCTGCGTCTCACCCGGTCCCCGGGTCCCGATGCCACCGGCCTGCTGGCTCAGCGCGGAACCGCGGCCGCGCAGGCGGGGCAGGCGGTACCGCAGCAGCGCCAGCTCCACCTGCGCCTTCCCCTCGGGGCTGCGCGCGTTCTGGGCGAAGATGTCGAGGATCACGGCGGTGCGGTCGATCGCCGTGCGGCCGAAGAGCTTCTCCAGGTTCCGGTGCTGCGCCGGGGTCAGGTCGTCGTCGAATACGACCGTGTCGGCGTCGAGGCTCTGGCTCAACGCGGCGATCTCTTCGGCCTTGCCGCGACCGACGAACGTCGCCGCGTCGGGTGCGTTGCGCCGCTGCACGACCCGGCCGACGACATCGGCGCCTGCGCTGTCGACCAGGCGGGCCAGCTCGTCCAGCTCCTCGCCGATCATCTCCTCCGTCGAGCCGGGGAAGATCACCCCGACCAAAATGATCCGCTCCCGGAAGGCGCGCTCAATGAGCGTCCCCGGCAACAGGTTGCTCAAGAGAGCATTCCCGGATGGATGTCGATGTCCGCCACCTTGCGGACGGGGCCGGCCAGGAAGGTGGTCGCCCCCTCATCGACCCCGAGCGTGACCTCCAGGGTCCCACCCGGGTTGCGCACGCGCACGGTGCCGGTGTCCGCCACGGCACCCCAGCTCCGGGCGGCCGCGGCGGCGGCCACGCTCCCGGTGCCACAGGCCAGGGTCTCACCCACGCCGCGCTCCCACACCCGGAAGTCGAGGAGCTCGCCTCGCGCATCGCGTCCGGCCGTGATCCATTCGACATTGATGCCGCCAACGAAGGTGGCCTGGAGCTTGGGGCCGAGCTCCGCGATGTCGACCGCGGCGGTGTCGGGGCCCAGGAGCACCAGGTGCGGGTTCCCCACATCCACCGTGCGAACGCGGCGGTCGTCGAACTCCTGGGGCTGGTCGGGGCCGAGCCGGGCCGGCCCCATGTCGACGCTGGCGCTCGCCCATCCCGGCGCGTCGCCCTCGGCGTACTCGACGGTGCGGGTGCCACCGGCGGTGGCGACGGTGAAGCGCGGTCCCGCCACGAGGCCGGCGTCGACGGCCGCCTGGGCCAGGCACCGGATCCCGTTCCCGCTCATCTCCGCCTCGCCGCCGTCGGCGTTGCGGAGCTCCATGGAGAGGTCGCAGCCCCCGCGCCCCGGTCCGACCCGGATGATGCCGTCGGCCCCGATGCCGCGGCGCCTGTCGGCCAGGAGGCGCACCTGGGCCACCGAGAGCCGGATGGCGTCGTCCGGGTCCAGCACGACCAGGAAGTCGTTGCCCGCTCCCTCGTGCTTGGTCGCCCGCATGCCTCCATTGTCGCAGGCGGCGCCCTTCAGCCGTGCAGGCCCAGGCTCCCCTCCAGCAGGGCCAGGGCCTCCGCCCCGCTCCCGGCCCAGCCGACCCGCGGGTCACGGCGGAACCACGAGGCCTGCCGCCGGGCGAACTGGCGGGTCCGCCGCACCGCCTCGTCCAGGCAGTCGGTCAGAGGTGCACCGCTCTCCACGTGGGCCAGGATCTCCCGGTAGCCCAGCGCCTGACGCGCCGTGCGCGAGATGCCGGCCGGACGGGCGGCGAGAGCCCGCACCTCGTCGACCAGCCCCGCCTCGACCATGCGCTGGAAGCGTGCGGCGATCCGCCGGTCGATCTCGTCCGGCGCGCGGGAGAGGCCGACCTGTGCCGTGCCGCTCTCGGGATAGGCCTCGAGCCCGGGTCCGAACGCGGAGAAGGGCCGACCGGACCCGAGCGTCACCTCCAAGGCGCGCACGACCCGGCGGCGGTTGGTCGGCTCCATGCGCGTCGCAGCCAGCGGATCGAGGTCGGCCAGGTGGGCGTACAGGTCGGCCAGTCCGGCACGGCCCTCGTCCAGCTCCGCCTCGAGGGCGGCCGCCACGTCGGGATAGCGGCCCGGGATCTCCAGATCGTCGACGACGACCCGCAGATAGAGGCCGGTTCCCCCGACCAGCAGAGCGTGCCGCCCCCGCCGCGCAATACCCGCCAACGCCTCCCGCGCCGCCTGCTGGAACTGCGTCACGGTGAAGTCCTCGTCCGGATCGATCAGGTCGAGCAGGTGGTGCGGCACGGCGGCCCTCGCCTCGGGCCCCGGCTTCGAGGTGCCGATGTCCATGCCGCGGTAGACGCACATGGAATCCACCGAGACGATTTCGCAGTCACCCCGGCGCAGCGCGAACTCGAGCGCGGTCTCCGACTTCCCCGAGGCCGTGACCCCGACGAGCGCGACCGCGGTCACGCGCTCGTTACCGGGATGCGCACGCGATGCCGGGGCCGCGCCACCACCTCCTCCAGACGGCCCGAGAGGTGGTGGGGATGGCCATCGGTCACCGTGACACGGGCCAACGCTCCTGCGGCCGGGGTCCCGGCGGCGGTGCCCGCCGGGAAGTGGATCAGCTTGCCCTGCCGGGTGCGGCCCGTCAGCATTGACGCGTCGCGCCGGCTGACCCCCTCGACCAGTGCCTCTTCGCTGCGGCCGACGCGCGCCTGGTGGCGCGCCAGGGCCGAACGGTCCACCACCGTCTTGAGGCGCTCGAAGCGCTCGGCCACCACGTCGGCCGGGACGTAGCTCGACTCCATGTCGGCCGCCCTGGTGCCCGGGCGCGGCGAGAAGATGAAGGTGTACGCGCCGTCGTAGCCGGCGGCGGCGCAGACCGCCAGGGTCTCCTCGAAATCGTCCTCCGTCTCGCCGGGGAACCCCACGATGATGTCCGTCGTCACGGCCAGGTCGCCGATGGCCGCCCGCGCCGCGGCGAGACGATCCATGTAGCGCTGGGCGGTGTAACCCCGCCGCATGGCGCGCAGCACCCTGTCGCTCCCCGACTGGAGCGGCAGGTGCAGCTGCTCGCAGACCTCGGGCGTCTCCGCCATGGCCTGAATCGTCTCGGGCCGGAGGTCCTTGGGGTGCGGGCTGGTGAAGCGGATGCGCCCGATGCCGTCCACCGCGCCGACGGCCCGCAGGAGCTCCGCGAAGAGAGGCCGGCGTTTCGTGATGTCGCGGCCGTAGGAGTTCACGTTCTGCCCGAGCAACGTCACCTCGGTCACGCCGCTCCGAGCCAGCAGCTCCACCTCGGCCACGATGTCGCCGAGCGACCGGCTCACCTCCGGACCCCGCACAGAGGGGACGATGCAGAAGGCGCAGGAGTTGTCGCAGCCGGTCTGGATGTTCACCCATGCCGCGTACGGAAGCTCACGGACGGCGCCGGGGCCGAGGAGTGGGTTGTTGCTCCCCGACTCCGGGGCCGGGGCGTCGAGGATCTCCATGACGGGGCCCTCGGTCTCCGCCCGACGCAGGAGACCGGGCGCACTGGTCAGGTTGTGGGTGCCGAACACGACATCGACCCAGCCCACCTTCTCCTGAATGCGGGCCCGGTCCTTCTGGGCCAGGCACCCGCCGACGGCGATCTGCACACCCGGCTTGGCGTCCACCAGCTCCTTCAGGCGCCCCAGCGTCCCGTAGAGCCGCTGGTCGGCGTTCTCGCGGATGCAGCAGGTGTTGAGCACGACCACGTCGGCGTCCTCCATGGTGGGGGCCGGCGTCAGGCCGTCGGCCACCAACAACCCGGCGAGCCGCTCGGAGTCGTGCTCGTTCATTTGGCACCCGAAGGTACGGATGAAATAGGTCCGGGCCATCCGCGGAAGTCTACGGAACAGGGGGGCGTAGATTTCCGGCCGTGGAACGACAGGTGAGGCAGGGCTTCCGCCGGACCCGCTGGCCGTGGGTGCTGGTGCCGCTGGCGCTCGTGCTGGCCGGATGCAGCTCAGGCGGAGGGAGCTCGGGCGGCAGCACCTCGGAGACGACCACACCCCAGCAGGCCGATGCCGCGCTCAAGAGCGCCAGCACGAGCGTGCAGTCCGCCATGGCGACCTACCTCACGACGATGAGCGGGTGTGCCAAGCAGGCGAACCCGGTCGTCTGCCTGGAGGCCGCCGATCACACGCTCGGGGACAAAATCCACGCCTACGCCAACGTGCTCGCCGGCCATCACCACTTCAACGCGCCGCAGGCGGACCTGAGCCAGACCCTCAACGCGGCCCAGACGCTGGCCAACAGCCTGGAGATCCTCGGCGACGCCCAGCCGACACAGGCCAACTACAACCAGGTCCTCAACACCTTCAACGTGAACTCGGCCATCACCCAGCTGCAGGGGGACGTCTCCACCCTCGACGGGTCGCTCCGTACGTGACCCGCTAGAGCGCGACGTCCGCCTCGTCCCCGTAGACGACGCCGCGGCGGTCGGCGTGGAGCACCAGCGCCCGGCCCGGCACCCCCGCCGTCGCGAGCGCGGCCTCGGCCCCGGCGAGCACGGACGCCACCCCGCCCTCACGCGCCACGCCGATGAGCGTCGGCCCCGCCCCGGACCAGCTGGCCGCGAGCGCCCCGGCGTCGACGAGGGCACCGAGGATCCCGGGCGCCTCGGGGAACAGCGTCGTGCGGGCGGGCTGGTGCAACCGGTCGTCGGTCGCGGCCGGGACGAGGGCGTCGGGATCGGCCAGGCCCGCCACCAGCAGGCCCATCCGGCCGAGGTTGAACACGACGTCGCCCCGGGAGAGTGCCTCGGGGAGGACACCGCGCGCCTCGGGGGTGGCCAGGTCGCGTTCGGGGATGACCACGACGAAGGCCAGTTCCTCGCTGAGCGGAAGGGCGGCCTGCACCGGCCGGCCATCCACCATGGTGGCGGCCACCAGGCCACCGAACACACTGGCCGCCGCGTTCTCGGGATGCCCGTCGTAGGCGGCGGCTACCGCGAAGGGATCCTCGGCTCCGGCGGCCGCGGCAGCCGCGGCCACGAGCGCGGCGGAGGACCCCAGGCCGCGGGCGACCGGAATCTGCGAGCGCACCGATACGGCGAACCGGTCGTTCCCCCGGATCTCGGTCACGACACGGGCGGCCAGATGCGACGCGTCGTCGAAGAGGCCGGCGCCCTCGCCCTCGGTGTGCACGCGCAGGGACGGGGCGTCATCGACCTCGACGCTCACATAGCAGTCCAGCGCCACGGCCAGGGTGTCGAAACCCGGTCCGAGGTTGGCTGAGGACGCGGGGGCCCGGGCGCGCACGACGTCAGGCTAGGCCGTCAGAAGAGGCGCTGGAGAAGCGACGGTGGTGGGATGTCCTTCGTCAAGCGGACGGGCACGGCCTCCCGCTGGGTGCCGAGGGTGACGACCACCGTCCCGACCTGCGTGCCGCGGCGGGCCCGCACCGCCACGTGCCGTGCCGGCACGAAGACCCGCGTGGCGCTGACCCCCGGCCAGGTCAACACGGAGGCGGACGACGACGTGGTGGCGCCCTGGGTCGTCCCCGCCTCGCCGACGTGCGCCACGACCTGGTCGTCCGCCAGCACCTGGGCGGACCCGACGAGGGGGGCCACCGCATCGACGAGCGCCAGGGCGTGCAGTCCCGCCTGGGCCAGCACCACCGGGCCGGTCTGCCCGGTCACGGCGGACAGCACGAGCACCGACTTGCCGTGCACGGTGCGCATCACGGCGAGCACGTCACCCCCACCGGCCGCCGTGGTGAACCCGGACTTCACGCCGATCACCCCCTGCACGCCGAGGAGCGGTGTGTAGGTCGAGATCGTCCCCGCCACGGGCAGCGTGACCGAGGACATCCGCACCATGGACGCGAAGGTGGGATTGGCCATGTCGAGGGCCGCCACCTTGAGGATGTCCGAGGCGGTGGCCTGCGAGCCCGGACTGACGCCGCTGGCATCGGCGAAGTGCGAGTGGTCCATGCCGAGGCGGGAAGCCGTGTCGTTCATCTTGGCCACGAAGGCGGGCATGCTCCCGGCGTCCCAAGTGGCCAGGAGGTCGGCGTAGTTGTCGGCGGAGTGCACCAGGAGCCCCCCGAGCACGTCCGCCTCGGAGATCTGCTCGTTCAGCGTCACCGCGGCATTGGAGTCGTCGTTGACGGTGGCGCTGTTGTAGTCGTCGACGTCGGCCTGGCTCACCGTGATGGTCGGCCCCGGTTGGCCCAGTGCGACGGGGTGGTCGTGCAGAATGACGTAGGCCGTCATCAGCTTGGTCAGGCTCGCCACGGGCGCCGGCTGCTGCGGCCCGGACGCCACGCTGATGCCGAGGGCGGGGACGGCAACGGCGCCCTGCCCCGTCGTCGGCCACGGGAGCGTCACGGCGTGGCTCGGGATGTGCACCGTCCGGACCAGGGCGGCGGTGACGGCGGGCGCCGGTTCGGGCGTGGACAGCCGGATGCCGACGAAGGCACCCGCGGCCACGACGAGGAGGAGGAGCGCGAGCAGGAAGGCCCGGCGCCGACCCCGGTGGTGGCGGCGGTGCGGCGGCGGGGAGCGGCGCCCGTGCTCGGGGGCGGGCGGAACCGGGGGTGCCGGCTCGTGCAACGAGTCGAGCCGGAACGGCGCCACCATGAACGGTGGCGCCGGCGCTTCCGGGCTCATCTCCCGCTCAGCCCGTCGAGCTCTTCGGGGGTCATCAGGACGGCCCGCGCCTTCGAGCCCTCGCTCGGGCCGACGACACCGGCCTGCTCGAGCAGGTCCATGAGCCGCCCGGCGCGGGCGAAGCCCACGCGCAGCTTGCGCTGCAGCATTGACGTGGAGCCCAACTGCGAGCGCACCACCAGGTCCCGGGCCTGCACGAGCAACTCGTCGTCGTCACCGTCGAGGCCGTCGCTCATGGACGGGCCGTCGTCGACGCCCTCGATCCCGACGATGGCCTCGGCCTGCCCGCCCTGCGCGTGCCAGTGGCGCACCACGTCGCGCACTTCCTCCTCCGAGACCCAGGGGGCCTGCAGGCGGCGCGGGATGTTCGACGACGCCGTCAGGAGCAGCATGTCCCCCTTGCCGATGAGCCGCTCGGCACCCGGTTGGTCCAGGATGACGCGGCTGTCGGCGAGCGACGACACCGAGAAGGCCATGCGGCTCGGGATGTTGGCCTTGATCACGCCGGTGATGACGTCGACCGACGGGCGCTGGGTGGCGATGACCAGGTGGATGCCCACGGCGCGGGCCATCTGGGCGATCCGCACAATGGAGTCCTCGACGTCGCGGGCCGCCACCATCATGAGGTCGTTCAGCTCGTCGACGATGACGAGGATGAACGGGAGGGGCTGCGGGGGTTCGGGCTCCGGGTCGAGGTCGGCCTCGTCGTCGACGGCCGCGTGCTCCTCGCCGAGCGCCCGGGCCGCGACCTCGCGCATGCGCCGACGGTCCGACGGCGGTGGCGGCGCAATGAGGCCCTGCTCGACCAGCTGGTTGTAGCCGGTGATGTCACGCACGCCGTTCTCGGCCAGCATGTCGTAGCGGCGCTCCATCTCCTTCACGGCCCACGCGAGGGCGTTGGCCGCCTTCTTGGGGTCGACGACGACCGGGTTGAGGAGATGCGGAAGGCCGTCGTACTGCCCGAGCTCGACGCGCTTGGGGTCGACCAGAATCATCTTGACCTTGTCCGGCGTGTCGCGCATGAGGATCGACGTGATGATGGAGTTCATGCACGAGGACTTCCCGGAACCCGTCGAGCCCGAGATGAGGATGTGCGGCATTTCCGCCAGGTTCGCCATCACGGCGCGCCCGGCGATGTCGCGGCCCATGGCGACCTCGAGCGGGTGGGTGGTCGCGGTCGGCTTGGCCTCGTTCGACTCGAGGATGTCGCGCAGCGACACCAGCTGGCGGGTCCGGTTCGGCACCTCCACCCCGATGGCCGACTTGCCGGGGATCGGCGCCAGAATGCGCACATCGGGCGACGCCATGGCGTAGGCGATGTCCTTGGAGAGGCTGGTCACCCGGGCCACCTTCACCCCGGGGCCGAGCTCGAGCTCGTAGCGGGTCACCGTCGGGCCGACACGGCAGCCCACCAGCCTCGTCTCGACGCCGTGTGCCTCGAGGGCCCGCACCAGGTCCTCACCCAGGGCGTCGATCTGGCGCTGGTCCTGGCGCAGCTTCTTCGAGGCCTGCAGCAGCGACATGCTCGGCAGGGCCCAGTGGCCGGGCGCGCGGGCGGCGGCCGCTACGTGCGGCGGCGGTGACGCGGCAACCGGGACCGGCTCGGGCTCGGGCTCGGGCTCGGGCTCGAGCTCATCGATCGGATCGTCGTGCGGCGGAACGTCGTCCTCCTCCGCGTCGAAGGGGACACGGCGGGACGAGGCGGCCTCCGCCGGAGCGTCGGCGCCGAGATCGGAGGAGATGACGAACGGCTTGCCCCGCCACAGGGCCGAGAGGCTGCGCCCCGTGTGCGTGGCGGTGATGGCGATGGCCCGCCCCACCGAGGCGAGGGACACCCCGGTCGCCACCAGGACGGCGACGAAGACCACGGCGACGAGCAGGACGCCCGCACCGGCCGGCCCGAGGCCGGCGTGCAGGGGGCGGCCGACCGCGGCGCCGACGTAGCCGCCGGCGTCCCGCAGCGCGCCCGAGGCGGAGAAGCGCGGCGACCCCTTGGCCACCTCGGCCAGGCCGCAGATGCCGAGCAGGCCGAGCACCGACCCCACGGCCAGGCGCCACGGATCGGACCCTTCGTGCTCCTCACCGTCGTCGTCGACGCGCCCGGGCCGATCGAGCAGCAGGGCGAAGCCGGCACCGGCGGTCACCAGAGGGAGCAGGACGCGGGCCCAGCCGGCCAGCAGGCCCAGGCCGGTGTCGACGCCGTGACCGATGGGGCCCAGTTGCTTGCCCCAGAGGGCCAACGCGAGCAGGACGCCCAGGGTGATGAGGCCGACCGCCCACAGGTCCCGGGCCTGGACGCGCCAGAAGGGCGGCCGCGGCGGCGGCTGCTTGGCCCGGCTTGCCGGCTTCTTGGTGGTTCGGGCGGCCGGGCGCGTCGCAGCACCCCCGCGGGTCTTGGTCACCACAGTGCGGTCGAGATTAGCGGCTGACCTGGTCGTTTTTGTGGACACCCCACCGGTTGAATTGCGAACATGTGTTCGCTATCGTAGCCCGCATGGCTTTGCGCTGGGCCCTGGCCCAGAACGAGGGGGGCGGCACGCTCTTCCCGGACGAGCGGGTGGAGGAACGCCACGTGGGCAAGGGCGCCTACGCCGGGATGGAGTTCCTCCACGTCAACGCCCGCACCATCATCAACACGGTGCCGGCGGAGAGCCGGATGCCGTTCCGCCACACGATCAACCCGTATCGAGGCTGCAGCCACGCCTGCGTCTACTGCTTCGCCCGTCCGACCCACGACTACCTGGGCCTCGGGATCGGCGCCGACTTCGAGCGCAAGATCGTGGTCAAGGTCAACGCGGTGGAGCGGCTGCGGGCCGAGTTGCGGGCACCGGGCTGGGAGGGCGACCACATCGCCATGGGGACCAACACCGACCCCTACCAACACGCCGAGGGCAAGTACCACCTCACCCGGGGCATCGTCGAGACGCTCTCGGGCTCCCGCAACCCCTTCAGCATCCTGACCAAGTCGACGCTGATCCTGCGCGACGCCGCGCTGCTGGCCGCCGCCTGCGAGCGGACGGAGGTGGGGGTGAGCTTCTCCATCGGCACGCTCGACCGCTCGGTGTGGTCCCAGACCGAACCGGGCACGCCCCCGCCGGACCGGCGCGTCGAGGCCATGCGCCGCCTGACCGCCATGGGCATCCCGTGCGGCGTGCTCGTCGCGCCCGTGCTGCCCGGCCTCTCCGACTCCGAGGCCCAGCTCACGGCGGTGGTCGAGGCCTGCGCCGAGGCCGGGGCGGTGTCGGTCTCCGGCGTGGCGCTGCACCTGCGCGGCACGGTCCGGGGCCACTATCTCGACTGGCTGCAACGGACGCGGCCCGACCTCGTCCCCCTCCACCGGGAGCGCTTCGGGCGCGGCGCCTACCAGCAGGACGCCGAGCGCCAGCGCATAGAGGGCATCGTGAAGGTGGCGGCCCGGCGCTGCGGCGTGTCGGGCCGGAACCGCTACCGCGGCGGGCCGCCGCCACGGGAGGCCGACGCCCCGGCAGGCGGGACGGGCCCGGACGGCGGCGACGACCGCCAGCTCCGCCTCCTCTGAGGGGCCTCCTCCGAGGGGCCGCGTCAACCCGGGCACGTGGGCTCCCTATGATCGCGGGCTCATGCCGGGCGGACCGTTGTTGGAGAGAGCGCGCCGACGCGCCGCCGTGGGTCTGGCGGCGCTCCTGGCCGCGACGGCGCTGATCGCGCTGTCCTCGACCGGATCGGATGGCCGTGCCGCCGCCGACTCCGCCCCCGCCGCCGTGCCGGGCGCCACCAACGGCTCCTACGGCATCATCGACGCCGCGGGCGGCGTGATGACCTTCGGCGGGGCGGCCTACGACGGCGACACGCTCGAGGTGCCGCTGGCCAAGCCCATCGTCGGCGGCGCGGCCGATCCTCGGGGCGGCTACTGGCTGGTGGCGTCCGACGGCGGCATCTTCTCCTTCGGCAACGCCCAGTTCTGGGGTTCGACGGGTGGCATCGCGCTCAACAAGCCCGTCGTGGGCATGGCGGCGACGCCCGACGGGGGCGGCTACTGGCTGGTGGCCTCCGACGGCGGGATCTTCTCCTTCGGCGACGCCAGGTTCTGGGGCTCGACGGGGAGCATCGCGCTCAACAAGCCCATCGTCGGGATGGCGGCCGCGGCGAACGGAGCCGGCTACTGGCTGGTGGCCTCCGACGGCGGCATCTTCGCCTTCGGTGATGCGCCGTTCCTCGGCTCGACCGGCAGCATCCACCTGAACCAGCCCATCGTGGGCATGGCGGCCACCGCGAATCACTCCGGCTACTGGCTGGTGGCGAGCGACGGCGGCATTTTCAGCTACGGCGACGCCCAGTTCTGGGGTTCCACGGGCGGCATCCACCTGAGCGAGCCCATCGTGGCCATGACGCCGACGCAGGACGGGAACGGGTACTGGCTGGTCGGGCAGGACGCCGGCGTCTTCACCTACGGCGACGCCCAGTTCTCGGGCAGCGCGCAGTCACCCCTCCATCCCCCGCTCTTCCCCCAGCCGCTGACGAATCCGATCCCCCCCGTCGTGTCGATCATCAACGAGGCCCCCGGCCCCCAGGCCACCCACCAGGGCATTCAGCGGGTGGCCTTCTCCGGTGACTCGCTCTCGCTCTACGAGGGGGACTACGTGGAGCAGAACAACCCGCCCTACGCCGTCGACGACGGCGCGGCGGCCGGCTGCGGGTACACCGACGGCGCGCCGACCATCCCGTGGAGTGACCCGAGCTCGCTCTACATCAGCCCGGGCGCCTGCGCGCTGTGGGCGACGCAGCTGCAATGGGTGGTGTCGCGTTTCCATCCCGACGTCACGGTGATCCAGACCGGCTACTGGGAGACGCAGGAGCGGATGTACAACGGGGCCTACACCACGTTGGCCAACCCCGCCTATGCGGCCTTCATTCAGAACAACCTGGCCGAGGCGGTGCAGATCGCGCACTCCGACGGAGGCGCCGTCATTTTGTCCACGTCGCCCTACTTCGCCGACGGGACGCCGAACACGCTGGTGAACGACTACAACCAGATCGTCAGGTCCGTGGCCGCCCAGTACCCCTACGTCTCCATCGACGACCTCTACACCGTGCTCGACCCCGGCGGGGCCTACTCCTCGGTGGTGGACGGCATCGTGGCGCGGGGCTCCGACGGGGTGCACATCACCCAGGCCGCGGTGAACACCCTCATTGAGCCCGCGCTCAACCAGATCATCGCCAACGTGGCGGGCGCCGTCTACGCCGGCAACGCCTAGGCGCTCGACCCGTCCCGCCGGCCCCGTGCCCGTCGTCGCCATCGCCCACCGGGGCGAGCCCGTCGACCACCGGGAGAACACGCTGCCGGCCTTCGCCGCCGCGGCCGCCCTCGGGGCGGACATGGTGGAGATCGATCTGCGCCGGACGCACGACGGCGCCATCGTCGTCCTGCACGACCAGACGCTCGGGCGGCTGTGGGACCGCGACGTGTCCGTGGGCGACGTCGACCTGGCCCAGGTGGCCGCGCTGGGTCACGACGACGTGCGCATCCCCACCCTCGCCGACGTGCTCGACGCGGTCCCGTTGCCGTTGATGGTCGACTTCACCCGGCGCGAGGTGGTGTCCGGAGGGCTCGCGGCCGTGCGGGCGGCGGGGGCCCTCCCCCGCTGCCTCTTCGTCACCGGCAACGTGGCGGCGCTGCAGCAATTGCGGGCGCAGTCGGCCGAGGCCCGCATCGGGCTGACCTGGCTCGACGGCCCCGAACCACCGCTGGCCCTGCTGCGCGACCTGCGGGCCGAGTACTGGAACCCGTGGTTCGGGTTGGTCACGCCCGAGGGGGTGACCGCGGTGCACGATGCCGGCCTGCGGGTCTCGACCTGGACCGTCGACGCCCCCGACGAGATGGCACAGGCGGTCGAGGCCGGCGTGGACGCGGTGGTGAGCAACCGGATCGCCGCGCTGGTCGCCCATCTCGGGCGCTGAGGCAGGTCAGGAGGAGGCGAAGAGCCCCGGCGCCGGTCGATCCGGGCCGCACATGTCGGCGAACAGGCCGTGGATCCGCCGGTCCGGCGTGAGCTCGGGGTGGAACGACGAGGCCAGCACCGGGCCCTGGCGTACCAGGACCGGCACACCGTCGAGGGAGGCCAGGACCTCGACGGTGTCGGCGACCGAGACCACCAGCGGGGCCCGGATGAAGACGGTGGGCAGGGGCGGTCCCTCGCCGGACCCGAAGGCGACGTCCGCCTCGAAGGAGCGGTCCTGGCGCCCGTAGCCGTTCCGGCGGACGACGGCGTCGAGCACACCGAAGGTGCGCTGGTCGGGACGGCCGTCGAGCACCTCCCGGGAGACCAGGACGAGTCCGGCACATGTCCCGAGGAGCGGAAGCGGGTGCTCGGCGTCACCGAGCCGTTGCGCCACGGCCTCGAACAGGCCCGTGGACTCGAGCAACATGGACAGGGTCGTCGACTCGCCACCGGGCAGCACCAGCCCGGAGAGGCCGTCGAGGTCGGCCGGCCACTTGACGGGCCGGCCGGTGCACCCGACCTCGGCCAGCGCGGCCAGATGCTCACGTACATCCCCCTGCAGGTCGAGGACCCCGACGACCGGTCCCGTCCCTTGTGCGGAGGAGCCGGCTACCACCCCCGGTCGGCGAGATGCTCGCCGTACTGCGACGCCTCCAGACCCCGCATCGCCTCGCCGAGGCCGCGCGACACCTTCGCCACGTGCTCGGCGTCGGTGTAGTGCGCCGTGGCCTCGACGATGGCCGAGGCCATCCGGGCCGGGTCCGACGACTTGAAGATGCCCGATCCGACGAAGACGGCTTCGGCGCCCAACTGCATCACGAGCGCGGCGTCCGAGGGCGTGGCGATCCCGCCGGCGCAGAACAGCGGCACGGGCAGCTTCCCGGACGAGGCGATCTCCTGTACCAGCGCGATCGGCGCGCCGAGCTCCTTGGCCCAGCCGTAGAGCTCGGCGCTGTCGGCCTGGGTCAGGGCACGGATGGTGCCCAGAATGGAGCGCAGGTGGCGCACCGCCTCCACAATGTTGCCGGTGCCCGCCTCGCCCTTGGAGCGGATCATGGCGGCGCCCTCGGACATGCGCCGCAGGGCCTCACCGAGATTCGTGGCGCCGCAGACGAACGGGACGGTGAAGGGCCACTTGTCGATGTGGTACGCCTCGTCGGCCGGCGTCAGCACCTCGGACTCGTCGATGAAGTCGACGCCGAGCGACTGCAGCACCTGGGCCTCGGCGAAGTGCCCGATGCGCGCCTTGGCCATGACCGGGACCGTGACGGCCTCGATGATCCCCTCGATCAGCACCGGGTCGCTCATGCGCGCCACGCCACCGTCCCGTCGGATGTCGGAGGGCACCCGCTCGAGCGCCATGACCGAGACCGCCCCGGCGTCCTCGGCGATTTTGGCCTGCTCGGCGTTGACGACGTCCATGATGACGCCGCCGCGCAGCATGTCGGCCAAACCCCGCTTCACCGTGAAGGTCCCGGTTGTCATCCAACCAGTCTACGAGGCCGGCCGGCCGCCCCTTCTCACCACTCGCTCAACGCGGCGGCCCTCACCGAGGTGGCATCGAGGTCCCCGGGCAGCGGGACCTCGTCCCGGTGCCCCACCGAGGGGTCGATCCACACCCACCGGGTGGGGCCGAAGCGGGCGGGCGAGGCGAAGAACGAGCCCTCGGCCGGGTCCGGCGCGCCCATCATGGTCCGGAGCGCCCCGAGGAGGCCGCGGGGGAAGCGCACGGCCGAGGCGCCGATCACGTCCGCCCGGTACTCCCGGTTCTCCCCCACGCAGCGCCGCAACGTGGACGCGCCGCCGAACACGCGCGCCAACGTGATGCCGATGCACGAGACGCCGATGTCGCCCCGCTTCACGTGCGCCAACTCGTGCGCGATGACGCCCTCGAGCTCTATCGGATCGAGGCGGCGCAGGAGCCCGGTGGTCACCACGACGACCGAGCGCCTCGTGTCGCGGCCGAGTGCGCACGCGTTGGGCACGTCGTCGTCGAGGACGTAGAGCGACGGCATGCTCAAGCCGAAGGTCGCGCAGAGGCCGTCCGTCACGTTCCAGAGGCGCGTCTCGTCCTGTTCGTCGATGGCCACCGCGCCGATCCGGTTCAGGGCGACCGACGGGGCGAGCCGCCACACCGCGTACATCACCGCGGCCCCGGCGACCACGAACACCACCACGCCGACGATCATGGAGAGCGTCACCCACACCAGCGCGCCGAGCAACAGCGCCGGCAGCACGGCCGCCACCGCGCACAACGTCAGGGCCCGGCGGCGATTGGCCGCCACCTCGGCCGGGAAGACCTGGGGGGCGCCGAGGGTGGGCAGGACATGGAGCGGTTCGAGCGGTGGGGGTGGCGCCAGGGCGACGGCGGACCGCGGCGGCCCGCTGCGCGCTCGCGAGCCCGACCGCGACTGCGACCGGTTCCCTCCACCCTTGCCCGAGCCCTGGCGATTGCCACCACTTTGGCCTTGACCCTTGCGTTGCCCGTTCGAGCTCGACCGTCCGTTCGCGCTGTTGCCGGAGCGGTTGCCGCCGCCGGACGCGTTGCCGCCGCCGGACGAACGGCTCCGATTGCGGTTGCGGTTCCTGTTGCGGCTGCGGCCGGCGCCATTGCCCCCGGCATTTCCGCCACCGCCCGACCGGTTGCCGCCGCCGGATGTCGAACCCTCTTCCTGATCGGCCATGAGGCCATGCAGCCTACGACCTGCCGCTCACCACCCCGGGCCGCGGCTGCGACCAGCTCCGATCACCGCGCGGCGCGGTAGGCCTCGATCGCCCGTCCGTAGGCGTCGAGATAGCGCTCGGCCAGGCTGTCCATCGACCAGGCGCCGGGCGTACTCGGTGGCCTCCTTGCGGGCCTGGCTGGACTCGTCCGTCCCCGCCTCCGCCACGGCGGTGTCGAGTGCCGCGGCCAGGGCGAAGGCGTCGCCGGGGGGCACGAGGGTGGCGTGGCCCCCGGCCGCCATGTGATAGCCCTCGATGTCGGAGGCCACCACCGCGCAGCCGGCAGCCATGCCCTCGAGCAGCACCATGCCGAAGGACTCACCCTGCAGCGACGGCGCGCACAACACGTCCGCTCCCGCCAGTCGCGACGCCACCTCCTCGTCGGAGAGCCGGCCCAGCCACTGCACCGGGTCCGAAGCCAGCTGCCGCCGGCGCTGCACCTCGGTGCCCGGCCCGTCGCCGGCCACCCACAAGACGGCGGACCGCTGCAACCTGGCGAAGGCGTCGAGGAGGACGGGCAGGCCCTTGCGCGGCTCGTGGCGACCGAGAAACAGGACCACGGGACGGCCCGCGGGGTCCCGGACCGGAGCCGCCGACTCGAACCGGTGCATCTCGACGCCGTTGAACAGGACCTCGAACTCGCCACCGCCCTCGCTCTGCCCCGTGGCGCGGGCGGCTTCGGACACCGCCACCCGCACCTGCAGCCGGCGGCCGACGAGCTGGGTCAGCGCATGCAGCGGGCGGACCCATCGGCTCACGCCGGCCCGGTGGTAGGTGCCGACCATCGGGAGCGGGGCGGTCAGCACCAGGCCGTAGGCCGCCATCGGCGCCAGGGGCTCGTGCACGTGCACCACGTCGAAGCCGCCGTGGCGGATGAAGCGCTCGGCGCGGGCCGCCGCGGTGGGCCACGGCGCCACCGGGGCCACCGACCCGTTCGAGCGCACCGCGGCGGGGCGGCCGATGACGTAGTGGTCCCCCACCGTGTCGGGCACCCGGTCGCGGTCCCGCGCCGGCGCCACCACCGTCACCTGGTGGCCCTGGGCCCGCAGCGAGCGGGCCAGCCCGGTGACCTGCCCCTGCACGCCCCCGACGCTCGACAGTGCATAGGGCGAGAGCATGGCGATCCTCATCGGGGGTCGCTCGGCCAGTTGGGCTGGTAGATGTGCCATTGCTCGGGGTGGGCCCGGATGTCGTACTCGAACGTGGTGGCCAGGTCCTGGGTCACGCGGACGATGTCCTCGCGCATCCGGCCCTGGCGGGAGGTGTCGAGAGGCGGGTGCACGACGCCGGTGTGCCAGTTCCCCGGGCCCGAGTAGACGACGACGGGCAGCAGCGGCGCCCCGGTACGCAACGCCAAGGTGGCGGCGCCCGCCGGCAACGTGGTCTTCTCCCCGAAGAACTCGACCTCGACCCCGTTGCCGACCAGGTCACGGTCGCTCACGAGCCCGGCGATGCGATTCGCCTTGAGGGCCCGCAGGAGTGCCGAACTCGAGCCGTCGCCGAGCGGTACCGCAGTCAGCCCCATGGCGGCCCGCTGCCCGACGAACCACTCGAAGAGCTCCTCGGGCTCGAGCCGCTCCACCACCGCCGTCATCGGCATGCCCTCGAGCCCGAGCCAGTAACCGCCCCACTCCCAGCTCCCCACGTGGGGCAACGCCATGACGATGCCGCGTCCACGGTCCATGGCGGCGCGCAGGTGCTCACGCCCCGCCAGGAGCTGCCAGCGGGCACGTACGCCGGCCTCGTTCTCGTAGGGCAGGCGGGCGCCGTCGCACCAGTACCGCGCGTAGGAGTCGAAACTGCGCCTGGTCAAACGCCGCACGAGGGCGGGATCGGGCTCGACACCTTCGCCCTCGCTGGCCAGGACGCGCCGAATGTGGCGCTCGTTCATGGCGACGGCCGGCCCGCCCCGGATCGCCATGACCCGCGCCACCGCCCGCGCCACCCCGTCGGCCAACGGCAGGGGGATGTGCCCCATGCCGGAAGCCAGGCCGCGGTAGGTGAGGTACTTGGTGGTGGCGCGCCGGACGCGGACGGGCTCGTCGGTCACGACGGGACGCAGAGGGCCTGGGTCAGGACGGTGGTGGCGTGCGGCGCGTCGTGCGGCGCGCGCCGGGGCTGCCCGTGTGCCCACGGGCCGCGCGGCGGCGTTCCCGCAGGGTACGGCCCGAACGGCTGCTCAACGACTCCTGCCGGCGGGCCCGCCAGCGACCGACCGGGGCGCCCGTCGTCCGGGCCAGGTCGCGCCGCGGCACGCCCTCCGACTCGCGCCCTTCGCGCCAGGCGCGCCAGCGCGAGTCCACCCGCCCCTCGCGCCAGGCCTCGATCCGGCGCCGGATGACGGCGTCGCGTCCCGACGCGGCGTTCCAGACCTTGACGAAGCGGGCGATGGCGGTGCACGAGACGAGGACGAGCAGGACCCAGAGCACCGGCACGAAGATGACGCTGCTCAAGAAGGCGACGCCGAGCAGGAACATGCGCTCGCCCCGCTCCATGAGGCCGCCCTTGGCCGAGAGCCCGAGCGATTCCGCCTTGGCCCGTTCGTAGGAGACGAGCGCGGTCACCGCCAGAATGGCCATGGGCAGCAGGGCCAGGTGGCCGTCGCCCTTGTTCAGCAGGTACCAGGCGCAGCCGAACATCAGGACGGCGTCGGCGATGCGGTCGGTGACCGAGTCGAAGAAGGCACCGCGGACCGACGCCGTGCCCGCCGCCTTGGCGACCGGCCCGTCGAACAGGTCGTGCATGCCGGTGATGATCAGGAAGACGATGGCGAGGTGGAGGTGACCCGACGCCACCAGCACCGCCGTCGCGGTGGCCGACACCAGGCCGGTCGCGGTGAGCACGTCAGCGGTGATCCCATGGCGGTGGAGAGTCTCACCGACCGGACCGGTGGTCCGGTCGACGGCTGTTCGCCAACGACCGTCGAACATGAAGCTCCTCGTCGTGCGCGGCCCAGGACAGGGCTCGGGGGCTGCTCGCAAAAGTTTACCATCCGGCCCTCGGAACGGGTGGGTCCACCGGCCGATGGGGCTGACCCCGTGGCCGGCCGGGACCGCCGGTAGGCTGCGTCGGTCCTGGTGGCAGCGACTGTCGGGACCGCCGGGATGGGCCGAGGGCACAATCCCGAGCGGCGTCTGGCCCGTATGCACCACTGTGACATCAGAGCAACAACGACCGCAGAGGACCACCATGCACTCGATCGCCACCCGCATCGCCGCCGTCCCCTTGGCCGCGTTGGCCGCCGCCTCCGGAGCCACCCTGGCCGCCACCGTCCTGTCGGCCGCACCGGCGTCCGCCGCTACCAAGGTCACCACGGTCAAGGCCGTCGAGACCGACTTCCACATCGCCCTCTCCAAGAAGTCGTTCAAGCCGGGCAAGTACACCTTCGTGGCCCAGAACAAGGGGCAGACCACCCACGCGCTCATGATCACCGGGCCGGGCATCAAGATGGCCATGACGAAGGACATCCAACCGGGGCAGAGCGCCAAGCTCACCGTGACCCTCAAGAAGGGCGCCTACGACATGGACTGCCCGATCCCCGGGCACAAGGCGTTGGGGATGAACGTCAACCTCAACGTCGGGGGCGGCACCACCACGTCGAGCAGCAATAGCGGGAGTAGTGGCGGCTCGTCCGCCGGCGGCGGCGGGGCGGCCTTCTGATCCGGCACGACGTCGGGTAGCCTGACCGAGCGAGAACGTCCACCCCACGGGTGGGCGCACGTGAGGTGATGGTGCCGGAGTCCGAGCCGAGGAGTGCGGGAGCGCCCCGACCAGACAGCACCGACGTCCTCCCCGAGCCCACGCTCGACGTCTCCATCGTCGTGCCGTACTACAACCCGGGCGACCGGCTGCGCTCGACGGTCGAGGACATGGTGCGGGTGCTCGATGCGTCGGGCATGACCTTCGAGATCATCACGGTGTCGGACGGCTCGACCGACGGCAGCCCCTTCACGCTCGAGGGCTTCCCCGAAAGTGTCGTGCGCCGGGTGTCGTTCGCCACCAACATGGGCAAGGGCCACGCGTTGCGGGAGGGGCTGGCCCTCGGACGGGGGCGCTACCTGGGCTTCATCGACGCGGACGGCGACATCTCCCCCGAGCTGCTGGCCCCCTTCGTTTCCATCATGCAGTCGCTGGAGCCCGACATCATCATCGGGAGCAAGCGCCACCCGGACTCCTCGGTGCACTACCCGCCCCTGCGCCGCCTCTACTCGTGGGGCTACCAGCACCTCATCGGGCTGCTGTTCCGCCTGCACGTCAAGGACACCCAGGTGGGCATCAAGCTGGTGGACCGGAGGGTCATCACCGACGTCCTGCCCCTGCTGCGTGAGAGCCGCTTCGCGCTCGACCTCGAGCTGCTGGTGCTGGCGCGCCGCCTCGGCTACACACGCATTGTGGAGGCGCCGGTGCGGATAGAGGAGCGGTTCGGGAGCACGATCTCGGTCAGGGCCGTCTGGCTGCTCCTCGTCGACACCATCGCGCTGTTCATCCGCTTCTCCATCCGTCACGACTACGACGCCGCGCTGGCCGCCCGTACCGGTCCGACCTGAACAGGGCCCCGGCCTCCCGGATCCGGCGCCCGAGCGGCGGCGCGGAAGCGGTCGTACACTCGGGTGCAACGAGCCTGTTCGGGCCTGCCTGAACGGACGGAGGACGGAGGACCAGGTGCCACACGACCCCACCGCTATCCGCAACGTCGCCCTCGTCGGCCACCATGGCGCCGGCAAGACCACGCTCGCCGAGGCGCTGCTGGCCGCCACCGGGTCCATCGCGCGACGGGGGTCGATCGAAAAGGGCAGCACCGTCATGGACTTCGAGCCCGAGGAGGTGGCGCGCCGGCTCACCATCTCGACCAGCCTGGCGCCCTTCACGGTCAACGGGGTCAAGGTGAACCTGCTCGACACGCCCGGGTACGCCGACTTCGCCGGCGAGATGGTGACCGCCCTGGCCAACGTCGACCTGGCCGTCGTGGTGGTCAGCGCCACTGATGGCGTGCAGGCCCAGACCGAGGACGCCTGGCGGGCGGCGGCCCGGCTGGGTGTGCCGCGGGTCATCGTCATCAACAAGCTCGACCGCGAGCGGGCCGACTTCGACCGCACGCTGGCCGAGATCCGGGCCTCCTTCGGTGCCGGCGTGGCGCCGGTGGAGCTCCCGATCGGGCAGGAGGCGGACTTCCACGGCGTCATCGACCTCCTGGACGACACGGCGACCCACTACGACACGCCCGGCGCCGGCGCAGCCGTCGACGGCACCGTGCCGCCGACCGGCCACGAGGGCCCCATCCCCGACGAACTCGTCGACGAGGAGCACACGGTGCACGAGCAGCTCGTCGAGGGCATCGTGGTGGGTGACGACGACCTCATGGAGCGTTACCTCAACGGGGAGACCCTCGACTACGGGGAGCTCGAGAAGAGCCTGGCCGGCGGGGTGGCCCTGGCCGCTGTCTTCCCCGTCCTGTGCTGCTCGGCGGCCAGCGGGGTCGGCGTCGACCGGCTGGCCCGCCTGATTGAGGAGCTGTGCCCCAGCCCGGCCTCACGTCCACCGGTCCTGGCCACGGCGGGCGACGAGACGGCCGAGATCCCGTGCGACCCGAGTGGCCCGACGCTGCTCACGGTGACCAAGACGTTCAACGACGGGCACACCGGCAAAATGTCCCTCTGCAAGGTGCTCTCGGGCACGTTGCAGCCCGATGCCGTCCTGGTCAATCCGCGCACGCGGGACGAAGAACGGCTGCACGCATTGCAGAGCATTGCCGGGCACGCCACGGCGCCGGCCACGAGCGTGGTCGCGGGCGACTTCGTGGCGGTGCCCCGGCTCAACGGGACGCGCACGGGCGACACGCTCGCTCCGAAGGGTCAGCCCGTCGTGGTGCCGGCGCCCGCGCTGCCGGCGCCGGCGCTGCAGGTGGCGGTCAAGCCGGCCACCCGGGCAGACGACGACAAGTTGATGTCGGCTCTGAACCGGTTGCTGGAAGAGGACCCGTCGCTGACCGTGGCCCGCGACGACGAGACACACCAGACCATCCTCGGGGTGAGCGGCGAGGTGCACCTGGCCGTGACGCTCGAGCGGCTCGACCGAAAGTGCAACGTGCACGTCGAGCGAGAGGACCTGCGCATCCCTTACCGCGAGACGATCACCCGGGCGTCCGACGCCGAGGGGAAGCACAAGAAGCAGTCGGGTGGACACGGGCAGTTCGGCGTCTGCCATCTCCGTCTCGAGCCGCTGGGGCGCGGTGAGGGCTTTGCGTTCCGGGACGAGGTGGTGGGAGGAGCGATCCCCCGTCAGTACATCCCCGCCGTGGAGAAGGGCGTGCTGGAGACGTTCTCGGGCGGCGGTGTCCACGGCTACCCGGTCGTCGACATCGCGGTCACGGTCGACGACGGCAAGGCGCACTCGGTCGACTCCAACGAGGTGAGCTTCAAGATGGCCGCGGCGCTGGCGGTGCGGGCGGCGATGGCCGAGGCCGGTCCGATCGTGCTCGAGCCGATTTCGCGGCTGGAAGTCACCATCCCGGCCGACTGCCAGGGGGACGTGCTCGGGGACCTGCACTCGCGGCGCGCCCGCATCATCGGGACCGATGCCGCCGCCGACGAGGGCTACCAGACCGTGACGGCGACCGCGCCCACCGCCGAGCTCACGCGGTACGCGGTCGACCTGCGGGCGTTGACCGGCGGACGGGGCTCGTTCAACGTCACCTACGACCACTACGACGCCGTGCCCGAGCACCTGATGGCGTCCATCCCGACGCTCGGGGGTTGACTGTATATACCCACTGGGCGCCTTGTGGGTATATACAGTCAAAACTTCAGGTCGGCGGATCAGAACGGGTGCGTCTGCTGGAAGCGCACCGGGAGTTTGGTGAGGATGAGCGTGCCCAGCAATTTGTTGGCCGGCGTCGTCACCACCGCGACCGCCAATGTCCCCGATGGGTGCCCCAGGGGCTTCTGGACCTCGGTGGCGCTGAAGTGGCCGGTGTAGCCCGCGACGCAGACCCCCTGCTTCTTGGGCAGGTCGTCGGCCAGGCGGCCGTACAGACGCGGGGCGACAGTGCGCAGACCGCTCAAGCTGTACTTGCGCACGCCCTCCAGATGTCCGTGCCCACCGACCGCCTTGGCTGCCGTGGGCAAGGCGAGGTAACAGGAGGAGGTGGAGGCATCCCCCGAGCCGAGGTCGCTGCGGGCCGACGAGCACGACGCGAAGAGCGCGGCGGCAAGCACGAACGTGGCCACCACCGGTGTCACACGGACTCGGGCTCGGGTGCGTATGCGTCGAACTCCCGGCATGCGCATCACTCCGCACCCCCCGCCGAGGACGGCTCGTAGGCCACCGGCCCGGCCTCGATCTCGCTCGAGAGTGCTTCCCGGTTCCAGCGCCCGCGACGCACCTGCAGCGCGAGTTGGCCGATGAAGAGCCACCCGATCACCAGGATCATCCAGAAGCTGATGATCCGGTAGAGCAGCACCGCATAGGCCGTGCTCGCCTCGGGCCCACCGAAGGCGACGAGGGCCACGGTGATGGAGCCCTCCACTACACCGAGGCCGCCGGGCGTGATGGGCAACGTGGCCGCCAGCTGGCCGGCTCCGTAAGCGAGCAACAGCCCCTTCCACGGGATCGGCGCCCCGAGGGCCAGGAACATCATGGCGAAACAGGCGCAGTCGAGCAGCCAGTTGACCGTGCCCCAGGTGATGATGCGCCCGATCTGGGCCCAATTGAGGCGCACGGCCGTCATCCACGCGGTGATGCGGTCGATGAGGGCGACGGTGTCGCCCCGGGGCCGGCCGGTGACGGCGACGGACAGCTTCAGGGCCCACGACACCACCGCGTGCAGCGGGCGCTCGTAGACGAAGAGCGAGCCGATCCCGAGCATGAAGACGAATGTGCCGATGAGAACGGGGACGAGGTCGAGCGACGCCCCCTCCTGCGTCGCCACGCCGAGCCCGAGGATGGCGACCAGCGACAGGCTGACGCTGGCCGCCACCAACGTGCCGGCCAGGGCCCAGACCGCCAGCGTGTTGTCGGCGCCGAAGCGACGGAACCAGCGGAAGCCGTAGACCGACGACACGGCGTTGCCGATGGGCAACGAGTTGGTGATGGCCTGCGAGGCGAAGGACAGCTTGACCAACGGCGTCCAAGGGGCGCGCAGATGTCCGGCCCCCAGCAACTCGAACTGCATGGCGGCGAAGCAGAAGTAGGAGGCGATCTCGGCGACGACCGCCGGCACCGTCCACCACCAATTGAAGTGCCGGAAGGCGGTGCTGAAGCCCTCGAGCTCCGACGTCTTCGACGAGAGCACCCACAGCGCGATGGCGACGAGGACGAAGCCGATGAGGACGCGGGTCGCCGGCCAGGCCTTGCGCAGGGCGCGGCGCACACGGCGACGGGGCGGCGGTGGGGCGGCGGCGGCGACGGTCTTCCGTGCCGCACTGTTGGTGGACGGCGCCTCGGTCACCGCGTCGTCGTCCTCGCCGGGACGCGTGCCCACCGTGCCCCCGGGCTCGCCGGGACCCTCGGGCGGCGCGCTACGTGGGCCAGGCGTCGGTGAGCCTCTTCCAGGACAGTTGCAGCGTCTCGGGCATGACCCGCGTCTCGGCCACCGCCGTCATGAAGTTGGTGTCACCGGACCAGCGTGGCAGCACGTGGAGATGGACGTGGGAGGGCAGGCCTGCGCCCGCTGCCCGGCCGAGGTTGGCGCCCATGTTGAGGCCGTCCGGCTCGTAGGCCTTCTCAATCGCCGCCACCGCCGACTGCGTCGCTGTCCACACCTCGGCGGACTCGTCGGACGTCAGGTCCGCCAGCGCGGCCACGTGACGCAACGGCAGCACGAGGACGTGCCCGCTGGCGTAGGGGTAGGCGTTCAGGACCACGAAGGTGCTCTCGCCCCGCCACACGATCAGGTTGTCCTCCGAGGGCGCGCCGCTCGCGGCCAGCCGGCAGAAGACGCAGTCGGACTCGTGCTGGGAGATCCCCCCGGCCCGCTCCCGCGCCGTCGCCTCCACGATGTACTCCCGGCGCCACCCGGCCCAGAGGTGCTCGAGGTTCACGACACTCCGCTCACGGCACTCGATTCATGCGCTCGCGGCGGAGGGCGCCCGGTCCTCGGGCAGGCCCCGGCGTGCGACCTCTTCGACGACCTCCGTCACGAGGTCGGCCAGGGGCACACCCTGCTCGGGCTTCGTCGTCCAGCCGCGCCGGTTGACCCCGACCGAACCTGCCGCCACGTCCTGGTCACCCACCACGAGGACATAGGGGACCTTGGCCAGCTTGGCCCGGCGGATGAGCGCACCCATCTTCTCCCCGCTGCCGTCGACCGTGGCCCGCAGGCCCGCCGCCGCGCAGGCCGCGGCCACGGAGTGGGCGTAGTCGGCGTGCGCATCCGTCACCGGAATGATGCGGACCTGCTCCGGGCTCAGCCACGTCGGCAGCGCGCCGGCGTAGTGCTCAATGAGCACGGCCATGAAGCGCTCCACCGACCCGAACAGCGCCCGGTGGATCATGATCGGCTGGTGGCGCTGGTTGTCGGCCCCGATGTACTCCAGGCCGAAACGCTGCGGGAGCTGGAAGTCGAGCTGCACCGTCGACATCTGCCAGGTGCGGCCGATGGCGTCGCGGGCCTGCACCGAGATCTTGGGGCCGTAGAAGGCACCGCCGCCCTCGTCCATGACGAGGTCCAGGTCCATTTCGAGGGCGGTGGTGCGCAGCGCCTCGGTGGCCACCTCCCAGTCCTCGTCCGAGCCGACGGCCTTGCCGGGTGGCTTGGTCGACAGCTCGAGGTAGAACTCGTTGAGCCCGTAGTCGCGCAGCAGGTCGAGAACGAAGTGCATCGTGCGGACGAGCTCGGTGTCCATCTGCTCGCGGGTGCAGAAGATGTGCGCGTCGTCCTGGGTCATGCCCCGCACGCGGGTCAGGCCCAGCAGCACGCCCGACTTCTCGTAGCGGTAGACCGTCCCGAACTCGAAGAGCCGCATCGGCAGCTCGCGGTAGGAGCGCTGATGGCTCTTGTAGACGAGGATGTGGAACGGGCAGTTCATCGGCTTGAGGTAGTACTGCTGGCCGCCATCCAGCTCCATCGGCGGGTACATGCCCTCGGCGAACCAGTCCAGGTGGCCCGACTCCTCGAACAACGCGCTCTTGGTGATGTGGGGCGAGTTGACGAAGTCGTAGCCCGACTCCACGTGGCGCTGCCGCGAGTACTCCTCCATCAGGCGGCGGATGGTCCCGCCCTTGGGGTGGAAGACGGCGAGGCCCGAGCCGATCTCCTCGGGGAAGCTGAAGAGATCGAGCTCGGCGCCGAGCTTGCGGTGGTCGCGCCGCTCGGCCTCCTCCAGCTGGTGCAGGTGGGCGGCCAGCGCCTTCTCGGACTCCCAGGCCGTCCCGTAGATGCGCTGCAGCTGCTCGCGCTTCTCGTCGCCGCGCCAGTACGCGCCGGCGACCCGCATGAGCTTGAAGTGGCCCAGCCGGCTGGTCGAGGGCACGTGCGGGCCCCGGCACAGGTCGATGAAGGCGTCGTTGTTGCGGTAGGTGCTGACCACCGAGCCGGCGGCATCCACCTCGTCGGCGCCGCTCCCGACGGCTCGAATGATCTCCTGCTTGAAGGGCTGGTCGGCGAAGATCTCGAGCCCCTCTTCGAGCGTGTGCTCGTGCCGGACGAAGGGCTGGTCCTCCTTGATGATCGCCCGCATCTCGGCGTCGATGCGATCGAGGTCGTCGTCGCGTGAAATGGGCGCCGTCCGGCAGCTCGAAGTCGTAGTAGAAGCCGTTCTCTATCACCGGCCCGATGGCGTACTTGGCGCCCGGCCACAGGCGACGGACGGCCTGGGCCATGACGTGGGCGGTCGAGTGGCGCAGCACCTCCCGGCCGGCGTCGGAGTCGGCCGTGACGATGGCCACCAGGGCGCCGTCCGGGAGCGGCGACTCCAGGTCGACCTCGCGTGCCGTCCACGGTGGCCACGACGGCGGCCTTGGCCAGGCGGGACCCGATGGACTGGGCCAGCTCAATGCCCGTCGTGCCCTCAGTGAGCTCCCGCGTCGAACCGTCGGGAAGACCAACCGAGATGACGCCTGGCATCGTGGACCCTTTCCTGCTCCGCCGGCCGCTCGCTATCGCTCCTGGTCCGGACACCGTTCGTGGTCCACCAAGGGTACTGGACCACCCTGCCGGCCCCGGCCCATGGGTCAGAGCGTGATGCCGAGAAGGCGTGCCCCGTCGGCCACCGGACGCCCGGCCGTGGCCTCCTCGTCGAGCGCACGCAGCGCGGCGGGGGTGTCGAGGTCGTCGTCGAGGGCGGCCCGCACCGCCGCCAGGCCGACGTCGCCGGCGCCGTCGCCGGGCGCGCTGCGCCACAAGGCCAGGCGGGCCGCCGCCGCCGGCATGTCCTCGTCGGTGCGCCAGTCCCAGTCCTCCCGGTAGTGGTGGGCCAGGAGCGCCAGCCGGACCGCCGCCGCGTCCCATTCCTTGCAGAGGTCACCGACGAAGACGAGGTTGCCGAGCGACTTCGACATCTTGGTCCCGTCCAACCCGACCAGGCCGACGTGGAACCAGAGCCGGACGAAGGGCTGGCCCGTCACGGACTCGGACTGGGCCGTCTCGCACTCGTGATGGGGGAACACGAGGTCGCGCCCGCCGCCGTGGATGTCGATCGTCTCGCCCAGCTCACGCAGCACGAGGGCGGAGCACTCAATGTGCCACCCCGGCCGTCCCGGCCCCCAGCGCGACTCCCACGCCGGCTCGTCGGGCAGCGACGGCTGCCACAGCACGAAGTCCAGGGGGTCGCGCTTGTTGGGGTCCCCGGGGTTGCCGCCGTGCTCGGCCGCCAGCTCCAGCATGTGGGCCCGGTTGTAGCCGCTGAGGGAGCCGAACTCGGGAAAGGTGGCCACGCTGAAGTAGACGGAGCCGCCGGACTCGTAGGCGAACCCGCCCTCGAGGGCGGCGCCGATCAGCGACAGGATCTCCGAAATGGCCGAGGTGGCCCGCGGCTCGGAATACACCGGCAGCAGGTTGAGCAGGCTCATGTCCGAGTCGAAGCGCGCCATCTCCTCGGCCGCCAGATCGAGATAGTGCACGCCGAGCTCGCGGGCCTTGCGCAGGATGTCGTCGTCGACGTCGGTGACGTTGCGCACGCACTTCGTCTCGTGCCCGGCGTCCTGCAGGCGGCGCTGCAGCATGTCGAAGTAGAGGTACACGGCGGCATGCCCCAGGTGGGCTGCGTCGTAGGGGGTGATGCCGCAGGAGTACATGGTCACCAGCGGCCCGGGCTCGAACGACACGACCTCGCCGCGCCTCGTGTCGTACAGCTGCATGGCTACAGCCCGGCGATCCTCAGCGTGGAATGGGCCTTGTGCCGGATGTTGAGGGTGATACAGACGGCGGTGAACGCCTCGATGGCGGCCGCCTGACTCAGGCTCCCGGCGTCGAGCGGCCGCAGCCCCGGCATCCGCTCCACGAGCGCGACCGTCGCCGCCGTCGCCTCCGGGAAGTCCGAGCACACCAGCACGTCAGCTTCCAACCCCGATTCGAGGTTTTCCATTTCCGAGGCGGGCAGGTGGTGGAAGGCGGCCGCCACCAGGCTCTCGGGGACGGCGGCCTGCACGGCAGCGGCGATGGAGCCCCGGGGCGGGATCAGGGCCAGCATCTCGCGGCCCTCCTTCACCAGCGCATTGGCCATGGAGACCACGACCTTGCCGGCCAGCGGCTCCCCCAGCGACCGCACGGTCGCGATGGCGCTGTCCCAGGGCGTGGCCAGGACGACCAGGTCCGCCAGGGCGGCGACGGCGTTGTCCGCCCCGCCCAGCTCCAGGTCCGAATCGGGCCAGCGAGCCACCACGTCCGCCGCGACCGTGGCCGCCCGCTCCGCGTCGCGGGATCCGAGCGTGACCCGGACGCCGGCCTCGGCCAGCCGGACCGCGACCCCGCGCCCGGCCGGGCCCGTCCCACCGAGGATTCCCACGTGCACGCCCCTACCTTCGCATAACCTCCTGGCGCAGTGGGACTCCTCGACGGCAAGCGGCTCCTGATCACGGGCGTGCTCACCGACGCCTCGCTGGCCTTCGGGGTGGCCCGACTGGCCCAGGAAGAAGGGGCCGAGGTCGTGCTCTCCGGCGCCGGTCGCGCCCTCTCGCTGACCAGGCGCACGGCCCGCAAGCTGCCCGTCGAGCCCGAGGTCCTGGAGATCGACGTCACGTCCCCCGACCAGCTGCGCGCCGCCGGCGCCGCGCTGGCCGAGCGGTGGGACCGCCTGGACGGCCTGCTGCACGCCATCGGCTTCGCCCCGGCCGACTGCCTGGGCAGCGGGATGTTCGCCGCCGACTGGGACGACGTCTCGACGGCCATCCACATCTCGACCTACTCGCTCAAGGCGCTGGTCGACGCCTTCCTCCCCCTCCTCAAGGCGGCGGGCGGCAACGGGGGCGCGTCGGTGGTCGGCCTCGACTTCGACGCCACGGTGGCCTGGCCCGTCTACGACTGGATGGGCGTGGCCAAGGCGGGGCTCGAGTCCCTCTCCCGCTACCTGGCCAAGGAACTGGGGCCGAGCGGCATACGGGTGAACCTCATCGCGGCGGGGCCCGTGCGCACCATGGCGGCCAAGTCCATACCGGGGTTCAGCGCCTTCGAGGACACCTGGGCCGACCGGGCGCCCCTCGGGTGGGACATCCACGACTCGACGGCGGTGGCCAAGGCCTGCCTCGCCCTCTTCAGCGACCTCTTCCCCATGACCACGGGGGAGATCCTGCACGTCGACGGCGGCGTCCACGCCGTCGGCGGCTCCGCCTGACGACGGCCTGACCGACACAGACCCTGACTGACATAGGCCCTGACCGACACAGACCCTGACGGACTGAGTGCGGACCGACAGTCGGGCCCCTCCGGGCCGTTCCCAGGGTACGGCGGTAGGGCGCCGGCGGAGGGCAGGCGATGCGCATCCCGGATACGGAGGTCGAGGTCGTTCCGGACGCGCGCCGGCTGCCGGCCGATCGGTACCGCACCATCACGGACAAGGAGCTGACGCTCGTCCAGATCTGCTGCGACTTCGTGTGCGCCTGCGTCGCCCTGCCCCTCTCGCTCGTCGTGCTGTCCCACCTCTCGGCCGTGCCGGTGAACGGGCCCGGCCAGCTGCTGACCAACGTGCAGCTCGACTCCCTCTTCCCGGTCGCCGTCGTGGTCGCACTGGCCTCGGGCGGCGTCTATCGCGTGACCCATCGCCGGCTGCAGCCCAGTGCCTTCCTCGAGATACGTGAGCTCGCCTTCGGCGTGGGCGAGGGCTGCGTGCTGGCCCTCGCCATCGGGTCACTGCTGCACGTCCTCTTCGCGACGTCCGAGCCCTACGCCACCCAGCTCGTCATGGCGGTGATCGTCACCATCGGCACCATCACGGTCGGCCGGATCGTCCTGCGCTCCCTCCTCCACGCCTTGACGACCACGCGCGTCCTCGTGGTCGGCAGCGGCACCACGGCCGATCGCATCATGCTCAGCGTGCGCCAGGACGCCGGCATGACGCTCGTCGGGCGCATCGCCGACGACAGGGACGCCGACGCGCTGGGGCAGGTGGCCGATCTCCCCCGGCTCTGCCGGCAACTCGACGTCCACCGGGTCCTCGTGGCCGCCCGGGACGGCTTCTCCGTCGAGGCCATGGACGTCTACCGCCAGCTGCAGGACTTCGTGCACATTGCGATGGTGCCGCGCTACTACGAGCTCATCAGCTGGCGCTCGAGGCTCACCGACCTCGCCGGCCTGCCCTTCCTCGAGATCGCCCAACCGCACCTGAGCTCCTGGGACACCTTCATGAAGCGGGCCTTCGACATCTGCATCAGCTCGGCGGTGCTGCTCCTCACCTCGCCGCTCCTGGTGGCGGTGGCCATCGGCGTCAAAATGAGCTCGCCCGGCCCCGTGTTCTTCCGCCAGCTGCGCGTCGGGCGCGACACGGAGCCCTTCATGGTCACCAAGTTCAGGACCATGACGATGCTCGCCGACGTGGTGCCGGCATGCCCGTCCGAGCCCGAGGACCCCGACCGTCCGCTGCACGAGCTGCGCAACAAGAAGGACGAGAGCGCCCGCATCACTCCCTTCGGTGCCTTCCTGCGCCGCAGCGGCATCGACGAGATCCCGCAATTCATCAGCGTGTTCAAGGGCGACATGTCCGTCGTCGGACCACGGCCCTTCATTCCGAGCGAGTCCAACGTCGAGGGATGGGCGACGCGGCGCTTCGAGGTGCGGCCGGGCATCACGGGCCTGTGGCAGGTCTCGGGCCGAAACGACCTGACCCGCAACGACCTGATCCAGCTCGACTACCTCTATGTGGCCTCGTGGTCGCTCTGGTGGGACCTCAAGATCATGTTCGAGACCCCCAGGACGATGGCCCGGGGCATCGGCGCCTACTGACGTCCATCCATGGGGGTTGCGGCAAGGTCGGGCCGAAAGAGAGCCCGGCGGCCTCCGTTCCTCTTGTGAACGAAATCCCGTACTGGGGTTCAACCAAGGAGGTCGTGGTGGAGCGGCAACTTCGGGTTCTGGCAGCGATGGTCTCCATGGGCGTCCTGGCGTGGTCGGTCACGGCTGGGTCCACCGTCGCCTCGGCCAGCACCCGGCTCCGGTCGGGCACCCTGCACGCGCAGCTCGTCAGCCGCGTCTCTCCCGGGCCCCACTCCCTTCCGTCGGGCCTGACCGTCAGGGGCGCCGGCGTCATGGCCACCATCGTCGGCGTCCTGGCGGTCCTGGCCCTGACCTTCCTCATCGTGACCTTCATCCGCCGCCGGGTCACCGCCGCCTGACCTCTCGTTCGGTCCCGCCGCCCGGCACAGGCGTGCCGCTGACCAGGTCGCCAACCAGATCAACGGGGCGCCGACAGTAGGTTGCAGGCATGAGTATGCGGGGCCACGCCATGGGAGGCGGCCGCGGCGGTGGATGGGGCGGCATGCGCTCCATGCGCCAGGACCGTGCCGTCCTGCAGCACCGGGTCAAGAAGGGCACCGCCCGGCGCATGCTCACGTTCGCGGTGCCCTACCGGGCGATCCTGGCCGTGTTCCTGCCCGTCGTCATCATCGACGCCGCCGTCGGCGCCGTGTCCCCGCTCATCCTGCGCGCCATCATCAACAACGGCATCGAGAAGCACGACGCCGACCTCGTCATCTGGCTCTCCCTCCTGGTGGCCCTCCTCGCCGTGGTCGACGCCGGGCTCGTGCTGACGGAACGCCGCATTTCGGCCTTCATCGGGGAGAGCCTCATTTACGACATGCGCTCCAAGGTGTTCCGGCACATCCAGCGCATGCCCCTGGCCTTCTTCACCCGCACCCAGACCGGCGCGCTGGTCAGCCGGCTCAACAACGACGTGATCGGCGCGCAGCAGGCCTTCACCGACCTGCTCTCCAACGTCGTGGGCAACTTCGTGACCGTCGTCATCGTCCTGGCCGCCATGTTCTTCCTCAGCTGGAAGATCACGCTGGCCGCGCTGATCCTGGTGCCGCTGTTCCTCATCCCGGCCCGTTTCGTGGGCCAGCGCATCGGCTCGCTGACCAAGGAGGGCTACAACCTCAACAGCGAGATGAACATGGTCATGCAGGAGCGCTTCCAGGTGGGTGGGGCCATGCTGGTGAAGCTCCTCGGGCACCCCGAGGACGAGGCCACCGCGTTCGAGGCCAAGGCGGGGCGGGTGCGCGACATCGGCATCTCGCAGGCCACGTACTCACGCGTCTTCTTCGTCTCGCTCACCCTGACCGGGGCGCTGGCCACCGCGCTCGTCTACGGCTTCGGGGGTGTGGCCACCATTGACGGTGCGCTCTCCCTCGGCACGCTGGTCGCCCTGACCGCCTACCTGACCCGCCTCTACGGGCCGCTGACCCAACTCTCCAACGTCAACCTCGATGTGATGACCGCCCTCGTCTCCTTCGAGCGCCTCTTCGAGGTCCTCGACATCGTCCCCATGATTCAGGAGGACGCCGACGCGGTCGACGTGCCCCGGGGACGGGGCTCGGTCTCCTTCGAGCACGTGAGCTTCACCTACCCGAGCGCCGAGGACGTCTCGCTCGCCTCACTCGAGTCGGTGGCGGTCCTCGAATCGGGCGCCCGCAACGAGATCCTCCATGACGTCTCCTTCACCGTGGAGCCCGGGCAGATGGTCGCGTTGGTCGGCCCGTCCGGCGCCGGCAAGACGACCATCTCCATGCTGGTCCCGCGCCTCTACGACGTCACGGCGGGGACGGTGCGGCTCGGCGGCGTCGACGTGCGCCACGCCACCATGGCCTCCGTGCGCGACGTCGTGGGCGTGGTGACCCAGGACCCGCACCTCTTCCACGACACGCTGCGGGCCAACCTCCTGTACGCCCGCCCCGAGGCCACCGAGGACGAGCTCCTCGACGCCATGGCCCAGGCCCAGGTGGGCCACCTCGTCGGCGAGCTGCCCGACGGCCTCGACACGGTCATCGGCGAGCGCGGCTACCGACTCTCGGGCGGCGAGAAGCAGCGCGTCGCCCTGGCCCGCCTCATGCTCAAGGCGCCCGACATCGTGGTGCTCGACGAAGCCACGGCGCACCTCGACTCCGAGTCCGAGGCGGCGGTGCAGCGCGCGCTGCGGGAGACGCTGTCCGGCCGCACCTCGCTCGTCATCGCGCACCGCCTCTCCACCGTGCGCGAGGCCGACGAGCTGTTGGTGATCGACGGCGGCCGCATTGTCGAGCGCGGCACCCACGCCAGCCTGCTCGCCGACAACGGCCTCTACGCCGAGCTCTACCGCACCCAGTTCGCCGATCAGGAAGAGGAGCAGATCGCCTGATCAGTCGGCCGGCCGGAGCACCTGCGACAGCTGCTCGGCCACCGGCGTGAACTCGGGCATGACGAAGTCGCGGCGCAGCCAGTTGGCCCCGTCCACCACGAGCGTGTGCCCGGTGACGAACGCCGCGTAGGGCGAGCAGAGCCACGTGACGGCCCAGCCCAATTCGTGCAGCCGACCGAGCCGTCCCGCCGGGCTCCTCCTGGCGTCGACCGACTCACCTTCCGGACGCAGGGCCTTGAGGTCGTCGCGCATGTCCTCGTGCGGGAAAAGCCCCGGCGCCAGCGCGTTGACGCGGATGCCGTCGGGCGCCCACTCGACCGCCAGGGACTTCGTCAGGTTGCCGACGCCCGCCTTGGCGGCGGCGTTGTGCGCCATGCCGGGACCGCCCGTGAAGGACTGCGTGGCCAGAATGTTCACGATGGCGCCGCCGGCCGCGCCCCGCGCCGCCAGCCGGCGTTGCAACTCCTGGCTGCAGAAGAACGTCCCGTCCAGCACAATGTTGGTCACCGAGCGGAACGCGTTGGGCCGCATGGACGCGGCCAGCACCGGGAAGTTGGCCGCCGCGTTGTTGACGAGGACCGTGGCCGGCCCGAGCGCCTGCTCGACCGCGTCGAAGGCCGCGGCGATCTGCTCCGGCTCGCGGATGTCGGCCCCGGCGTGCGCGGCCCGGCCGCCCACCGCCTCCACCGCCGCCACGCCGGCCAGCCGGTGTTCCTCGGAGCGCGAGACCACACCGATGGCGGCGCCGGCGCGGGCCAGCTCGACGGCGATGGCCCGGCCGAGGCCCGTGCCGGCCCCCGTCACGATGGCCGTCGTCCCGGCGAAGGTGTCGGCGGGCAGGAAGGCCGACCCCGCCGGCGGAGGCTCGGGCAGCCCCACTACTTCCCCTCGAATTCGGCCTGCTGCTTCTTGGCCTTGGCCGCGTAGCCGGCCGGCATGTCGTCGCTCACGAACTCGACCGACGCGCTCAACGCCTCGAAGCGCAGCGCCTCGGACAGGCCCCGGTAGGCGAAGGCGTCGATGGTGCGCTTGATCGACTGCACGGCGAGCGGCGCGTTGGCAGCGATCTCGGCGGCAATGGCGGCGGCCGTCGGAACGAGCTCGTCGCGCGTCGTCACCTGCTGCACGATCCCGAGGCGTTCGGCGTCGGCGGCCGTGATGCGGCGCCCGGTCAGGGCGAGCAGCTTGGCGTGGCCGGCACCGATCTCGTGGGCCAGGCGGAGATCGCCGCCGGCGTCGATGGAGACGCCGACCTGGGCCTCGGGCAACGCGAAGAGCGCGTCGTCCGCCGCCACCCGGATGTCGCACATGAGGGCGAGCTCGAAGCCGAAGCCGAGGCAGTAGCCCTGGACCGCGGCGACGATCGGCTGGGGCAGGTCGTGGAAGACACGGAACCGCTCGTGCACCCAGCGGATGCCCTCGTAGTAGTTGCGCACCTTCTCGGCCGGCGAGCGTCCGGTCACCCGGTCCTCGGGCATGCCGAGGTCCACGCCGGCGCAGAAGGCCCGGCCCTCGGCCTTGACCAGGAGCACGCGGATGCGGTCGTCGAAGCGGGCGCGGTCGGCCAGGACGCCGAGCTGGCGCGTGGCCTCCCACGACCACATGTTCAGCTTCTCGGGGTAGGCGAGCGTGAGCGTGCCGACGCCGGAGCCGTCCTCCGGCGCCTCGAGGCGCAGCTGCCAGTCCTCCTCGGGGAGCACCGGTTCGGTGCGAATGGGCATCGGTTGCTGCTCCTCCCCTGGGCTCCGTCTGACCGGCCTGAGCCGGAAGTGCAGGGCCAGCCGATCAAAGTAGAATCTGTTCTAGTTCCCGGGGACGCCCCGGGCAACCGGTCGCCAATTAGGAGGGATCACCGTGCACAACGAGCTGTGCGAACGCCTCGGTATTGAGTTCCCGATCTTCGCCTTCACGCACTGCCGTGACGTCGCCGCCGCCGTGAGCAACGCCGGCGGTCTCGGGGTCCTCGGCGCGGTCGGCTTCAGCGCCGAGGAGCTCGAGGTGGAGCTCACCTGGCTGGACGAGCACGTGGGCGACCGCCCCTACGGCGTCGACATCGTCATCCCCGGCAAGTACGAGGGCATGGGCGAGCTCGACCCGGTGAAGCTCGAGGAAGAGCTGCGGGCGATGATCCCCGACGAGCACCGCACCTTCGCCAAGAAGATCCTGGCCGACCACGGCGTGCCCGAGCTCGAGGGCGGCCCCCGGCGCGAGCTGCTGGGCTGGACGGCCGCCACGGCGGCGCCGCTGGTCGAGGTCATCCTGCGCCACGACAAGGTGGCGCTGGTGGCCAACGCGCTCGGCACGCCCCCCGACGACGTCATCGAGCAGGTGCACGAGCACGGGATGTTGATCGCGGCCCTGGCCGGATCCGTGAAGCACGCGCTGAACCACAAGGCGGCCGGCGTCGACGTCGTCATCTGCCAGGGCTCCGAGGGCGGCGGGCACACGGGCGACGTGGGGTCGATCGTGCTGTGGCCCGAGGTCATTGACGCGGTGGCGCCACTGCCGGTACTGGCCGCCGGCGGTGTGGGGTCGGGTCGGCAGATGGCCGCTGCGATGGTCATGGGCGCGGCGGGGGTCTGGACGGGCTCGCTGTGGCTCACCGTCGAGGAGGCGGACGTGCCGCCCAAGCAGATGGAGTCGTACCTCAAGGCGACGTCGCGCGACACGGTGCGCTCCCGCTCCTTCACCGGGAAGCCCTGCCGCCTGCTGAAGAACGACTGGACGGACGCCTGGGAGGCGCCCGGCAACCCCAAGCCGCTCGGCATGCCGCTCCAGATGATGGTGGCCATCGACTGCGTGTCGCGCGGCCACGCCTACCCCGAAGAGGCCCGGGACGTGAACTTCAACCCGGCCGGCCAGATCATCGGTGCCGCGACGTCGGTCCGCCGCACGAAGGACGTGGTGCTCGGCATGGTCGAGGAGTACGTGGACGCGCTGGACCGGCTGCGGGCGGTGAACGAGGGCGCCACCGCCTGATAAGGCGGCCTACGGGGAAGGGCTTCGGGACGGTGGGCGGCCGCATGCTCGCCCATTTGTGGCTCCGTTGCGACTTTCTGTGACTTTCGGTCCCTGCGACCGAGTCGCCCTTTGCCGTACTGTGCCGCCAAGAAACGGCGGAGGTGTTGCTCGTGGCAGGTTGGCTCGCACCCAGAGGTGGCACCGATGCCCGATGAGTCCCCCTCGACGTCGCCCGAATCACCGACGCCCGAGGTAAGCGTCGCCCCGGGCTGGTACGCGGTCAACCAGGAGCGCAACACCCAGGCGTACTGGGACGGCGAGCACTGGGCGAAGACGCGCCGCTGGCGAGGCACCGGGTGGGTCGAGGACTCGGACGATCCCGTGGCGACGGGAGTCGGCACCGGCAGAGAAGGTGCGGCTCCCCGTGCCTCTCGGTACCTGCCGCCCTCGGCCCGGACGCCCTCGGCGTATCCGCCGTCACCGTACCCGCCGTCGATGGGCGCACCGCAGCCGACCATGGCGAGACCGATGGTGCAGACGACCAACGGGTCCGCCGTCGCCTCGCTGGTGCTCTCGATCCTCGGGCTCTTCGGAATCGGCTCCCTGCTCGGCATCATTTTCGGCTACAAGGCGCGCCGTGAGATTCGCGGCTCCGGCGGCTACCAGAGCGGTGACGGCCTCGCCATAGCGGGCATCGTGATCGGGTACGTGACGCTCGCCATCTTTGTCCTGTTCGTCGTGCTGTGGATCGCCGTGTTCACCACCATCCACTCCAGCATCGACTCGGCGTCGTCGCAGCCGGTCGCGCACTGCCAGGCGGACACGAAGACGGTCGAGATCGCGATTGACGCGTACCAGGCGCAGAAGGGCTCCTACCCCGCCCCGCCGGCGGCATGGAGCGCATCGACCTATGCGAGCAACTACGCGCCCCTGACCTCTGGCACTGACGGAGGCCCGTACCTGTCGGAGCCACCGGCCACCAACGAGTACGTCGTTGAATACGACTCCAGTGGCAACGTGTGGGTTGCCCCGGCCGACGCGTTCGAGCCCGTCGCGCAACCGAACCAGGACATCAGCGCGAATGTCGACGCCTGCAACACAGCCGTCTCGGGTTGATCGCGCCCGGCGATGACGCCGTCCGACGTACGACCGGATCGTGGGGAGTGCCATGTCGCAGGCGGTGTGCCCCGGGGGGCGGCCCACCGTGATGCGACGAGGCGGCACTCCGGCGCGACCGCGGGACTACTGATCGGCGCCGTCGCCCTCCTCGCCCTCATCCCGGCCTGCAGCTCATCGTCGACCCCGGCCGCGGTCTCGACCACGTCGTCATCCTCGAGCACCACGTCGACGACGTCGTCGGCCACGGTGCCCCATCAGAATCCGGCCGAGGAGGCCGCCTGTGTCGCCGACGGCCAGTCGCTGGAGACGGCACTCGCGGCCTACATGGCGGAACACGGCGCCTACCCCACGCCCCCCGCACCGTGGAGCGCCGCGACCTATGCCGCCAACTTCGCGCCGCTCACCGCCGCCTCGGGCGGCGGCCCCTTCTTGCACAGTGCCCCGGACACGAAGTTCTACGTGATCGCCTACGACTCGGCCGGACACGTCTGGATCGCTCCCCCGGGCTCGTACGGTCCCTACAACAAGGGACAGGACCTCGCGCTCCAGCCCGACATCTGCGACGCCGCCGTCGGGTAGGACGGCCCCTCGCGCACACGGCCCGGCGACCTAAGGTGCCGGGCATATGGATCTCCACGAAGCGCTCTACACGACCCGGGCCATGCGCCGGGTGCGGCCGGACCCGATTCCCCTCGACGTCCAGGCCCGCATTCTCGATGCGGCCATCCGGGCGCCCTCGGGCGGGAACCAGCAGAACTGGCGTTTCCTCTGGCTGGACGACCCGGCCAAGAAGGCCGCCCTCGCCCCCCTGTACCAGCACGCCATGGGCGAGCTGTGGAAGACCGTCTACAAGGACCAGCTCGAGGCCGCCCACGCCGACCCCGACACACCCGAGTCGGTGCAGATGTTCAAGGTGCAGCGTTCGGCCCAGTGGCTGGCCGACAACTTCGAGACGGTGCCGCTCTACCTGTTCCCGTTCAGCCAGTACGACCCCACCGGGGGCTCCATCTACCCCGCCGTCTGGAACGCCATGCTCGCCGCCCGCGCCGAGGGTGTCGGCAGCTGCCTGACCGCGCTGCTGCAGTTCTTCCACCCGACCGAGACGTTCGAGATCCTCGGCGTGCCCGACGACCAGGGCTGGATTCTCTCGGGCACGGTGAGCTTCGGCTACCCGACGGGAACCTGGGGCGTCGCCCAGCGCAGGCCCGTGCACGAGGTCGCGTACCGCAACGCCTGGGGCACCGAGGTCGGCTTCGAAGTGCCCGCGCCCCTGTGGGAGGGCTGACGGACCTCACGGTGCCGTTCGCCGGCACCGTGCTGCGCGTGGCCGTCGCACCGGGCGACAACGTCGCGGCCGGGGCCGTCCTGCTCGTCCTCGAGTCCATGAAGATGGAACACGTGATTGAGGCGGCAGCGCCCGGCACGGTGCGGGCCGTGCCGGTCGCAGAGGGCGACGCCGTGCAGGCCGGGGACGTCCTCGTGCGCATGGATGAGGGCGAGGACGTCGGTGGCGCTGTCCGGACCGGGGACGTCGAAGAGCCGGTCGGCGAGCTGCGCCCCGAGCTCGCCGAACTCCGCACCCGCGTCGCGTCCACCCTCGACGACGGTCGTGCGGCGGCAACCGAGCGCCGGCACGCCGGCGGGCGGCGGACGGCCCGGGAGAACATCGAGGACCTCTGCGACCCCGACAGCTTCGAGGAGTACGGCGGCCTCGTGATCGCGGCCCAGCGGGCGCGCCGGAGCACCGAGGACCTCGTGGCCAACACGCCGGCCGACGGCCTCGTGGCCGGCATCGGGCGGGTCAACGGCGACCTCTTCGACAAGGAACGGTCGCGTTGCGCGGTGTTGTCGTACGACTATTCCGTGCTGGCCGGCACCCAGGGCCAGATGAACCACCGCAAGAAGGACCGCCTCTTCGAGCTCGCCGAGCGGCTGCGACTGCCCGTGGTGCTCTTCGCCGAGGGCGGCGGCGGCCGGCCGGGCGACACCGACATGGCCGTCGTCACGGGACTCGACACCGAGGCCTTCGCGCTGTTCGGCGCCCTGAGCGGGAAGGTGCCGCTCGTCGGCGTGGTGTCGGGACGCTGCTTCGCCGGCAACGCCGCGCTGCTGGGATGCTGCCACGTCATCATCGCCACCCCCGACGCCAACATCGGCATGGGTGGCCCGGCCATGATTGAGGGTGGGGGGCTGGGCGTGTTCCGCCCGGAGGAGATAGGGCCGGTGTCGGTGCAGGTGCCGAACGGGGTCGTCGATGTCCTCTGCGCCGATGAGAAGGAAGCCGTCGAGGTGGCCCGGCAGTACCTGTCGTATTTCCAGGGGGACGTGCGGGAGTGGACGGCGCCGGACCAGGACCGGTTGCGGGACGTCGTGCCGTCGGACCGGCGGCGCGTCTACGACATACGGCGGGCGCTCGACATCGTGGCCGACGAGGGGTCGGTGCTCGAGCTGCGGGCGTCGTTCGCCCCCGGGATGGTGACGGCGCTGGCCCGGGTGGAGGGACGGGCGATCGGCGTGATCGCCAACAACCCGCTGCACCTCGCCGGCGCCATCGACGCCGCCAATGCGGACAAGGCCGCGCGCTTCCTGCAGCTGTGCGAGGCCTTCGGGCTGCCCGTGCTCTCGTTGTGCGACACGCCGGGGTTCATGGTCGGGCCCGAGGCGGAGGAGACGGCGCTGGTGCGCCACGTCAGCCGCATGTTCGTGGTCGGGGCGTCGCTCACGGTGCCCTTCGCCTGCGTGATCCTGCGCAAGGCGTACGGGCTCGGCGCCCAGGCCATGGCCGGGGGCAGCTTCCGCCGGCCGCTCTTCACCGTGGCCTGGCCGACGGGCGAGCTGGGGGGTATGGGCCTGGAGGGCGCCGTGCGGCTCGGGTTCCGCCGTGAGCTCGACCGCATAGAGGACCCCGACGAGCGGGCGGCCGCCTTCGACGCCATGGTGGCGCGGGCCTACGAACACGGAAAGGCCGTGCACGTGGCCGAGCACTTCGAGATCGACGACGTGATCGACCCGGCCGTGACCAGGCGGCGCTTCGTGCACGCCCTCGAATCGGCTGGAGGGCGAAGGGTTGAGCGGCCGGGGGCCGGTCGGCCCTTCGTGGACACGTGGTGATGACGAGAGGGATGGTGTGCGCATGGTGATGGATATGGAGTCCGAGATCGAGCGGCTCGTCGGCGCTCTGACCCTCGACGAGAAGGCGTCCCTGACCGCCGGCGCCAGCATGTGGTACCTCCCGCCGGTCGAACGGCTCGGTCTCCGGGCGCTCAAGATGTCCGACGGCCCGTCGGGCGTGCGGGGTGACAGCCTCATCGGCCGGCGCTCCCTCTCGCTGCCGTGCGGCATGGCCGTGGGCTCGACGTGGAACCCCGATCTCGTGCGTGCGCTCGGCGACGTCCTGGCGGCCGAGGCCCGCTCCAAGGGGGTGCACGTGGTGCTGGGCCCGACGGTGTGCATTGTGCGCACGCCCCTGGCCGGCCGCACGTTCGAGTCCTTCTCGGAGGACCCGCTGCTGACGGCCCGCATCGCCGGCGCCTACATCGAGGGCGTGCAGGCCGGTGGGGTCGCCTGCTGCATCAAGCACTACGCCTGCAACGACCAGGAGCACGAGCGGATGACCATCAGCGCAGAGGTCGACGAGCGCGCCTTGCGGGAGATCCACCTCGTCGCCTTCGAACATGCCGTACAGGAGGCCGGCGTCTGGTCCCTGATGACCGCCTACAACAAGGTCAACGGTGTGTACTGCGGCGAGCAACCGGATCTGATCGACGGCGTGCTGCGGCGGGAGTGGGGCTTCGACGGGCTGGTCGTGTCCGACTGGTTCGGGACGCACTCGACGGGCGCGGCGGCGCGGGCCGGGTTGGACCTCGAGATGCCGGGTCCCTCGGCGTGGCTCGGGCCCTCGCTGGCCGCCGCCGTGCGCGACGGGCAGGTGGACGAGTCGACGGTGGACGGCCAGGTCCGCCACGTCCTGCGCCTCATGGGGCGGGTCGGGATCCTCGGGGGCGGGTCCGATGCGCCACCCGGAGAGAAGGAAGAGGACGATCCCACGCGGCGTGCGGTAGCCCGCCGCGTGGCCGCGGAGGGCACGGTGCTGCTGGTCAACGACGGGGTGCTCCCGCTGGACCCCGCTGACGCGAGCGTGCGCAGCGTCGCCGTCATCGGGCCCAACGCGGCCCAGCTCGCCATGGGCGGCGGGAGCTCCGAGGTCACGCCCCATCGGCGGCGGCGGGTGGACGAGGCCCTGGCGGAGCGGCTGCCCGGTGCGTCCGTGGTCTCCGAGGTGGGTTGCCGCATCGACCGGGGTCTGCCGGCGATCGACCTGCGGCTGCTGGCCGACGAGACGTTGCGGATCGACTACTTCGACAATGCGGACCGGGCGGGAGCTCCGGTGGCGACGGAGTCGGCGCACACGGCCCGGGTGCTGTGGATCGGCCCGGTGCGGCCTGAGCTCGCCATCGGACGGTGCTCGGTGCGGCTGTCGACGACCTTCGTGCCCGACGTCTCGGGCGCGTGGCGTCTCGGGCTCGAGAGCGCCGGGCGTTCCGTGCTGCGCCTGGACGGCGACGTGGTCGTCGACAACAGCGAGCCCGTGCGGGGTTCCGGTTTCTACGGGGCCGGGAGTGAGCCGGTCGAGGTGACGTTGGACCTCGCGGCGGGACGTTCGTACGCGCTGACCGTCGAGGTCTGGCCCCGTTCGTCCTCCTCTCCGATCATGGGCGCGCGCATCGGGGCCTCGCCCCCCGACACCGGCGACGAATTCGAGCGGGCGGTCGCGGCCGCCGCCGAGGCCGACGTCGCCGTGGTCGTGGTCGGCTCCAACGCGCAGTGGGAGTCCGAGGGCCACGATCGACCCGACCTCTCCCTCCCCGGTCGCCAGCGGGAGCTCGTCGAGGCGGTGCTCGAGGCCAACCGGCGCACCGTGGTGGTCGTCAATGCGGGGTCACCGGTCGAGATGCCTTGGGCGTCGCGTGCGGGGGCCGTGCTGATGACGTGGTACCCGGGCGAGGAGGGCGCCGACGCGCTGGCCGACATGCTGGTCGGGCTGGCCGAGCCCTCGGGCCGCTTGCCGGTGACGTTCCCGGCTCGGGTGGAGGACGGGCCGGCGGGGCTGGGTGTCGAGGGGGACCGGTATCCAGGCGTCGAGGGCAAGGTCGTGTACGGGGAGGGCGTCCTGGTCGGCTACCGCTTCTACGAGACGACGCGACTGGCGCCGCTCTTTCCGTTCGGGTTCGGGCTCTCCTACGGGGACGTGGCCTTTGATGATGTGCAGGTCGACGCGGATGTCGTGACGGTGACGCTCGTCAACAACGGGTCCCGGCAGGGCACCGAGGTCGTGCAGGTGTACGTGCGGGCACCGGAGTCCCTCGTTCGTCGCCCCGACCGGGAACTGGCCGGGTTCACCAAGGTCGTGCTGGAGGCGGGGGCCCGTTCGACGGTCCGGGTGCCGTTGGGCGCTCGTGCTCTTCGCTATTGGGACGTCGACACGCACGCGTGGCGGACCGATCCCGGTCGCTACGAGGTGCTGGTGGGCACCTCGTCGCGTGACATCCGGGCGAGTGCCGAGATCATCTGGGGTGACGTCTCTCCCCCGTGATGGAAAGCGGATCTGTTCCGCGCTCCGTTGGGGATGGCCCGACCATTCTTCTCCCGATGCCCGGGAATACCGCACCTCCCAATGCTGGAGCTTCCCAGGCGACGGCCCAGACGACCACGCTGCCGGCGTCAGCGCTCGGTGCCGGCGGCGTGGTTGGGCCATCCGAGGCGGACGTCCATGCAGAACTCGACGAGTTGTTCCGGTCACGAGCTTCGATCGACGGTCGCATCGTGGAGCGCCTGGGCGAGGTGGCCCGGCGCCAATCGTTCCGCGACGAGGGCGCCACCTCTCTCGAGACCTGGGCCGTCGAACGCTTCGGGGTGAGCGTCCCCACGGCCCGGGCCTATGTCCATGTGGCCGAGAAGGCCGACCAGGTGCCCCACCTGGTCGGGGCGCTCTGCGATGGGGAGGTGTCCTTGGACAAGGTCCGTGCCGTGCTCGATGTGGCCACGCCTTCGACAGAGGGTGCATTGTGCGAGGAGGCCAAGGCGTGCGGTGTCCGTGAGCTGAGCGACATCGCCCAGATGAGCGCTGCGCGCCAGGGGGCCCAGCGCACCGGGCCACCGGTGCGTTCTGAGCACGACCGGCGCTACCTGCGCTTCAACGACACCTTCAAGACCATGACGGTGCAGCTGCCCGCCGAGTCCTATGCGCAGACCAAGGCCTGCCTCGAAGCCCGGGCCCGCGAGATCCCCTCCGACGACGAGGTCCCCTCCGAGGACAAGGTCCCTTCGAAGGGCAAGGTCTCCCCTCGGGCCCGGTCGCTCCAGCGGGCAAGGTCTCCTCGGCGGGCCGGAGGCGCTGGGACCAGCGCCTCCACGACGCCTTCATCGACCTCATCGCCACGGGGGGTGCAAAGAGCGCGCAGAGCTCGGGCACCCCGTTCTTCGTGGTGGCCCATGTCGCGCTCAGTGCCCTGGTCAAGGACTCAGGACTCAGGTGAGCTGACAGAACTGGCCGGCGAGCTCGAGCACGACGGGTTGATCGACACCGAGACCGCCCGGCGCATCGCCTGTGACGCCACCATGGTGGTGGCCCTCGACGACGAGGTCGGCCACACCATGTACGAGGGCCGGGCTCGCCGCTTCCCGACCGGGGCCCAACGCCGAGAGGTCATGCGACGCGACCGACGATGTCGCTTCCCGGGCTGCAACGCGGTGACCTTCACCAATATCCATCACATCGTCCCGTGGAAACCGGGGGGACGGACCGACCTCGACAACATCTGCCTCACGTGTCGACATCATCACGGGGTGGTGCACCGAAAGGGCTGGACGATGAGCGGCAACGCCAATGAGGAGCTGACCTTTCGCGCCCCGAACGGCCGGGTCATGACGTCGCGCCCCTCGCCGCTGTGGACCAGGGTCGGTTCTGCTCGAAGCTGACGTCGGGAACGACGCCAGAGGTCAGCGCGTCGGCAACCGACCGCGGTGGAAGAAGCCCAACCGTTCGGGGAGATCACGCACCGCCACGGCCGGGTTGCCACGAAACAGTGTGAATTCCCCGCAGAGCTTGGTATCGACCACGGAACCGGCGGACACGATGCTGCGCGAGGGGACCCGCGTGCCGGCGAGCAGCATGCAACCCGACATCACGACCGCGTACTCCCCCAGGACGACCGGGCCGACGACGTAGGTGTCGCGTATGAGGTCGATCGAATGGGTCAACACCGTCGAGCGGAAGCCGGCGATGGCGGCATGCGAGCCCAGCTCGAGCGTGTCGACGCAATCGATGTAGTGGTACGAGGCGATCTGGGCGTGGTCGCCGAGTACGAGGGATGGAGAGCGCTCGGCCAGAGGTTGGGTCGGGTGGTCCCACCAGCCCTTGACCATGTTGCCCGATCCGATGATCGCCCCCTCCCCCATCCGGAGCTCGTCGACATTGGTGATGGTGTTCCGAGCGCCGATTTTCGCGCCCGGTCCCATGGACAGGTGGCGGACCGTGAGCACGCTCGGACCGATGTATGCGGTGGGATGCAGGTCCCAGCCGTAGACGCGTTGCGCGATCAGCCGCTTCAGCGGCATGGGCAGGAACGCGAAGACATACGCGAAGACGAGTCGCACCTCAGCCACGCCCCGACGGAATTGCGTCAAGCACGGTGATGACCGACAGCGGCGGGGGCGGACATCTGATTGAAGATCCACCGGTAGGTCTGCAGCAGGCCATTCTGGAGGCTGACCGACGGCGTCCAACCCAGCCGGTCATCAATGAGCGTGTTGTCGCTGTTGCGGCCCCGGACTCCCTGGGGCGCCGTCAGGTTGTAGTTGCGCTTGAGGGAGATCCCGGCGATCCCCTCGACGATGTCGACCAGCTCGTTGATCGTGACCAGCTGCTCGGAGCCGATGTTGAGCGGCTCCCGCACATCGCTCTCCGTGAGGCGCAACGTGCCCTCGACACAGTCGTCTATGTAGGTGAAGCTGCGCGTCTGCCTCCCGTCGCCCCAGATCTCGATCTCGTCGGATCCGTCGAGCAGGGCCGTCGCCACCTTGCGACAGATGGCCGCCGGGGCCTTCTCCCGACCGCCGTCGTAGGTCCCGTACGGGCCGTAGACGTTGTGGTAGCGGGCCACCCGGGTCTCGAGGCCGAAGTCCTCGTAGTAGTGACGGGCCATCCGCTCGCTGAAGAGCTTCTCCCAGCCGTAGCCGTCCTCGGGCATGGCCGGATAGGCATCGCACTCGCGTAGCGGCTCGACCGCGGGCGACTCCTGCTTCCCGGCCGCGTAGACGCAGGCCGACGACGAGTAGAAGAAACGCTGGACGCCGGCGTCCCGAGCCGCCTCCAACATGTGGGTGGAGATCAGCACCGACAGCATGCACAACGCCTTGTTGTTCTCAATGAACCCCATCCCGCCCATGTCTGCCGCCAGGTTGTAGACGACGTCGATCCCGTCGCAGGCGCTCCGGCAGGCGGCCAGGTGCTGCAGGTCCGCGCTCCGGTTGTCGACGTCGTCGAAGCGCTGGTGCCACTCCGCCACCGGTGCCCGGTCCACGCCGCGGATGTTCTCGACGCCCTGGTCGCGCAGCCGGGCAACGAGGTGGCCGCCGATGAAGCCTCCCGCCCCGGTCACCAACACGCTCGTCATCGGCCATTTCCTCCCTGAAGTCGATTGCCAACGATGGGGAAACGATCCAGAACGCCCGACCTTGTCGTCTTCACCCCGATGGAGTGGACACGAGGCGCCGATCAGGGGTGGCCGACACAGGAGTCGGCAACGAAGACGGGATGGGCACAGCCACCCGATCACCGAAGATCGCGAGGAAGCGGTCGGCGGCCGTCTCGGGGCTGAAGGCCCGCTCGGCGTAGCGCCGGCCCGCCCAGCCCATGATGCGCCGGCTTACCTCGTCGTCGAGGAGCATCGCCACCTCCGACGCCACGCCGTCCCGGCAGACGACCCGTCCGGCCCCCTGGGTGGTGAGGATCTCGGCCACCGCGTTGTCGGGAGGCAGGACGCCCACGATGGCCCGCGCCGAGCAGAGATACGTCAGGACCTTCGAGGGCACCGAGAACCGGGAGGCGTCCGGCTCGAGCACGGCCAGGAGCACGTCGGCGCTCGCCATGACGGCGGGCAGGTCCTCGTACGGCTGGAAGTCCAGCAGCACGAGATTGTCAGCGTCCCGCCCCCGCTCGCGCTTCCAATCCTCGAGCCAGTCCCGCCCCTTGCCCTCGGAGATCACCACGACCCGGGCGTCGGGGTGCGACACCCGCAGCCTGTCGGCGAGCAGGGCCAAAATGCTCGGATCGTGCTTCAGGCCCAACGTGCCCGAGTACAGCACGATGGGGTGGCCGCGCAGGCCCATGCGCGCGCTCCACTCGTTGTCCGCGTCACGGACAGGGAGCTCATCGATGGGGGCCCAGTTCGGGACGACCGTCGTCTTGTCCGCCACACCCCAGGCGGCGAGCTTCTCGAGGAACGTGGGCGAGATCGCCACGATCGCCGCACTGCGACGGGCGATGGTGCGCTCCAGGCGCTCCGCCACCCGGGCGATCAGCGAGCCGGCGACCGGGAGGCGCCGGCGGGCCGCCGAGGCGATGGCCTCCGAGTAGATGTCCTGGTGCCAGAAGACCATCGGCACGCCGCGGCGCGCCAGCCGGCGCGCCAGGATCGAATGGGCCAAGAGCGGCACATTGCTGATCACGGCCACCGCGGGATCCCTGGCGGCGATGGCCGCGGCGGCCCGCCGGCCGTACGAGACCTCCTGGCGGACGCGGGTGACGGGCGAGTACTTGGCGAACGTGCCCTCCATGGCGCAGGGCTCGAAGGTGAGCGCATTCGGGTCGCCCGATTCGACCTGCAGCGAGCCCTTCCCCGTCGCGTACGAGGGGCAGTGTTGGTGCGTGACGTCAAAGCCCCTCCGGGCCAGGGCGCGGCTCAACTGCGCCTGCCCCGGATGTCCCGAGTAGTCGTGCACGACGATCACGCGTCCACCTTCATGAGCTCGTCGAGCAGCCGGACGACCCGCTGCGGATCGACCGTGATGTCGGAGGCGACCCCGCGGTTCCGCCGGGACCGGATCGGGGTGCCGTCGCCGACCAGGTACCGATAGCGCAGGCCCTCCACCGTCGAGGCCAGCGCCCAGAAGCACTCGTTCACGTAGTCGCGGGCGAACAATTCCAGGACCGCCGCCCCGGGGGAGGCGAAGGCCAGGTTGGTCAGGCCGGCGCCGTGCGGCCCGACGATGTACTCCGCCTCGGCGAAGACGCGCACCTGATCCGCCGGCGACAGCGCGCCGGGATCGACGACCTCGAAGCCGAGCGGCTCCAGCACCGCAAGCAGCTCGGACTCGTTCTCGACGCGCCGGGTGCGCTTCGCATGGCCCCGGCTCACGTAGAGACGACGGTGGGGCGGGCACACGTCGTCGGGCAGGAACTGGGCGCGCAGCCAGGGGACGATCCAGGGCGGCGTGCGCAGCTTGTCGTCGGGCAGGGACGGCACCACGAGCTCGTCGGCCCGGACGTGCGGGTACGCGTCCGCACCGAGGCAGCGATCGGCGGTCAGGCCGAGGTGATCGAGCAGGTCCCGTTGGAACCGCGTCGAACGGTTCACCACGTAGGCGTCGGGCCGCGCCCCGGCGCGCTGCAACAGCTCGAGCCGGGGCAGGACATCAAACAGGAAGTGGTAGTAGTTCTCGCTGCCGCGTGTCGTGAGCACGCCGACCGAGCCGGACAGCTCCGTGACCACCTGCGGGCGGCACCGCAGGAAGACGGGATGTTGCGACGGAACGGCCGCGCCGTAATAGGGCGAGAGATCGAAGAGGAGGGTGTCGTCCTCGGTCATCACCGCTCCGTACGGAGCGAGCACGCGGCCGCGCCGCAGTGTCGCGACGACAGCGGGTGCAATGTGACGATGCGCCGCGAATTGCGGGTGGTCGGCGGGCATCCCCGCCGGAAGCGGTCGGTCGAGATCCAGCGCGGCGACCACCTCCGAAACCTCGACGCCACCAGCGGGATGGGCCCGCGCGTACTCGGATGCGGAACGCGCCACGCGGCGTGGTGGCGTCGCGCCGGGGAGGCGCCGGGTCAGCGGGCTGACCGCCTGCGTGGCGCGTAACACGCCCGTTTTGAGCCACGGGAAGAGCGGGCGGAGCGCGCTCGGCAGTCGGGTCACGGCCGTGCACGATCTGCTAGAAACCTCGCGTGAGCGGGGAGAGTCACGGACACGAGCGGGAGAGCGGCACGGCGGCGCGGCTGGTGCACCGGGCGCGGCGCTCGGTGTACTGGGTGTGGGCGATCGCCCGGCATCCAGCCAACAAGGGTGGCCGGGTGGCGGCGGAACGGCGCGCCATCGAATGGCATTGGCGGACACGGGACGCGGGCGACGCCGTGGCGGCGATCGTCACGGTGGACGGTCGCACGCGCCTGGCGGCGCGGCCGCAGCAGTTCAGTGGCGTGTGGACGATTTACGACGGCGTGCACGAATGGGAGGAGCTGCAGTTCTGCCTGCGGTTCCTGCGTCCCGGTGACCACTTCGTCGACGTGGGCGCCAACGTCGGCGTCTTCTCGACGTTGGTCGGAACGCGCATCCCCGGCGTGCGCATCACGGCGGTGGAGCCGTTCCCACCGGTGCGCGAGGACCTGCTCGCCAACCTGGCGCTCAACGACCTGTCGATCACGGTGGTGGATGCCGCCCTCAGCGACACGCCTGGTGAGGCGACCTTCGAGGTGCTCGACCGCGACGTCCTGAACCGGCTGGCGCCCGAGGGCGACCTCGGGGGTGACCGGATCACGGTGCCCGTCACGACGCTCGACGAGTTGGTGGGTGGCGATGCCCCGGCGTTGATCAAGATCGACGTGGAGGGCTCGGAGCTGCTGGTCATGAAGGGGGCGCGCCGGCTGCTGACCGGCGACGCGGCACCCGTGCTCCTCTTCGAGCACGCGGGCTACTGCGAGCATTTCGGGATCACGCCGGCCGAGGTGCGCACCTTTCTGAGGGAGGTGGGCTATGGCATCTACCTGCTCGACGGCGCGCTGTCGCCCTGGCACTCCGACGAACTGCCACCGACGCTCAACGTCATCGCCTGTCGCGACGTGGCCGCGGTGCGGGCCCGCCTCAATGCTCCCGGTGGCGCCCCGGCCGTGCCGCCGGTGCGGGTGGACGTCGCCTACCGCTGAGCGCGCCGTCACGGCTCGGACACCATGACCAAGGCGTGTGCCGCGTTGACGAGCACGCGCCACGCCAGCACCGAATAGATGGCCCCGGCGATCGCCAGGCCGCCCGCTGCGCCTCTCGTGCCGTAGAGCTGGGCACCGCCGAGACAGAAGAGGAACAGGAACGGCACCATCACGACCGACAGCCGGAGGTTCTCGCTGGCGGCCCGCATGGCGCGCAGGCCCGAGATGGCGGCATTGGCGAAGCTCGCGAATGCGACCGCCAACCCCGCGTAGGGCACGATCAGCCGAGCCGCCGCCCAGTTGCGGCCGAACAGGCTGGACATGACGTGCAGGGGTGCGCTGTAGACGATCCCCGTCCACGCCATGGTGACCGCGAAGGACCCCACGCCGCCCAGGAGGAGAAAGTGCAGCGCCTTGCGCGCGTCGACCCGGAAGCGCTTGGTGGCGAGGGCGATGAGGGCCGACTGCACTCCGGCCAGCAACACGGTGATGGGACCCAAAGCGAGCTGGGACAGCTTGAACACGCCGATGGATGCCAGTGGGAGGACGAAGAGCAGCAGGTACGAGACGAAGTACGTCCACGAGGTCACGAGCATGAACTGGCCGGCGAAGCGCAGGCCGACGCTTCGTTCGCTGTTGTCCCAGAACCGCAGGAGCTCGCCTCGCCCCGTCCGCGCGAAGTGGGCCCGGAGCGTCCAGAGCCCGACCAGCGCGCCGGCCCCGCTCCAGGCCCCGAAGAGCCACGCCAGGGTCGTGAGGCCCTCCCCCTTCAGGATGACGTAGGCGACCAGGAAGAGCGCCAGCCAGGCCAGGTCGAGCCGGATGGCGTAGGCGGGGTCGTAGCGACTGATCCCGATGAAGCGGGCGAAGTCCTGGCAGGCCATCAGTGGGAAGGCCACGGCGAAGATGACGAAGGGCAGCGTGAACTCGCTGGGGAGCGCGCCGCTGACCACCGCGATCACGGCGGCCAGGGATGCCGAGAGGACGATGGCGGCCAGGTAGCCGCCCCGCTCGTACTTCGATCGCTGCACGCCGTCGGACTCCGAGCGGGTGAGCAGGCAGTCGCTCGAGAGGCTGCGCACGATGCCCTGGCTCAGGACGTAGGTGGACGTCAGGATGGCGAAGACGCCCAAGGCGCTGGCCGAGCTGTAGTGCGCCACGATGATGGCGAGGGCGAAGTTCGAGACGCTCGAGGCGCCCTGGTCGGCGACGGTGAGGACGATCACCCTCTGAGACGATGCGGTCCCGGGCCTGGTGGTCGGGACCGAAACGGGCGTGGCCTCGTGCTGGTCCGTGCCGTTCATACCAAGTGAACGCTCGGGAACCCGCCAGCTTGCTGCTGCGGTGAGAAGAGCACGCCTGCAGAACGGCTTCGACCCCCCAAGCCTGCGGTCCTCTTCAGATACCGTGCTGCCGTGCGCGTCGTCGTCAACGCCGTGCCGGCCCGCGGCACGAGCCTCGGCGTCGTCACGGAGAACCTGCTCAAGGGGTGGGTCGAGCTCGGTCTCGACGACGAGCTGCACCTGGTGCTCCGGTCGGGCGTCGAGCTCGACGTCGACGACGAGCGAGTTCGGGTGCACCGGGTCGACGGTTCCCGCCTGGCCGCCATGGAGCTACGGGTCCCGGCGCTGTGCCGACAGGTGCACGCGGATGCGTTCCTCGGCCTGACACCCGCGACCACCATGGCGCCGCTCCCCTGCCCCCGCGCCGTCATCGTCCTCGACATCCGCCACGAGGCGCGGCCGGAACAGTTCAGCGCCGGGAGGCGCCTGCTGCGCGGGGTCAGCTACGGCATCGGCTACCGGCAGGCGGACGCGATCGTGTGCATTTCGCATCGGACGCACGACGACCTGTTGGCCGCGCACCCGTTTCTGCGCTCCCACCGGGTGACCGTGGCCCAGTTGGGCGCCGACCACGTCCTGTCCTGGCCGCCGAGGGAGCCGGGACCCCGCTACGCGCTGGCCTTCGGGCAGTGGGGCAACAAGAACGTGGACCTCGTACTCGACGCCTGGGCCACGCTCCGCTCTCGCTCCGAGGTGCTGCCGCTCGTCGTGGTGGGGCTGTCGGCTGAGGGGCGCGCCGTCCTCGAAGCGGGCGCGGCGGCGCGGGGCATCGGGGACCTGGTGACGCTCAAGCCGTGGCTGCTTGACCTCGAGTACGAACAGCAGTTCACGTCCGCCTCGCTGATCGTCTTCCCGTCCGACTACGAGGGCTTCGGCCTTCCCGCCGTGGAGGCGATGCGCCGAGGGATCCCGGTGGTGGTGACACCGGACCCGGCGTTGCTCGAGGTCACGGGAGGGCTGGCCACCGTGATGGACGGCTGGGACGCCGCGGCGCTGGCCCGGGCCGTGCCGCCGGCCCTGCAGACCAGCGACGACGACCTGCGGGCCGGTGTCGACCACGCGTCCACGTTCACGTGGCGACGCACGGCCCGCGACGTGCGCGACGCCTTGGAGGCCTGCATCGGGTAGGACGGGACGCCGTCAGCCGCGCCGGCGGGCGAAGACGACGAGCGCCATCCACATGGACGTCGGCAGGTGCCGCTCGAGCTGCGCCACCCCACGACGCAGGCGTGGCCAGGGCTTGCAGTACTGCTCCAGGCCTGTCCTGCGTGCGAGGGCCAGTTCGAAGTCGGCGTCGAACAGGCGGATGAGATCCCGGCGCGTGTTCATCTTGTAGGCGGTCCGGAAGACGTCACGCGCCTCCCTCCCGGGTTGCAGGTGCTCGAGCGCCTTGGCGTGATGGTCGTTGGGGACGACGCGGGCGGCGGCGGCCAGGACGGACGAGCGGCTGATCGTCCGGGCGATGAACACCCCGCCGGGCCGCAGGACGCGGGAGAGCTCGCTCGCGAAGCGCTCCGGGTCGGTCACGTGCTCCAGGACGAAGTCGCTGACGGCCAGGTCCACGGACCCGTCGTCGAGGGGCCACCGGCCGTCCGCCCCGATGAGGCGGAACTCGTCGATGACGGGGTTGTCCTCGCCGACCGCATCGATGTCGATGCCGATGACGGTGCGGCCCTCCCCCCGCAGGTCCTGCCAGGCCCCGCCCGGCTGGTCCGTGTCGACCAGGACGCCCCGGCCACAGCCCACCTCCACCACCACGCGGGCGCGGGCCGCCACGGCCTGCGCGCTCACCATGAAGACATGGGCGCTGTCGAGACCCAGGATGCGGTCGTCGAACATCTCGCCCAGGCCCATCACGACGGCCGCCTCATCGCCGGCACCGTCCCGCTGACACGACGCGGGATAGCGGGCGGGATGGATGGCGCCGGGACGGACGGTGCCGGGACGGACGGCGCCGGGACGGACGGTGCCGGGACGGACGGTGCCGGGACGGACGGTGCCGGGACGGATGGCGCGGGGACGGGGATGTCGTCTGCCGAATATGTCGCTGCCTCTCGCGACTCCGGGACAGGCTCGGGTCCAGATCGATCGGTCTTCCCGCCGACGCGGAAGCACAGGGCCAACAAGAAGGGGAGCCAGAGCCACCGGTCGACGATCTCGGGCGACTGGAACGAGAAGAACAGGACGGTCACACAGCCGGCGAGCACCGTGTCGCGCAGGGCGCGGTCCGCACCCCTGCCGAGGCGCAGGCGGCCATGCAGGAGGCGGTTGAAGCACGAGCCGATCATCAGCGCCCCGGCCGCCACCATGAAGATCCCGCCGGCGAACCAGTAGAGGATCACGATGTTGTGGGCCGGGTAGAAGACGCCGACGTCGGCGTCGTAGTACACCGCGATGGTCGCCTGATCGAGCCCGTGCCCGATGACGGGGCTCGCCACGATCCCGCTCCACGAGTGCTCCACCGTCGCCACGCGCGGGTTCACCGTGTTGTACCCGGTGTTCGTCCCCGTCGTCTGTTCGATGCGGGCGATCGGGTCCAGGTTGAAGTGGCTCCCGTTCGATTGCACCGAGATGGCGACCACGTAGACGATGGCGAGGGCGGCCAGCACCCCGACGACGGTCCGCAGCCGGAAGCCGCGTGTGAGGAAGAGGACGAAGCAGCCAACGAGGGTGCTGGACATGCCCGAGACGCTGGCGCTGAAGATCAGCGCGCCGGCCAGCACGGCGATGCACACGCCGATGTACCAGTACCGGCGCAGTCCCATTTCGACGACGAGACCGATGGCGAAGACCAGCCCGAGCGCGAAGGTCACCGCGGCGATGTTGGGCTGGTTGCTCAGTCCGACGGCACGCGAGCCCTCGAGGCTCGCCTGATGGCTGTAGCCCAGGACGTGGAACTCCGTCTGCAGGAAGGCCACGAAGGCGGAGATCGACGACCCGAACACGAAGGCGACCATGCCGGCCCGGATGCGGGCCGTGCTGTCGAGCAGCTGGCGCAGCATCCACTGCAGCACGAAGAACACGAAGATGGCGTTGACGACCACCTGCAGCGATGCCGTCGTGGAGACGGCCTGCGCCGACGCCACGACGCCGGCGAGGATCCAGACGAAGGAGCCGAAGTACCAGGCGGGCGCCGGCGGTGCCCGCCTGGGTGGGCGCCGGGTCAGGATCATGAACCCAGCGGCCACCAGGAAGCACAGGTCGCTGAGGTCGAACGCGCTGCCGACCCGGTAGTGCAGCAACGGCAAGAGGGCCAGGCCCACATAGACGAGCCGGCGCGCCACGACCACGAAGAGGTCTCCGTTCCCCACGCAACGGAAACTGCACGCGCCCCCTTTGCCTACGGATCAACCGATTGGGAGCAAGAACGGCCGCCGCGGCACGTTCCGCAACCGATGAGTGATCCACTGGAGTTTGAGCAACCTGGGTTGCGTGACTACGCCCGCATTCCCAGGGACTCCGGTCCGGCGGGCACCGAAGCGTCCGGACTGCGGGAGTACGCCCTGCTCCTGTGGCGGAAAAGGGTCACCGTCCTGGTGGTGGCCGCCATCTGCGTCGGGGCGACCCTGGCCTACTGCGTGCTGATCAAACCCACCTACGAGGCATCGACATCGATGCTCATGGAGCCCCCCATCTCCGAGACGCTCGTGGAGGCGAACTCCCCCTCCGGCGTCGCACCGATACCGAACGTGCCCGACGGCATTGAGGTCATTGAGAGCTCGGCGCTCGCCCGGCTCGTGGCCAAGACGCTGCCGGACGCCCCGGCGGTCACGGCGACCCAGGTGGGCACCACCGACGTGGTGGAGGTATCGGTCCGCTCGAAGGACCCGGAGGCCGCCGCGGCGGCGGCCAACGCCTACGCCAACGCCTACATCCACTACGAGCAGAAACAGACGGCGGACACCTTCACCTCGGCGCAGTCGCAGGTGCAGAACAAGATCGACACCCTGCAACTCGCCATCGCCAACCTGAACGCCGAGATCCGCGCCGCACCGGCGACGACCAACGTGACCCCGGACGAGACGCAGCTCGGGGACCTGCAGGGCCAGCTGACGACGCTGCAGAACCAGCTGCAGAACTACCAGTTCTACGCATCGCAGGGGGTGACGACCGAGGGCGGGCAGGTGATCTCGGCGGCGACCGCCCCCAGCAAGCCGGTCTCACCGAAGACCGTCGAGTGGACGGTGCTGGCCCTGATCTTCGGCCTCATCCTCGGGATCGGCGTCGCCCTGCTCGTCAACGCCCTGGCACCTCCCCGCACGGACTGAGATGGTCGGCCGCTGGAAGGGCACGGTGCCCTGGCGTGTCGTGATGGGTGCGCTGGCACTGGTCCTCACCCTCTCGGCCTTCGTGGTGGCGCCCTTCCTGCCGGGCGGAGGCGGCCCGGCCCCCGCAGCCATGTCGGCGCAGAACCTCGGGGCGGGCAGTGCCGCCGCGGCGGACACCGCCCAAGAGGCGGACGCCGGCAGCTGGACGCCGCAGCCGGCGACGTACGGCACCGGGTCGCTGCGCGACCTCCCCGTCACGATGGCGGACGGCACCGTCCTGCGAGCCGACGTCTACTTCCCCACGACGGCGGGCACGGGCACGGCGGCCAACGGCCTCTTCCCCGTCCTGCTGCAACAGACGCCGTACGGCAAGGCGTTCATTGTGGATGCCTCGGCCATCGCCAACACGAACGTCGAGTACCTCGTCGACCGGGGCTACATCGTGGTCATCGCCGACGTGCGCGGCACCGGCGACTCGGGCGGCAGCTTCGACCTGTTCGACCCCGTGCAGTCGACCGACGGCGCGACGCTGGCGCGCTGGGCCGCGCATCTGCCGCAGTCCAACGGCGAGGTCGGCCTCTTCGGCGAGTCGTACATGGGCATCAACCAGTTCCAGACGGTCGAGGCGGCGGGGGCGGGCTCACCGATCAAGGCGATGTTCCCCATCATCTCGGGCAACGACCTGTACGCCGACACCGTCACCCAGGGCGGCATCCCCGACACCGAGTTCGCCGCCACGTACGTCGCATTGTTGTCGGGCCTGAACCTCGCCAATCCCCCCCTCGAGCCGCTGGTCGAGGCCGCCGAGAGCGGCAACTCCTCGGCACTCGCCAGTGGGCTGGCCGCCCTCGCACCGACCGAGGCCGCGCACAGCCCCGAACTCGTCTCGTTCCTCCAGCTCGTCCTCAACGTGGAGACCGGGCGGGGCGACGGGGCGTTCGACGACGGGTACTGGGCGTCCCGCAGCCCGGCCCAGGACCTGGCGGCCGTGGTGAAGGACCAGATCCCCGCCTTCCTGGTCGGCGGCTGGAACGACCTCTTCGAGCAGGGCGAGCCGCTGAACTACGTCGGTCTGCAGAACCTCTTCGACGGCCGCCCGCAGGACGCGGCGATGACCCCGGACCAGGCGGTGACGCCGCGCTACCAGTTGCTCATGGGCCCGTGGCAGCACGTGACGACGGGGACCGGCGTCAACATGTCGGCGCTGGAGCTCGAGTGGTTCGACACGTGGCTGCTCGGCGAGCACACGCCGATGGCGTCGACGACGACGCCGTTGCACTTGGACATCCAGAACTCCGGTGGGTCCTGGGTGGACGCGGCGCAGTGGCCGCTGCCCGCCGCCACGCCGACCCCGTACTACTTCGGCGCCGGGCGCAGCGGGAGCGATGCCCTGTCGCAGAACGACGGCGGGCTCTCGCCGGTGGCGCCCACCGCGGTCTCCGGCGCCGACTCGGTCGCCTGGACGGGAACGACGAGCCCGTGCTCCATTCAGACGGACCAGTGGGGCGCCGGGGCCCTCGCCCTCGGCTTCCAGTCGCTCGATACCAACGACCCCTGCGACCTCAACGACGTGACGCTCGGGGCAGGACCCGGCGCACTGACCTACACCACGGATCCGGTCGACTCGCCCGAGGTCGTGGCCGGGCCGATCGACGCCACCGTGTACACGACCTCGACCGGCACCGACACCGAGCTGGCCGCCACCGTCGAGGCCGTCTCCCCCTCGGGGGACAGCGTGCCCCTGTCGTCGGGCGCGTTGGACGGCGACCAACGCGCGGTCGACCCGGGGCGGAGCTGGACGCTGCCCGGCGGCCAGCTGTTGCTTCCGGTGCATCCGCTGACGCAGGCGTCCCAGCAGCCGATCGTGCCCGGCCAGGTCACGCGCCAGGACATCGTCATCTTCCCGACGATGGCCGAGCTGCCCACGGGGTGGCGCCTCCGGGTCACCATCACGACGGGCGACACGCCCCACCTCTTCCCCACGCTGACCCAGATGCCCGCCATGGTCGGGGGCATCTACCAGGTACAACGCAATGCCGGCGCCGCCTCGGAGCTCACGGTCCCGCTGGCGCCGGCGACGGCCTTCAACGTGCCGTGCGGTGCCATCTGCTCTGCCGCCGGCCCCTGACCCGGTGATGGCCTCCCGTACCATGGCCGGGTGCCGCCTCCCTCCGACGATCGCCTCGAGGGCGACGAGGGGTCCATTTCGCTCGAAGAGATAGAGGATGCGGTCGTCGACGGGGACTCCCCCGTCCCGGCCCGCAGCGGCACCGCACGGGCCGCCCTGTCCCACCGCACCTTCCGCATCGTCTTCCTGGGTGCGTTCGCCTCGAACATCGGCACCTGGATGCAGAACGTCGTCCTGGGTGCCTACGCCTACGACCTCACGCACTCGGCCACGTTCGTCGGCGTCATCATCTTCGCCCAGCTGGGCCCGGCGCTGGTGCTGCCCATGGTGGGTGGCCTGCTGGCGGACAAGATCGACCGCAAGCGCCTGCTCATGATTTTGGCGGTCGAGCAGCTGGTCTTCTCCATCGGGGTGGCCCTCGTGGCGGCGTCACCCCACCCCTCGAAGGTCCTGCTCGTGATCATGGTGCTCGGCGTCGGCTGCGGCAGCGCGCTGTTCGGGCCGTCGTACTCGGCCGTCCTGCCCGGGCTGGTGGGCAAGCGGGACCTGCCGGGGGCCATTTCCCTGAACTCGGCCCAGATGAACGCCTCCCGCGTCATCGGACCGGTCATCGGCGGCCTCCTGTACCCCCTGGTCGGGCCGGCCTGGATCTTCGCGGGGAACGCCGTCACCTACCTCTTCGTGGTGGGGGCGCTCATGATGGTGACGCTGCCCGTCGTCCAGCAGTCGCCGTCGGGGGCCAGCCGGTGGCGGCAACTCACCGCCGGTATCACGGTGGCCCGCCACGACCGCGTCGTGGGCCGCTGCCTCGTCACCGTGTTCCTGTTCTCCCTCCTGGCGCTGGCCTTCGTCGGGCAGATGCCGGTGGTGGCCGCCCACAACCTGGGCATCAACCTCTCGAAGTCGGCTGACTACGGCATCCTGTACGCCTCGTTCGGCACCGGCGCCCTCATCGGCGCCATCTCCATCGGAACGGTCTTCGCCCGGACGTCCAAGCCGCTCCTGGTACGCGTCTGCCTGGTGGGCTACTCGGCTGCGCTCTGCGCCTTCGCCCTGCAACGGAACCCGGTGCCGGCGGACGTGCTGGTCGCCATCACGGGCGCCTTCTACTTCGCCTTCATCACGGCACTGAACACGACCCTGCAGGCACGGGTCCACGAGAACGTCCGGGGCCGTGTCATGGCGTTGTGGATGATGGGCTTCGGGGGCTCGGTCGGAGTGGGGAACCTGCTCATCGGTCCGGTCGTGGAGGCCGTCGGCATCACCTCCGTGCTGCTCTTCGGCGCCGTCGTCGCCCTGGGACTGGCCTGGTACGCCGACGTGCGGCCTCCCCCCGAGGTTCAGTTCGCCCTGGGGGCCGAGCTGGCCCAGTAGGCGTCGCGCAGGGCTTTCTTGTAGAGCTTGCCGTTCTCGCCGCGGGGCATCTCATCGGTGAAATCGACCGACCGTGGGCACTTGTAGTGCGACAGGTGGGCGCGGCAGAAGGCGATGATCTCTGCCTCGAGCTCCGGCCCGGGCACGGCGCCGGGGGCGGCCTGGACGACCGCCTTGACCTCCTCCCCCATTTCGGGGTCCGGGATGCCGAAGACGGCCACGTCGGCCACCGCCGGGTGCAGCACGAGGACGTCCTCGATCTCCTGCGGGTAGATGTTGACGCCGCCCGAGACGATCATGAAGAGCTTGCGGTCGGTCAGGTACAGGTACCCGTCGTCGTCGACGTGCCCGACATCCCACAGCGTTGACCACCCCTTGTCGTTGAAGGTCTGCCGCGTCTTCTCGGGATCGTGGTTGTACTGGAACGTGGCGGCCCCCGTTCGCCCGGCGAAGTACACCACGCCGTCCTCACCGACCGGGAGGTCCTCCCCGTCGTCGCCGCACACGTGTACCTCCCCCCAGATGGCCTTGCCGACCGAGCCGGGATGCGTCAAGGCCTCCGCGGCGGTGATCCACGTCATGCCCATGCCCTCGGTACCCGAGTAGTACTCGTGGATCACCGGCCCCCACCACTCGATCATGCGTCGCTTGACCTCGGGTGCACAGGGTGCGGCGGCATGCACCACCGAGCGCAGCGACGAGAGGTCGTACTTGTTCCGCACCACGTCGGAGAGCTTGAGCATCCGCACGAACATGGTCGGGACGAACTGGGCGTGCGTGACCTTGTGCTCCTCAATGAGCGCCAGGCAGCGTTCGGGATCGAAGTGCTCCATGACGACGACCGAGCCGCCCATGCGCTGGGCCGTCATGGACCACACCAGGGGAGCCGAGTGGTACAGCGGCGCCGGGCTCAGGTAGACGTCCCCGGGGGCGAAACCCATGATGCCGCCGAGCATGCCCGAGAGCACGACGTCGGAGCCGAAGGGCTGTCCGGTCAGCGGGCGGCGGATCCCCTTGGGGTGGCCGGTGGTGCCCGACGAGTACAGCATCGCCGAGCCCTCGACCTCTTCGTCCAGCGGCGCGGCCGGGGACCCGGCGACGAACTCGTCGTACGACGTGTGGCCGGGGGCGGGCGTGCCGATCATGAGGCGCAGCTCCACGTCCGGCGTCCGCCCGACCAGCTCGGTGGCCAGCGGCGCGAGCGCCTCCGAGGTGATGAGCGTGCGGGCGCCGCAGTCCACGACGATGTAGGCCGCCTCGTCGGCCGCCAGGTGGGTGTTGACCATCGTGTAGTAGAGGCCCGACCGCTGCAGGGCGAAGGCCACCTCATGGGTGCGGTCGTCGTTGGGCAGGAGGGCCGCCACGTGGTCGCCGGGACGCAGGCCATGGGCGAAGAGGGCCTGGGCCAGGCGGCTCGAGCGCTCCTCGAGCTGGGCGAACGTGACGACCCGGCCCGAGGCGGTGATGACGGCGGGGCGCTCGCCGTCGCCGGCGGCGTACGTGGCGGGGCGGAAATGGACCGGGCTGCTCTCGTCGGGGCTCACCGCCCTCTTCTAGCCCACCGGGAGGTCGGGGCGCCCACCCGAAGGGCCGTATGAAGCGGCCCCCCACCTGCGTTGTCGAGGTATGACCCCGCGAGGCAACGGGACGCGCGCCTACTGCACCATTCTCTCGACGAACTACCTCCCCAAGGCGCTCGCGCTGGCCGAGAGCCTGCGGCGCCACGAGGACGGGGCGGTCCTGCGCATTCTGTTCATCGACCTGGCGGAGGACGACCAGCTGCCCGATCTGCCCGGCGTGGTCTGCCTGAGCACCGCCTCGCTCGGCCTCTCGCGTCGCAGCGTCCGTGAGCTGGCCATGTCCTATGACCTGGTCGAGCTGGCCACGGCGGTGAAACCGCTGCTGCTGCAGAGGCTGCTCGAGGACGCCGACCAGGCCGTCTACCTGGACCCCGACACCTACCTCACCGCGCCCATGGTGGAGCTGCCGGGTGCCCTCGGGGCGTCGGCGGGGGGGATCCTCCTCACGCCCCACTTCCTCGGGCCTCCGCCCCCGGGGGCGGATCATTCCGACGGCCACCTCCTCCTGGTAGGGGTCAACAATCTCGGCTTCTGCGCCGTCGACCGCCGGTCCCTGCCCGCCCTCGAGTGGTGGTGGTCCCGCCTCAGCACCGAATGCCTCTACGACCCCCTGGCCGGCCTGTTCGTCGATCAGAAGTGGATGGACATCGGGAGCTCGCATTTCCAGGCGGCGAGCTTCCGCCACGCCGGGTACAACGTCAGCGTCGCCAACCTGTGGGAACGACCGCTGGCGCTCGACGCCGACGGCTACCGCATCGCCTCCACGGGTGAACGGCTCCGGCTCTTCCACTTCCACGCCTTCGATTCGCGCGCGCCGGAAAAGCTGTCGCTGCGTGCGCTCGACTCCTACGCACACCTGGTGCAGGACGACAGCGTGCTGCTGCAATTGTGCAAGGAGTACGCGGGTGTCCTGTCCTCGTACGAGGAAGTGCTCGCGCCGGCACCGCCGTACCCTTACGCCAGGGACAGCCGGGGCCGGTTGATCTCACGCCAGCTCCGCCGGGCCTACGGCAGGGAGCGCCAGACGAGCGCCCTCCCGCTGCCGTCGCCCTTCGACGCGGCCGACGCGGCGGCCTACGAGCGCTGGCGTCGGCGGGCGGGTCGCCTCGCCATCGGCCGCGGGCTTCTGCACGAGAGTGCCAAGTGCGCGCGCATCGTGCTGCCCGAGGAGTACGACCGGGTCAAGAAGCGCTTTCCCCGGCTTGCCGGGTCGCTGCAGGACCGCTTCGCCGGTGGGACGGGCAGCTGGGGCTGAACCGGACGCCTACCACCGCCTCCGCCAGTAGGCGCCGAAGCCGTCGATGTCCACGATCTCCTCGTCGATACCCCGGGCCCGGCGGTAGTCGAGCACGGCCTGGCCGGCCTGTGACTGGTGACTCCCGAAGTCGTCGATGATGCAGAAGCCACCCGGCGAGAGCTTCGGGTACAGCGCGTCGATGGCCTGCCAGGTCGACTCGTACATGTCGCCGTCCAGCCGCATCACCGACAGGGCCTCGATCGGGGCGGCCGGCAAGGTGTCCTTGAACCAGCCCTCGAGGAACCGCACCCGGTCGTCGAGCAGGCCGTGACGCGCGAAGTTGTGCCGCACCTGGCCGGCCCCGACGCTGAGACCGGCGCGGGTGTGCAGGTCGTCACCGCAGTCGGCGGGGTACAACGTCTCGTTGGGCGGCGGCAGACCTCGGAACGAATCGGCGACCCAGACGACGCGGCGTCGTGTCGTCTCGTGCCACCAGGTTGGCCTTCATGAAGATGCAGGCACCACCGCGCCAGACGCCGGCTTCGAGCAGGTCGCCGGGCACGCGCTCGTCGATCACCGTCTGCACGCAGTGCTGGATGTTGTCCATGCGGCGCAGACCGATCATCGACTCGGCGCGTGAGGGCCAGTCCCGGCCGAGCTCACGCGACATGGGGTCGTACGGCTTCTTGTAGGCGATCTCGACGTTGGCCCGCGCCGCCACGTCGCCCACCACGTTGGCCAGCCGCCGCTTCCACGATGTCGATCCGGCGGTCCGCACGCCCCCGAGGATGCTGTCGTTGTCCTCGGCCAGCGACCCGGTCAGGCTGCGCTTGAGCAGGTCGAGGTACAGGGACGCCTCCGAGGTGGTTCGATCGACCGTCACGGTCGAGGAACGACGGTGAGGCGGGCGTCCTACGCCTCGACCCCCAGAACGCCGCGCGTCGTGCTCGCCCCGGTGGAAGAAGCCGAGGGTCTCGGGCAGGGGGCGGACGGCGACGGCCGGATTCCCGCTGTAGAACGTCAGCTCCTCGCTGAGCGGGGTGTTCACGACGGAACCCGCCGAGACGATGGAGCGGGCCGGGACACTGGTCCCGCTCAGCAGAGTGGCACCCGACATCACCGCCGCGTGGGGCCCTATCTCGACGGCGCCGGTGACGAAGCGGTCACGCACCAGGTTCAGGCTGTGCGTGAGGACGGTGCAGCGGAACCCGGCCAGCGAGCTGTAGTCGCCGATTTCGACCCGATCGGCACAATCGATCTCGTGGGCCATGGTGATCATCGCCCCTTTCCCCATGATCAGGGACGGGCGCCGGTTCGGCGAGTGCGGGAAGGCGTCGGTGGCGGGATCGGACGAGCGGGGGAATCCGGTGATCCAGTTGCGGGCGGCGATGCTGGCGCCCTCGGCCAGGCGCAGCTCCTCGAGGTCCCTGATGACGTTCAGCGGCCCGATGCTGGCCCCCGGACCCATCGACAAATGACGGACAAGGATGATGCTGCGCCCGATGTACGCGGTCGGATCAATGTCCCACCCGAACAGCCGTCGTCCCAGGTAGCCCTTGCATCGGGACGGCAGCACGAGCATGCAAAATGCCAAGACGAGCCGCAAGCATCACCCCGTTGGTCCGTTTGTAGAAGGTGGAGACGGCAACTCTATCCACAGCCCGTGACGGCCAAAGCTCGCCCCAGCCGGGACGGGCAACGTCGTCGCTCGGGACGGAGGAACGGGTCATGGGCACCGAGAACACGGAGACGTACGCGCCTGCCGCGCACTATGACCGCGTGCACCGCGCCTGGCAACTGATCATGGGCGAGGAATTCCACTACGGGCTCTTCGAGTCCGCCGGGACGCCGTTGGACCGGGCCACCGGGGCCCTGACCCGCTCCATGCTCGACCGCGCCGCCATGGGAGCCGGCGACCGGGTGCTCGACGTCGGGTGCGGCACCGGCCACCAGTCGTGCGACATGGTGGCCCGACTCGGGGTGTCGGCTGTCGGCATCACGACGAGTCCGAGCGGGGTGGAGGCGGCCAGCGCGCTGGCGGCCGCCCGCAGCCTGCGTGGCGCGGTGTTCGAGCAGCGCGACGGTACCGACAACCGCCTCGACGACAACGCCTTCGACGTCGTGTGGGTGCTCGAGTCGTCACACCTGATGCGCGACAAGCCCGCCCTCCTCCGCGAGTGCGTGCGCGTCCTTGCGCCGGACGGTCGGCTCGTGCTCTGCGACGTCATGCGCAGGCGCGAGATCCCGTTCCCCGAGGTGCGGGCCCGTCGCGAGGACTTCGCCCTCCTCCGGCGGGCCTTCGGCGATGCGCACATGGAGCCCCTGGACGCCTACGCGTCGACCCTCGCCTCGCTCCACATGACCGTGACCGATGCCTCGGACATCAGCCAGCCCACACTGCCGACCTTCGCCGCCTGGCGGGCCAACGTCGACACCCACGAGGACACCCTGCGCGACCTGATCGGCGACGCGGGCGTGTGCGACTTCGTGGAGTCGACGCATGTCCTGGAGGGCTTCTGGAGGGATCAGACCCTCGGCTACGGAATCCTCGCCGCCGTCAAATGAGATCCGACGGCGACGGGTAATAGCGACGGGCGATCATTCGAAAGGAAGGGGAACAATGGAAAGCGGACAGGACAAGGCACACGCCGTCATCAGCGACTTCCTCGAGCGCACCGACAAGGGTGCGGGAGGATGGAACGACGGTACGGGCCTCTGGGGAGACGGGCTCGGCCTCGACTCCCTCGAAGCGGCGGAGCTCTCCGCCATGCTCGAGGACGAGTTCGGATCCGATCCTTTCTCGGCCGGGGGTGACCTCCCCGACACGGTGGGCGACATCGTGCTCTTCTACGCAGCCGTCCGCACGGAATGATCGCTCTCCTCGAGGCGGCTGCCGCCGCCGATCCGGAACAGACCGCGGTCGTGACGTCGGCGGGTGCGTCGTCCTACGGCGACCTGCTCGACGACTCCCGGCGCGTGGCGACCGCCCTGCGGTGCCGCGGCGTCACGCGCTTCGCCGTCGCCGACTCCGATGCCGCCTGGGTGCTGCGCTTGCTCGCGGGCGCGGCACTGGCCGGCGCGGAACCATGCCAATACCAACCCGACATGGACGCGCGAACGCTGGCCGAAGAGGCCGGCTCGCTCGGACACACCGTCATCGTGACGCGGCGCGACGACATCCGGAGCGGGCCGCTCGAGGTGGTCTGCCCCGAGGAGCTTCTGATGGACGCGCGCGACAGCGAGATCGCCGACATTGCGCCGCCCGACGCTCCCCAACCACTGGTGATCCGGACGACCGGCACCACGGGCGCCCCGAAGGCGGCGCGCCACGACTGGCGCGTGCTCTCCCAGACGGTGGACAACGTGCGGCCTGCGCCCGCACAGCGCTGGCTGCTGGCCTACGGCCCGCACCAGTTCGCCGGAATCCAAGTGCTGCTCCACGTCGTAGCCAGCGGGGCGACGCTCGTGGCGCCCTTCCCACGACAGCCGAAGAACGGTCTCGACGCGCTGCTGTCCGACGGGGTCACCTGTGTCAGCGCGACGCCCACCTTCTGGCGCTTCCTCCTCGCCGAGGCTCGCAACCGACACGTCCGGCTCCCCAGCCTCGAACAGATCACCCTGGGGGGCGAGGCCAGCTCCGGCGACCTGCTGGAAGAGTTGCGGATCGCCTTTCCACTCGCTCGGGTGTCGCAGGTGTACGCGTCGACCGAGTTCGGCTCCATCACGTCGGTGACGGACGGACTGCCAGGGATCGCCCTCGGATCGCTGTGGAGCGCCTCGAACCCCACGTCCAACGTGCGCGCCGAGCAGGGCGAGCTCTGGGTCCGGGCGGAGGCCGGCATGCTCGGCTACGCGGACGAGCCGGACGGCGCCGCCCCCAGCCCGACGGCCTGGCGGCCGACCGGCGACCTCGTCGAGATCGTGGGCACGCGTGTCCTGTTCCGGGGAAGGCAGTCGGAGATCATCAACGTCGGCGGCGTCAAGGTCCACCCGCTCCCCGTCGAAGAGCGGGTCCTTTCGCTGGCATCCGTGGAGGCCGCACGGGTCTTCGGACGCCCCAGCAAGCTGACCGGGTCCATCGTCGCCGTCGACATCGTGCCGGTGGGAGGTGCCGCGGTGGCGGACGCCGACGAGATCCGGCGTGCGGTCAGGGAGGCCGTGGCCGATCTGCCGCGGGCGTGGCAACCGCGCAGCGTGAACCTGGTCGCCGCGCTCGAGACCCGGGGCGGCAAGACGGTCAGGAGGACGGAGGGATGAGCGAATCGAGCCCGCGCGTCGCGCTCGTGACCGGCGGCAGCCGGGGGCTGGGGGCGGGCCTCGTCGACGCCCTCCTCGGCGCCGGCTACTGCGTCGAGACCTGTGCCCGCACCGCGACCGAGACCGTTCGGGCCTGGGAGGACGACCCGGAGTACAAGGAGCGCTTCCACTTCGGCACGGCGGACATCTCGGACTCCGCCGACGCAGAGCGCTTCGTCAAGGAGGCCGCGGCGCGTTGGGGCCGGCTCGACGTTCTGGTGAACAACGCCGGCGTCGCCCGCGAAGGCGTTCTCGGGTTGTTCGGGGACGACGCGCTCGACCAGGTCATCGACCTGAACCTCAAGGGAACCGTCTACGTGACGCGGGCGGCCAGCCGGGTGATGCTGGCCCGGCGGGCCGGCGCCATCATCAACGTCTCCTCCGTCGTGGGCCTCTCCGGCTACCGCGGGCTCTCGGTCTACGGGGCGACCAAGGCGGGGCTCGACGGGCTGACCCGGGCCCTGGCGCGGCGAGCTCGGGTCGCGTGGCATCACCGTCAACAGCGTGGCGCCCGGGTACCTGCGCACCGAGATGAGCCACGGCCTCGACGAGGGCCAGCTGGGACAGATTGCGCGGCGCACTCCGCTGGGCCGGCTCGGGGAGCCCGAGGACGTGGCGCGGGCCGTGCTGTTCCTGGCCGACCCCGCCAACACCTTTCTCACCGGCCAGGTGGTCGTGGTCGACGGGGGGCTGACGTGTTGAACTCGGCCCGTTGAAGACCGGCGCGACTGTCGGGCTGCTCAGCGACCGGTCAGCGTGGGGTCAGCCCCGCTTCGGCGACCAGCTCCAGCGCCGCAGACCCACGACGGCGCCCGCCACACCCCAGATGGCCATGACACCCAGATCGCGCCAGGGCCACATGGGCGTGCCGGGTTGCCCGGTGAACGAAGCCACCAGCGCGTTGATCAGGTGGCGGATCGGGAAGTAGTCGGCGAACGTGGCCAGGCCCGAGCCCGGGGCGATCGGGAACCAGAGCCCTGACAGGGCGACGAGGATGAAGAACGTGAGGCTCACCATCGGTCCGGCCGCGTCGGCGTTGGGGACCAGCGTGCTCATCCCGACCCCCAGGGCGCTGTAGCAGAGCATGGCAACGACGAGCGTGACGACGAAGGGCAGCCAGTGCGCCGGCCCGTGCACGCTGTAGCCGACGCGGCCGACCACCAGGAGCAGGATGACGCCGAGCGCGGCGACGATCATGGCGTTCACCAGAACGGCGGCCATCGCCATCCACGTGGGGAGCGGGCTCAGCCGGAGGCGCTTCAGGAGACCCATCTCGCGCCGGTTGACCAACGTGATGGCGAGGATGGTGAAGCAGGCGGCCATCACGCCGTAAGCGCAGAAGCCCGCCACGTAGTAGTCGATGAGCTTGATGTGGCCGTAGGAGCTGACGGTCGAGGTGCCAGCAGTGGCGCCCAACAGAATGAGGAACACGACCGAGAAGGCGATCGTCATGAGCGCGCCGACCGGGTTCAGCCAGAACGACAGCTGCTCGAAGCCCACCTGGCGCGCCACGAGCGGCAGGTCGCTCACGCCGCGGAACGAGCCCTTCTGCGGGACCTCGAGTGTGGCGGCGCTCGCACGGGCTGCGCCGCCGGCGGATGGCACGGAGGCGCTCATGCGTCGGACCTCGTCAGGCCCAGATACACGTCTTCGAGCGACTCGCGCAGCACCGACAGGCCCGCCAGCGGGTGCCCGCCGGCCAGCGCCCATCCGGTCAGCTCATGCAGCACACGCAGTTCGTCCTCGGTGTGGATCTCGACATGGCCATCCACCGACGGCTCGGCCGGGAGTGGGAGCTCGTCCATCGCCACGCCGCCGGGCAGGCGGAAGCGGATGGTCACCGCGCCCTGGTCGCGGCCACCGATGGAGGCCGGTGTGCCGCTGGCCACGATCTCCTGGCCGAACAGCACGGCCACCCGGTGGGCCAACGCCTCGACCTCGTCCATGTAGTGGGTCGTGAGCAACACGGTCGTTCCGCCCGAGGACAACCGTTTGATCAGGTCCCAGGTGTCGCGCCGTCCCGCGGGGTCCAGGCCGGTGGTCGGCTCGTCGAGGAAGAGCAGCTCGGGGTTGCCGACGATGCCGAGACCCACATCGAGGCGACGCTGCTGGCCGCCCGAGAGCTTCTTGATGCGCTCGTCCGCCTTCTCGCGCAGGCCGATGAGCTCAATGACCTCGTCGATGGGTCGAGGATCGGGGTAGTAGCCGGCGTTGCGAGAAAGGACCTGCCGCACCGAGTAGTACGGCTCGATGGCCAGCTCCTGCAGCACCACGCCGATGCGCGTGCGCAACCAGCGCTGCGTGTCGTGTGCGGCCGGGTCCACGCCGAGCGTCTGCACCGTGCCGCCACTCCGGTCGCGAAATCCCTCGAGGATCTCGACGGTCGTGGTCTTCCCGGCGCCGTTCGGCCCGAGGAGCGCGAAGACCTCCCCCTTCTCCACCTCGAAGCTGACGTCGCGCACCGCCACCGTGTCCCCGTAGGACTTGGACAGGTGCTCCACGCTGATCGCCGTCATCGCCACCCCGTATTCCCAGGGACGGCCGGGGTGACACCTGTCATGGGCGCCGACGCTACCGGGCCGGGGTGTCTCGGCCCGGCGGTTCGATCAGGAGGCCGCCGCCGCCTCCTGGGCGCGCAGGACGCGGCCACCCTCCTGCTGCTCCTCCTCTGCCGACAGCACGACCTTGTCGAGGAGGTCGCGCAATTGGCGCAGCTCGGCGTGCGACAGCGCCGAGAAGGCCGCGGGCGGCACGGAGAGCACGCGGTCGATCTCGTCGGAGACGGTGCGGCCGGCGTCGGTCAGCACAATGATCTTGACCCGTCGGTCGTCGGGGGCGGGCTCGCGGCGGGCCAGCCCCCGCTCGTCGAGGTCGTCGACCAGGGCGGTGATGTAGGAGGGGTCACAGCCGATGCCCCGCGCCATCTCGCCCATGGAGACACCGTCCTGCTTGGCCAGCCGGACCAGGGTCTTGATGACGCCGGGCGACAGCTTCAGCCGGGTGCCGAGCGCGGCCATCCGCTCCACGTGCTCGCCGTCGAAGGCCACGCGACGCAACCGCTCGAAGGCGTCCTCGGACACTCCCACGGAGCGATTCTCCCACCGCGGAAAGTCTTTGACAACTCCATACCTTTGAGTAATATGAAGTAATCCGATGACCTCCCCCGCGGCCCCTTCGTTCACGCTGTCGCCCGCCCTGCGGCGCACCTCGAGCGTGGTCGTCCTGGGGTCGATCATGTCGATCCTCGACACCACCATTGTGGCGGTGGCGCTGGCCACCCTGGGGCGGGACTTCCACGTGTCGGTCACGACGATCCAGTGGGTCGCCACCGGGTACCTCCTGGCCCTCTCCCTCGTGATCCCCGTCACGGGATGGGCCGTGGACCGCTACGGCGCCAAGTTGGTCTGGATGACCTCGCTCAGCCTCTTCATCGTGGGCTCGTGCCTGTGCGGCGTCGCCTGGTCGGCCAACTCGTTGATCGCCTTCCGCGTGCTCCAGGGCATCGGCGGCGGCATGCTCCTCCCGGTCGGCCAGTCGATCCTGGCCCGGGCCGCCGGCCCGCAGCGCATGGGCCGCGTCATGAGCGTCATCGGCGTGCCCATGGTCCTCGGGCCGATCCTGGGCCCGGTCATCGGCGGGCTCATCGTCTCCAACTTCAGCTGGCGCTGGATCTTCTACATCAACCTGCCCATCGGCGTCGTCACGCTGATCCTGTCCAGCCGCTGGCTGCCGAAGTGGGACACCGACGAGCGTTTCCCGACCACGTTCGACACCCTCGGGTTCTGCCTGCTCTCCCCCGGGCTGGCCGCCCTCGTCTACTCCCTGGCCGAGGTGGGCACCACCGGCAGCTTCACCAGCACGTCGGTCCTCGTCAGCTTCGTCCTGGGCCTCGTGCTGATGGTCGCGTTCATCTTCCACGCGCTGCACATCAAGAACCCGCTGCTCGAGCTCCACCTGTTCAAGGACCGCAGCTTCACCATCGCCAACATCTGCATCTTCATGCTGGGCTTCACCCTGTTCGGCTCCATGTTCCTGCTGCCGCTCTACTACCAGATCGCCCGCGGGCAGGAGGCCTGGGTCGCCGGGCTGCTGATGGCCCCCCAGGGCATCGGCGCCGCCTGCATCATGCGCTGGGCCGGCAGCATGACAGACCGGGTCGGGCCGCGGCGCATCGTGCCGTTCGGCATCTTGTTGATGGCGGCCGCGACGATCCCCTTCGCGTTCGTCACCTCCTCCACCAGCGAGGTGCTGCTGGCGGGCACGCTCTTCGTGCGCGGCCTCGGTCTCGGATTGACGATGATGCCCGTCACCGCCGCCGCCTACTTCTCACTCAGCCACGCGGAGATCCCCAAGGCCAGCACGACCATGAACATCGTGCGCCAGGTTGGCGGCTCGGTGGCCACCGCCCTCTTCGCCGTGGTGCTCGAGCGCCAGATCGTGACGCAGCTCGGGCCGGCGGCGGCCAAGGCCGGGGGGAGCACCGGGGTGATCTCGTCCACCGGCGCCCTGCCGCCGCAGGTCGCCGACCCCGTGGCCGCCGCCTTCGCCAACACCTTCTGGTGGGCCGTGGGGGCCATCCTGATCGCCTTCATCCCGACGCTGTTCCTGCCGAACCGCTCTGCCGTCCAGATCCAGGCCGATGAGGCCGACGGTGACCGCGCCGGGGCGGACAACGGGGGGGCTCCCGTCGCCGGAGCGATGCTCGACTGACATCGGACCCCGACGACTTCGTGGTCGAGCTGACGGCGCAGCTCTCCCGGGCCGGCTGTGTCGCGGCGGAAGAGGAGGCGCGCGAGCTCGTCGCCTGTGCCGGCGCGGACCGGTCCCTGCTCTCCACGCTCACCGACCGGCGCCTGGCCGGGGAGCCATTGGCCTGGATCACCGGGAGGGCGGCCTTCGGCGACCTCGACGTCGTCGTCCACCCCGGGGTCTACGTGCCCCGCTGGCAGAGCGTGGAACTGGCCCGCCGCGCCGCCGCCCGTTTGCCCGACGACGGCGTGGGCGTCGACCTGTGCACCGGTGCGGGTGCGGTGGCCGTCGCGCTGCGCGCGGCCCGGCCGGCAGCCCGCGTTCTGGCGACGGACTGCGATGCCCGCGCCGTGGAGTGCGCGCGGGCCAATGGGGTCGAGGCGGTGCGGGGCGATCTCTTCGATGCCGTGCCGCCCTCGTGGCGGGGGATGACGGACGTGGTCGTGGCGGTGGTGCCCTACGTGCCCTCCCCCGCGCTGCACCTGCTCCCCCGCGACACGCTCGAGTTCGAGGACACCTCCCACTACGACGGCGGCCCGGACGGCACCGACGTGCTGCGGCGTGTCGTCCAGGGTGCGCCCGACTTCCTGCGCCGGGGCGGGGGCCTGCTGCTGGAGTTGGGCGGGGATCAGGACGAGCTGCTCCGCCCCACCCTCGAGCGCCTCGGGTACGACGCGATCGGCACCTGGTGCGACGAGGACGGCGACCTGCGCGGCCTGGAGGCGACGATGGCCTGATCGTCAGCGCCGGGCGAAGACCACGGCCACCGACGACCGGTCCACCACGCGCCAGCGATGGTCGTGGGCGAGGTAGAGCGCCAGCGGGGTGCCGGGAGCCCACACGACGTAGGAGACGTGGGCCGCGGACAGCACGGGGTCCGGGTTCGTGGTCAGGTTCGTGACCGCCATGAACTCGGTGAGGACCTGTCCCTCGAAGAGGTCGGTGCGCCCGTCGACGAAGGTGGCCCGGTGGCGGGCGATCGAGTAGTCGCCCCAGGTGTACTCCGTGAAGATCCGGCCCGGATGGGCCTGCAGATAGTCGAAGGCCTGGACGGGCTGGTTCGACGCCACCGACCCGGCCGGGACCGCGGGGATGGCCAGGATGACGATGGTCAGGGCCGCCAATCCACCGCCCACCCAACGCCGGGCCGTCGTGCCCCACGGCGCGCCCGCCGGCAGCGTGGCGGCCAACCCGGCCCCGACGATCAGGAGATACACGGCGAGCCGTTGCGTCTGCAGCGCCTCCACCAAGAGGACGAGACCGACCGAGCCCTCCAGGAGCGAGATCCGTCTTGTCCAGATGCAGGCCACCAGGACGGCCAGTGGGACGCAGTAGACGAGCAGCGTCATGACCGAATGGAAGTTGGGCGAATTCCACTCGCTGATGTACTGCGCGATCTGGCCGTTGCGCGACACGTCGACGTCGTAGGCCAGGAGGCCCGGACCGTACGGCGTGATGCAGGCGGCGATCACGCTCCCCAGCAGTGCCAGTCCGAGGGGCCCTGTGTAAGGCGACTGGTTGACGCCTCCGATCCTGTGCACGAACCGCTCGGGAATCAGCGACCAGCCGAGCTCGACGGCGAGCACGAAGAGGCCGAGCAGGATGGAGCCGTGGGTGTTGACCCACAGGAGGCAGAGCAGCGGCAGGAGGAACAGCCAGCGCGGATTGGCCCGCGCCTTGGTCAGGAGCAAGAGCTCCAGCGGGAGCCACACCAGGGAGAAGTCGAGCCCGCGGTCGCCCGCCACGATGCCCGCGATGCCGATGGCCAGGAGGATGACGATGGCGACGATCCGCCCACCGCGCGCGCCCAAGGCCCGGGCGTAGGCCGCGCTGGTCACGAGGCACAGCCCACCCAGGACGACGGCGTACACCGTGTACGCCGCGTTCCCGAAGACCCGGAACAGTGTGGCGAGGGCGATCTCGGACCCCCACTCGTCGGTCACCCAGCGATGATGGGCCTCCGTGTAGCTGAACGGGTCCAGCCCCATGAAGGCGTGGTGGGCCAACATCCATTGACCGGCCGCCAGCGACCAGAACACGTCGTTGGACAGGTCGTGGGCCCGCGCCACGACGGCGATGAGGGCGATCCCGATGACGACCCCGATGACTTCGATCGCCCGCTGTGAGAGCCGACGGCGCGGCGTCGATCGCACGGGTGCGGCCGCCTGCGCAGGGGCGGCGCCGGACGTCGGTACATCGATGGTCTCGACGACCCGGGCGCTCGCCTGCACTGCTCCCCCCTCACACCGGTCCCCCACCGGCATCCCTGCGTGCACGGTACAACGCGCCCTGACTCGCCGGCGTCGCCGGACGGTTGCGATCCCGTGGCTTCGTTCTCGCTCAACAGGTCGGCTGCACGACGAGCGCCTTGAGCAGGGCGGGCCACTCGTACACGATGCCCCGCACCCAGGCCCAGAAGCCCGGGGGCGTCACCCCGACCTCGAGCACCTGTCCCGGGTAGCAGCGTCCGACGCGCAACCGCGCCCTGGTGGCCTGCGTGGTCGGCATCACCACAATGACGCGGTCCCAGTGGTGCACGGCCGCCAGATGTGCGATGGCACGGCCCTCGCCCTGCGTGGTCAACGGGTCGGCCCGGAAGCACAACAAGTGGACGGAGGGGACCTCGGGGAGGACCGGGCCGCGACACGAAAGGTCCGGCAACAGCGACAGCACGATGGTCGGTGCAAAATGCTCCCGCGCCAGCGCCACCCCTTCATCGAACGGCCCGGCGCCGTTGCCGCCCAGGACCACAATGGCGCTCGACCGCTCGGGCGCGTTCACGTCCGGGTAGACGAAGAGTCGCAGCGTCAGCGCGACGAAGGCCAGCACCAGCACAACCACCGCAGCGACCACCAGGCGCGACCGCCTCGACCTCAGACCCACCACCAGGGACAGTGTGGCAGGCCGCCCGCGGCCGCTCGCCGGGGGGTCACTGGGTGGGGGCGGTACACTGTCGAGCGTGCGGTAGAGCCCGATGCGTCCGAGGGTCATGTCACCGGTGACCGCGTCCATCCGCCCGTCCTCCCGCACCGCCCCGGAGCTCCGCATGTCTCCTCCCCACGCCGCATCCCACGCGACCCTGGTCGCTCGCCACGTGCGCCACGAGCGCGGGGGCCACACCGTGCTCGACGACGTGTCCTTCTCCGTCGCGCCCACCACCTGCCTGGGCGTCGTCGGCCCGAACGGCGTCGGCAAGTCCACGCTCCTGCAGATCCTCGCCGGCCTCCTGGTTCCGACGGCCGGGGAGGTCCGGGTGGAACCGCCGGGAGCGACCGTCGGCTACCTCAGCCAGGAACACGCGCGCGATGGTGACGTGACCGTCGGGGCATCCCTCACCCGGCGCACCGGGGTGGCGGGCGTCGAGAAGGAGCTGGCGGCGGCCGCCTCGGGCCTCGCCGGCGGCGGACCGGCCGCCGAAGAACGCTACGACGTCGCCCTCGAGCGCTATGAGGCCCTGTCGGCCGGGGACTTCGAGGCCCGGCTCATCACGGCCTGCGCACAGGTGGCGCTCCCACCAGACATCGTGACGCAACCGGTGTCGACCCTGTCCGGCGGGCAGGAGGCCAAGGTGGCCCTGGCCGCCATGCTGCTCGCCCGCTTCGACCTGACCCTGCTGGACGAGCCGACCAACGATCTCGACTTCGACGGGTTGTCGCGGCTGGAGGGCCTGGTGACCCGGCGCACCGGCGGCATGGTCATCGTCTCGCACGACCGGGCCTTCCTGGAGCGGACGGTGACCGACATCCTCGAACTGGACGAGCATGCCCGCCGCGGGAGGCTCTACGGGGGCGGGTGGGCCGCGTACCAGAACGAGCGCGCCGCCGCCCAGGCGCACGCCGTCGAGGACTACGCCGTCTACGAGTCGCAGCGGGCCGTCCTGCGCAGCCGGGCCCAGCGCGAGCGCCAGTGGGCCACCAGCGGCGTGGCCCGGGAGAAGAGGCACCCACGCGACAACGACACCTTGCAGCGCAACTTCCGCATAGAGCGGACGGAGAAACTGGCGGGGCGAGCCAGACGGACGGAGCGCGCGCTCGACGCGTTGGAGGCCGTGGAGAAACCGTGGGAGGGCTGGGACCTCCGTTTCACCATCAGCGAGACGGCGCGCTCGGGGACGTCGTGGTCCGCCTGGAGGATGCGGTGGTGGAGCGGGGCGACTTCTCACTCGGCCCCTTCACGCTGGACATCGCCTGGGCCGAGCGGGTGGCGCTCGTCGGGCCCAACGGGTCCGGCAAGACCACGCTCGTCGAGGCCGTGCTCGGGCGCCTGCCGCTCTCGGCCGGGACCCGGCGGCTGGGTCCGAGCGTCGTGGTGGGCGAGCTCGCCCAGGATCGGCGCGTCCTCGGCGACGTCCCGGGCCTGGCCGACGCCTTCACGGCGGCCACGGGCCTCCCCAACGACCAGGCTCGCTCGCAGCTGGCCAAGTTCGGGCTCGGTGCCGACGCCGTCCTCCGCCCCGGGTCGACCCTCTCGCCGGGCGAGCGCACCCGTGCCGAGCTGGCCGCCTTCGCCGCGCTGGGCGTCAACTTCCTGGTGCTGGACGAGCCCACCAACCATCTCGACCTGCCGGCCATCGAACAGCTGGAGTCGGCGCTGCAGGACTACAGCGGGACATTGCTCCTGGTCTCCCACGACCGGCGTCTGCTCGAGACGGTCACCACCACCCGCCGCGTGGAGCTCCCGGCGCGTGGCGCGGTGTCCAGGAGCCTGCGCAAGGGCTGAGGCACGGCGAGTTGGCCGGTAGAGAGCGGCGGTGCTGAGCGTCGGGGGACGGACCCGGCACCATCTGACAGCCGCACCGTGATTGCAACCCCCCGGCGCCGTTCCTCCTACCGGAACAGGCCATCCTGTTGTGCAGTCGTGGTCCATGACGACGGCGGCCGGACTCCAAGGTGGAAGTCCCGGTCCCTCCGAGCGGACCGGGCAGCGCACGGGGGGACACCATGACCAACAGCCTCAAGGCAGCCGAAGGGAAGGTCCGAGCGCCTGATCGCGCGAGCCAACCGAGCGCACCGCGGCGCCACCTGGAGCTACGAGCTCACCAGCGAGGTGGACAACATCGAGGTGGTCTCCGGACCCTGCGGCCACGTGCTGCGGATCCATCCCTGCTGGTTGCGCTACGTCGTGGCCCAGGGCGAGTTCCAGTGCTGCGTGGCGGACGAGATCGAAGCCTGGTACCTGCTCGAGAAGTTGACCACCGAGGGACCGGTCGCCATCGTCGCCTGAAGCCATGCGTCGCTCGCGGGCTCGGGCGCCTAGGAGAAACGCTCTCGCAGGGCCACGCGGGCCGCAGCGACACCGCACATCCCGTGGACACCACCGCCCGGAGGCGTCGAGGCCGAGCAGAGGTACACGCCCTCGACCGGCGTGCGGTAGGGGTTCCAGCGCGCCACCGGCCGGAAGACCGTCTGACGCAGCGTGGCGGCGCCCCCGTTGACGTCGCCACCCAGGAGGTTGGGGTTGTGCGCCTCGGCCTGGTCGGCCGTGCGCACGGCGCGGGCCAGCACCAGGTCGCTGAAGCCGGGGGCGAAGCGCTCTATCTGCGCCTCCATCCGCTCGCACATGTCCACGCTCGAGCCGTTCGGCACGTGGCAATACGCCCACAGCGTGTGCTTGCCGGCCGGCGCCCGGGTCGGGTCGACCACGCTGGGCTGCGCCACCAGTACGAAGGGCCGTTCCGCGTGCTGCCCCGCCCGGACGGCCGCCTCGGCGCGTGCCACCTCGTCGAACGTGCCCCCGACGTGGACGGTGACGGTGCGCCGGCACGCCTCCGCCGCCCAGGGCACCGGGCCGTCGAGCGCCCAGTCCACCTTGCAGGTGCCGGGGCCGGGCTGGAAGCGGGCCCACGGTCGGGCCGCCCGGCGGGAGAGCTGCGCCCCCGCCAGCGCGATGAAGGCCCGCGGCGAGGTGTCGAGCAGTACGGCTCGGGCGGGCGGCAGCTCGGCCAGTGCGGTGATGGGGCTGTCGGTGTGCACCACGCCACCGAGGCGGCGCAACTCGCCGGCCAGCCCCTGCGTGATGGCCGCGCTGCCTCCCGCCACGACGGGCCAGCCGACGCCGTGCCCGAGCGCCGTGAGCAGGAGGCCGAAGGCAGAGGTCAACGGGGCAGTGAGCGGCTCCATGGAATGCGCCGCCGTGCCGGCCAGCAGGGCGCGTGCCGCATCGGTGCTGAAGCGGCGGGCGGTGTGCTCCACCGACGGGGTCCCCACGAGCGCGAAACGGGCCAGGGCCAACGGGTCGCGTGGAAGGCTGCGCATCGGCCCGAGGACGTAGGGCACGATGCGATCGAGCCAGTCCACCAGCGGCCCCACGAGCTGCCGGTAGGCCACGGCGTCCCCACCGAGGTGGGTGGCCGTCTCGTCGACCCCCCGGTACAGCGCGGCGGCCCGCCCGCCGCCGAGCGGATGGGCGAAGGCCACCTCGGGCTGGCGCAGCGCGACCCCGAGGCCGGCGAGGTCGAGCGAACGAAAGAACGGGGAGGCCACCAGCGCTGGATGCACCGCCGAGCACACGTCGTGACGGAAGCCGTCGAGGGTCAGGGCCTGGGTGCGGGTGCCACCCCCGATCGTCGGCTCCCCCTCGAAGACCTCCACGCCGATGCCGGCCCGGGCCAGCGTGAGAGCGGCGGCCAGGCCGTTGGGTCCTGACCCGACGACCACGGCGTCAGGACGCTCCATTGCGGCGACGATAGCGAGCGGATCCCCCGGGACACGGTCACCGATGGTCGCCGCGACGGAGACTCCTCCCCGGGCCCGCCGGGCGCCCCCGCTGGCGCGCCGCCCGCAGGGTCAATAGGTTGCGCTCGTCGGCGGACGCACAGAGAGGCCCCGTCCGGCCCCACGGAACCAGAGAAGGGGGTCCCCATGGCAGAGGTGCAAGGAACCTGCGAGCCGCGTTTCGACGCGGTCCGCCGGACGCTCGCCGACCAGATCGACACGGGAGCCGACCTCGGCGCCTCGGTGGCCGTGTTCCTGCACGGCGAGCCGGTCGTCGACATCTGGGGCGGTTGGGCCGACCCGGAGAAGACGCGTCCGTGGGAGCGCGACACCATCACCAACGTCTGGTCGACCACAAAGACGATGACGTTCCTCGTCGCCCTCATGCTGCACGACCGCAAGGAGCTCGACTTCCACTCGCCCGTGGCCACCTACTGGCCCGAGTTCGCCGCCAGCGGGAAGGAGCGGGTGGAGGTCCGCCACATCATGGGGCACACCGCCGGCCTCAGTGGCTGGGAGGAGCCGCTGGTGGCCGAGGACCTGGCCAACTGGGAGCTCTGCGTCACCCGGCTGGCAGCGCAGGCGCCGTGGTGGGAGCCCGGTACCGGCTCGGGCTACCACGCGCTGACGCAGGGCTACCTGATCGGTGAGATCGTCCGCCGCATCACGGGCGAGAGCATCGGCGCCTGGTTCGCCCGCGAGGTGGCCAAGCCGCTCGATGCCGACTTCCACATCGGCCTCCCGGCGAGCGAGGACCATCGCGTGTCCGACGTCATCCCGCCGCCACCGATCGACCCCGCCTCCATGGAGGGCCAGGTCTCCGAGCTCATGCTCAAGACGTTCATGAATCCGCCCATCGATGCCACCAACGCGCACCAGGAATGGTGGCGCCGCGCCGAGATCCCCGCCGCCAACGGCCAGGGCAATGCCCGCTCGGTGGCCGCCATTCAGTCGATCATCGCCGGACGGGGCGAGGCGCGCGGTGTGCGCCTGCTCTCGGCGGAGGGGACCGACCCGATCTTCGAGGTACAGGCCGAGGGCATCGACAAGGTCCTCGGCGTGCCGCAGCGGATGGGCATGGGCTACGGCCTGAGCAACCCGCCCGAGATGCCGCTCGGCCCGCACGCCTGCTACTGGGGCGGCTACGGCGGCTCGGTCATCATCATGGACCAGGATGCGGAGCTCACCGTCTGCTACGTCATGAACCGCATGGAGTCGGGCCTCGTGGGCGACCTGCGCGGCACCAACATCATCGCCGCCACCGTCGAGGGGCTCGTCTCCTAAGGCAGCACCACCTCTGAGGGCAGCACCGCCTCTGAGGGCAGCACCGCCTCTGAGGGCAGCACCGCCTCCTAGGGCAGCACCGCCTCTGAGGGCAGCACCGCCTCGGCTTCGATCTCCACCTTCCAGGCGGGGTCGAGCAATCCCGCCACGACGACCACGGACGCCGCCGGCCGCACGTGCCCGAGGAGCTCGCCGTGCACGGCACCGACGGCATCGCCGTCCTCGACCGCGGTGATGTACATGCGCGTGCGCACGACGTCGTCGAGCGAGGCTCCCGCCTCGCCCAGCGCCGCAACGATGATCTCGAAGCACCGCCGCGCCTGCATGCCCGCGTCCTCGGGGCAGCGACCGCCCGTCACCACCGGTCCCGTACCCGACACCACCACCCGGTCGCCCACCCGTACGGCCCGGCTGAAGCCGATGGTCGGCTCGAACGGCGAGTCCGACGAAATGCACTGACGCTCGGCCATGCCCGGCATCCTCCCATGGTCCGGCTGGGAAAGTGGGCGCTGCACCCGCCGGTACGCTTGTCTCCGACGGAGGTCGGATGGGGCTGAGGCGGCGGCGGATCGGTGTCCTGGCGGGTTCAGGGGTGATGGTGCTTGGCATCGCCGCGCTCGTGGTCGCCGCCGGGGTCTTCACGGGCACCCCGGCCGCGCCGAGCAACGCCCATCGGGCGGCGGCGGCTCCGACGGCCTCGACGTCCACCACCGCGCCCCCGACGCCAAGCGGGCCGCCGGCGAGCACGCAGGTCGCCACGTTGCACGGCTCCATCCCCGGCTACACCTCGCCCGAATCCGCCACGCCTTCGACGACCGTGCCGGGCTCCTGGTACGGCTACCCGTCGGTGCTGCCCGTGATCACGTCCGAACCGGGCTGGCTCTACGTCCGCCTGGCCCAGCGTCCCAACGGCTCGACCATCTGGGTGCACCAGAACGACGTCACGCTATCGACCGTGACCTACGCCATTGTGGTCAACCTTTCGACCATGCACCTGCAGGTCTTCGACAACGGCGCACAGATCTTCGACTTCCCCGCCGGCATCGGTGCGCCCGACGACCCCACGCCTCCCGGGCAGTACTTCATGCCGATGCAGTACCCCTCACCCGGCCCCGGCTACGGCCCCTTCGTCCTCGTCACCTCCGACCACTCCGACACCATCACCGACTGGGAGAATTCCGGCGACGCCGTCATCGGGATCCACGGGCCGATCACCGCGTCCGACGACGCACTTATCGGGACGACGGGCGCGGCGATCTCACACGGGTGCATCCGTCTGCACGATGCCGATCTGGCCCAGCTGTCGGTCGTCCCGGCCGGCACACCGATCGACATCGTCAGCTGATCCGGGGCCGGACCACTCGCCCGTCACATCTCGCCCGTCACATCTCGCCCGTCCGGGGGGTCTTACGTCGGACGAGGAGGACCATGGACATGCCCAACGACAAGGCGGAGCGCTTCGAGGAGCACCGGGCGCACCTGCGCGCCGTGGCCTACCGGATGCTCGGTTCGCTGAGCGAGGCGGACGACGCCGTCCAGGAGACCTGGATCCGTTTCGACCGGACCGACACCGCAGACGTCCAGAACCTGCGCGGCTGGCTCACGACCGTGGTCTCACGGGTCTCGCTGAACATCCTGCGCTCCCGTCGCACCCGGCGCGAGGACCCGCTCGAGCCGCACATGCCCGACGTCATCCTCGACCGACCCGGCGGGACGGACCCCGAGCACGAGGCGCTCCTCGCCGACTCGGTCGGCGTCGCCCTGTTGGTGGTCCTGGACACGCTCAGCGCCGCCGAGCGGCTGGCCTTCGTCCTGCACGACATCTTCGCCGTGCCCTTCGACGAGATCGCCCCCATCGTGGAACGCTCCCCCGAGGCGGCGCGTCAGCTGGCCAGCCGTGCCCGCCGGCGCATTCAGGGCGAACCGACCGTCCCCGACGTCGACCTGGAGCGCCAGCGCGAGGTGGTCGACGCCTTCCTGGCCGCCTCGCGCGAGGGTGACTTCGACGCGCTGCTCGCCGTGCTCGACCCCGACGTCGTCGTGCGCGCCGACCAGGGCGCCGTCCCGGCCGGCGCGGCGGGCCGCGTCGGAGCCTCGGGCCCGACGCGCGGTGCGGAGGCGGTGGCCCGGCGGGCGCTGCTGTTCGCCCAGTTCAACCTGTTGACGCACCCGGCGCTCGTGAACGGTGTCGCCGGCGCCGTGACCACCCGCGACGGGGTGCCGTTCTCAGTCGGTGCCTTCACCGTGCGCGGCGGGAAGATCGTGGCGCTCGACATCCTGGCCGACCCCGAGCGGCTGCGAGACCTCGACCTCACCATTCTCCGGGGCTGAGGATCCCGAGAGGATCGGCGTCACACCCCGAGGTCGTCGAGGTAGGCGCGGGCCCGGGCGAAGGCCGCCGCCGCCTCGGGTACGCCGGCGCTGACCAGGCCCTGCCAGCCGTGGACCATGCCCGGCCAGGACTCCGCCGTCACGTCCACCCCTGCCCGCAGGGCCGCCCACGCCAGCGCCTCGGTCCCGTGCCGGAGGGTGTCGTACTCCGCGGCCGGCAGGTAGAGCGGGGGCAAGCCGGCCAGGTCGGCGTAGGCCGGCGACAGCCCGGGGTCGTCGAGTGCCACGCCGCCCGCCGCGTACTCCCGGCCCCGGTTCCGGACCCAGGGCGCCGTGAGGAACGGGTCGCGGCCGACGACGGGGTCCGCCACCGATACGTCGAACCAGCCCGAGATGGAGACGAAGCACGCCGGCAGCGCCAACCCCTCGTCGCGGGCGGCGAGGAGTGTGCCCAGCCCCAACAGGCCGCCGCACGAGTCCCCGCTCACCGCCACGTGGGCCGGGTCGACACCATCCGCCAGGAGCCCGCGGTAGGCGGCGAGGCAGTCCCGGTGGGCGGCGGGAAAGGTGTGCTCCGGGGCGAGCCGGTAGTCCGCCATCACGACGCGCGCCTCGAGCTGCTCGGCCAGCATGGCCCCGTAGAAGTGGTAGTCGTCGAGCGGGCACGACACGAACCCGCCGCCATGGCAATGGAACACCACGCGGTCGCGCCGGGGCAGGCGGTCGTCCTCGTACCAGGCACAGCGCACCCCGCCGAGGTCGACCTCGGTCACCGAGACGTGCGCGGGCACCGCGTGCCCGTGGAACGGCGCCAGCATCACGCGCACGGCGCGGTAGTCCGCCTCGGGGTCGGCGAAGTCGTCCGGGACGAGGGCCAGGATGTCGACGAGCTGACGACTGGGCACGGCCGGCCTCAGCCCAACTCGTAGTCGGCCAGGTCGGGCTCCCGGGTCCGCGCCCAGTACGTGTGCAGGTCGAACGGCCAGTTCTGCGTCACCCGTCCGTGCGCGTTGCGATACCAGGTCGGCACGTCCGCCACGCCCCAGACCATGTGCGCGTTTCCCTCTTGCATCTCGCGGCCGTAGCGCTCGTGGACGTCCCGCCGGCACGACATGGTCCGGTGGCCGTCGCGCAGCATCCGGCCGATGGCCTCGACGGTGTAGCGCACCTGGCACTCGACCATGATCAGGATGCTGCCGTTGATGACCAGGTTGGTGTTGGGCCCGTAGAGCATGAAGAAGTTGGGGAAGCCCGGCACCGTCATGCCGAGATACGCCTGGGCGTCACCGTCCCACTCCTCGCTGAGCTCGACGCCGCCGGAGCCGTAGACCTTCATGGGCGCCACGAAGTGCGACGCGCTGAAGCCCGTCCCGTAGATCAGGACGTCCGCCGAGTGCTCCACGCCGTCCCGTGTCCGCACCCCGTGCGGCAGGATCTCGGCGATCGGCGTCGTCACGAGGTCGACATCGGGTCGGCTCAGCGCTGCGGCCCAGCGCCCGTCGTCACGCAGGGCGCGCTTGGCGAAGGGCGGGAAGTGCGGGACCATCTTCTCGAACAGTGCGTCGTCCTCCACCTGGGCCCGGAGGACATCGAGCAGCATGGAGCGCACGAAGTCGTTCGCCGCGCTCACCGCCTCGGTGTGCTGGTCCCACGCGGGGTCGACCCGGGCGGCCCCGAGCAGCCCCTCGTGCATGAGCCAGAACTGCCAGAGCCTGTCCCAGCGCCCGTAACTCGGAAGGAGCCGCAACAGGTCATGGAATTCGGGCGGGAACGGGTCGCCGTAATTGTCCGTGGGGAGGAGCCACGGCGGGGTGCGCTGGAACACGTCGAGGTGGCCCACCTCCCCCGCCAGATGGGGGACGAACTGCGCCGCGCTGGCGCCGGATCCGATGACCGCGACGCGCCGTCCCGCCAGCTCGACCGTGTCGTCCCAGGCGGCCGAGTGGAAGGAGGGGCCGTCGAAGCGCTCCCGGCCCGCGAGGGAAGGAAAGGACGGCCGGTTGAGCTGCCCCACCGCGCAGACGATCCCGTCGACCACCTCGGTCGCCTCCGTGCCGTCGAAGGAGCGGACCGTGAGCGTCCAGGTGCGGGCGCTCTCGTCGAAGCGGGCCTCGGTCACCTCGCTCCGGAAGCGGATGCACGCCGCCAACCCGAAGTCCTTGGCCAGCGCCTGGAGGTAGCCCAAGAGGTCGGGCTGCGCCGAGTAGCGGGAGACCCAGTCGTCGGTCTGGGCGAACGAGAAGCTGTAGAGCTGGTTGGGCACGTCGACGCGGCAGCCCGGGTACACATTCTCCAGCCAGGTGCCGCCCACATCGCTGTTCTTCTCGAAGACGGTGACCGCGACGCCCGCCTGGCGCAGTCGATGGGCCGCCGCCAGGCCCGAGGCGCCGGCCCCGACGACGGCACAGCGGAATGCGCCTTCGTCGCCGCTGCGACGCCACGAGGGCTCCCGCGGGTCGCTCCCCGGGAGCGCCAGCTCCTCGGTCAGGAAGCCGTCCCAGTGCTCGGCCGCGTCGGCGCCGACGAGAAACCCGAAGATGCGCCGCCGCTCCGGCGCCGTCAAGGTGTGGTCTGGGCGGTCGGCGGCCAGGTGGTCCGCCGAGCGCGGCGCCGGCCAGCGCCCGCGCCGCCGACTCCTCGTCGGGACCGAGGCCGCGGCCCGGCACGAGCAGCTGGTCCTGGTCCGGCCCAAACTCCTCCCGGAGCAACGACAGGTCGCCCGTCCGGTGGGCCACCGCACACAGGAGCGGGTGGACGTCCGCCGCTGCGCAGGCCGCCTGCAGCCAGCGCGTCGCCCTCCCCACCCATACGGACGAGCCTACGCAGGAGCGTCCGGCCGAGCGGTCAGCGCCCCATGTGCTTCCCGAGCTCGGCGATCTGGCTGTTGACCTCGACCGTGCGGGGCAGCTTGTCCATGGCCGTCGCCAGGGTCTCGGCCGTCCAGCGATCGTCCGTGTCCACGGAGTCGGCGATCGACCACCCGGCGTAGATCCCGACCGACCCCCCGTACACGCTGAAGACCTGTCCGTTGAAGGGGCATCCCTCGGACGCCAGCACCGCGACCAGCGGTGAGACGTTCTCGGGGTCGAACAAGTGCTGCTGCATCGACTCCCCCATGCCGGGCGTCTGCATGGTGAGCCGCGTCCGCGCCACCGGGGCGATGCAATTGGCCCGCACGCCGTAGCGGTTCAGCTCCATGGCGTTGACGACGGTCATGGCCGCGATGCCCGCCTTGGCCGCCGAGTAATTGGTCTGGCCGACGTTGCCGTGCAACCCGGCACCGGAGCTGGTGTTGACGATGGCCCGGTCGGTGATCGTCCCCGCCTTGGCGGCGTCGCGCCAGACGTCGGCCGCGTGCCGGGTCAGGTTGAAGGTGCCCTTCAGGTGGACGGCGATCACGTCGTCGAACTCCTGCTCGCTCATGGAGACCAGCATGCGGTCGCGCAGAATCCCGGCGTTGTTGACGACGACGTGGAGGTCGCCGAACGTCGAGACGGCCTGGTCGACCATCGCCTTCGCCCCGTCGAACGAGCTCACGCTGTCGGTGTTGGCGACGGCCTGGCCGCCGGCCGCGGTGATCTCGTCGACGACCGACTGGGCGGCCGAGATGTCGGCTCCGGAGCCATCGACGGCTCCCCCGAGGTCGTTGACGACGACTTTGGCCCCGAGCGAGGCAAACAGGAGGGCGTGCTCGCGGCCGATGCCGCGTCCCGCCCCGGTGATAACCGCCACTCTGTCCTGCAACATGGTCCAGCCGTCCTCTCGCACTCGTCGGGAACCTGCGCCCGGCGGGCGGTGGTCCGGCCGAGACGATTGCAACGGGGTCTCGGCCTGTCAAACCGGTGCGCCGGGTCCCGGCGCACGAGGGAGCGTGGCGACGCCGGCGGCTAGGCGGTGGCTTCGAGAAGGCGCCGCTCCAGGTAGCGGCGCTCGGCGTCGGTTCCCGCCAGGTCAAAGGCCCGGCGGTAGGCCTCGGCGGCCTCGCCTCGGCGACCCAGGCGGCGCAGCATGTCGGCGCGCGCGGCGGGGAGCAGGTGGTAGGCGCGGAGCTCGCCGTCCGGCGCGATGCGGTCCAGCAGCGCCAGCCCGGCCTCGGGGCCCTCGCTCATCGACACGGCCACGGCCCGGTTCAGGGCGATGACGGCCGACGGCGTCATCACGAACAGGTGGTCGTAGAGCTCGGCGATCTCCGCCCAGTCCGTCGGCCCATCGTCCCTGACGTGGCAGGCCGCGATCGCGGCTTGCAGTTGGAAGGGCCCCGGGCGGCCCAGGCGCCTGGCCGCATTGAGCCGGTCCCGACCCTCGGCGATGGCGGCCGTGTCCCACAGCGATCGGTCCTGCTCGGTCAGGACGACGATGTCGCCGTTGCGATCGACCCGCGCCGGGCTGCGCGCATCGTGGAACAACATCAGCGCGACCAGTCCGAGCGCCTCTGGCTCGTCGGGCATGAGGGTGCACAGGACACGGCCGAGGCGTATGGCCTCGGCCGTGAGGCTGCGGCGAACCAGGTCCGTGCCGGAAGTAGCGGAATACCCCTCGTTGAAGAGGAGATAGAGGACGGCCAACACGGCGGCCGTGCGCTCCACCAACTGATGCGGCGGTGGCACCGCGAAGGGAATGCCCGCGTTGCGGATCTTGCGCTTGGCCCGCACGAGCCGCTGCGCCATGGTGGCCTCGGGCACCAAGAAGGCATGGGCGATCTCCGGCGTCGTCATGCCGGCGAGGGTGCGCAGGGTCAACGCCACCTGCGCCTCGAAGGACAGGGCCGGGTGACAGCAGGTGAACATCAGACCGAGACGGTCGTCGGGCACGTCCTCGGCCGTCGCCTCGTCCTCCGCTCCCGCTGTCATGACCGCGACCTCCTGCGTCTTCGAATCACCCAGGCGTTGGCGCCGGGCGCGATCGACGGCCCGGTTGCGGGCCACCGTCGTGAGCCACGCGCCGGGGCGGCGCGGGATGCCATCGCGGGGCCAGCGCTCCAGCGCGGTCGCGAAGGCATCCTGCGCGCACTCCTCTGCGAGGTCCCAGTCGCCGGTGAGCCGGACCAGGGTCGCGACGACCCGGCCCCACTCGGCGTGGAACGCCTCGGCAACGGCGGCCTCGACCTCGGCCGTCACATCTCCCAGATCGGCCTCACTTCGATGGAGCCGTCCTTCGCGCCCGGGATCCGGGACGCGACGTCGATGGCCTCGTCGAGGTTCTTGCAGTCGACGAGGAAGTAACCGGCCAGCTGCTCCTTGGTCTCGGCGAACGGACCGTCGGTGGCGAGCGTCTCGCCGTTGCGGACCCGGACCGTGGTGGCGTCGCTGGTCAAGCGCAGGCGCTCTCCTCCCAGCAGCACCCCGCGCTCGGCCATCTCCTTGGCAAAGGCGGCGTACTCGGGCTGCATCTGCTGGCCGTCTTCCTCGGGGGTCCGGGAGCTCGCGCTCTCCTCGAGGGCAATCATCAACAGGTATCGCATTGGGTCCTCCATTGTGGGCTGGTTGGTTCGTGTCGTCCTGACGACGATCGGGAAGGCCCCGGATCGACACTCTCGACAGGAATTCTGTCCAATCGGCTCGCCCTACGCTCTGCGGCTGTGTCCACCATGCCCGACCCGTCGCCACCGGAGGGGACACCGGAGGGCACGGCGGCCGAGGACGATCTCCTGGAGCTGGAGGTGGGCGCCATCGCCGCCGGCGGTGGCTGCGTGGGCCGGGCCCCCGACGGCAAGGTGGTGTTCGTGCGCCACAGCCTTCCCGGCGAGCGGGTGCGGGCCCGGGTGACGGCGCGCACCACCTCCTACCTGCGGGCGGACGCGGTGGAGATCCTGACCCGCTCCCCCGACCGCGTGCAGGCGCCCTGCCCGCATGCCGGGCCCGGACGCTGCGGCGGCTGTGACTTCCAGCACGTGGAGCTCGGGGCGCAGCGCCGCCTGAAGGCGTACCGCATCGCCGAGCAACTGGGGCGCCTGGCCGACCTGGACCGGGACGTCGAGGTGGAACCGGTGGCCGGTGACGCCGACGGCCTGGGCTGGCGCAGCCGGGTGCGGGTGGCGGTGGACGGCCGCGGTGCCCTCGGGTTCCGGCGCCACCGCTCCCACCGCCTGGAATACGTCCGCGATTGCCCTGTGGCCAGCCCGGCCGTCACCGCCACCGACGCGCTCACCGTCTTGTGGCCGGGCGCGACCGAGCTGGAGGTCGTGACCGGCCCGGGAACGGGCGAGGCGCTGGTCTCGGTCACGGGGCGCGGCCGATCCGCCCCCCGCCTGCCCGACATCGGCACCGGGATGGTGGTGGGAGGAAAGGTCCGGCATCCCCCCGGAGCCGTCCATGCGGCGGTCGACGGACGCACCTACCGGATCTCTCCCGGGGTCTTCTGGCAGGTCCACATCGGTGCCGCCACCGCATTGTTGGCCGCGGTCCTGGACCTGGTCGGCCCCTGCGAGGGGGCGACGGTGGCGGACCTCTACGCCGGTGCCGGCCTGTTCTCCGTCCCTCTCGCCGAGGCGGTGGGCCCGACGGGCTCGGTCCTGGCCGTCGAGCGTGACGGACGGGCCTGTGCCGACGCCCGGCACAACGGCGCCACCTTCCCCAACCTGCGCGTCCTCGAAGGCGAGGTCACGCCCGCACTGGTGGAGTCCGCGCTGGGCCGGCCCGACGTCGTCGTGCTGGACCCCGCCCGCGAGGGTGCGGGGACCGGCGTCATGCGGTCCCTCGCCCTGCACGCATCAAGCGTGCGCCGGTTGATCTACGTGTCGTGCGACCCCTCGTCCTTGGGGCGCGATCTCCGCGTCCTGCTGGACGAGGGCTGGCGCCTGACGGCGCTGCGTGCCTTCGATATCTTCCCCATGACCGAGCACGTGGAGCTCGTGGCCGCGTTGGAGCCGCACTCCGCCCGCACGTAGGCGCCTAGGGGTGGCCGCCGAGCTCGTGCTCGATGTGTCCCGGGGACTCGAACTGCAGGGTCGAGTGCGCCACGTCGAAGTGGTCCGAGAGGCACTCCTGCAAGTGGTCGAGCACTCGACCGGCCTGGCCCGTCGTGAAGCACTCATCGGTGACCACGACGTGCGCGGTCAGGACGGGCAACGAGGAGGTGAGCGTCCAGGCGTGCAGGTCGTGCACCGACTGCACCTCGGGCAGTTCCATCAGGTGCCGCCGCACCTCCGCCACGTCGATGTCCTCGGGCGTGGCCTCCAGGAGGATGCGCAGGGCGGGGCGCAGCAACTCGATGGCCGCCTTGAGCATCAGGAGCACGACGACGAGCGATGCGATGGCGTCGGCGCGGTCGAAGCCCCAGATGACGATCACCGCGCCGGCGATCAGCGTGCCGGCGAACCCGTAGAGGTCGGTCAGGATGTGGCGGTAGGCGCCCTCGACGTTGAGGGAGCGCCGGTTGGCCCGGGAGATCGTGACGGTCGCGGCCACGTTGACCGCCACGCCCACCGCGGCGACGACGATGAGAACCGTGCCGTCGACCGAAGTCGGGTGGACGAGCCGGACCACCGCGTCGTACGTCACCAGTGCCGAGACGATCAAGAGGGCGATCGCGTTGCCGGCGGCGGCCAGGATCTCGGCCCGCTTCATGCCGTAGGTGTGCGAGCCCGTCTCCGGGCGTGCCGCCAGCCGGATGGCCACCAACGAGCCTGCGATGGCACCGACGTCGACGAGCATGTGGCCGGCGTCGGCCAGCAGGACGAGCGAGTTGGACGCGATGGCGGATCCGACCTCGAACACCATGAAGGCGACGAGGAGCACCAGCGCCACGGTCAGGGCGCGGCGGTCGGTGTCCACCGACGGCTGCCCGGCGTGGTGGTCGTGGCCGTCAGCCATGGGCCGTCACGTGGTCGGCGTGGGACAGCACTTCCTCGACGAGGCGGCGGACGTGCGCGTCATCGAGCACGTAGAAGATCCGAGTGCCCTCCCGCCGGCTGCGCACCAGGCGCGCCAGGCGCAGCTTGGCCAGGTGCTGGGAGACCGCAGCGGGTTGGGCCCCGACCAGCTCGGCCAATTCGTTGACCGGGTGCTCGCCCTCGAGCAGGGCGCAGATGACCCGGAGCCGGGTCTCGTCGGCCAGGAGCTTCAACATCCCGACAGCCGAGCGGACCTCCTCTCCGGCCGTACTGCTAACTACCTGCGTAGGCATGCAGATAGTGTACTGGGGTCCGGCAGGGTGCGGATACCCGGGGGGCTCAGGGAGCCGACGTGAAGCTCGAGGTCGGAACGGGTTGGACGCTGCAGGGCTGGGACACCGACGACTGCGGCACCGCGGCCTGCAGGACACGGTTCATGATCGGTCCGGCGACGCTGGCGCCATCGGAGCTGTTCGCCTGCCGTGGCACGACGACGGCGACGGCCACCTGGGGGTTGTCGGCCGGGGCGAACCCGATCATCCAGGTGTCGGTCAGTCCGGTGGTCGGGTCGGTCTGTGCCGTTCCCGTCTTGACCGCTGCGCACAGGTAGGAGGGGAAGCCGACCCCGGCCGCCGTGCCGCTGGCCACGACGCCCTCCATCAGGGAGGTGACCTGCTGGGCCGCCAGCGCAGTCGCCACCGTTGAGGCCGCCTTCGGGGTGTAGGTCTCCACGGTGGAGCCCTGGGAGTCGACGATGGTGGACATGAGGTGCGGCGTCATCAGCACCCCCTTGTTGGCGATGCCGGCCGCCACCATGGCGTTCTGGAGCGCGGTGGTCTGCACGTTGTACTGGCCGATGGAGCTCTGCCCGAGGAAGGCCTGTGAGTTCGGCGCCAAGGGCGGGAAGACAGAGGTTGACGTGTCCGGGAGGTCGATGCCGGGCACCGAGTTGTACCCGAACAGCTCTGACTGCTTCGTCATGATCGGGACGCCGAGCTGCACGCCCAGCTCGGCGTAGCCGGGGTCGCACGAGAAGGGGAGCATCTGAGTCATCATCCCGCCGCAGGGGCCGGACTGGTCGCACAATTGGACGTTGGAGTCCGAGAACTTCTGACACTGCTGCACCGGGTAGTTGAACGCCGCCAGAGTCGGCTTGAGGTTGTAGGCGGCGGTACTCGTCACGACCTTCATGGTGGAGCCGGGGGGAAAGGTCTCGCGCGTGGCAATGGGCCGCAGCGGGAAGAACCCTTCGTGGTCCTTCTGGATATAGCTGTAGTAGGCGAGCTGCTCCGCGTGCAGCGAGGTGCTTGCCAGTGGGTTGGGGTCGAAGGTGGGATTGGAGACCATGGCCAGGATGTTGCCGGTCGACGGCTGGATCACCACGACCGCGCCGTCCTTGTTGGCGCCCGGCGGCAACGTCGTCAAGGCCTGCCATGCCGTGTTCTGCAGTGAGGGCTGAACGGTGAGATGCACGTTGTCGGTCGTCGTCGCCTGCTGCTCGCGGAAGAGCAGCTGGCTCAGCGTCTGGGGTGGTTGCTGGTGCGGCCCCAGGAAGGAGTCGTACTCCTCCTCGATGCCAGAGGTCCCGTAGTAGAGCGCCGAGTCGTACCCCGTGATCCCCGCGTAGAGGGGGCCCTGGGGGTACTGCCGCACGTAGTTGTACGGATAGCCGGCTTTGTCCGTGCCGGCCGGCGTCGGGATGGAGCTGGCCAGGACGGTTCCGTCCGCGGCGTAGATCGTGCCCCGCGGATTGATGTAGTGCTGCGACGCGACGCGGGGATTGAAGGGCGACGACTGCAGCGACTTGGCCTTGACCAACTGGATGTTCACCAGTTGCGCCACCACGAGGCCGAGGCAGACGACCATGATGACCCCGAGCCATCGGATCCGACGGCCCATCAGCCCGTCAACCGATTCGTGGACGACCCGATCACTGGGAGCATGGTAGGCGGCGGGTCCGGCGCGAATGCTTCATGCCCGCCCCCGGGCTCACCACACCCCCGTGCCACCAGGAGCCGGACCGTTCCGTTCGTGGTCTGGCGCCGCAATGCCGGTGCGGCCTGGGGCGTGGGTTCAAGGCCCGGTCTCGCGATGCCGATTGTTGACCTGTGGGGCGTCAAATCTTGCGTCCCGGGTACATTGCCTCTGCGGCGCCCCGGGTCGAGCGGCGGCGCGCCAGCGACGAGGCGGAGCGGTGCGCACGGCGCCGGACGCAAGAGGAGTGATGTGAACCTTCGCCGCGCGGAGCATTTCCATACCGGTGTCCATGGCGGCAGCTGCTGCAGCCCTGACCCTGACCGCCACGATGCAGGCGGCACCAGCCGCCCAGGCCGACGAGGTGGCCCACGCGGCCGGCTTCACCGCCAACCAGGCGTGGAGCCAGGCACTCCCCGACGCCGGCAGCCCGATCGCCTTGTCCTCACCCAACGTGGCCAACCTGGACGGGCAGCCGTCCGTCGTCGTCGGCGACGTCGCCGGGAAGGTCTACGCGTACCACCTCAGCAATGGCACCGGCGTGGGCGGTTGGCCCTACAACGCCGGCGCTCCCGTGCAGTCCTCGCCCTCGGTCGCGCCCATCTCCCCCAACGGCACCGATTCGGTCTTCGTCGGGAGCGGTGGGGCCGGTGACCCCACCGGCGGCGGGTACCAGGCCATCACCAACACCGGCGGCGACCAGTGGTTCACGCAGGAGACGAACCCCGGCACCGACCCGACGCCGCACAACGGGCTCGCGGCCTCGTTGACCGTGGGCGTCTACTCCGGAAGCTTGGGCGTGGAGGCGGGTTCGCTGGGTCAGAACACGTATGCCCTGGGCGCCGGCAACGGGGCCATGCTCCCGGGGTTCCCCTGGTTCCAGGGTGACTCGGTGTTCTCGACGGCCGCCACCGCCGACCTCTACGCCGACGGCAACAGCGAGCTGATCAGCGGTGGCGACTCCAGCGCCGGTGTGGCCTTCGGCCAGACGTACAGCAACGGCGGGCACATCCGCATCATGTCGAGCGGCGGCAACGCCGGCACGGGAAACCCGGCAGGCGGGCTCATCTGCCAGTACAACACGAACCAGAACATCGACCGCTCCTCGCCGGCCGTCGGCCAATTCCTGGGCGGCGGGGCCGTCGGCATCGTCATCGGGGACGGGAGCTTCTACTCGGGTGCCTCGGACTCGAACAAGGTCTTCGCCATCAACACCGGCTGCGGCCTGGCCTGGAGCGACCAGCTCAACGGAGTGACGGCCGATTCGCCCGCCCTGGCCAACGTGCAGGGCAACGGCCAGCTCGACGTCGTCGAAGGGACGGCGGCGAATACCGTCTACGTGCTGAACGGCTCCAACGGCGCGGTGATCTGGACGGCCGCGACCACGGGTCAGGTCATCGGCTCGCCGGTGACGGCCGACCTCACCGGAGGCGGCTACCAAGACGTCATTGTCCCCACAACCCTCGGCATCGACATCTTCGACGGCCGCTCGGGGGCCGAAGTGGCGACGCTGGCTTCGAACTACGGGTTCCAGAGCTCACCGCTGGTGACCGACGACCCGGACGGCCACATCGGCATCACGGGAGCCGGCTACGGCGGCGCGAACGACCAGGGGTTCATCTTCCACTGGGAGATCGACAACACCAGCGGGTCCGGATCGAGCGTCTCCGAGTCGGGCGCGTGGCCGCAGTTCCACCACGACCCCCAGCTGACCGGTGACGCGGGCACACCGGGGCCCACCGTGGAGGTGCCGTGCAACGCACCCGCCGGCGCGCCCAACGGCTACATCCTGTCCGCCTCTGACGGCGGTGTCTTCAACTACGGGAACATCCCGTTCTGTGGCTCCACGGGCAGCATCCACCTGAACAGGCCGGTGGTGGCCTCAGCCGTGACCCACGACGGAGGCGGGTACTGGGAGGTGGCGTCGGACGGCGGCATGTTCGCCTTCGGCAACGCGAACTTCTACGGCTCCATGGGTGGCAAGCCGCTCAACCAGCCCATCGTCGGCATGGCGGTCACGCCGGACGGCGGCGGTTACTGGCTCGTCGCGTCCGACGGCGGCATCTTCAGCTTCGGCGATGCCAAATTCTTCGGCAGCACGGGGAGCATCCATCTCAACCGGCCGATCGTCGGCATGGCGGCGACGCCGAGCGGCAACGGCTACTGGTTGGTCGCGTCCGACGGCGGCATCTTCAGCTACGGCGATGCGAAGTTCGCCGGTTCCATGGGGGGCCGCCCGCTGAACTCCCCCGTCGTCGGCATGGCGGCGGACGCCGGCACCGGCGGGTACTGGGAAGTCGCCGCTGACGGAGGCATCTTCTCCTTCGGCGCCCCGTTCTACGGATCGACCGGCAGCATCCACCTGAACGCCCCCATCGTCGGCATGGAGGCCAGCGGCGGCGGCGCGGGTTACCGCTTCGTGGCGTCCGACGGCGGCATCTTCAGCTACAACGCACCCTTCTACGGCTCCATGGGTGGCAAGCCGCTCAACAAACCCGTCGTCTCCATGGCGGGCACCTGACGCCTCGGTCTTGACGCGTTCCCCGGCGGGGGTGCCGTGGGCGCTGAGGGTGGTGGCCGCACTATCCTGACCGCTCTTTACAGCTCAGCGGATCGGGGACACGCGTGAACGAGACTGACGACGCCGGTGCTCTGGTCGGGCGACGCCGTGATGGCCACGTGCTCTTCATGGCGCTGCAGAGGACCGAGAAGCGGAACGCCATCAACCGGGCGATGGCGGATGCACTCGACGACGCCCTGAACGAGCTGGACGACGATCCCGACCTGTGGGCGGGCGTCCTGACCGGCAGTGCCGACGTCTTCAGCGCGGGCAGCGACCTCACCGCCGGCGGCGATTACCACACGCAGCGCGGCGGGGAGTACGGGATCATCCGCCGTCGGCGTCGCAAGCCGCTGCTCGCCGCGGTCGAGGGTCCGGCCCTCGGCGGAGGGCTCGAGATCGTCCTCGCCTGCGATCTGGTCGTCGCCGCCCGCACGGCGCGCTTCGGCCTGCCGGAAGTGGGGATCGGCCTGGTGCCGACCTGCGCCGGCCTCTTCAGGGCCCCGCGCGCCCTGCCCCTCAACGTCGCCAGGCAACTGATCCTCACCGGGCGTCCGATGGACGCCGCACGTGCCCATGAGGTCGGCTTCGTCAACGTCCTCACGGAGCCGGGGGAAGCCGTCCCGGAGGCTCTGTCGCTCGCCCAGCAGATCTGCGCCAACGCACCGATCTCGGTGCAGTCGTGCCTGGCCGCCGTCAACGACATCATCGCTGCCGGCGACGAGCTCGGCTGGCGGGAGACCGATCAGGCGCTCCGCGCCGTCGCCAGATCAGCCGACGCCGGCGAGGGCGTGGCCGCCTTCCTGGAGAAGAGGCCGCCGGTCTGGACCGGGCGATGACCGCGGCCCGGCGACGCGGCCGGCTCGTATCCCTGGTTGCGCTGCCGGCTGAAACCCGCGTCCGCCCTTAGGCAGCGTTGGAATACCGGCCGATCTCCTGGCCGTCGACGTAGGTCACGCACTGCTGCGCCTGGAAGCCACCCACGATCGCCTTGCGGGTCTTCTCGATCCGGACCTCATGCGGCTCGCTGGAACCCACCGAGAACTCGTAGCGCCGGGTGGGCCGCAGGCTGAACATCTCGAACTTCTTGATGACCGGCTTGCCGTCCACAGAGATCTGCAACGGTCCGAGGAGCTGATCGAAGCGAAAGGCCACGTTGTGGCGCTCGCGCTCCCCTACCTCGAATTCGAACTCCAGGTGCCTCTCGGCCATGTCTGCCCCTCCAGCGTTTGAACGATGACTCCTGTTCTGTCGGCGCTCCTGAGGTGGACGTGCAGCACGATTGTCCGAGAGTTGACCCGGCCGCAGCGAACGAACCTATCTCCAGCCTTGCATGACATGTTCGAACCACCACTGCGGGGCGGCCGCGGTGAGGACGTTCATGTCCCAATAGTCCCACCACCGGATGATCTTCCCGTCGCGAATCTCGTGCACGGACGCGACGTCGAGCGCCATGGTCTCGCCGGTCGGCCACTCCCAGTGCTCGATGTGCTCCGTCATCACGACCTGCTCGCCTGCGACAAGGTGACGGGGTTCGTCGAACAGCTTCGACAGCTTGTCGAAAGCGAGCCGCAAGCGGGCGGTGATCTCGGCCGGGCCACGGGCGACGTCGTCGTCCGGCGTCACGATGTCGGTGTACTCCCCGTCCTCGGCGAACCGGGCGCCGAGCGCTGCGAAGTCCTGCCGGTAGAGGTCGACCCAGAAGCCCTCGATCAGTTGGCGGTTCTCCTCTGCTCGCGTCACACTGCGCTCCTTCGTCGATGGAGCGAGAGCCTACGGGCTGCCGCGTTCGCCGCCCCGGCCGCGCGGAACCGGTTGCGCGTCGTTGTCCCTCCGTTGTGCAAGGCGGGGTCGGATGGCTCTAGGCGGGGAAGGAGCCCCGCCGTCAGAATTCCTCCCGGCGGGGTGGTCGCCGATGCTCTTGTGTACGGGTATACGCGTCACCCCGCCCCCTCTCATGTCCGAGCGGCTGCGGCGGTCCGACGTGTGATGCCCGAACGGTGGCGGGGTCTGAGTCCAGGTTCTCGGAGGGCCGCACCGCCCGCCCAAAACCCCGTGAGCTGATCCGCTACTGTCGTTGCACCTCGACGGTCATCGTTCGTGTTGAGGTGAGCGCCGAGGCGAGGAGTCCGCGATGACCGGAGGGTCGGGTTCTCGTATGGCGCCGTCGCGCCGCACAGTCGTACGCCCCAGCAGGCGAGCCGTGGCGCGAAGGGCCGGTTGGGCCCTACTGGCCGTGTTGATCCTCGCCGGGTGCAGCCAGGCCCCGGGTGGACCGTCCGCCACACCGACCACGGAAAGCATCTTCAAGGCCACGTCGGTGCGCACCGGGCAGATCTACTCTCCGCCCGGACGAGGTACCACCAAGGGCCCGATCGGAGCGAACCCGTCGCTGGCTCACGGACTCGCCCTGAGCATCCTCTCGGGTCTGGTCAGCGACCACCCCATTTACGACGGAGACTTCGCCGACCCGTCCGCGCTCGACGTCTCGAACACGCTCTACTTCTACGCGTCGAGCAGTTCACCCTCCAAGAACGACCACGGAGCCAACATCCCCGTGATCGGACTGTCGCAGGGCGCGGGGTTCTCGGGTCAGTTCCTCGGGGACGCGCTGCCCAAAGCACCGGCGTGGTCGGTGGCGGGGTACCAGTGGGGGCCCGACGTCTGGGCTCGCCCCGACAAGACGTACGTCATGTACTACTCGACGCCGGCCACAGTGCCCCTCGGCTGTCTCGCCACCCCTCCGGCGAAAGGATGCGTCAAGACCTTCCGCGGCTTGACCAACGCCGAGTGCATCTCCCGGGCGACCGCCACCAACCCCGCGGGCCCGTTCGTCGACAACTCGAGCTCCGCGTTCATCTGTCCGCTCGACGAAGGGGGAGCCATCGACCCCAGCGTGTTCGTCGCGTCGAACGGGACACCGTGGCTGCTGTGGAAGAGCGACGGTGACTGCTGCGACAAGCCGACGTACATCTACTCACAACAACTCTCCCCCGACGGACTCTCGACCGTGGGTCCCCCGCACCGGCTCATCGGCGCCACGCAAGCGTGGGAGGGCGACCTGGTCGAGGCGCCGGCGATGATTGAGGACCACAATCAATTCTGGCTGTTCTATTCCGGCAACCTCTGGGGCCACGAGACCTATGGCATCGGCATAGCCCATTGCGCCTCCGTGACGGGCCCGTGCACCAAGCCGCTCGACCATGCCTGGGTCGCATCCGATTCGGACGGGGTGAGCGACCAGGGGCCCGGCGGGGAGGACTTCTACCAGACCGGGCCCATCATCTGGATGGTCCACCACGGCCTCGCCCCCGGCCAGAGTGGCGACTCCGCCCAGCGCCGCCTCTACGTCGATCTCATCGCCTTTCCCCCCGGCGAGCTCCCGCACATCGCGGCCAGAGAGCCGGCGGCGGCGTTGGCGGCGGCTGTCGTCTACTACCAGGATCCCTCGCTGCCCCACGATCCCTCGGCCGCCTATCTCAAGGTCCTGCGCCTGGCCGGAGTGTCGGGCGCCGCCAGCGATGCGTCGCTGACGTCGTCCGGGGCTTCGGCGTGCACGGCACTCGGGAAGGACACGCACGACGAACAGATCGTCGCTTCTCTCCGGCAGCGGCATCTCACGACATACGAGGCGTACCTCGTCATCATTCTGGCCGCGCAATACCAGTGCCCCTCGCACTCCTCGGAGGCGATGAAGGTCCTCGTGGACGCGCTCAACCGGCTGCCGTCGACAGCCTGACCGCTCGCCAGGGCAAGGCGGACTGGGCCGCGGCGCGGTGACCGGGTGGATCCCACGTCCGGTGGCGACGCTTCTTCTCGGTCCCGGGCCCTCGAAATCCCCGGTTCGGGCGCCGCGTGGGCGCACGGTGGGCCAGGGCCGAACCAGACCTCCGCCGCCTGCGTCATAGTCGAGTGGTGAGATCGATCTGCCGCCCCAGGGCCGTTCTCGGACTGACGCGCACGTGGGCTTTCGCCGCGCTTCTGATCGTTGCGCTCCAGGCGGCCGCGTGCGCCTCGGCGTCGGCAGAACCCAAGCAGGGCCACTCGGACCGTGCGCCACTCGCTCGTGCCCTCGGTGCCTGGGCGGGATTCCCGGTCAGGTCGTCGCCCCGCCCGATCGTCTTGCTGGAAGGTTCCGTCCTGGCCCCCGAACTCGGATTCCCAGACGACAACAGCAAGATCGCATTCGGGAACGGGGAGATCACCGCGCCGACCAGCTGGCCCGTCACGCCGAAGTCCGCCATGGGCCTCCCGATCGTCGAAGCCCCTGGGGCATTCAAGGTGTTGACGACCCCTTCGTCCACCATTCTCGGCACACCGCCGCCACTGACGACCACGAGCGTCCAGCTGGGCTCTGGGCTGTTTCTCACCGACCGGGGATGGAAGGAGCTCCCCGCATGGCTCTTCTCGTTCTCAGGCATCCAGAACCCGGCGAAGGTCCTCGCCGTCCGGCCGACCGACATCTTCTCCGCAGCGGTCGCTCGGGACGGCCACTCTCCCGCGCAATTGTCGGTGACCGTGACCCACGGGGGTCGGCACATCGTGGCGAACTTCGCCGGTGCCCCGGCTGGGACCGGACCCTGCACCGCGAGCTACACGCTCTCGCTCAGGGAGTCCCAGGAGGCGGTCGCCGTGGCCGTCGTGACGCACTCCCACGGAAGTGTGGACGAGGGCTGCACGGCGGTGGGTTACCTGCGGCACGCGAGCGCAGAGCTGAAGGCTCCACTGGGTGCGAGGGTCGTCGTCGACGCGAAATCTCAAGGAGCGGCGGCCGCCACGGGTTCTTCCCCGCTCTAGGAATCTGCGGATCTGCCCAACCGTGGCCCGTGTCGCGCCGGTGCTCACCCCGACCACCGTTCGGAGTTCGGACCGACTTCGCTCCGGCGTCTGATCGAACGTGAGCGACCTGGCTGACCGGAGAACCGAGGAGCACACCGGGGATCTGAGTACCACCTGAGGCAGGCGGTTCCTGGTGCTCTGCGCCACGCACAATCGTGTGCCCGAGGAGGTTCAGATCCCGTGCGATTTCGGAAGAATCGCCTTATAGTCCTGGTGGAAGCCTCAGGTACACGAACTCCTTAGGGGGGATATTGAGTTCCGCACTGTATCGACTCGGGCGCTGGTGCTTCCTGCGACGGCGGTACGTGCTGGCCACCTGGCTCCTCGTCATCGTCGTCCTGGGCGTCGTGGCACTGAACGTCAAGCAATCGACTACGAATTCGTTCACCATCCCTGGCACAGAATCGCAGCAGGCCCTTGACCTGCTCGACCAGAAATTCCCGGGCACGGGCGGAGCGCAGGCGCAGGTCGTGTTCTCGGTTCGTGCACCCCAGTCACTCACTGACGCGACGGAACGTCAGGCGGTGGAGGCGACCGTGTCCGAGCTGCGCACCCTCCCGCAGGTCGTGAATGTCACGGACCCCTACCAGGCGGGGACCGTGTCCAAGGACGGTCGGATCGCCTATGCCGTTGTGGCCTACCCGGTCGCGGTGGGCAACGTCACGACGAAGGCGCAGAACGCCCTCCTGGCCTCCGGGGGGCCGGCCAAGGCAGCCGGGATAAGCGTCAACTTCGGGGGACAGGTCGCTCAGGCCAACACCAAGACCGACACCGAGCTGATCGGGATCCTCATTGCCTTCCTGGTCTTGTTGCTCGGGTTCGGTTCGGTGATCGCCGGCATCCTGCCTCTTCTGTCCGCCATCGCCGGAGTGGTGTTGACCAACCTGGCGCTGCTCGCGCTCACGGCGGCAATCAGTGAGTCGAGTACGACTCCGATCCTGGCCACAATGATCGGGCTCGCCGTTGGGATCGACTATTCGCTCTTCGTCATGAACCGGCACCGACAACAGATCGCTGACGGTATGGAAGTCCATGAGTCGGTGGGGCGGGCGGTCGGGACGTCGGGCAGCGCCGTCTGCTTCGCCGGTTTGACGGTGCTCATCGCGCTCGCCGCACTCAGCATCGTCAACATCCCGTTCCTCACCGTCATGGGACTGTCGGCAGCCGGAGCGGTCGTGGTTGCCGTATTGGCTGCGACGACACTCATGCCGGCACTGCTCGGCTTCGCTGGGCTGCGGCTCATTGAGTCACGGTGGGCACGACGCAAGATCGCGACGGCAAAGGCCCCGGGCTTTGAGCCACTCTCTCGACGTTATGTCATCGCTCTCAAGCGACAGCCGATCCTTGTGGTCTTGGCGGCCATCATCGTGCTCTTGGTCGTGGCGACGCCGTTCCTCCACATGCGTCTTGGTCTCCCAGACGCCGGATCGCAACCGACGAGCCAAACCACCCGACGTGCGTACGACCTCGTGTCCGAGGGATTCGGTCCCGGGGCGAATGGCCCTCTGCTGGTGGTTGTGTACGCCCCAGGGGGAATCACGCCGAAGCAGAAGGAAGCGTTCACCAACTTCTACGAACAAGAGAAGAACCACCTGCCGCCGGACGTGGCGGAAATTGGGCCACCCATCCCCAACCCCGCCGGCGACGTGTATCTCGTTGAGGTGATACCCAAGACGGGGCCGAACGACCCCGCCACGACGAACCTCATCAAGGGCATCCGTACCGTGGTGGCCCAAGGCAAGAAGGAGTACGGCCTCACGACCTACGTCACGGGCCAAACCGCGCTGAACGTCGACATCTCAGCCAAGCTCTCCTCGGCGCTGCCCGCGTACCTCGCGATCATCATTGCGCTTTGCCTGATTCTGTTGATCCTCGTCTTCCGGTCGCTCCTGGTGCCCCTGACCGCTGTCGTCGGCTATGTGCTGAGTATTCTCGCCGCGCTGGGCGCCGTGACCTTCGTCTTCCAACAAGGACACCTCGACAGCGTCTTCGGCATAGCCAGACCGGGCCCGGTTCTGAGCTTCCTGCCCATCATTTTGCTCGGGATCCTCTTCGGATTGGCCATGGACTACGAGGTATTCCTCGAGTCCCGGATGCGCGAGGAATCGCTGCACAAAGATTCCACGAGCGCAGTAACCGACGGCTACACGGGCAGCGCGAAGGTGGTGGCCTCCGCCGCGGTCATCATGATCGCCGTATTCGCCAGCTTTATCTTCTCACCCGACCCAACGACGAAGTCGCTCGGGTTTGCACTCTCACTCGGCGTCCTCATCGATGCATTCGTCATCCGGATGACCGCCGTCCCGGCCACGATGTACATCTTCAAGGGTGCCGCATGGTGGCTGCCTCATTGGATGCGTCGGGTCCTGCCGGACCTGGATATCGAGGGAAGCAAACTCTCGGAAGCGCCGCCTGCCCCACGTCTCGAGGAAGACGCCCTGACGCGGTAGCTCCTGCGCCGACACCTGCAGAGGACACCTTCCCCGAGATGGGGAACGAGTCACGTCATGGAGGAGCGGGGCGGGGCGGCGTCACGAGCCAGGTCCGGAAAGTTCATCCGGAAATCCGGCTTCAAGACGCGCCCACTGTGCGGTGGGACGTCCGCCCGGCCACTCAGATGCTCGAGGCCAATCTGGTGGTCCCCCATCGGTTCGCGTGAGGTGCCCCTGGCGCGGCCAGCCGGGTGGCGAATCCTCCCATGCCTCTTGGCGTCCGAAAACCGTGAGGTCCAAGAGCGCGTAGCTGTAGTCCATGACCTCCGCCCCTCGCCGCTTCGTCCAGTACGTCTCGAAGACGTGATCGTCATCTCGCAAATACGTCACGAGATGGAACAAGCCGATTTCGCGCCCGACAAGGAGGGTCTCGAGGGACTCCTGCGCCGAATACCAGGGCAGCTTCCAACCCATGAAGGCCCGATAGCGGTCGCTCTCGTCATAGGGCCCCTGGCACAGCACTGCGAAGGTGACGCCACGAGATTGGAGATAGGACAGCTCGCTGACCTGACTGGTGACCCACGTGCAACCTTCGCACTGCTCGGCCGCTTGGTGACCGGGGTGCCACATGAAGTAGTAGGCGAGCAGTAGCCGTCGACCTTCGAAAGCGTCGAGCAATCGGACCTGCCCGCTCGGGCCGACAAGCGGGGTTGCGCCGTCTACTTCCACCATCGGTAGCCGACGGCGTGCGGCGGCAATGGCGTCACCCTCACGGGTGTGCGCCTTCTCTCTGGTCCTCAGTTCGTGCAGTTCCGCATTGAACGTGGTCCTGTCAACGACTCGGGGCAATCCTGTGCTCTCCACGTCCTTCACAGTATTGGCACCGACCGGGCGATGGGGACTCGTTGACCTCGGGAAATCTCCATTGGGCCGGCGGACCCACTATCCGGGCGGTATGGGATAGGGGGACGCGAGGGCGATCGACTTCACCGTGTGGGCTCTGTTCGCCTTGGAAGAGTTCGTGACGTTCGCTCTCGCTCGATCGCCCCTTTGCTCTTCCGGGCTTCAAACGCGCTGGGACGGGTAAAGCTCTCGTCGGGAGCAACGAACGATGGATGGGGCGCTCATGAGCGAAAGGCGATACACCCCCGGAGCCTTTGCGGTACAGATAGAAGGTGACGACCCTCTCCGCATAGTGGTGCGCGGCGAACTCGACGTGGCCACGGCTCCCCAACTCCGTGAGGGTCTCCAGGCGGCGGCAGAGCGCGGCGCTCAAGAAATGGTGCTTGACGCGTCGGGCCTCGACTTCATCGATTCGGTCGGCATCGGACTCCTTGTCGCCCAGAAGAGGCGCGCACTCTCCGAGGGGCGGACCTTCGGGGTCGTTGCGCCAAGTGCCAATGTCGCCGGGCTCATTGAGATGATGGGCCTGACCGAGTACCTCGACTTGTCGTAGGGCGCCATCGGCGCCTCGTGCCAAGCGCTTTAGAGAGCCTCGCCGACCTGTAGGTACTCGATGAGTCCCGAGACCTCAAGGACGCGTCGAGGCTCGCCCCGACCGCAGATCACCGAAAACGTGCCGCCCAAGGCCCTGACCCGTTTGCAAGCGGTCACAAGCACGCCGATGCCCGTGGAGCCCAGGAACTCAACTCCAGTCAGATCGACGCGAACCTTCGGTGCGTCGAACACCTCCGGCGATACCAGGATCTCCCGAAGTGCTGCGGCGGTGGCAAGGTCGAGCTCGCCCCAGATCGACACCAGGACCCCACCGTCCTCAGCGACGACCTCGAAGGCGAACTCCGCTTGCCCGGTCACCGATGACTCACTCGGAATGGTCACTGTTATTGCTCACCTTCCTGTGTAGGTAGGGAAGCAACGCCCGCGGACCAATTTCGTCTGAGGGCAGGGAATCACTCAACTACGAACCAACGTTTGCAACGTAACACGGGCTCGCAGCCGGATCATCGAAGAAGAGAGCGAATCCACTTGCAGAGCGACCACCAGTTCGAGGTGCAATGGCCGGAAACCCCTGGCACGGATGGCGGTCGCGCGGTGGCCAACGCGCTTTGTCCGGCTGCGCGCCGCTCAGAAAATCACCCGATCGGGTGATTGGCGGCCACGTCGAAGGCCCGGGTCAGGCCGCGCCGTCAGGTCATCGCGCCGCGGGTCTGCTTGGCCCTTGCGGCTCCGATCGCTGTCTTGACGTCCTTTTGCTCTTCCGGCGGCGGCAGGACGGCTTTCATGCCGAGTCCTTCGATCCACAACTCGCGGGTCCAGCCGGTGTTGTGGTACAGGTGCTCGTCCTCCTGCCCCTCGACCTCCTTGTAGGCGGAACGCAACTCCCGAGCCGGCTCCCCGGTGAGTCTGTTCACAACCTCACCGATCAGCTCCCAGTTCAAGTGGTCCTTGGTCTCCGCCAAGATCACACACTCGGCGGCAACGGTTTGCGCGTCGTCGGGATCGCCCTCTTGCGCCATTTCCATGGCTTGCACAAGGGCTTCTCCGATGTGCCGGACGACACGGCGACCAAGGGTATCGGTCTCGGGATCGAGGCCGAAGGCGCGCAGTGCACCCGTGATCAGCTCGACGTGATGGGTTGTTTGTTCGTGGTACTCCTCCCACTCCTTGCGCACGTCGTCGCGCTGCGCGCATTTCAGTGCCGCTTCGTAGACCTGCACGCCACCCAGCTCGGTCTCGAGGGCCTGATAGAGCAAATTGTGGAGATGATCATCAGAGATCGCCATTGCAGCCCTCCTATAGGTCAAGAGCAATCGCCCTTTTGGCTTACCCGACACGCCTCTACCCACGTTGGTCCGGCGTTACACAACGCGCTCGCGTTGCACGTCGCTCGTCATTCACGCAATGCAGTTCACAAGATCGAACTGGGTGGAACCCCGGCCGGGCGGGCTGGACCACCGGGTGAGCGTCGGATCGGAGTGCACGATCGGAACCCTTCTCGAACCATGGCGCGGTCGTGACTCTGCGCGAAGCCTCCGGGCGAGTTTGCGAGTGGTTTGAGCCACATTTCTCGCGGGTACAGCGGTTGCAGCAAGCGAAAGGAGGCTTCATGGTTGGAGCAGGGGGACTCGTTGCCAGCATCATTGCGTTTGCAGTAGGAGCCATTCTCGATTGGGCGGTCACAGAGCCCAATCAACACGGCTTCAATGTCAACAAGGTGGGCTGGATACTGATGATTGTCGGAGTTGTCGGAGCTGTGGTCTCGATCATTGTCATGGTGGCCGCGAACACTCGACGGCGCCGGACAGTGGTGGGCGATGGCCAGGGAAACGTAGTTCGTCGAGTCGATTCGACCTACTAAGTGCAGGGCAAGTCTCGGGGCTATCTCAAAAAAAGGGAGGTATTACCGTGGTATTGATTCTGGCATTGCTGCTTGTCTTGATTCTCTTCGGAGCTGGGTTCGCGGTGCATCTGTTGTGGATAGCGGCTGCCGTATTCCTCGTCCTCTGGCTCGTCGGATTCGCGATCGGCCGAGGCGAGGGCGCGGGCAGTCATCGCTTTTACAGGTGGTAGCGCCTCTGTAAGCGTGGAGTCATCGGAATCCACAAACGAAACGACCCCCTTCGGGGGTCGTTTCGCGTCGCATTGTCGCTCGCGGTGACTGAGACCGATCGCAACGGAGTGGTCAGATCCCCCGGGGAGGGCGCACGGACACTTCGCCGCGACGCCTGACGTTTGTGTGTGCTCGGGATTTGCGCATTGCCCGTGGTCCCACACGGTGAGTTCGATTCCCTCGGCGCGTTGCAGCGCGGCGTCGAATTCTTCGCCGACTGCGACGGACCGACGCGCCGAGCGCGCTCAGCTCTGGGGCTTGATCACCGAGGAGGTGGCGTACTGCGTGGCGTAGCCCTGGGCGTTCAGCGGGGTGCCGATGACGGATCCCGTGTTCTTCACGATGTACTTCGGTGAGCAGTCGAAGGCCCCCAGCTTCTTGGGATACGCCTGGACCCACTTGGTGTTGTCGAGTTTCATCAAGAGGCCACACGAGGGCGGCAGGTTCTTGGCCGGATTCGACGGTGCGTTGAGCCCGCCGCCGGTCCAGCTGGTGACCTTGGCCAAGTTGTCAACCATGCATTGATGGGTGAGGTCGGATCCGCACGCCTTTGCTTCGGTCGCCCAGAGAAGGAACGAGGAGGTGGATTCCTCGCCGAGCGAGGAGGTGATGCCGCCGTACTTCTTCACGATCGAGAGGTACTCGGCGACCGCCGGGACGACCTTGGCCGCCTCGAGTGGCTCGTACTCCTCCTGGACGTACACGTTATTGGCCAGACCAGCGGTGTTCCATTTGGCGAATCCCTCCGTGTACGCGCCGGGATCCGCAAGCCAGATGGGGTTGTAGTTGATCTGGTTTGCCGCCTCGAGCGCACCGTAGAGCGTCGGCCCGGGAACCGACCCGTAATAGACGGCCTGGGCGCCACAACTCTCCAGCTTCTGGACAAATGGCGTGTAGTTGGGTTCCCCGTTGTAGTTGATCTCGACCGCGCAATTCGGGAGGAACTTCCACCCTGCTTCGGTGGAGCCCTGCACTGCCTTGGCCGTCGCCTCTTGCTGGGTGGAGAGGGTCGAGTCGTACACGCCGGCGTGCTGGACCTTCTTGCCGAAAAGCGTGTCTGCCTGGTACGCCATCGGCACGGTGATGACGTTGTCGGGGTTGGGCAGTGCCTGGTACATCTCATAGGCGTTGGCAGCGACGGCGGAGACGGTAAACCCCGGCACGGCGACCAGGTTGCAGCCCAGCCGGGTCTCCTCGGCCAAGCCGTCGAGGGCGAAACCCTCCCCCACCAGCATGAAGTCCTGCTTGCAGGCCTGGGTCATCACACTGCCGACGTTGGTCACTGCGGCGTCGTAGAAATTGCCGACGATCTTGCGCCCATTGATGCCGCCCTGTGCATTGCACCAGGCGATCATCACCTTGACCGCATCACCCATCTCCTGGTCGAGACCCGGATCACCGGAGAACCCCTGATCGTCGCCGTACGCGACAGCGATGGTGCTGTCGGTGACCCCGCGGTCGGTGGCACCCGTTGCGTGTCCGTGGCCGCAGGGTGAGGGCAGCGTGCCGAATTTCATGCTGCTGGCGGACGAAGCCCCAGCCGAAGGCGGAAAGAGCAGCGTGCCGGTCGCGATGAGTGCAGTGAGCAACAGAGTCGCCACCGCAGATCTTGAACGTGTGATCCTTGCCATTGCCGCACCCCCGTGACACAACGCGGAATCTGTGCCAGCCATCCGCCCGAAGTCGAACCGATGCCTCAGTGGCTCGGCACCCTAGCAACCGAACATCCAGACTTTCCTGCGCCAACACGTGACCTACCTCGAAATGGGGGCCGTCAGCCCAACGTTGCCGCCCTTGGGTCGGCCGACGCGCCGGTTGGCGGTGGGTGGCGGAGCCGTGACGAGAAGTGAGGCACGGGTGCCGGAGTCAGGGAGAGACAGACCTACCGAACTCTCACACAGTAAGCAGGGAAAACCTGGTGGGCGCTGCGGGACTCGAACCCACGACCTCAGCCATGTGAATCGCTTCGAGCCACTTTCCGTCACCTCGGGTTACCCGGGGAAACCCAGCTCACACGGGAAATGACTTGACCGCCGTTGTGCGCTGTTTCGCCCTGTTTTCGGTTCCTTCGCGCATGTGGCGCGCACGCAACTGAGTGCCCAAGGCTCAACTTGCTTTCGGAGTCGCTACGCCCCAATGACAAAGCGAGGAACTCGGGCGGAGCGCGGTGCACCAGTCGCAGTGGATGCGTCATCCTTGGCGGGACCACGAGATGGTCGAGAAGTGTCCCGGGGCGCCCCGTACGGAGCAACGGAGCTACCCGAGGGCACTTCGTCCGGCGCGCGTTATGGGCTGCTCCAACGAATGCCGATGAAGCCGTGGCGTCCGTCGTGATCGGCGACCTCGTGGCCCAGGTTGGATCTCCTCAGGGACGAAGCGCTCGCGACTGTTGCGTGCCGGGGACACAGCCCGATTGGGGCACTGTGGCGGCGCGGACCATCCTCTGTAATCGCTTTATGTGACAGTTGTGGACATCCAGGACCGGCAGCGTCTTGGAAGTTCTCAGGGGCACCATCCGAATCTGTCATTCGATCCATTGGCCGACGCCTTATGACGCGCGTTCTCACTCGGTCCGCAGCAGCAGCGCCGGCGGCGTACGGGCCGCGATGCGTCCCGGAATGGCGGCGACCAGGTTGCCGAGCCCCAGGGCTCCGAGCGCGGTGGCCACGATCGCCAGGGCAGGTACGGTCGGGCGGGACACGACGTAGATGTTGGTGGCGAAGAGATCCCACAGGAACCTTCCGACGACGATTCCGAGCGGCACCCCGATGACGAGCCCGATCACCACGGCGACGCTTGATTGCCAGGCCACGCTCGCCCTCAGCTGGCGCCCCGTGAAGCCGAGCGTCCGCAGCATCGCCATGGAGCGGTGGCGGCGGCGGACTGAGGCGACGAGGGTCAGACCGAGCGCAGTCACCGCGCCGACCGTCAAGCCGAGGCCGAGGATCAGCGGGGTGGCACCCATTGAGCGGTAGTTGACAATCTCGGCCGGCCTCTCGACCCCCAGCACGTAGCTGCCATTGTTCCCCGGGGGCGTCACCTCCGCCGCGATGCGGTTCAGCGACTGGAGTGCGGTCTTGGCGTCTGCCCCGGGCTGGAGGCGCACGAATTCGGCGTTAGGGCCGGCCGGGGACACGCTGAACTGGTTGCGTACCGATGCGGGGAGGAGCTGGTAGGGCACGACCGCTCCCGTCCCCATGGACGCATGACCCGTGACGCCGCCGACGCCCACTGCGGGCATAGTGGCCGTGCCGACGATGCGGAGGAGGTGCGGGGTGGTCGTCCCGTAGCGCACCGTGACGGAGTCCCCGACCGACTTGTGGATCTGGGCCAGCGTGCCTGGACCGAGCACGATCTGACCCGGCCCGTCGAAGCCGTGGCCGGTCAGGATCGGTGGCGCCACAGTTGCACCGGGTGACCCACCCAGGACGGGCACCGTGAGGCCGTCGATCTGCAAGTTGCCGAACCAGTACCCGGACCAGGCCGCCACGCTCGGATCGTGGTCGAGCAGCGTCGCCGACTGTGCGGCGGGAATGTCGCCGACCCCGCCTCCGGAGTACAGGGCGTAGTTCCAGTTCCATCCATAGAGGCGAGGGTGCGATACGAGGGAGTTGAGGCTGGTACCGAAGACCACGGTGGCGATGATGACCAGCACGGCCAGGGTCGCACCGAGGATGGCGGAGCGCACCGGCACGGCCTCGCTCTCCGCCCCCGGCTCGAGCGCGAAGCGAATGCCGGTGACCGCCGAGACGGGCAGGCCACCCGCGGACGCGGCACCTTCAATGCGCGAAGGTGCGCGGGGCCGGCGGCGCGTCCCGGTGCGCTGCGGCGCCCGCTGAACGGCCAGCACGATCGCCACGGACCCGAGGACCACGACGAGCACCGCCACCCCGAGGCCGAGCACCGTCCAGTCGAAGGCGACTCCGGGGTCGGGATAGTAGGGACGCACCAGGCCCAGCGGTGCCAGTGGGGACAGCGCCACGGCGACGGCGACGGCCACCAGCGCGCCCACCACGACGGCGCCCATGATCCCGAGCAGCGCGTCGCCCGCGGTCATGAGCGGGTTGGCACCGAGGGCGCGCAAGGTGCGCTCCTCGGGAGCCCAGAAACCCAACTGCCGGCCGATCACCTGCCCCGCGATGAGGATCGCAGCGAGCCCGGCGATGAGGCCGAACACGGCGAGGGCGATGGCCTCGGGTTTGATGGCGTTCTGGGCCTTGGTGACGTCGATGGAGGTGTCGTAGAAGTCGTGGGGGAGTTTGGAGGGGATGACGCGCTCGAGCTCCCCTTCGACCGCCGGCACGTCGCGGCTCCCCTGGTCGAGCTGCAGGAAGGTGAACGAGAAGTCAGCGCAGCAGTTGTCCAGCCGCCGCGTGAGGGCCGGAGTGAAGATGACGGCCGTGGGGCCGTTGGCATCGATCTCGTCCTGCACTACGGCGTTGTTGAGGACAACCGTGCCGACGAGGGTGAGCCTTTCGTGCAGGGCCGGAGGTGCGTTCGGCGCCGATTCGAACTGGGCGTTGGTGTAGGTGCCCCAGGTGACGGTCTGACCGACGTGGAGGTCCAGGGCGTCGGCGGCACCCACGGTCATCATGATCTCGTTGGCCCGCGTGGGGTCAGCCATCCGTCCCTGCAGGACCCTGACCCGGTCCAGGTTGAAATAGAGCCCGTCGACGCTTCCGTCGACTTCGAAGTTGGATTTCTGGTCCGCTGCCGTCGGTTGCCCGTTCGCTCCGATCGGCTCGCTGTAGATGCCCGAGTAGCTCTCGGCCCGCCGGACGTTGGGTAAGCGGGCGATTCTGGCCATGAGGGGGGCGTTGTAGCCGGTGGTGTACCCGAGCGCCGGATTCCACAGTGCCGTGGCAAGGCTCAGGTTGGACGGGTTGGTGCTGGCCAGGAAGGTGGGGAAGGAGGACTCGGTGCGGCGGGCGGCGGCCAGGGCGCCCATGGAGAGGCCGCCCACCAGCCCGATGAGCAAGACGAGCGACAAGTAGGCGCCGCGGCGCTGCCGGAACGTGCGCCGGAAGCGGTACCGCGAGAACCGGAGTAGCTGCCCAGTCTCGTACCCAGCCGGTCTCACTGGTGGAGCCTCACGTCGTCGCCAATGACCTCATGCCAACTTGACCCTCCGGTTGCAGTCTGCCCGAGGCCCGCACGGGGGCCAAGGTGGCTACCCCGATGCCGCGGCGTCGTACCACCACCACACCGGCCGCCTCCTCGTCTCCGGGCAGATCCCGGACGTAGAACCCGTATTCATAGGAAGCACCGACCAGTCGGCCGGCCCTGGGTCACGATTGACGGTGCCTCCTTGAACTTCACTGTGGACCGAGAGGTGTCCCGATAAAACAGTTGTAGGCGGTCGGCGAGGGTGCCCAGGAAGGCTGGACCACGGACCCACATTTCAGAGTCCGGACGGCCGGACGCTTGCTCACGCGAGCGGCCGAGATGCGTCCGCCAAATCGGGCGCGGCGATCAGCGCGTTCCGGGTCCACCCGGCGGATCAACGTCCGAAGGGTGCCCCAAAACGCGCGAGCGTCTTCACCGTTGAGACTGGCCCCGTCCGCCGGGTAGAGGGCAGAGTCGATGGATGTGGCCACGAGCGACGCGACTCGCTTCAACGGATGACCGTCACGCAGAATACGATTCACTTCATGCCGTGGGCTGTTCGACATGATCGTAATGCCGCGGCCAACATCACCCTCACTAGGCCCGACCGTCTGAATGCCTTCACCGGTGAAGACATTCTTGGGCTCAAGGACTTGTTAGAGGAGATTTCCCGCGATTCAACAATCCGGGTGGTTGTGCTCACGGGGGCAGGCCGAGCCTTTTGCGCTGGAGGAGACTTGCACGCGATCGTGAGCGCGGAGCCGTCATCTCCGGATGAAGCCCTGGCTTCGATGCGGAACATGGCCGAGGTTGTCGAGCTATTGCACTGGCATGCCCAAGCTGACGATGGCGGCCGTGAACGGTCCGTGTGCTGGGGCGGGGCTGTCATTGGCTGCGGCATGCGACATGCGGATAGCTGCTCGTTCGGCCGTCTTTCTGACGTCCTACATCGAGGTTGGCCAAAGTGGCGACTATGGCCAGGCCTGGTTCCTGGAGCGCCTCATCGGAGCCGGCTGGACTGCTCGACTCCAGCTGCTCTCGGAGCGAATCGACTCGGAAATGGCGGTTCGAATCGGACTTGTCGAGGAGGTCGTCGACGATGCCCAACTCGACCTGCGTGTTCCACCCTCGTCGACAAGGCTGCAGCAATGGCGCCGTCCGCGGTGGCGGCAATTAAGGGCAACCTCGACGATGCGAGTGAGCTGCCGCTCGGGGAGTATCTCGAGGAGGAATCTCGGCGCTTTCTGACAAATATGGATTCTGCCGATTCGAGGGAAGCGGTACACGCGTTCGTCGAAAAGCGACCGCCTCGGTTCGCCTGAACTGACAGATAGACGGGTCTCCCCGTTCGCCGAGAAGGTGGGGTAGGCGCTATGTGTTGGTGTCGTCGGTCGGGACCAAATCGGGACTTGGGAGCGGGGCGGCGTGGCCGGAACGCTGCGGCTGTGGGCAGTTGGCGTCGAGCGTGAAGGCCGTCATCGACAGCGACCCATAGGTGTAACCATCTACGAGCACATCGGTGGTCAATCCCGCAGCAGCGGCCAGTCCGGCGAGATAGAGGAGTGGAATGAAATGGTCGGGCGTGGGGACAGCGTTCCGGAAATCAGGGTGATCGCGCAGCCGAACAATCCCTTCTGGTGACGCGGTCATATGTTCACGAGCATCGTCATCGAAGCGATGAGCCCAGTTGAACCCACCGTCGGGCTGGTTCCAGTCGATGCGATGCAGATTGTGGACCACGTTGCCACTGGCGACGATGAGGATGCCGCTCTGGCGCAGCGGCGCGAGCTTCGCGCCGAGTTCGAAGTGGTACTCGAGTGGCCTTTCGGCATTGATCGACAGCTGCACGACGGGAATGTCGGCTTTGGGGAACGCGTGCACGAGGACCGACCAGGCGCCGTGGTCAATACCCCAGCTATCATGGTCAAAGCCGATCCAGGTGGGCTTAACCACCTCGGCCACCTCCTCCGCAAAGCTGGGATCGCCAGCGGCGGGGTACTGCACCGCGAAGAGCTCATCGGGGAACCCATAGAAGTCATGAATCGTCTTGGGTTGATTCATGGCCGTGACGGCCGATGCGTTGATGTACCAATGTGCGGAGACAACGAGAATCGCACGAGGCCGTGGTACCGAGTCCCCAAATGCACGCCATGCCTCGGTGTAGCCGTTGTGATCCAACGCGTTCATCGGGCTTCCGTGGCCCAGGAAGGCAGCCGGCATCATCCCACTCATGAGCCGCGTCCTGTCTGTGCTATCTCGATCTGCTCAGTCATGGGGTCCGGCTATTCCCGCGGTCCATGGCACCACGTTATGAGGCTGGAAGCACCGTGGCCAAGGGCGCACCACTTCGCCGGCTATGGGTCGATTTCCTCTGGTGGCGATACTGGAGAGGATGGACTCGGAGATACCCGAAGCATCGTCCGCTCACACCACCCATTCCCCGTCTCGCATGACGGTGCGGTCCGCCAGGTCCTCACCTTCGCTCCAGACCAGGATGCGCTTTGGTCCGAGCACGAGGTACACGTAGTTGGCCGAATCTGTCCTGGCGTCCCAGCCCGCTTGGGCGGCATACCCCTCAGCTAGCGCTGCCGGGGCGTCGGAGGCCGGGACGGCCTCAATCAAGATGGCATCAATCATGACGACATCTCGAGTCTCGCCCAAAGCGAGACGGGCCTTCCGGTTGGCGATCATGTTGGACACCGTGCGCGACTTCGGCCCGGTGGCGAGCACGACCTGACTGCCATTCCAGGTGTGGGTTACGGGCACAAGGTGGACGTCACCGGTCGGCGAGGCGGACCCGACCCAAACATTGGACTCGACCGCTTCCAGTTTCAAGAGGGCGTCGGCCTTGCGTTTCTCGGGCGAGCGGGCCGCCATGTCCCTAAGCATGGCACTGTCGCCCACCGGGTGCCATGAAACAGTCGCGAGCGTCCCAATGAGGCAAGTTGGCGTGGCCCCGCGGTACTGATCACACGCTCCGGCTCGGCGAAACGAGGCACGCCAGGGTGGTCTTCTCAGAGCTTGACGTCCGGTTGAGGACTGGGGGCCGGGTTACACAAACAGTGCGACTTCTTTATGTTGCTTTGTTCGTGTTCAAATCGCCGGGCTGAGAAGCCTCATCTTCGACAGATTCTTTGTATTTTTCATTGGGTTTAACGTCAACCGTGCTCTGACTTGGGAACCCTCCAGGAATAATTTTCGACTCTACTCCTGACGTCTTTTGGACTGTGACCTTTAGCTGCTTCGACGCCCGAAGTCCGCTGAAGTCGTCCGTTGCTACTACCACGATCCGCACATAGGCGTTTTCCCCGGTGTAGCGAAGTAGTTGTTCTAGTGAACGCTGTCGGCTGTGCATCTGCTGAAGAACTTGATCGGGCAAAGCTCCTCCTCCTCGATCAAGTTTTTCCGGATGAATGCCGAAGATGCGTCCCTTCCCATTTTCTATGTATGGAAATACTCCCTTACCATCACCTACCGGAATATGAAAAGAGCTGTGAGTCTCTTCTCGCTCAGGCTCATCGGGCAGACCCTGAATGAACACTCGACAATGGATGCTCAGATCGGTAAGGCCGCGCTTGCGGCTCAGATTAAGAACCTTGATCCGGTAGACAATGTCGGACGGGGATGCTGGATCGAAGGATCTCGCGATTGTTGAGACCATAAACCTGGGTCGATACCTGCGGGTAATCCAGAACCACGTAAGTAGGGAGCCAAACATTCCGAGTGCGAAACCGGCGAAGAGATTTTCGAGATCAGTCATGGAGAAAATGGTGGCACGACCGGCAAAAGATCGCATTACCGGCGTCTGGCCCTGATCCTCGTGGCCGTGCGCGAGCCCAGAACTGCGCACGAGATACCGAATGGCCATCCAGCGGAACCCGGACTCCAGTCCGATCTCGCTTAAGCCGGCACACGCAGCTGGATGGACAACGAGATGCAACGATTGCGGTAACGGAGGCCCGGTGAATCACTATTGCCCCGATCACCCAGATCCGCATTTCTTTCCCCTGAACTCCCCCTGCCACATAAGTGCCTGCTTGAGACTGCCTGCAGGCGTTGCGGGTGATCCATTTCCGGCAAACTAGGCGGCCCTCTGGCTGCATGGCACAACGGTCGGCCAACTTTCTGCCACTCGCGAACCTGCCCCTTTAGGCTGTTGACGAGACCTACGGAGAGGGGCCGAAGCCATGTCGGAACGGCTAAATGGAGGGCCATTCACCCTGGGGTATGGCCAACAGTGTTACTTCGAGTACTGGTGGGGAAACGGTGACGACCGTCACCTGGCGTATGCGTCAGCGCATCCGGTTGGTGATTTCCCAACGGCAAGCATCGTGTCATTCGATCAGCGAGCGTTGATGGAGGGATCGATGTTCGAGGGAGGTGGGTTCAAATACGGCGTGACGATCCGCAACGATTCAACCGATGGCGACAACCCCACGCCGTTCGACCTGTACGCCACAACGCCCTGAACCCGAGGAGACGCAAAATGAGAGTTCACACCATCGTTGACGCAGACGGCAACCTTGTGGCCGTTGGCGCTCCTGCGCCCGAGGGTTCCGGGCCAAAGGCGCAACTGCGCGCCGGGCCCGGCCAAACTCGCCATGAGCTCGAACTGCCGAGTGAGTTCGAGGGACAGTCCCCGATCGACCTACACAAGTCGTTGGCCGCACGCGACCTGAAGCAGTACATCGTCGCGAAGTCATAGCGTTGCTTACGAGTTCGCTTCAGGGGGCTCATTGATCCCCCGGCGAAAGTGTCCCATTTCGCCGGGACGGGGCTGACGGAGCTCAGGGAGTTCGGCCGGCGGCGGTAGAGCAAGCCTTGTCCCCGTACAGCACAACGCTGATACCTCCTCCCTCGCTATTCGGGAGCTTCGGCTTCCAGCGTGAGTGGCCTCAGGTAGGAGAGGTCTCGCCGGTCCCGGGTCCCCCGGGGGTAACCCTGGTCCTTGAAGAGCTCGGACAGAGATCCCGACGCATCGGCGGTGAACATGAGCTCCACCGTCGAACGTCGCACGGCGATCTTCCATTCGCCATCGAGCTTCTCCAGTCGGTCAATGTAACGGCCGCTGATGACACGCGCCGTCATCCCGTCGTGGTTGAGGAGGCACACCAGCACGTAGCTCTCGCAGTGCGCCGTGTCGTCCTCGATCTCGCAGGTATGCGTCGTGGCGTTGTGGGTGTGGACCTGGGACCCGGCGGCGTGGACCGGGTTGATCCAAGCCGCGTACGCAGGCCCCGGGTTGACCGCCTTCCCGTGCTCGTCGAACCCGTCGGGGTGGTATGCGTTGGTGAGGAGCTCCGCATCGTGGCGGTCATGCCCGCGGCTGTGCGACGAGATGCAGTCGAGGATGGCAGTGCGGTCCATGAGGTACTGCACGTCACGTCGTAGCTGCTCCAAGTCGGCTTCGTCGCGCATTGCGTCCCCTTTTCTGCTCATGGTTTGACCCTGCGCACCGTCATCCGTCGAGGATCTGTCCGTAGATGCGTTCGACGTGGAGCTCGACTGCCATCCGGTGGTCGGCCAGCATCTGGAAACCGAAGCCGTCCCGTTCCGATGCCGCTCCCAGCCCGGTGTGGATCTCGAACAGCTTCTCGACGGCGGCGTCTTCGGGCTCCCGCGCGACCGCCAACGAGGCGGGTCCTGCCACGACGGTGAAGTTGAAGAAGTCCGGGCCCGGGACGTGGATCGTCGCCCGAGGGTCCCGCAGCAGGTTGCGGCCTTTGATCCGGACGGTCGTGGTCGAGAACCGGACGCGTTCGGTGGAAGGGTCACACAGGTAGTAGATGTTCGATAGCTGTGGGGTGCCGTCCACGCCGATGGTGGCCAGGATCCCATTGCGTGCATCGGCCACGATCTGCCACAAGCCTTCTGTCGTCATTGTGAACCATGCCTCCATAGCCAGATGGTCATCATGTGGGTCATACGTCGGGCCCAATCGAACTGGTCCAGGCTACGGGCCCTACGACTGGGCTTTGGTGCCCCAGTACGCTGCCGGCAATGAGTCACGGCTTCCCGCTCTCCTGGTACGCATTCTCGACTGAATGGATGTTGCAGGCCCCGCTACTTTGATGTGGGATTCTTCGTAGCGGCAAACCAGACAGGTTGGAAGACTTGCTTGTCCGAGGAGAGGAGGCACCATGATCGGTGTCAGCGTTGTATTCGACTACGACGGCAACTTCGATCACTCCCGGGTGGTGGAAGTGGCCAAGAATGCGCGGAAGATGTTCGAGGGCCTGCCAGGTCTTCGCTTCAAGGCATTCACTCTGGACGAGAAGCAGCAGAGGGCGATGAACTTCTACGTGTGGGACTCGCAAGAGGCAGCGGAAGCCTTCTTCACCGACGAACTTCGAGAGACAGTGACTGGGTTGTACGGGGTAGCACCGACCTTGAGTTTTTTAGAGATTGCCGAACTCGTTGACAACTCATAGTCACGGAAGTGCGGACATCGACTGTGGCCGAGACTGCCGCAGTACGATGCTCGCTGCCGGTCCAGGGGGTTCGAATGTATTCCGCTATCGGATACAGGGATGCGTCCCAGTGAGCCGTGGGGCGAGAATCTTGCAATGGAGATTCGACGGGTCCGGTTCAGCGGCCCAGAGGTGGAGTCGCTGCTACTCGGTTTGAATGACGAGTACGACACTCGATACGGCGAGAACATCGAGATGACCAGAGCCAGCGAGGCCGAGTTCGACCCTCCTGCCGGGCTCTTCATCGTTTTCATGGACGGCCCGACTACCGCTGCCGGTGGCGGCTTCCGTCGATTCGACCGGAGCACATGTGAGGTGAAGAGGATGTGGACAAGTCCGCTCTACCGGCGGCGCGGCTTGGCCACCCGGGCGCTACAAAGTCTCGAAAACGCTGCTTGGGAAATCGGTTACGCCCATCTGGTCTTGGAGACCGGCCCCCGCCAACCGGAGGCCAAGGCTCTCTACGCAGGTCGCGGATACTCTCGAATCGAGTCCTACGATCACTATCCCGAAGCTCATGCCTTCCGCGTGGATCTCTCTTGTCGTTGACCTCGCTCGGTATCCCGGATCGCTGGGAGGGTGTCACAC
>CAWAPQ010000001.1:0-428616 GCA_963783965.1 uncultured Acidimicrobiaceae bacterium | reverse complement strand
ACGGGGGCCCCGACAGAACCGCCCTGTCCGGACCGACAAAATGTCTCTCCCAAAGGCCCTCGGGCCAATGGGAGATGTCGTCTCGCCGACCTGGAACTAGACCGAGCTGGCGAAATGCGGCTGCCTGATCAGACGTCGTCGGAATGAGGGCGCCGCACGAGCGTCTGGGCGCGACACGCTCGGCGATGCTGGCGAGCGCCCGGATGGCGTTTTGCCCGTTCTCGGCACCGGCGGACATCGTTGTCCCGCAAGGTTGTGAGTTCGAGTCTCACCCCCGGAGCATTCTCTTCGTTTTCGCTGGTCAGCGGTGGTAGGTCCAGCACCTCACCCACCACCTCACTCTCGTCGCGCGCGCCGATAAAGTCCCGTTGTGACCGTGCAGCCACCGTCGGGCACGGTGACGTTCCTGTTAACCGACATCGAGGACTCGATGCGACTCTGGGAATCGACGCCGGCCGACATGACCGAGGCGATGCAGGCTCACGACATCATCGTCTGCTCGGCGATCGAACGTCACGGTGGATACGTATTCGCCACGGGGGGCGACGGCTTCTGCGCCGCGTTTTCGTCCGCTGTGGATGCCGTGACGGCGGCAGTCGAGTCGCAGCAGGAACTCGGAGGCCACGGCACCATCCCGTTCTCGGTTCGGATGGGGCTGCACACGGGCGAGGCTATCGAGCGCGATGATAACTACTACGGCACAGAAGTGAACCGAGCTGCGCGCCTGATGGCGCTCGCCCACGGTGGCCAGGTGCTCATGTCCGATACGGCCGAGGGCCTGGTGCGCAGCCGGATCGCCGTGCGGCCGCTGGGTGACCACCTCCTGCGCGGGCTCCGCGGCACGATTTCGGTGTTCCAGGTGATGGCCGACGGGCTGGCGTCGGAGTTCCCCGTGTTGCGCAGCGTCGACCACTTTGCCGGAAACCTCCCCCGCCAGGTCGGCTCCCTTGTGGGTCGCGACGCCGAGGTCGACAATGTCGCCGAGCTGGTGCGGTCGGAGCGTCTGGTCACGCTGACAGGCGTCGGTGGCGTCGGCAAGACCCGGTTGGCCATCGAGGTCGGCGCCGAGCTCGCCGGGGAGTTCGACGACGGGGTCTGGATCGTCGAGCTGGCCGGTGTCGGTGACGCTGGCGCCGTCCCGCCTGCCCTGGCAACGGTGTTGGGCATCACCCCGCAGAGCAACGTGCCGCTGATCGAAACCGTCGCCGACACGGTCGCCGGACGGCGGATGCTGCTCGTGTTCGACAACTGCGAGCACCTACGGGACGGGGCCGCCGCCGCGATCGAGGCAGTTCTAGGGCGAGCTGGGCACACGAAGATCCTGGCAACCTCGCGCGAAGCCGTCGGCGTACCCCGCGAGTTGGTTGTCACCGTATGTCCGCTGGCGACCGTCGGCGGCGTGACCTCCGATGCAGTGACGCTATTCGTTGAGCGGGCCCGCTCGGCACGCCACGACTTTGAGCTCCAGAACTCGCAAACGGCAGCGGCGGTAACGGAGATCTGCGAGGCGGTCGACGGATTGCCGCTCGGTATCGAACTCGCAGCGGCGCGCATGACCGCGATGAGTGCGATCGAGGTCAGGGACCGGCTCGCAGACCGGTTCCGTCTGTTGCAGGGCAGCGCACCGAGTCCCGAGCGTCAGCTTACGTTGCGCCACGCCGTCGAGTGGTCCTACGACCTGCTGACCGACGACGAACGATCGCTATTGCGCACCTCGTCGGTGTTCGCCGGCGGCTTCGACTTGTCGAGTATCTGCGCGGTTGTCAACGACGCCGACGAGATCGACGTTCTGCGGCACCTGGACTCCCTCGTACGCAAGTCGCTCATCGTGGCCGATCACTCCGCGGCGACGACGCGCTACCGCCTCTACGAGACGATCCGGCAGTTTGCAGTGGATCGACTGGGAGCTGCCGGCGAGCGCGAAGGGGCTCAAGAGGCCCACGCCGCGCATTTCGGGCGCCGGGCGTCCGAGGAGTGGGAGCGATGGAACGGGCCCGGGTGGCGCGACGCTGTCGACTGGGTGGAGCTCGAGCTCGACAATCTCCGTGTCGGGTATCGGTGGAGCGCAGAGAGCGGCCAGATGGTAGTGGCGACCGACATCGCCGCCCATGCCGCGCTCATGGGCTTCTCTGTGCAGCTCTTCGAGACAATCGCGTGGGCCGAGGAGCTGCTCGACGCGGCGTCGTCGGCCGACGTTCCTCGACTCCCTCGCCTGTACGCGGCGGCAGGGTATGCGTGCTTCGCCGGGCGTCCGGAGGTGGCCCGTCGGAATGCTCACCGGGCCACCGAACTCGAGGATGACGATCGCTACGACCCGTGTGAGCCGGGGTACTCCATATTCATCGAGGCGCTCGGTCAGGTGTATTGCGGCGACCTCGACCGCTACATCGAGCTCACCGGCGAGGTGGTGGAGCGCTACGGCGCCGAGCGAGGGTACGGCCTAGCGTCCTACGTGGACGGCCTCCAGTCCAGGGGCCGCGTCGACGAGGCGCTATCGCTTACCGAGCAGTCGGTCGCCGCGGCTCGTGACATTGGCAACCCGTACTGGATCGCATACGCCCTCTGGATCGCGGGCATGGCCTTCTCGAGGTCCGATTCGCGACGGGCACTGGCCGCGTGGGACGAGGGCGTCGCCTTCGTGCGCGAGCACCGGGTGCACTTCTTCGAAGGCTTCCTTGCTCGCGACGCGGCACGGCTCCACGCGTCCGACGGCGAGCCCGAGGCGGCGCTGGTGTTGTTCGGCGATGCCATCGTGTCCTTCCAGCGGGCCGGAAACGTCCCGCAGCTGATCATCACGCTCGCGAGCGTGCCCGCTCTGTTCGAACGGCTCGAGCGGTTCGAGGCGGCCACGACACTCCTCGGTGCGATGTCACGGAACGAGTCGAGCTTCCATCACGTCCCCGAGCTGGCCGATCTCCAAGTTCGGCTCGGCACGAAGCTCGGGGCCAAGCGGACCAGGGAACTCGTCGCCGAGGGCGCGACTTTCGGCATTGACGCCGCCGCCGTGTACGCCCGCCAGCAGATCGACGCCGCCCGGCGTGACCCAAGGCCACGCGTCCGCGAGGAGCGCCCGGCCGGCCTGAGCCGGCGCGAGCTCGAGGTGCTCCGTCTCCTCGCCGGGGGCCGGACGTCGGCCGAGATCGCCACCCAACTGTTCATCTCGACTCGGACGGCCGAGCACCACATTCAGAACATCTACACCAAGATCGGCGTCTCAAACCGGACCTCGGCCACCCGCTGGGCCGTTTCCCACCACGTGGTCACAGGCTGACGGCGACGGTCCGATCTCGAGTTCTAGACAGGTTTCCACGACTACCCGTTGGAAATGGGTAGATCTGCCGATGCCGCAGCCAGGGATTATCTTGACAATGGCCCCATGCCCGCCGACCGGCAGGCCATCAATGGATCCGAAGTGATCCACGACGAGAAGGGGACCCTGATGATTCTGGCAACGACGAAGGTCGAGGACGTCGACCGATTCCTGGATGTGTTCGGCACCAAGGGCGCCGAGAAGCGCGCGCAGCACGGCTCGAAGGGCGCGACGGTGTTTCGCGACCCGACCGAGGCGAACCGCGTGTGGGCGCTGTTCGAGTGGGACGAGCAGGGCTGGGCCGCCTTCGTGTCCGACCCCGACGTCCCGCCAATCCTCAAAGAGGCCGGCCACATCGGCAAGCCCGAGTCGGCGGCTTTCGTCGGTCAGTACGAAGCGTAGGGGCGACGATGACCAGCACAATCGATCGGCCGGCTCGGGTCGGAGTCATCAGCGACCAGACCGGCGCCTTGTCATTCATGGGTATCGCCAACGTCAACGTGGCCGGGATGGTCATCGACGACATCAACTCAAAGGGTGGTCTTCTCGGCCGTCCCGTCGAGCTGTTCATCGAGGACAGTGCCACCGATGACGACGTGGCGAGGGCCGCGGCAGCCCAGCTCGTCGAGGCCGACGTCGATGTTGTCGTCGGCGGGATCTACAGCTCGACCAGGGAGGCCATCAAGGTGCCAGTGGTCGACGAAGCCGGGAAGCTCTACATATATCCGGAGCAATACGAGGGTCAGGAGTGCCACCCCCTCATCTTTTGCACCGGGCCGGTGCCGGCCCAGCAGGTCGAGCCGTTGTTCCCCTGGCTGATGCGGGAGACGGGAGCCGCCACCTTCTACATGCCCTCGGCCGATTACATCTGGCCCCGCACACTGAACAAGAAGGTGCGCGAGGTCGTGACTGCCCGGGGTGGAGAGATCGTCGGCGAGCGGTACTTTCCGCTCGATCACGTCGATTATGAGTCCGTGGTGGCCGACATCATGGCGACCGGGGCCGATGTCGTCTTCAACACCATCGTGCCCCCAGGTCTCACGCCGTTCCTCGCCCAGCTTCATGAGGCAGGGTTCATCGCGCGGGGTGGCCAGATTGTCTGCACTTACTTCGACGAGAACTTCTTGAATTTGGTGCCTGCCGATCACGTCGAAGGGCTCGTTGGCTGTCTCGACTACTACCGGGACGTACAGGATCCGTTCAGCATCGACCTTCTCAACCGGTACGAGGCCCGGCACCCCGGCAGCGCAATGTTCACGGCCGGCTCAGCGTGCACCGGTACCTATCGGGCATTGAAGATGTGGGAGTCCGCCGTGAAGGAGGCGGGCTCTCTCAAGCAGCACGACATCATCGCCGCCCTGGACCACGCCCGCATCCCGCAGGGGCCGGGAGGACCCGCCGAGATGGTGCCCGGCCAGCACCACGTTCGCATGAACATGTACATCGCACGGTCCGAGAGCGGCACGTTCAAGGTGGTCGAGAACCTCGGTCACATCGATCCCAAGGAGTGCGAGATACCTCTGAGTTGACCTGGCAGTTTGGGAGCTCTGGGGGGTGCCAAGAATTCCACTTGCAGCAGACATTCTCAGCGTTCACCCGCGGAGGAATGGCCAAGATGTCGACCTTCATGTCGTGGTTGTACATCTTGGCGGTCTCGATCAATGAGGCAGGACAGGTCGAGTGGCCGTTTTCTCGAGGATGTCCGGATACCCGAGAGCCTCCCATTGATCTGGGGCACAGCATCGGTTGAAGGTCATGATGCCGTAATCGACGAAAGGGCCCAAGGTGCGAGAGAAATGGTCCTCCGGCGGCTCAACGACCACGACGTCGGCGCCAAGATCTCCGTGGAGGAACGACGTTCACCACTCCCGCGGGCGTAAGGGCCCGCCGTTGACGTCCAGAAATATGTCCACACCGATGTCCACACCCCAGGTCAGGCGGCGGACCTTGACGGCTCGAACGGATGTGGATGTCGATGTCGATGTCGATTAGAAGCCATGTGCCGACATGAACTTTGCGCATATTTCCCCCGAGGCTTGGCCCAAACGGGTCCTAGCCCGAAAGTGCCGCAGGGTGGCACTCCGTCCCGGCTACGGGGACAGGTAAGACGAGCGCGCAGCTCAGGCCTCGGCTATGTCCTTGATGGCTGCCAACGTCGCCCCAATACCGTTCTTCGCCCAGTCGCTGCGGATGCCAATCTCTTTCGCCGCATCGTCACCGAACATCTTCTCGAAGAAAGCTGAACCCTCGGGAGGTAGCTCCCAGGTTTCAGTGACCTCGGTCCCTCCGTCTTTGGCGACGAACGAGTAGCCCCAACGAGCGGCGGTTGGCGGCTCAACCACCTCCCAGGCAAACCGGCGGCCACGGTCTGCCGCAACGACCTCCGAGCGCGTCTCCCACGTTCGCTCTTGGCGCTCGTTGCGTCCAGTGAACTTGGCGCCGACATGCGGTCCGTCGCCCTTGTCCCACCAACATGCTGTGCACATCGGGCTCCACTCACCCACGCGGGTCACGTCAACGACCATGTCGTAGAGCTCCTCTGGAGGGCGCTGGATGATGATTGAAGCGGAGTGGCGAAGCGTGTCCATCACATCAGTATGACGAATCGAACCGGAGTTGTCAGTTGCCCTGGAAGGGTGACCCGGAGAGCAGCGCACTACCGATTTGTTTCAGCGAACAGTACGCCCCTAATACCGAGAAGGCACTAAGGACAATTACGACCGGTGCATTCTCGCCTCACGACATGGACGATCAAAGCGTTCAACAAGAGATCCGGGCTGATCTACTCGATGGCGAACAGGCTGAGGCACTTCATGCGGCCGAAGGTTCGGCAGCCCTGGTGGTCGTGCGACGGCATCAAAGCGTACGCGGCAAGCTGATCGCAAAAGGTATCCATACCCACCCATCCGATCGCTTCTCGATCACGACGGAGCTTCCGAGGCCAGTGTGACTGTGGGTGCCAAAAATGTCATCCGGCGCCGGTGACCAGGACTTCTCCACAGTTAATTGACCCTTCAACAATGTGGGAAATCGAGAGCAATAGCGTGGGAAGTGGTCTCAAACCGGGCACCGTCCGACCAGGTCAGACCAGTTGTGTCGGGAGCCCACCAACCAAGGGTTGTCGACAGAACCGCGAGGTCCGAAGAGCCACAAAACATCTCTGCCAGGGGCCCCCGAGGCCACGGGAGACGTTGTCTCGGCTACTTCGACCTACGCCGAGCTGGCGAACTGCGGCTGGCGGACGAGTCGGTGTCGGAATGAGGGCGCTAGACGAACGATTGGGCGCGACCAGTCGAGCGGCCCTCCATTTGATCCGGGTTCAGGCTGGCTGAGGAGGATCCGGATCGCCGACGCTAGTGATCTCAGCGGTGCCGGGCGGAGGCTGCGTCACCGGTGCCCACTCGCTGAGTGATTTGGTCGTGCGGCGCGAGGGCAACAGTCTTTTGACCGGGTACTGGTCTCGGTGGGCGGAGACGAATCGGAAGCGGCTTAGCGGTTCGTCTCCTTGGCGAAAAACACTGACGCCTTGAGCAGGATCTCGCGGTCCATCTTCAGCTCGGCGTTCTCCTTGCGCAGACGCTTGAGTTCAGCGACTCGGACTCGCTCAACGCCTCGGGATCCTATCCGCGGACCCTTGCCTTGTCCTCGGCCTTCAGCCAGTTGCACAGGGTCTGGTCGGGGATCCCCAGTCCCGCCGCCACCTGACGGATGGAGCGATCACCTCGGCGTGCCAGCTCACTGGCTTCACGCCGGAACTCCTCGGGATAAATCGACGGACGACCCACTGCGGGCTCCTTCCTCTGGGGTCTTCCCCAGAATGAGGAGTCCACGAGAGTGGGTCAACTCCACCGGCGTGCTGCGGCACCTAAGAGTCAGCCCGCGGGTCCGCCAGCGCATCGTGTGGATGCACGTGCATCATCCAAGAGTCGTGAGCCGACTTCGGCGATGGCTGTGAACGAACCCGGCTTGGGCTCATCTGCCGATGGCAAGGGCGAGAAGGGTATTGACGGCAGTCTCGAACGGAAGGGGACTCTGCTCTACCTGGGCGAGTAAAAGTCCCCCTTGGAGCGTGGCGAGCAGGGTAGTGGCGAGGTCGTCCGGGTCGATGTCCGACGGGAGCTTCCCGTTGGCATGAAGGGATCTCAGCCCATCGCCGATGGCGGCTGCCCACTGATCGAACCCTGCAGCGATGAGCGCTCGGGCCTCGGGGTCACTCTCGGCGAGTTGACCAACGAGCGAGCCAAGTTGGCAGCCCCCCTTTGCTTTGGTGCGCTTCGCCGCGGTGATCACCATGTTCCGCCAGGCTTCGACTCCGTTCGCGCTGCTGAACGCCTGCCGCTGGCGATTGACGATGGTCTCGGCCTGGTAGTCGATGACCGCCTGCACGAGTTCGTTCTTGTCGGGGAAGTAGTGGTACATCTGAGAGCCGCTGACTTCCGCCGCCACCTTGACGTCTTCCAAGGTGGTGCCCGCGACCCCGCGTTCATGGATCAGGGCGGCGGCCTCCTCCACTATTCGTGCCCGGGTGCGTGCTCCCTTTGGGGTGAGCTTCGGCCGGTCACTCGTCTCGTTGACCATGAATCGATGTTAACAGAATTCTGAGTTTGACAACCCAGTACTGAACTGTCAGAGTGAGTCGCACCACCCAGTTTTTAGGAGAGGACGACAATCGCATGACTGACTTAAAGGGCAAGACAGCTCTGGTCACGGGCTCGACGAGCGGGATCGGCCAGGCGACGGCCACCGCCTTGGCCGCCCGCGCCGCTCACGTATTGATCGTCGGGCGCGATGAACAACGAGCCAAAGACGTGGTCGCCGAGATCGAAGGCAGCGGCGGTAGCGCGACGTTCAAGCTCACGACGTTGAGCGATCTGCATTCAGCCCAGGAGCTGGTCGAGTGGGCCACTGAGGCAGGCGACGGTCACGTCGACATCCTCATCAACAACGCTGGCGTCGCCTTGCTCGGACCAAGTATGGCAGCCACCGAGGCAGAGTTCGACGAGACCTTCTCACTGAACGTCAAAGTTCCGTTCTTCCTGGTCGCCTCACTGGCGCCGGCTATGGCCGAACGCGGTTGGGGTTCGATCGTCAACATCTCCACGATGGTCGCCAGCTTTGGGCAGGCGGGCATGGCCCTCTATGGCGCCAGCCGGGCAGCCCTCGAACTCTTGACGAAGGCTTGGGCGGCCGAATACGGCCCGAGTGGTGTTCGGGTCAACGCCGTATCCCCCGGCCCGACGCGCACCCGCATGATGGAAGCAGTCCCTGACGAGATGGTGAAACAGCTCGCAGCACTAGCGCCAGCAGGTCGCGTCGCTGAGCCCGAGGAACTGGCTGCGGCGATCGTCTTCTTGGCCAGTGATGATGCCAGCTTCGTCCACGGCGTCACTCTTGCGGTCGACGGAGGCCGGGTCGCGACATAACTCCAGATCCCACCCGGTGCCCACGTGCTCGTCGACCCGCTACGGGTCGATAGCAACCCAGGAGAACCGGTGGACGCAACCCGGCAAGAGCTGTCCTGCCTGACTAGGCCCACAGAAAACGAAAGGAATACCAATGAGCACACTGCCAGGAAAGACCGTGCTGATCACGGGCGCCAACGCCGGGATCGGCAAGGACGTGGCCCGGCAACTGGCACTACGTCCCGAGATGGCGCGGATCTACCTGGCGTGCCGGAACCAAGATCGGGCGACAAGTGCTAAGGCGGAGCTCGAAGCAGCGACCGGCCGGCGCATCTTCGACATCGTTCTCATGGACGTCGCCGATCTGAGTTCGGTGCGCGCCGGCCTTGCGGCCATCAACGGATCCGTCGACGCGCTGGTCATGAACGCTGGTGTCATTGGCCCACAGTCGATGGACTTGACCGCTGACGGGGTTACCACCGTGTTCGCGACGAACGTCCTTGGCCACGTCGTCCTCCTCGAAGGGCTCCTGGCCGAGGATCGGCTTGGCGAGGTTGCGGTCTTGGCCGGAAGTGAAGCGGTCAGGGGGGTCCCGAAGTTGCGGATGAAGGGGCCATCGTTCGTCTCAACCTCAGCCGACGAGCTCGCCACTGTCATCGACGGCAGCTACTTCGCTAGCAGAAAAGCTGACTTCAACCTCGCCTTCGGGCAGGCCAAGTACATTGGCGCCCTATGGATGGCCTACCTGGCCCGCCAACACCCCGACCGCCGCTTCATCACCGTGAGCCCCGGCAACACCACCGGCACCCAAGCAGCCAGTGACCTCCCATTGCCGATGCGTATAGCGGCCAAATACGTCATGCCCACCCTGGGTCTCGCGCACAAACTTGACGTGGGCGCGAAGCGACTGGTCGACGGCGTCACCGACCCGACCCTGTCGAGCGGCGTGTTCTACGCCAGCGCGGCCAACACTCTTAAAGGTCCCTTGGTCAACCAAGCAGACTTCCTCCCCGACCTTTCCAACCCGTCGTTTCAGGACAACGCCAACGAGGCCATCCACCGCTTCATCACCGAACGTCGTTCTGAGCCTCGTCGATTGGAGTCCGATCGCTAAGCAGATCTCTCGCCTGCGTCATCCACACGCTGGGCTCAGCGAGCCGAGCGTGGGTGAAGAGCCAGTTTCGTCGCTCGCATGGACTACCCGGACACTCGTTTTCCGGCGATCTCGGACACCAAGATGGGTATCCCCAAGGTGCCTGATTCGTTAGGGGAGCTCTCGAAGCCTTACGCCCCGCCCGGCCCCGCCCCCGCTCCCGCCCGGCCCCCTTGCCTTCTCCACTGCCGCGAGTGGGCGCTGCGGGACTCAACCCCGAACCGATTGCACAGGTTCTGTCGGTAACCCACCACAGGGTTGTCGACAAAACCGAGATGGTTCTCTCGACAAAACCCAGTTCAAGCGAGTGTTCATCCAATCGCTGACCGTGCGCCAGCGGAATCTGACACCGAGGCGGGTGCGTTTGGATTGAACCGGCTTCAAGTGGAGGGGCAGCGAACAACCAGTCGGCGAAGCGGAGGTTTCCTAAAGCGGAGGTTTCCCGATGGAGCTTCGAGCCAGTCCCCTGCGGGACCCGTGCCAACCACATGACGACGCCAGTTCATCAGAGGTCCTCCTTCCACCCGCCACCTCGGCATCGCCTCTTCCAAGCATGCGCTTCAGAGTTCCCGATGAAAGGCTCCATCTGCCACGCACCGTCTGGGTGACCATCGTGACCCCATACGGTCCTGAGGGCGACCGGGTCGAGCGTCCCTCCCGGTGTTAACGGAGGTGTCCGGCTCGCCAATTTGTACGCGATCCCTGAGCAAGCGGCGTACGATGTGGGTAGTGTCGATTGGGATGTTTCCGCCTTGACAGGTGACCGAACTCCATTCGTGCGAAGTGCTTCAGCTGTCTCTCGCTGCGACAGAGGGACGCCACAGTGCGCAAGCTCACGGGACGTGTCGATAGTCCGAACGACGCACGTCGAACGCCGGAACATGGAGAGCCAACCATTCCCCGAGCCAGGCCTGCCCGACTCCTTGGTGTGTTGGCGATCGTCGGGTTCCTCTTGGCCGCCTGCAGCAGCAGTCCAGCTGCTTCTGCGTCCCAGCAGGTTTGCAACGACCGAGCGCAGCTCAAAAGCGACGTGTCGACCGTGGTCAACGATCTGAAGTCTGGCAATTTCGGCAAAGCAAAGGACGACCTGCCCGCCGTACGCGATGCAGCGGACAGCCTGAGCCAGTCGGCCAAGGGGCTGAAATCAGAAGAGTCCGAAACACTGAGCCCCCAGATCGACAACCTCAAGACCACTGCATCCGAACTCAAAAGCGCCAGCTCTCTCGCAGATCTACAATCGAGCTTCAGCTCCCTCAGGTCGCAACTCCAGTCGATGAGTACGCAGATCAGCCAGACTCTCAAGTGCACTTGACCTAACGCGGCTCACACCGATGCGGCGCGTGAACGCCAATGTTTGGGTTCTTCACCCCAGGGCCGGTGGCCCTTCGAGGTCCAAAGCCACTCGAAGCTCTGTACGAGATGGCGCCAGACGAGTCATCTGTGCCTCACCGTCGATGATCCTTAGCCCTGGATTCTCAGTGGCCGATGTGGCATGTTCGTCCCAATCCGCGGGCCGCCTAAGCGGACGGAGGTGAGAATGCCACTTAGAAGAGGGCCTCTCCGTGGAGCTGCCATGGCCGGGCTCCTAGCCACTGCCGCTCTGGTCGGAGCGGGGTGTGGATCGAGCGGATCGGGTGAACCGAGCGTGTCGCGCCCAACTGCGAGCTCGACGACTGAACCCGCTTCCGTCACGACCACGAGCAGCTCGGCCATTGCGGAACCCACAACCTCCACCAGCCGGCCGCCAAGGACGACCACCACCAGGGCGCCGAGGGAGACCACCACCAGGGCGCCGAGGGAGACCACAACCAGCGCCCCGACGCCGAGCACGACTGCAGCGCCTGCAACCACGACCATCCCGATAGCGAACGCTTCTACGGAGACGTCCACGCCTTGGGGTTGGATCATCGCGGTGCTCCTGGTCGGCGCTCTTGCTGCGGTGGTGATCCTCTTGTTGAACGGGCGAAGCCGTCAACGTGCTCGACGGGTCTGGGACGAGAAGGCCAGGAGCGCGCTGGACTCGGCTCACCTCGTGCTCGGGCTACTCCCGACCTCAGGTGGCGACAGCTCCTCGGCGGCGCACTGGGATGCAGTACGGACTCGGGTCATTGACGCCGCTAGCTCGTTTGAGCGCGTCGCGGCGAAGGCGCCGACGAGCGAGACGCGCCGCACGGCAGGCAGTTGTGCAGATGCGTTGCGTAACTCGGCGTTTGCGCTGGACGCGGACCGTCTGCTCCGAGAGGGCGGCCGCTCGCCAACGGCGAGCGAGCTGGCCAACGCCGACGTCGCAATTCGGCAAGGCTCTGCAGCCGTGGACGGGGCGCTCGAAGCGCTCGGGGCCTTGGTCGGCTCCCCACAGCGGTCCGAAGCGGTGTAGCGGGTCGCCACTCGAGACGCCAGCCTGGTCATCGGGCGGCGCGTCGTTTTGGTGGAGGACGACCCTCTGCGGCGTGACCACCTTCCCGCGGCTCCATCAGCAATGACCCCTCACTTATTCATGCCGCCGTGCCGGCCCTCCATGCACCATTCGGTCGCGCGAGCGCTTCCAGCGCAAATCGATGGCGATGCTGAGTGCGACGATGACCGTGATCACGACGATGATTGCTGACTCGTGAATGAGCGTTGAGAGCGACAAAGCCGACAGGCAATATGGCAACGCGCAAGGCGAGACCCAGAGCTTCGAGAGCAACTACATGTAACTATGAAGCGTCGTTGGGAGGCACTTCGTCGCGATGCCAGTTCCTGGTACGCGAGAACGAAGACGTTCCCTGCCTGACCAGCCCGGCTAGCACTCAATGCCGGCGGCAATGTACGAAGGCAGGTGAAGGATCGGACCTCAGCGTTCGACTCTGGGGATTGTTCGCCTCGTGGTGTCGGTGTCGCCCGTCAGGACCGCACGGCTAGATGGCGGCGGCCGAAGGCAAAGGCTAAGCCGTAGAGAACTGCCACCACCACGAGAAGGAATCGAAACCCCGTGATCAGCGAAAGGTACGCGAGCACTCCTCCGACGATCGCCCCGAGCAGATTTGCACCGAAGGCAGTGGTGGAAGAGCCCACATCCATGAAGCGTTGGGCGAAGACAAGGTTGGCGATGAAGATCGGGGCGAACGCGAGCACTGTCGCCGCCACGAAGCGCAACATGACTGGAAGATCCAACAACGATTCTTGCGGGACGACGAAGGATGCACCCAGAGATACGAGCAACGCAAAGTACAGCAACATCGGGCGCGGGAGCTTTACGTGTCGCGCGGTCTCGATCGCCGCGTAGACGCTCAGCAACACACCGGCGAACACGAGCGAGTACACGAACCAAGTCGTTCCGAACAAGAGGGCGAACTGTACGATGTTCTTTGACTCGAGCAACAAGAACGCGGCGCCCATCCAGAACAGGTCCACGAACGGAGCCATCTCCTTGAGTGGCCCGCCAGCTACACGCACCACGACTAGGGACGCCGCCAGGATCAACCCAAGGACCAAGAGGTAGAAGTTCGGGATCGAAGGAACCAGCAGGTACGGGTACGGACGGTCGTCTGAGACCGGCGCCACCTTCTCTCCGTTCCAGAGGCTCGAACAGTTCGGAGTGTGGCCATTTAGCGCGACCGTGAGAACCGCCTGGTCACGTCCGCCGAGGGTGTTTCCCACCTCGACACAGGGGCGTGAGCCGAACACATCGTCGAGGCTCGTCGCATAACGGTCGAGCAGGAACGGCTGGTAGTAGTTGTACATGACGAAGGTGCCGCCGGGGGCCAGGTGAGATCTCGCAACTTGAATGGCCTGGGTCGTGAGCAAGTAGTTCTCGAGGCCGACTGGTGCCGACTGGCCTGTCAGCGCCGTCTGGGAGTCGGGCAGCGCATAGAGGATCAGCGAGTAGCGCGTTTTCGCGTCCTGAATGAACGCCCGCCCGTCGTCAACATAGACGCTGACGCGCCGACTCTCATACGCGTGCTCTGGGTTGTACCGCTTCCCGAGAGCCACGAGCTCCGGGTCGATCTCGACGGCGTCGACGTGGCGAGCACCAGCTGCCAGTGCCACGGCGACGTCATTGCCCGTGCCCGCTCCGATGACGAGCACGTCGGAAAGTGAGCTGCGTGTCACGTGCCGGTAGGGAAAGAAATAGAAGGGCTCGATCTTGTGCAACGTGGAGACCGAGTACAAGGTCTGGAAGGGGATGCTGTTGGCCGAGACGGACACCCCGCGATAGCTATGGCCGTCGACGGTCGTGGTGGCCTGGCTCGTTGTAATCTTGTAGTAGGGGGACCACACATCCACGCTCGAGAGCGATTCGGCCAGCAGCATCAGCACCACGGCAGCGATAATTCCCCACTGCCACCACCGCTCCTTTATGCCTAGAAGCAATCCGAACAATGCGGCCACCACCGCACCCCAGGCAATGGGCGGGAGCCCGACAAAAGAAAGCGCCGAGAAGAGAGCGATCCCTCCGATACTGCCGATGATGTCGAAGCGGTAGGCGTCGAGCGGCTTGAAGTGAGTGAAGGAGCGCGCGACCGCCTGACCGAGACCGGCCATCACGAGGACCACCAGCGCGAAGATCACCGGCAGACTCACCCACTGCGACAGCGGATGGTGCCCCGAGACACCCTCGAACGCGTGAGGTCCGTGCAGGGTGACGAGCTTCACGGGGAAAATGAGCGCGAACGCGACAAGGACCGCGAGGGTTGTTGGCGCTAAGCGAAACAGATTCTGCGACGAATGAGCGCGCAGGAACCCCACCCCGATTCCCAAGAAGCTGGCCAAGAGGACAAAGTTCGGGATGTTCGACAGGTGGACGTTGTTGGCGGCCGTCCAGCGGATGAGTGCGAGCTCGAGGAAGAGCGTGAGCATGCTCAACGAGACGAGCCGCCACGGGCTCCGCTCGAACGTGAAGGCAGCAGGCCATGCGATTGGCTGGGGTGAGGTTTGACCTCTGGTGACGTTGGTAGTCGTGGTGGCCATCAGTCGGTGTGGGAGGCCATACGGATGCCATCGGGCTTCCCGGCATCTTCGTCAAACAGTATCGAAGCGCGGATCGGGGATCTAGGAAGGCTTGGTATAGCTGTCCCCATGCGCGCTATTGCGGGGCCGAGGGGTGCCCCCAGGGTGCCGGACTGGGGCAGGGTGATACGGCTGATCTCGTAGGCGGGCGGAGGCCGGGAGGCATGGCCGTTCTATTCGGCTGACGGCTCCCCCGAAGGGGCCTCTTTCGACGCCGCATCAGCCGCCTTGGCCGCACCCCCGACAAGCTTGCGAAGAACGGCGTCTTCACTTTCGTCCAGTTCCGCCGGGATGGATTTGAGAACCTGCCGCACTAGACGGGCGCCGTTCTTGAGCTCGGAACGATCAGTCGGCTTAGCCATGTGGACTCGTTCTACCCGACCGCCAGCTCATCGGCAGGGAGCGCCGAAACACGCGGGACCTCTCGGGCGATGATGGTCTTGGCGGTTCGAATCTGCTCCCCCGTTAGGCCCACTTCCTTGGCGAGGAGTACGACCTCAAAGAGTTCGTCGGCGATTCTTCCCTCGGCCGCGACGGCTTCACGAGGCGTTCATCGAGTCCAGCTTCTCCGAGGTTCTGGGGCAGATGTGACGGGCTTGGGGACCGAACGGGGTCACCGGGTCCTAACGGTCACGCGTAAGGGCGGGGCTAAGGCCACCGTCCCACTGGCACCATGGACGGCTGGGGCCGTCGAGAGCTACGTCGATGGTCGAGAGTCTGGACCTCTGTTCCAGACGGTCTCAAGGGGCCGCTGTCACCGCACAGGGGCTTGAAGGACACTGCGTCGGCTTGCTCAGGTGGCCGTCCCAGCTAAGGCCGATTTCCGCCGGGACAATCGATTGACAATTAGTTGACGTCAAACGTTGACAGCTTGTTGACAGGTTTACGCTTGCAGCGTGAGTGTCACACCCCAATGTCACTCATAAGAGGTACCCCATGAGTGATACTGCCTAAGCTCCAGTGGCGCCGTGGGCGCTTTCCTTAGCCCAAAGAGCTTTTCAGGAGTTGCGCCGCCCAGGAGAGGTCGGCCGGCTGCGTTGAAATGGAGGGTCAATGCGACTCCGAGCCTGGATTGCCGGTCTGACGCTTTTCGCATCATCTGCGGTCATCACCCCCGCTGTGCTCTTGACCGACGTTGGCGTGGCCTCTGCGGCGCCCACCTGCGCGTTGCCAGCGCCCGTTGGGGGCATCATCACCCTGACCGGCGACTGCGACACGACGGTCCCGCTCATGATCCCAGACGGGGTCACCCTTAATGGCGCCGGGTTCACGATCACCGCCCACGATGTCGCAGACGGGTCATTCAACGGCGCCGTGGTGACGAACACCGGTACGTCGATGAACGTCGAGAACCTGACGATCATGGGCACCGGATTCACGCAGACCCAGCCCATAGGTTCGTGCGGGAGGGCGGCGTTGTATGGCATTTTCTTCAACAATGCGAGCGGCTCGGTGAGTAACGTCACCGTCACTGGGATAACGGAAGGGAGCAACTGCCAAGTCGGCAGGGCGATCGTGGGCCAAGGGACGGCTGGGCAGACCCTCACGATCACCAACACCACCGTCAGCGACTACAACAAGGACGCCATGCACGCGTACGGGATGAAGATGAACGTCTCGGGTAGCACGATCGATCCCCCAGCGCCACTCATGGGCATCACAGGCCAGAACGGATTGGTGTACCAAGACGGTGCCTCGGGCACGGCCATTAACAGCACCATCTTCGGCAGTGGCTACGGCAATGAGAACAACGCCAACACCGCTGTACTCTTGTTCGGAGCGACCAACGTCACGTTGAGCGGCGACACGATCACGGGCGCGGAAACCGACATCGGCGTGGCCGTGGCTGCCAATAGCAACGGCATCGTCATCGACGGCAATCAGATCGGACGGACCGCCCCCGACGTAGCCGACAACTTCGGCTTCGGAGTGGAGGTGGATTCCCGCACTTCGGCCGCGACGTTGAACTGCAACACCTTTAGCGGCTGGAACACCGACATTACCGGCGCGACGCAGACCGAAACTGATTGCGCACAACCTGTCGCCCCGCCCAGTGAGGCACCCTTCGGGGTCGGCTACTGGCTGGGCGCCGCCGACGCAGGAGTGTTCACCTTCGGCGCGGCCAACTTCTACGGCTCGGGCGCCAACCTCCACCTCAACGCTCCAGTGGTGGACATGGCCGGCACCCCCTCTGGCGGCTACTGGTTAGTCGGCTCTGATGGCGGTGTGTTCTCCTACGACGGAGCAGGCTTCTTCGGCTCCTTGGGCGCTAGCCCGCCCGCGGCGCCCATCGTCGGCATGGCCGCGACTCGCGACGGTGGCGGGTACTACCTCGTGGGGTCAGACGGCAGCGTGTACCCCTTCGGTGACGCCCAGTCACACGGCTCGATGGCTGGAACACATCTGAACGCCCCGGTGGTCGGCATCGCTGTCACCCCGAACAACGGGGGCTACTACCTGGCGTCACGCGACGGCGGCGTGTTCACCTTCGGGAACGCCAACTTCCAGGGATCAGAGGGAGGCAAGCCGCTCAACAAGCCCGTCGTGGGCTTGGCTGTAGACGACGCCACAGGCGGCTACTGGTTGGTGGCGAGCGACGGCGGTGTATTTGGGTACTCCGCTCCCTTCCTCGGCTCGACGGGCGCCATCCACCTCAACGCCCCGGTGGTCGCCATGACCACACGCACCGATGGCCTCGGCTACTGGCTGGTCGCCTCTGACGGCGGCGTGTTCGCCTACGGGACCGCGCCGTTCCTCGGCTCCATGGGAGGGTCGCACCTGAACAAACCCGTCGTCGCCGTGGCCTCCTTCGACGCGGTCCTTATCCCTAGCCCCTAAGAGCCGGTGTGGGGCAGGGCCCCGCTCGACCTCGTCGACCAAGATCCCGGACCACCCCGGCTGAACCTGTTCCCGGGCGGCGCCGGACGAATGCGCCAAAGGCTGGCGGTGGCGGTGGTGGCCGGGGTCCGACCCATGGTTCCGAGGGGCCGACGGGGCGGTGTCGTCTTTCGAACCTGGGGCGGTGGTGGCCGGGGTCCGACCCATGGTTCCGAGGGGCCGACGGGGCGGTGTCGTCTTTCGAACCTGGGGCGGTGGCGGTGGTGCGGCGTTTCGAGACCCTTATCTCCTATCCCCTCCCGACAACAGGGTGGTTCTGAAAGGATTCGAACCTGGGGATCATTTGAGGTCTCGATTCGTTCCTTGGACGAGAGCCCAGATCTAGGCAATGGCGCCCCTCGATAATCCATATCTCCTGACCAGGGCGGTGGGAAATCAAGGTCGATAGCGTGGGAAATGGCTGATGACACTCGCCGAAAGGACCCTGACTGGACGGGTTTTGTCGGTAGCCCACCAACCAACCAACCATGGGGTCGCGACGGAACCGCCCTGTCCCGACCGACAAACGTTTCTGCCAGCGGCCCCCGGACCACGGACCACCGATCGCACCCAGACGTTCGTGCGGCGCCCTAATTCCGACGCCGTCCCATCCGGCAGCTGCATTTCGCCAGCTCGGCCTAGTTCGAAGTAGCCGAGACAACATCTTCCGTGGTCCTAGTGACGCGCGGCACAGTTGAGATCAGGTGCGCGGGGCGATCCGGATCCGCCTCAGCCGGCCTGAACCCGGATCAAATGGAGCGCCGCTCCACTAGGTGACCAGTCACTGAGCGATTTGGTCGTGCGGCGCGAGCGCAGGTGTCGGATCTTCTTCGCCCCTTCGCCGCCCTGGCAGAGAATTCGTCGATCTTGCGCGGGTTCGCAGCGAACAGCCGAAAGGCGACCAGAACGCTCGAGGGAGCGATATCCCGAATCCTCTCTGTCGCTCTGGATCGTCGGCCGCTTCTCGGGCGCGGTCCTTGATAAAACCATTCATGCCCTCATGGAGTTGCACAGCGTGGCACGTTGCACGCCACTCCAGCGTCTCGTGGGCAAGCTCCTGAACCTACTTGACCCCGATCCCTAGGGAAGCGTGATCGCCCGCGGACCGCCGCGATCCTTATCGTAAGTATGGATGTCGCGATATTTCAGGTTCCGCTGCATGTCGTAGACAGCGACGACCACCTTCGCCCAGTTCCCGGTGGCCCAACCCAACTGGATCGACAATCTACACGTGGAGTTTCCACTCCCTTAGCTCGAGCCGGAATGCATCGGTCAGGCCTTCACTGCGAGCTTCGTCGCGCTGTATCGCCGCGGCGCGGCAGCACGGGTCACCCGGTTCTAACGAAAAACTCAGTGCGATGTCAGGCCATTCCAAGATTCGACATCGTCAGCGTGTGAAATGGCAATGAACACCGCTCAATACCACTTGCACATGAACGCGCCATCCGTAAAAGTGTTTGGTGGAGTCGTAACTTATACGCCCGATTCTCGGGTGTTGATGTGAACTCGGTTGGGGGTCGCGGGCTCGACAAAAGGAGCAGTGACTCATGCGGACCTTTAATCAGCTTTCCCCTCTCGACCGCCTCAAGTCGGTCGACCAGTTCAGGACATGCACCAAGGCAGAGCTCCGAGGGGTGGAGCGCTCGGCGGAGCATGTCAGGGTCGACCAGGGCGAAGTCCTGGTGAGAGAGGGCCAGGCCGGCAGGGAGCTCTTCCTTATCCTCGCCGGCACGGCTGAGGTCGCTCAGGCGGGACGTCGGGTGAACACGCTCGGCCCAAGTGACTTCTTTGGGGAGTTGGCGGCCTTGAACCGCGGGACCCGCAACGCCACCGTCACGGCCCTCTCCGATCTGGAACTGCTCGTGATCGGGCCGCGTGAGCTCTACGCAATGGCCCAAATCCCCGGATTCCGAGATGCGCTGTTGAAGAGGATGGCCAATCGGTTGCGCGTTGTCGACGCCCAACTCGCTGCAACTGAAGGTTTGGAAGCCTTAGGTGGTCAGACACCCCCCGTCGGGACTGGTGGTCGATCTCCTTCATCGGTACCACAAGACCCATCGCTATCAAGGGCCCGCTAGTCGGTATTTCGAAACGTATTGATCAAGGTGAATACAGCGTCCCCGAATTCAGCGCTGGTGGCGCGATTCAGACGTCCAATCACAGCTCGACCGCCACCAGCCCTTCATCGGCAACGCTTCTCTGGTGTCTCCAGCAGTCCACAAGTAGCGGAAGTGAAAACATGCGACCTGGATCCCAAAAGCACTACATGGATCCGCTGAAGGGGGTATCGCTTTTCTCTGGATGCTCGCAGAGAGAACTCCGGACAATCGCTCAGCTCGGTAGCCCGGTGAAAGTAGAGATGGGAAGAGTGTTGACCACGACCGGAGCGGTTGGCCGGGAGTTCTTCCTGGTGATGTCGGGGGTTGCCTCTTGCCGATTAGGCTGGCTTCAGGTGGACGAAATTACGACAGGCGGTTACTTCGGCGAACTTGCTCTCCTCTATGACGGTTTCCGGACCGCCGACGTCATTGCGGAGACCGAAATGGACCTCCTCGTTCTCGACGTTCGTGAGTTCAGGTCGATGTTGATGACGACGCCGGGTATCGGCGTGAAGATGCTGAGCCGGATGTCCGAGCGTCTGGCGGACGCCGACGCGCACTACAGCAACTGAGACTCGCAGAAAATCTCGCACATGGCTGTCACAGAATCGACGCATCGGGCTCAGTTTGCCTTTCCGGTGTTCGAGTGAGAGATGGGGGCGTTGCAATCCCGACGCCCTCTGGTCCGGGCTCGAACAGCTCGTGGTCGAGCCGGCGTTCTTGGGATCCAAGTCTCCCGTCACGACACGATATGTGGCAGGTTTGCCCCATGGAGTTGGGGCGCTCCACACGTGCTCGCAGATCGGCGAGGTGTGGGGCTGCTCTTGCGGTGAGCATTGTCGCCGCCATCTCTGTTCTCGCCCCGTCCACCATTCCGACCGGAGCGACAGTGTCCCAACGGGCGGTGGGACCCACATGCGCTCAAACTGCCGTGTTTTCCTATGACAGCGCGGTGGTCGGCATTGCGGAGACCCAAGACGGCGGCGGCTATTGGATCGCCACTCAGGACGGATACGTCGCCGCCTGCGGTGATGCCCCTTATCTGGGTCAAGAGACTGCTTTGAACGCTCCCGTGGTCGGCATCGCGGCGGCACCGGATGGGGGTGGCTACTACCTCGTCGCTGCCGATGGGGGCGTGTTCAGCTTCGGCGACGCGCAGTTCAGGGGCTCGACGGGATCCCTCCACCTCAACGAACCAGTCATCGGAATGGCAGTGGACCCGGCAACCGGGGGCTACTGGCTGGTCGCCATCGATGGCGGGATCTTCGCCTACGGAGCACCCTTCTTGGGATCGACCGGATCGATGATCCTCAACGAGCCGGTCATTGGCATGGCGGCTGCGCACGACGGGAGCGGGTACTGGTTGGTGGCCACCGACGGCGGTGTCTTTGCCTTCGGCGTTCCGTACTGGGGATCGACCAGCTCCAACCATCTCAATAGGCCTGTCGTCGGCATTGCCGCAGACGTGCAGTCTCGTGGCTACTGGCTCGTCGCATCCGACGGCGGAATTTTTGCCTTCAACGCCCCGTTCTACGGATCAACCGGCAGCATCGCCCTGAACGCCCGGATCGTCGGACTGGAAGCTTCGGCGAGCGGTCACGGATACCGATTCATCGGCGCTGACGGCGGCGTGTTCACCTACGGATCCTCGGGCTTCTATGGGACGCCCGTGTTCGCACCCCGGCCGGTGCCGCAGGTGACGGCCGTCGGGGACTCGATGATGGTCGACTACAGAGACTCCCTCAGAACCGACATCCCCGGCATCAACGTCGACGCCGCGGTGGGGCGACAGTGGTCCGAAGGGGAGTCGATCCTGCAGGGCATGAGGGCGCAGGGGCGACTCGGAGACGAGGTCATCGTCGGACTGGGCACGAATGGTCCGATCAGTGATGCCGACTTCGACACGATGATGTTCATTCTCGCAAGCGCGCGGCGTGTCGTGTTCGTCAACGTCCACGTGGATCGCCCATGGCAGGACCCAAACAACGCGGTCTTGTCACGCGGCGCTGCCCGATACCGCGATGTCGTTGTGGCCGACTGGGCCACTTTGGCGGCACGAAACCCGCAATGGTTCGGTCCTGACGGGACGCATCTGACCGTTGACGGCCAGGGGGCCGTCGCCCTGGCCTCGCTTGTGTCGACCGCGCTCACGGGTGGATAAGTGTGTGAAGAGCTTTGAAGTTCGTCGGTGCTCACCAAAATGCGGGGGCTCGATGCGGCGTCGGCCTCCTCAGTTGGAGCAGAGACATGGTCGGCTTGCCAACCGTGATCGTGGCGTCAACCCGCCTTCGTGGGCGCCGATCACGAGAACGCCTCGCTACACGGCTGGGTGCTGGCCGGCCAGGAGATAGCCCGCGAAGCCGAGGCCCGGCACGAGGGCGAAGAAGCGGTCCCCCCCAAGACCCGCACGGGATCCGTAGAAGGGTGCGTCGAAGGAGAAGATCCCGCCGTCCGCGGCCACCTCCCAGTAGCCGCTTCCGGAAGCCGCAGCCATGCCCACGATGGGGGCGTCGAGCGGTCTGCCGCCCATGGAGCCGTGGAACACCGCGTCGCCGAAGGAGAAGATCCCGCCGTCCGCGGCCACCTCCCAGTAGCCGCTTCCGGAAGTCGCAGCCATGCCCACGATGGGGGCGTCGAGCGGTCTGCCGCCCATGGAGCCATGGAAGGCTGCGTCGCCGAAGGAGAAGATCCCGCCGTCGGAGGCCACCTCCCAATACCCTCCACCGTCGGAGGTCGCAGCCATGCCCACGATGGGGGCGTCGAGCGGTCTGCCGCCCATGGAGCCATGGAACACCGCGTCGCCGAAGGAGAAGATCCCGCCGTCGGAGGCCACCTCCCAATACCCTCCACCGTCGGAGGTCGCAGCCATGCCCACGATGGGGGCGTCGAGCGGTCTGCCGCCCATGGAGCCATGGAACACCGCGTCGCCGAAGGAGAAGATCCCGCCGTCGGAGGCCACCTCCCAATACCCTCCACCGTCGGAGGTCGCCGCTGCTCCAACCAACGGCAGGTTGGAAAGAAGGGGTGGCCCCGGAATCGGCGCGTTCCCGAACGCGTAGCTCGCACTGACCTGTGGGCCGTAGTTTGGCCCGGCGCCGCAAATGGAGACGAAGGTGTATCCCATCGCCCGGAGTTTGGTGATGATCTGCGGGAGGGCTGCGACCGTCTCGGATCGATCACCACCAGCGTCGTGCATATCGACGACCGCGCCGGGGAACGCGGCGCTCACAACCCCGTCCACGATGGCCTGCACGCCGGGGAGGGTCCAGTCCTTCGGGTCAACGGAGTAACTCATGGTGGTCAGCCCTCGTGACGCGATCTGCGCCAAGACACTGGCATTCCACGCGTCATACGGAGGACGCACACACTGCGGCGTGGTCCCAGTCACGTTCCGGATCTCAGCCTGTGTCATGTCGATCTGAGAGTCGACAGCTGAGGCGGGCAGAGTTGCGAGGTCAGGATGGCTCCAGGTGTGATTTTCGACGGGGAATCCAGCAGCAGCCACCATCTTTGAGTACTGGGGATAGGCGGCCACCTCCTCGCCGATCTCGAAGAAGGAAGCCTGCACTTGATAGCGCTCAAGCACAGAGAGCACCTGCGGGGTGTAAGGACCCGGGCCGTCGTCGAATGTGAGAGCAATGACCCTCTGGCCCGCCCTCGCGGCCCCGCCCGGAGCTTGAGAGGCCGTGAACGCCGGCTGTGCATTTGTCGCCGCGCCCGCGCTAGGCGTGATCATCGGCACGGTGACGACGAGCAGCAACGCGACGGCGCCCCATACCGCACCCTGCGCTCCCCGTACGTGCACCCCCTGCATGATCTCATTTCTACACGAGACCGCACACGCGAGCCGGGCGAATCAACTAGCCCACAGCGAAACGCCGTCGATTGGGCGGGCGATCGGATACGGGAAGAGCGCTATTCGAGTTACCGAGGATTGGCGCATCCCATCGCTCCCTGCACGTCGAGCTCTCGGGCAGACAGACAGAGCGGTCTCCGCGCAAGAGTTTCTGTAACTCGCACCGTGCTCGGAGCGCCTACTCGGCTTGAGTCGAAGGGCACGCCGCCTGCCAGGTTGGGACTGTGGGAAATCCAACCTCAGCACGGAAGGTCGCGAGGGCGTCAATCTCCTTTGCCAGGCCGGCGCACGCTGTCGGCACCCCACTCTGGCGATTGAGGCCCTCGGCGGCTCAGCCGTGCACGGCCCGTCCGTCCCTGGAGGCATCAGGACGGGCTTCGAGGCACTCCGCAGGGCGCCCGGCCGGGCCGCCGGTTCTTCCTAGTGGAAGCGGGGGTCCCCCGGCGGAACGACGATCTTCTCGACCACGTTGCCAACGTAGAGCGGCAGTTCGGTGATGGACTGCACGCACGGCGCCACCAAGGGCTTGCCTGGTCGTGGCAACAGGGTGCACAGCGGCAGGAGCCCGGTCGTCACCTTGTGACCATAGAGGTCCGTGAACGGCGTTTCGGATTGGTAGCACACGGCGAACGGAACGAGCCACGAACCGGCAGCAGCCTTGTTGGCAAAGGTAACGGTGTAGACGATATTGGCGTTCAATCCGGCATCGGTCACCGTCGTGACCTGCGGAGCGTGACGGAACGCATCGCCACACGAGGCGCTGTTGTTGACCGGGTCGACCGTGGTCTCAATGGTGCCAGACGTGGAGGTTGAAGAGATCCCAACGGTCTGCTGCGATGTCGTCACCGACCCCGTGCAGCCAGAACCGGTGCAGGTGGTGACGGCGTCGGCGACGCTCACCGCGTCGGAGACCGAAGCCGACCCACCGACGACCGATGTGATCGTCACCCCGGCCGTGTAGGTCCCGTGAGCGGCATAGGAGTGCGTGCCCGTCACCGTGAAGGTCGACCCGGACTGGGTGATGGCCCCCGTGCTGGTGGTGTCACCCCAGGATATGGACGCCGAGAAGTTGGCCGGCGACCCGGGGTAGTTGTCCGTGAATGTCGCCACCGGCACCGTGAAGGACTTGGCGGTGGTCTGGGGCGACACAGCCACCGGGGAGGCAGAGATGGTGTCGGGGACGGCAGTCAACGACACGTTGTCGAGCGCAGGACCCTGATTGGTGTCTCCAGGAGTGGCGTCATCGAATTCGATCCGCGTGGACGATGAGCTCGCGGTCACCGTTGTGGTCCGATGCATCCACTGCAGCGGGTTCCCGGTCCCGGCACTCAGGGCCACGATGCTGGCCACTTGGGTGCCGCCGACGACGACGCTCATGGTGTGCGAGTTACCGACGGCCTGATCCCCGTTGACCGCCGTCCAATAGCTGAGGGAGTACTCGACACCGGCCGTCGTGGGCACGTCTTGGTAGACGCCACCTGCCTCGCCGGTAGTCCCGCCCAGGTCGATGGAGTAGTTCCCGTCTTGTGCGTTCCAGTAGGTGTTGTCCACGAGGTCGACGCTGCCGTTGCTCCCTCCGTAGAGCGACGGGGTCACCACCGTCCACCCGGAGAGGGCCATCGAACCTTCGGGCAACACGGAATAGGAGCTTGTCGGAGCCGTCGTGCTCTCGAAGCTCCCATTGGTGACGAGATTGACCGGCGCACCCGCCGCGGCATCCGGAGCGACGGAGGTGCCGACGAAGGTGGCCAACCCAACGATGGGAAGCAACGCGACCGCGGTGATGCGGAGCCTCACGGCGTTCGGCCGACCATCGGAAAGGAACGACTTCGTCCTGAGTCTGCGACGGAACTGGGGCAGGACATGCACGATCTTCACGGGGTCTCCTTGTGCTCAAGCAGAGCAGACGTCTACGGCTCAAATGAAGGCAGGAGACACACGCTGCGCCAAGTGATCTCCCGGCGGCACGCTACTCGCAACTGCGGATGCGTCAAGGGCGGTCACCCGCCTTTTCACCCGCCCGTCACTTCCGCAATCGCGATCTCCGGCAGACCTCAGAGCTGACTCAGGAGTCACCCAGTCTGCATACAGGTCCCGGAAACACAACGGTCCTCACGACGGTAACTCCGGCCGAAGATCCAAGAGAGCCGCGGCGCGCTCCGTGAGCTCCACCTCGTATTCGGCACCGCGGCCGCGCGCCGCCCGCAGACTCTGCTGCAGGGCGTCGCCGGCAGCGCCGGTCTGACCGAGCCGGGCGAGGGCGAGGGCCGCGCACGCGGTGGATCAACGGGATCTGGGGCGGGACCCCCCCGAGGTCCTGGGCGAGGCGCAGCGAGCGGTCGGCCCGGTCGAGCGCACCGTTGCTCTCGCCGCTCAGGAGCAGACACTCGGCCATGCGGGCGCTCGCCTCGAGCGCGTCAGCCCGGCTCCCGATGTCCTCCATTTCTCCGATGCACGACGCGAAGAGCTCCAGCGCTTCGCCGTAACGGCCCTGCGCGGCGTTGACCCGAGCGAGTTTCCCCTCGGCGTCGGCCGCGCCCGACCGGTAGCCGGCCGCCCGCCACGTCCGATTCACGGCGACGAAGGCCTCTTCGGCCTCGTCGAGGTGACCCTGCTCCAAGGCGATCTCGCCGATGTTGAACACGTAGAACGCATCCATGACGGCGTTCCCGGTCCGCCGTGCCGTGGCTTGCGCCCGCCGGTAGAGCGCCACGGCTCCGTCCCAATCGCCCTTGAAGTACGCGAAGCCCCCGAGCATGTTGAGTACACCCGCCTGGCCGGGAAGATCCCCGACCTCCTCGAAGAGGAGAAGCGCCCGCTCCCAGTTGGCCGGATCCTCAAGCTGCCCGAGGTCCATCCTCGCCCAGTCGATGATCCGGAGAGCATCCGCCGTGGTCTCCTTGTCGCCCACCGCTTCCGCCAACTCAGCCGCCTGCGTGCACCACTTGATGGCCAGGCGGTGCCTGCCGCCCTCCTGGCAGAACCGCCCGTACCAGCCAAAGAGCTCGGCCCGCTGACGGGTGGCCTCTGCGCCGTCCACACCCTCGAGGGTCCGTATGCCCCGGGTGATCCAGCGCAGCGCGTTCGTGTAGCGATCGAGCCACCCTTCGACCCGCGCCAGCTTGAGAAGCAAGCCGCGCCTGCGCCACGGCATCGTCATCCGATCAGTCGCCGGGCCGTTCGGTACGCGCTGGCCGCCGCCGCATAGTCGCCCGTCAGGTTCCGGGCATCCCCCAGCCCCTCGTGTGACGCCGCCACGGCAACGGGCGCGAGGAGAGGAAGATGGCGGCTGGCGGCGATCGCCCGTTCGAAATACTCGGCGGCCTCCACGTTGGCATACATGTCCTTGGCCTGCTCGGCCGCCTGCAGCGCATACGTCCAGGCCTCCTGCGAACGTTGAGCGTGCAGGTAGTGGAAGGAGAGCAACCCGGCCAGGTCGTCGCCGCCCTGCGTCGCGACGCGCGCGATGATGTCGCCGGCCCGGGAATGCAGCTCGCGGCGTAGACGGAACGAGAGCCCGTTGTAGGCGCTGTCGCGCAGTAGCGCGTTGCGGAAGGCCAGGTTGCCGAATTCGTCCCGGACGATGAAGGGCTCGAGGTTGTTCCAGATCGAGTCGCTCTCGCTCGGCACGTCCTCGACAACCGCGGTCAGCAGATCCGAGGAAAAGGACTGGCCCAGGACGGACATCCGGCGCAGCAGGTGGCGCTCGAGCGCGGCCAGGCGATCGATGCGGGCGACGACCACATCCTCGACCGAGTCAGGGCAGCGCACCGACGGCTTCCCCTTGCAGCACCGCCGCCATAAGTTCCCGGAGGAAGAGCGGATTGCCCCCGGACCGATCGACAAGGAGCTTGATCTCCCGACCGGGCAAGGGCGACTCCCGGGTGGCCGCCAAGGCCAGCTCGGCGGCCTCCACCTCGTTCAAGGGGTCGAGCTCCAGCCGGGTGACCGGGGTCTCTTCGGGAGCGATGAAGCCCGTCCCGACGTCGCGGCGGGTGAGGCACCAGAGCCACGACGTCAGGTGGACGACCCGAGCGAGGTGCCCGAAGAGATCCGCTGACGCCTCGTCCATGAAGTGGACATCCTCAATGGTGATGAGTCCGGACTCCGGCAAGAGCACGGCCAGCAAGGCGATGACGGACTCGGCCAGCTTCGTGCGCCTGAACTCCTCTTCGAGTTCCGCCGTCTCCTGAGTCTCGGGAACCGGAACGGCGATCGCCATGCCGATGAGCGGGGCCCACGGGAGGAGATCGGGGGCCAGGCTCTCCAGCTGGGCGAGCAAAGGCGCCGCGAGGCCGCCGTCACTTCCTTCAAGCGATAGCCCGAGGAGGCCGCGGAGTAGGCGCCGCACCGTGTAATACGGAGTCGACGAGTCGTAGCGCTCGCAGATGGCGAATAGCTGCATCCGGTCGGTCGTCGTCTCGCGCAGGCGACCTGCCACGCGCGACTTTCCCACTCCGGTCGCTCCGACGATCTCCACCAGGGTGCCGTGACCGGCCACCGCTTCCGCCGCGATCTCCTCGAGCTGCTGGAGCTCACGCCGCCGCCCAACGAGGGGCAACTCGTCGTGGGTTCCCGCAGCTCCTTCCCTCGTCTTCGCTCCGAGGCGCACGGCCCGCACCGGTTTCGCCTTTCCTTTCACGAGGAAGGGTTCGAGCTCAGTCGACTCGAAGCCGGTCCGCGAACGGGCCAGGAGGTCCGGGGTCGTCAGGATCTCGCCCGGCTCTGCCTTCGCCATGAGACGGGCGGCGAGGTTGACGGCGTCCCCCATCACCGTGAACGTCCGCCGGTAGTGGGGCCCGACCTCGCCGACAAAGACCGATCCCTGGTTCACACCGATCCGGATCGGGAGCGGATTCTCGGCATCCATGATCTCGCGGAGGGCGAGCAGCATGCGGTGTTCGTCGTCCCCTGACGACGAGGGCGCACCGGCGGTCAGGATGATCTTCCCGCCGTCCTTGTCGGCATCGGTAGCCAGGAAGGTGACCCCCTGCCGGTCGGCGGCGCCCTGCACGTGGGTCACCAACACGTCGAGTTGGCGGGCGGCTTCTTCGGGCCCCTGCTCGGAAATGAGGCGATCGGTCCCGTCGTAGTGGATGAAGGCGACCGTGACCCTGCGGTGCTCTGGCTCTGTGCGCGTGATCGAGCGCGGCCCGCAGCCCGAGCGGAATGCCCAACCGGAGATCGACCTCGGCGTCGACCTGCTCGAACCCGGAAAAGGGCGGCTGCTGCACCGAGGGTGCGCGCAGGAGCAGATGGCCGGGACCTTTCGACCCGCCGATCAGCCCCGCCCTGAGGGAGGCGGCGGTGGCGTCACTGATCACGATCTCCCCCGCTTCAGCGGCTGCCTCCATCGCCACGACAGAGCTGGCACCGGACCCGGTGACGAGGAACTCGCGATGGGATTCCCCGACCAGGAAGAAATTGAACATGCCGCTGTGGACTCCGACGGACATGCGAAGCGACACCTTCTGCCCCAGCACGGTGAGCCGGCCGACCACCCGGAGCGCGCGCCGCATCGCAATGGCCGCGTTGCACGCCCGGGCCTGGTGCGCTGGACCCGAGAAGTAGACCAGCAGCGCATCACCACCGAACTTGAGGAGGCGGCCACCGTTGGCCACGGCGAGATCGAGAAGCGTGACGAAGCAGGTGTCGATCGTCGCGGTGAGCTCCTCGGCTCCCGCCTTTCCGAGGCGGGCCAGGCGTTCAGAGAGCTTGGTGAACCCCGAGATGTCAATGAACGCGATGGTGCCCTCGAGCTCTTGATGGAGCTGCTCGGGGATGGAGCGGATCCATTCGATGACAAGACGCGGGAAGTAGGGCGCCAGAGGATGACCGACGTCCGTCTGGACGACAGCTCCCGTCAGGTCCGTCATGGTCGGCCGCGCTGCAGTCTCACGTCACCCGTCGCTGGCGCGACCGGCCTCCACATCCACGGTGACGTTCGCCGGCGAAGGCGGGGGGAACTCTTCGAGCGAGACGATCTTGGTCGATCGGTTGGGGTACGGGTCCGGGTAGTCGACCACCCGGACGATGCCGAAGGGTCGGTAGCGCCCGTCGATGATCACCTGCCGGGGCACGTAGGGATGGAGCCCCATGCTCCGGAACAGCCGCGAGGTGGGCTCCCAGATGGAGCTGCGCTCGTGCCAGCGCAGGAGGTCGAGCTTGCGGAGCAGCACGACCAAGGTGACGAGGGTGCCGGCCAGCGCTCCGGCGATCAACGCTCCCCAGATGGTCCCGCCGGGCAGGACCACGATCAACGCCATCAGGATCAACAACAAGAGCAACAAGCCGATCCATTCGATGGGCTGCAGCGACTGACCGGTCGTGGCTTCAATCTGCGAACGGTTCGCCGTCATGTCGATGCAGGTGTCCAGCAGGCTGCGGTACGCCTGCTCCTCCTGAAGCGTCTGGGGATCCAGCGCAATGATGGCGGCCGTCAGGGCGAGGTGCGACGGTGTCGACAGGTGGTTGTCCAGGAGCCGGTAGTCGATCTGGTGGGTCAACTGATGATCGATCAGCTCACGCACGCGCGCTGCCTCGTCGTCGCGGAAGATCGCCATGAGCTGATGGATGGACAGCAAGGACGCATTGCCCCGGCTGACCAGCGTCTGCACCACGGCGAGGCGCTCCGTCGTCCGCGCGATGGTGAAGGCGATGAGCACCCCGAACAGGAAGGTGGCCATGCTGGCCAGCGCCACATCCACCTCGAGGTCGCCCCTGGTCGGACCGACGCAGTAGGACGCGACGGCCACAATCGCGCCTGCGATCAGCGCTGGCCAAAGCGTCGTCTCTCCTTGCAGAACCGAGGCCGCCGCTCGCTGCAGATTTGTGGGCACCTGGGTAAGGTAGCCGGACCTTGACGAGCGCCTCCATCGCCCGCCGGCCATCAGAGCCGGGACAACATGAACATCACGTGAACCGCGCCGTCGCGTCGCCTGGGGAGGTCGCTCTGCAGCGGTACTATTTGTTTCGTGTCTGACATGGTTCGTCTGTCGATGCACCTGCCGCTCGTCGAGATGCAGACCGGCGACGAGGTGGTCACACAGGGTGGGTCCAGCGGGGGCGTCTGGATCCTGATCTCCGGTGCGCTCCAGGTCTTCAAGGGCGATGTGGCGGTCAACACCATCACCAAAGCCGGAGCGATCGTCGGCGAGATGTCCGTGCTGCTGGACACCGATCACGGTGCCACCGTCGTGGCCACCGAGCCGAGCACCTTGCGCTACGCCGACGATGGTCACGCCTTCCTGTTCGGCGACCAGCAGATCACGAAGCTCATCGCGATCGGCTTAGCCGAACGCCTGAACTTCGTCTCGACGTACTTGGCCGACCTCAAGGACCAGTATGGCGACACAACCGGGCTCTCCATGGTCTCCGAGGTCCTTTCGCACCTGGCGGAGCGACAAGTCGTGGCGGCCCGGCCGGGTTCGGCCCGGGATCCCGACCCCGACTACTGACAGAGGAGCCCGGCTACCGGGTCAGAAGACCGTGCGGCCCGGTGCAACGGTCTCGCGCAGGTCTACCGACTCGGTCCCCATGATGGACTCTCCACGTGGCTCGTTGACGGGTCCAGATCGAGCTCCACGGACGCCGGGACCTGGCCGATCTGGTGGCCCGCGTTGAGTACCCAGGTGTGGCCGATGCGGTCCACCCACGAGCCGTCACTCTTGAAGGGTGCCTCGTGCACGTGTCCGGCCAGCACGATCTCGGGCTGGAATTCCTCGATCCACCCCCGCAGGTCCGGGTCGCCGTAGTCGCGGCGTCCCGTCCAGCACGTGGGCGAGCCCAACGGTGGCCAGTGGTACAGCCAGACCCACGTGTCAGGACGGCGAGCCGCATCGGCGACGAGCTGGGATACCACCTCCGCCCGGCCGAGCGGCCCATCCCACCAAGGGCAGACGGTGATGACGCGTGTCCTCGAGCACCAGTGCGTCCCCGTCCGTGAGGATCTCCCCGTGCGGCACGTCGTGCAGCCACAGGGCGGATTGCTCGCCCCCGTCGTCGGGACCGGTCAGGTCATGGTTCCCTGAGCTCACGACGAGCCGGGTCTGCGCGGCGATCAAGGCCAGATAGCGGTGCACGACGACACTCTGCGCATCGAGAGGGACGGGTGAGTTGATGTTGAGGCTGTCTCCGGCCACCGCGACCACGTCGATACGACGCGGCTGGCGGCAACGACCCAATCGAGCTGCGGCAGGGAGTAGTGAAGATCGGATACCAGGAGGATGCGCATCTGCGTTCCGACACAACCTAGGTGCCGGGCGACACCGGGGGGCAACAGGCGATACAGCTTGGCTGCGTTCTCGCCCAGGATCTTTCGCTGGACCTCGGGTCTGAACTCGGACATCTTGTCGCCACCGGTTTTGAGGGGCTTGGGGTCGTAGCAGGTGGCATGGGGAAAGTCCGCCTCGAAGAGGACACTGTCCTCCGCGACGGCGCCGATGAGCGTCGGCACGTTGTTTCCTCTGGATCCAGAAGGGTTGATACGGCCCGTCCCCACCGGGGATGGCGCCCCGTTGCCAGATGGCCGGCAAGCCGGCCTTCGGAGTGCTCCATGACCGCCTGGGACGGTCTTCTCAGCTCACGGTGGCAGGTTCCCGGCTGGGCTTGGCGAGCTCATCGGTCACCATCTGGTCGTGCTCGGCGGGACCGCCGGCGGGCCGCCCGCGGCTCCACCCACCACCATGGGGTTCCGACAGGACCACCAGGTCCGAACCGACAAATGTCTCTGTCAGCGGCCCCCGCGCCCGGGGGAGATGTCGTTTCGGCTACTTCGAACGACGCCGAGATGGTGAAATGCCGTCGTCTGGGCGCGACCGGCCCGGCGGCACTCCATTTGATCGGCGCTCAGGCCGTCTGAGGCGGATCCGATCGCCGGCGGACGGCAGCTGTACCGGGCGGAGGCGGCTGCACCGTTGGTGAGCACTGGCTGAATGATTTGGCCGTGCGGCGCGAGGGACAGCTGCCGAAGCTTCTTCGCCCCTGCGCCGCCCTGTCACACATTCATCGACCTTGCGCGGGTGGCAGCTGCGGATTCAGCCATATCCGGGTCCGCCCACCATCACTTGCCGGACCCCCGGACACGCCCAGCGCGTCGGCAAAGGTAAGGTTGGCCATTCTGTACACGGTTCCCGTGAGCGTCGTGTGGAGCGCGCGGCCTTCGACGCCCCCCATTCGCCTTCGGGGAGCCGATGACGGCAACGACGCCGGGACAGTCGACCATTTCGACGCTGAGCGAGTCACCCAACGCTCTGCCCATTTCGACGACGGGCCCTCTTCGCTCACTGATGGGTTCGTCACCTCGACCGTGGTCATTACACCGATGTGTAGATTCCGGCCGGACCCGTCAGCAGCCTCCTTCAAGGATGGAAGGGCCGTAGGGAGTGGCGTGGTGCCTGATCGCCGGCACATTTTGCGATCAATGCTGTGCTGAGCGACGGTCGTCGTATTCCAACGAACACCGTCCTCGTTGTCGACCTCTGCATCATCGGGTGTGGACCTGCGGGCCTCACGATTGCGCACGAGCTGAGTGGTTCAGGAATGCAGATCCTTCTCCTCGAGCGCGGTGATGTCATTGAACAGCCGACTACCGATTTGGTCGGTGATCTGGAATTCGAGAGTCCTCATTTTCCTTCTCCACGACACGCCATTCACAATCAATTCGGTGGAATGGCGGCTATCTGGAACGCGCGTTTCCTCGACGGGGTCACACCCGCTGCGCGCTACCTGCCACTCGATCCCATCGACTTCGAATCCCGACACTGGATTCCGCACAGCGGGTGGCCGATAACACTCGCCCAACTGGCCCGGTTTTACGACCGTGCGAGAAAGGTGTGCGGCGTTGGGCCATTCGACTTCCACGGTCCGTCGCCCGCCACCGGGCGCCCACCGTTGCCGAGCCCTTCGGGGGCTTCGCTGACTCGGCTCGAACAGTTGGGATCGGCAACCGTGTTCACTCATCAACGATTGGTGGAACTGACCAAGACCCAGCGCGTTCGCGTGGTGACAAATGCGATTGCAGTCGAAGTGACGTCCGCAGAGGGATCAGACGACGGTCTGGCGACGACCTCAGTGCGAGTCCAAGGAGGTCACCCGTTCACTATCCGCAGTCGAGTCGTGGTTCTGGCGGCGGGAGCGATCGAGAATGCTCGTCTTCTCCTCAATTCAACGGCTGAATGTCCCACAGGTCTCGGGAACGGCCTCGACAACGTCGGCCGATTTTTCATGGATCATCCCCGAGTGTCACTTGGTCACGGGTCCTTCTCGTCTGATAGCTCAACCCCGGTGATGGACCTCTACGAACCGCATATCGCTGGCGGACAGCTCCTTCACGGGAAGCTCAAGCTCTCCGAGAACGTGCTCCGTCGCGAAGAACTGCTGAACGGGAACGCCCAGATCCTTCCGCACTACCTCTCGATTTCCCAGTTGAAGGGGGTGCGATCGGCCCGTATCGTTGCCGACACGATCAGGCGAAGACAAGGTTTGGCGCGCCTTCCACGACATCTCTCCATCGCGACCCGTCATGCGATCCCGATGGCCCGATACTCCTTGATCGTTCGCTACCTGAACCGGCCCGAGGTGCCGGGTTCACGTTCCGACAAGTGGACGGGCGTGGTCGCCCGATCGTTCATCCTCAACTATCAACCCGAGCAAGCTCCAAACCGCGGGAATCGAGTGACCCTTGGTCAACGGCGTGACCCGCTCGGCTACCGCATCGCACGTCTTCATTGGCAATGGTCCGAAATCGATCTTCTCAGCATCCGGCATGTGCAGCAGATATTTGCTTCTGAGCTTCGGGCCAGTGGATTACATCTTCTGATGAAGGCAGAAGATGACATCATTTCTGGGGCTGAGACCGCGCACCACCACCTCGGCACGACACGAATGCACGACCACCCCGCCCACGGCGTCGTCGACCGCGACTGCAGGCTCCATGGGGTGTCGACGGTGTACGTGGCTGGTGGGTCAGTGTTTCCGACGGGAGGATACGCGAATCCCACGCTGACGGTGGTCGCGTTGGCCATACGTCTGGCCGACGAGTTGAAGCGCGCCATATCGCCGGTGTGAGCGCCGCTCTGCCAAGCACGGCGGCCATGACGGGTTTGCACACCCGATGCTGGGCCTCGCCCTGCTTTCGCGGGCCGCAATCCCCCCCCCTGTTCGCCGAGGGTTCGTACGCGGGATTCCCGACCCCACAGCTGCCAGAGACCGTGTTGTCCACGCCGGCCAGGGTCGGATCGACCCCGGACGGACCGGAGAGACCGAGCCGGATCAAACGATCATTTGGGGCGACGAGACCCTCCCGATGGATGCGACTCACCCCAGCGGGATAGCCCGGGCGACCAGATCAAACGCTTCGCAGCAGCCTGTCAGGGGCCGCCGCTCGAGACGACGGCACGCGACGGTGAGCCTTGAGCGACGAAATCCCGTATCAAGTCGAGGTCAGTTCGCTCTTCACGTCGGGCCACTTGGGGTAAGGGCCAGCACGCCGATCGTTTCACGGAGCAGCATGTTTCCCAAACCCCTAGCCAAAGACGGTGCCAAACGGGCGAACGGTGAGTTTGCCGCGGTCGTGATCTGCACAATGAATCGAGCCCGTCAAGTGACCGATGCGTTCAAGGCCGCCAGCCGGGACACCGGGGAATTCACGCTCATCGTTGTGGACGCCAGCGCGGACAGCGAGACCGAGAAGGTGGTAGAGCGGTTTCAAGAGCTTCGACCCGCTGTCGACGTGCACTACGTCCGCGCTGACGTACCTGGGCTGGCCAAGCAACGGAACCAAGCGGCCGCGGTCTGCCAGAGCCTGGGTGTCAAAATTATGCACTACATCGACGATGACACCGAGGTGCTTCCGGGCTACTTCCGGTCGATCGAAGCTCGCTTCGCGAACGACCCTGACCTTGCCGGCGTCGGCGGCATCATCGAGAACTCGCCGAAGGTTCCGATCAGAGTACTCAAACTCGTCTTTCTGCTGTGCGGACCGTACGGATCCGTCCTTCGTTCCGGGCGGGCGACAAGTGCGCAGTACCCCGGAGCCCAGTACGCCAAATCCGACCTCCAAGCACGCAGCCCAAAGTGGCTGCATGGCTGCGCCATGAGCTATCGGACCGACATCGTGCTGCGATACCGCTTCGACGACCGCCTAAAGGGATATTCGAACGGAGAGGATATCGACTTCGGTTTCCGGGTCAGCCGGAACCATCGTCTGGCCGCTGAGCCGTCAGCACGCTGTCTCCACCGGGTCAGCCAAGGTGGACTCAGCCGCGAAGCATTCGCCTACAGTCAGGCTGTCGTCATCTACAGCTGGGTCCGCGAGCATCGCTCCGACGGCATGTCTCTTGTTGCCTTCTGGTGGTCCGTTCTCGGGGATCTCTTGCTTCATGCCGTGGACGGAGTCGTTGTTCCGAGGCGCGGTGGTCTGCAGTATGCGAAGGGCATGCTCAGGGGCATGGCGACCATCGCGATGGGCCGGGCCACGAGGTCCAGTTAGCGTCGGGTCTGACGAACTTCAGTGTCGGACGACCCCAGCGGTCGCACTTGCCCACATCAGCGCCGGAGCCGGACGTCGTGGCAGCCGACGTCGACCCAGGGCTTTGTCGGTAGCCCACCACGTCGCCTCACCCCACGGCGGCCGGCTCCTTGGCCAGACTGGCCAGCTCCTCGGTGACCATCTGATCGTGCTCGGCCAGGTCACGACGAGCGGCCCGGGGGCTCCAGCGGCCCCGCATGAAGAAGATGAGGATGGCAAAGACGAATTGGCCGGCGAGGCACACGCCCCACCAGCGCTGCCACTCACCCGGCGCGGTCTTTTGCGCCGGGACCAGCTTCTGCTCGGCGACCAGCAGACTGGCCAGGTTCTGGGAGTGCACGCCCACCTTGGTGTTGATGTCCGACTGGCTCACCGGCTGGCCGTTCTGGATGGCCTTGGCCAGCGGGTTGTAAGCGAGCAGGCCCGCGACCTGGGGATTGGTGAGACCCCCGGCCGCCGTCAACGCCTTGGTCAGATCGTGCGTCGAGTTGCACGCGGCGAGCAGAGTGGCGAGTGTCCGCGGGCCCGCCTCGTCGGTGGCCTGCAGACCGCTGATGACCGCGGCTGGCGCCGGTGTCGAGTTGCAGGCAGGAGGGGCCGTGGCCGGAGCGTACGGCTCGGCGGCTTGGATCGCCTGCAGTGCGGTGGCCGATGCCTGGTTGTCCACCAGGACCGTCGAGGTGGTGATCACATACGGGAGCACCAGGAAGGAGAGCGCCACGGTGATGCGGAGGATCCATCCCCACACCGCCAGCCCCGACGCGGTGAGGGCCGGATTGTGCGACTCGACCTGCTCCGTGTAATTCGCCATCCAGGGGGCGTACGCGATGGAGATGGAGACCGCCAGCAGGACGATGACGAGGACGTTGGCGTAGTAGCCCGTATGAGGGTGACCGGTCTGAATGATGAGGAACCCCAGCATCACCATGGAGCACACCGCCCCGAAGAGCATGAACGGCTTACGCACCCGGGCCACGTCCGAGAGGAAGCCGGCCACGACGAGCCCGATGGACAGGGACGCGGCGAGCCAGACGTTGATCCCGTTGGCCTGGGGTGTCGAACGGTTGTAGATGACGACCCAGTAGATGGTGAGCACACTCACCGAGGCGAAATAGAAGAGCAGGAAGACCGAGATGGCGATGGACGAGGAGATCAGGTCGAGCCGCATCATGGAGCGGATCGGGTGTTTCGTGGCCTGCTCGACGTCGATCCCCATGGCGCGTGCTTCGACGAGGGCCCGTTCGCGCTCGCTCACCATGAGCTGGTCGCGCAGCTGCGGCGAGAGTTCGCGCAGGAAGAAGAAGGCGATGATCACCACGCCGAGACACACCAGTCCGGAGATGATGAACTGGTCCTGAAACGGCTTGAGGTGGTCCAGCGTGTGCGTCGCCACCAGGCTGGCGCACAGCGCGCCCATCGTGGGACCGAGCGCCCAGAAGCCCATGGCGACGCCACGGCCCATCTGTGGGGAGAAGTCCCGCATCAGAGCGGGGGTCGAGACGAGGATGACACCTTCCACGAACCCGATCACGCAGTAGGCCGCGGCGAAACCCCACTTGTCGTGAATGTGCGGGATCGCCAGGAGCTGCACCAGCGCGACGACGAGCGTCCCGTAGATGGTGAGGTTGGCTCGTCCGATCTTGTCCGACAGGCCGCCGATGAACGCGCTGAAGGCACCGATCGCGTTGGAGACGACCAGCAGGTACAAGAAGAACTGGAACGACATGTGGTAGTAGGGCAACAGCAACGGGGTGACCGCGCCCTCCACGTAGTAGAGGTAGTAGAGCATGATGGTGGTCAGCACCACGATGGCCAGATACCCCAGCCGGGGCAGGGTATTGGGGTACTTGGAGAGCTGGCGCTTGCCGAGGGCGTGTGCCAGCCCACCCCGGGCGGGAACCGGCTCCGTCACCGCTGCAGTGGTCATGTTCGAACCCCTTTCCGGCAATCCGTGCCCCCGATACCACCCGACCGGTTCGCTGCGGGACCGGTCACGACGTCAGGCCACAACCGCTGATGCTACGAGCATCACGAAGGCGATGCTGCGCCCACAGTGGCCGCTCCGGTGGCGGCGGCACGACGGGCGACGTACGTATGGAGAACCTTCGACACGTGTTCGCGCCCCGTCCGTTCGAAAAGGGTGTGCTCCAGGCCGGGAACGGTCTCCACCTGCAGGTGGCCTTTGCGGACGAGGGCTCGGAACCGGCGCCGTTCACCGCGACACAGCTTCCGCTCCTCCACGTTGCCGACAATGAGCAGCGCGTCAGCTCCGGATTGCGCCAGACGCTCAAAGGTCCGGGCGGGGCTTGCGGTCACCAAGAACCGTTTGTGGGCCCACCACACGCCGGGGATCCGGCGTGCCGCCCGCCTCAGGGGATCGAGCTGGCCGACGAGCCGCGAGACCCGAGGGCGAGTCGCTCCCCAGGCTTTCCTGTCACTGAACCCGAGCTCCGCACTGGGTTCGAAGCGCCGAGGCGGCGGTTCCACGGGTCGGTAGTACGCCAGAGCCGGGTTGATGACACAGACTGACGCGCCGGGTGTCATGAGCGCAGATTCGATGGCGTGATAGCCGCCCGAGCACAACCCGACGAGGACGTGCTCCGATTCCGGTTCCGTGCTCATGGCGCGACGCACATCGCTGAGATCATGGAGGGCATCGGCCGGGAACTCGACCAGCTCAGTTCGACCCGGTCGAGTGGGGCTGTCGCCGATGCCGCTGAGGTCCACCCGCAAACACCGGATACCTTCTGACGCCCACGACCGTGCCAGATCTACCCACAGACGGGCAGGCCCGTCGTGACCGATCCGACCGGCATTGAGGAAGATCGCGCTGAGGCCTGCCGCTGGTCCTTCCGATGGTTCCGTGAGGATGCCGAAGAGTCGGGCGGGCCCAATATCGATCGCTCGTTCCTGTACGGCTGCCCCACCCTCGGACAGGAGCACGGCGGTCGTCACGGTTTCGGGCTCTCCGATCCGCACGACGGGCCCAGCTCCGTCCGAGAGCCACGACACAATGTGCTCCAGCGTCGCCTCAGGGGTCACCGCGTCCGTATCGAGGAGTGCTTCCTGGCCGGCTATCTCCATGGACTCGACGTGTGGCAATACCAGCCGTTCGGCGAGCGCGCGAGGCGGCTTCCGGCCCTTGCGGAAAAGGAGGAGCTCCCGCGAAGCCAGGGCCTGCCCCGACGGTGCCGCAGCAAGACGTTCGAGATCCGAAGTCGTGTTCGCCGAGAACAGAACGCCCGGCGCCTCCACCGACCCGTCCCCGATGGCCTCCCCGGAGCCCCAGACTTCTCCTTCTCGCAGCGTTCCCCACTCGGTGGCCTGGTCCCGCAGGAATGACCACAATGCACGCTGTTCGCGCAGGAACGCCTTTCCCGTCGCGCACGGATCCCAGAGCACGAGATCGTCCACGCCTCCGTCGCTCGCCACCTCGGCGGCCAGGGTGGCGCCTATCCGCATGCCGACCAGGGCAATGCGCGGAGCATCGAGAGCCCGGGCATAGTCGATGGCACCGCGAATGCTGTTCAGCCAGTCTGCGACGAGGTCGGGGTCTGTCCAGCTGCCGCTCGAATCCCCCATGCCCGGGTAGTCCACCCGAAGAGCAGCCCAGCCGCTCGCAGCCAAACGGCGCGCCAAGTCACCGACCGCTCGGGCGGAGTACGCAGCCTCCAAGCCCATGGTGGGACAGACCACGACGGCGCCCACGATCAGGCCTGCGGCGGGAGTGTCCAACCGGGTGAAGAGGGGTCGATCGGACGGCCCGAGCCAGCACGCGGCCGACCGAATCTCCTCTGCAAAATCTCGCTGGGTTGTGTGGTGCGCGCCTGAGCGCACCAACCCCGGCTCCGCCGGCCCACCCTCTCCAGCCACGGCAAAGACCTTACTGCGTCCAGGTTCCGAGACGGCCCTGGCGGATTCGGCAGCGAGCCAGAGAGTCGATGACGCCGCACGGTGCGCGCGGGCACACGAGAACGCCGCGTCGAAGATGCGGTGTCAACCCGCGTCCCACGTCATGACGCATCGACGGCCGCACGGAGCGATCGCTCAACACCGTCCACAGTCCGGTCGAGCGAGAAGTGATCCCTCACATGGGCACGGCAACGAGCACCGAGCGAAGCCTCCCGCTTCTGCCAACCGACAAGGGACTCCAGCGCAAGAGCGATGGCTTCCGGGTCTCCGGGCTCCATCAGGAACCTCTCGAACTCGCCCGTCAGGACCTCGGGGATTCCACCGGTCCGAGACGCCAGCGCCGGGCGCCCCGTCGCCATCGCTTCGACGATCACCCGACCGAAGGGCTCCGCCCAGAGGGACGGCGCGACCACCACGTCCGCTGCATGGAGCGGACCCACCACATCGCTCTGCGCCGGCAGCCAGACGCACCCGGGCGGCGCCGTAGCCCGGAGGCGTTCGAGGAACCGCGTGCCGTCCTGAAGGTGGGCGCTTGGCGAGCCGACCAGCAACAGCGTTCCTTCCTTTGCGTCAATTCCCAGCCTTCTCCAAGCCTCGAGAAGCACATCGATGCCTTTCTCGGGGTCGATCCGGCCGTAGTACAACGCAACGAACCCATCTTGAGGAAGATGGAGACGCTCACGCCCCGTAACCCGTTCCGCCGCTCCGCCCATGGGGTAGTCGTCACACGAGATGCCGTTGTGGACCACGTCTATGTGATCCGGGTTCAGCCCGACTTCGACCCATTGACTCCGCAGGAACTCGGAGACGGCGATGAAGCGCCGCACATGGTCGTTGGGGAAGGAGCCGGGTCGGGCATGACGGATTTCATGAAGATGGCAGACCACGGGAGCGCCGGAGAGCCGACCCACCGCCGCCGCCCATACGATCTCCGCGAAGCGATTGGGATAGACGACATCAGGTCGTCTCCGGGCGGCGGACACCACTGCCGGAACCATCCGCACCATGTCGCGCAGGCTGCTTGCGCGCGCGAAATCAAAGCTTGGGCTACGGGTGACGGTCCGGCAGAACATCCGGTACTCGCCGGCCAGCGCACCGTCTCTCGCTGAAAGAAGATCGACGACATGGCCTCGCTGGGCCAGTCCCCGCGCCACCTGGAACGCGTTGATCTCGGTTCCCCCGACGGGGGCCATGGAGTGCACTCCCATCATCACGTCCATGCCACTCCTCCCGCGTGAGCCTCCTCGACGGCAGCGAGGTCGCGTCGCTTCGAACGCCCCCGCCACCGGCCCATGGACGTCACGGAGGCCTGCAGGCTGCTCAGCCTCACGCCGAACAGGTCACCAGTCTGGAGAGCAACCTCGGCGGGCGCCGAGCCGTCAAGCAACGGGAATCGGCGGTTTCGACGAAGGCGCGCCGAGGTCCCGCACCAGCGTCGACGGACGCCTCACCCCAGGCAACCCTAGCGCAGGCGGGCCGTGAACCGGCCCAGCGAAGTTCGGAATTGGGCAACGAAAGCCTGCCGTTGCGCGGCCGGCGAGGAAGCCAGCAGCAGCGCGTAGAAGACGATCATGAGCGCGATCCCGGCGGCCGCAACCGCCGTCAGCCCGATGAACCGGCCGTGCGTGTCGGTGAACACGTACAGCGGACCGTCGCCGCGCCCGATCACCCAGGCGAGCGCCGCGGTGGCGACCGTCGGCAGAGCCAGGACCCGCAGGGAGCGCAGACCCCGGCGAAGCAGCGAATCCCCGAACCTCTTGTAGCCCACGGGCAGCATGACCATCCCCTCCATGACCACGACGCAGATCAGCGCGGCCTCCGCCATGCCGAGCGCGCCGTAGCGCGACGCCAGGGCGATGCCAAGAGCCACATGGAGCACGGCTTCGGTGCTGTAAACGACCGCCACGAACTTGGGGCGCCCCGCGCCGTTCATCGCGACCTTGAGCGACTGGGCCCAGGCCTGGACCACAGCGGCCAGACAGAGCAGGCCGATCACCGGGGCCGCCTCACGGTAGAGCGGTCCCACCCATGCCTCGACGGCGGGGCCGGCGAGGAAACCCAGTGCAATGGCGGAGGGGATGCTCAGGCACAGGACGAAGCGCACGACGTCATCGAGGCTCTCGCGCAGGCCCGCCCAATTGTCCCGGGCCGCCAGCTCTCCTCCCTTCGCGAACAGGATGGCCGTGCGGGGCTGCACGACCCTCAGCGGGAGCTGAGCGAGCCGCTGGGCCACCGCGTAAATGGCGGCGGCCCGCACCCCGGCGGCGGCACCCACGACCAGCACGTCGGAAAGCCCCAGGACGGCGTCGGAGATCTGTCCGAGTGAGTACCAGCCCGAGGCGGTCGTGAACCTCTTGACGATGCTGCGGTCGAATTTTCGCAGTGACACCCGGAACCACGGCAGGAGGCGATGGATCATGATCACCCGCGACACCTGGCCCAGCTCGCTGACCACGACCGTGACGACGCCCAGCGCGATGAGGCCCCCGTGGAGCGACAACACGACGACCCACCCGATCGCCTGGGCGACGATGACGGCGATCAGGCTGTAGTTCAACAGGTCGAACCGCTGCATCGCGACGAGCGTTCCGCCGAACGTGTCCATCGGAATCGAGAGTGCCATGTCGAACGCCAACAACAGCAGGAGGAACCGCGCCTGGCCGACCAGGCTCTTCGGGATGCTCGTGATGATGTCCGGCAGGAAGACGGCGAACACGACGACGCCGGCGAACGCCACGATCCCGAGTATCGAAAGGATGACCAAAGAGGTGTTGATCGTTGCATCGACCTTGTCGTTGTCCCGCAGCTCGAGATGCCGGCTGACGAATGCGGTCGTCGCACTGGCGAACCCGAGCTCGAGAATCTCGAGGAACGGGATGAGTGCGCCGATGAGAGCCCAAACGCCGTAGCGCAGGATGCCCAGTTGGTGGGTCAGGATGGGCGTGGTGATGAAGCCGACCGCCACGAGAACGATGGCGACCAAGTAGTTCGTCGTGACGTTACGACGGACGGTGGCCTTCTTCGGCTGACCGCTCCCCGAAGCACCCTGCGGGTCGATCTCGGGCTCGCGCAGCATGTGTCAGCCCGATCGAGCGAGCCGGTGGGGCTTCACCGAGGGCTTCTCGGGACTGCTCGGCGCGGGCGGTCCCTGGTAGCCGTCGGGCGCTCCTCCCTGCCGCCGCCGCACCCGATTCAACACGATGCCCGCCACGACCGCTCCCGCGGCCCGGATTTCCGCCAGGCTGCGTTCGAGGTTGTCGAAGTTGAACTTCCGGGCGTCGACCACCAGCACGACGGCATCGGCCTTGGCCATGAGGATGGTCGTCTCGGCAACGCCGGTGATCGGAGGGCAGTCGAGCACGACCGTCCGTTCCGATTCGCGCAGTGCACGGAGGAGTCGCGGCACATCCGCCGCCGCGATGTCGGCGGGATGCCGGGCGGGGACGCCGGCCGGGATGACCTCCAGATACCGATTGTCCGTGGTCGCCAGAAGCTCGCCGGGCCCGCTGGCCAACGGAATATCACTCACGCCGGGCGAGCGCTCCACCCCGAAGATCTCGTGCAGGGTGGGTTGCCTGAGGTCGCCGTCGACGGCAACGACGAAATGACCGGGGGTCGCGAGCGCCCAGGCGGTGCGGCTGGCCACGCAGGACTTGCCCTCCCGCGGCTCATACGAGGTGATGGCGATGACCGGGTGGGTGTCCTGGAACATGACGTGGAGGTGGCTTCTGAGCTGTTGGAAAGCTTCGAGCCCACGCTCGTCTCCCGCCAACGCGAACATCTGGGCCGGATTCGAGCCGGGACGGGCCAGCGTGGGTACCTCGCCGAGAACCGGGACACCCAGTCGCTCGGCGATTTCGTCCGCGGCGACGAAGCGCCGCAGGGTCCCGGCGAGGAGCGCCGCGAACACGGCGGCGATGAGTCCGAACACCACGGACGCCACTGCCACCGTGGCGCGGGGGTTCGTCGGTTTGGTCGGGAGCTCGGCCGCCCCCAGCTCGGACAGGACGAGCAGAGTCCCCGCGTCGCGGTTCGTCACCTTCAACACCCGGGCCGCCGTGGCATTGGCGTATGCCTGGGCGGCGGCGGGGTCGGTGCTCGAGGCATTGATCGTCACCGTGTTCGAGCCGGGATCGGCCGACGCCGTAATCGTCGCCGGCGCCGACTGGTAGCGCGCCGGCACCTGGGCCTTGGCCTCGGCGTCAACCGTCGGGTTCTCCGCCTCCACGGCGATCTGGGGGATTTCGAGCTGAATCGCGCCGACGTCGGATGCCGGGTCGAGGGCGTTGGCGGGCGGCTGCGCCAGCAGGACCACCGTGGCCTGGTACACCTTCGCCGGCAGCACCGCGTAGGCACCGCCGATCAACACGCACACCAGGAAGGTCACAAGAGCCACGACCCACTTGGCACGCACCGTGCGTACGATCTGTCTTACGTCCATCCCGGCCCCTCTGCTCGAATCCCGACGGTGGCCGCCGCGCACGACCGCTCTCCGCCCTCGACCCGCCATTCGAGTGAGAGATCATCGCGCACGCGAGCGCGGCAGCGGCTGGCCTGCCCGGGCTCCCGCTGCGGCCAGCCTACGAGGCCTTCCAGGGCGCGAGCGGTCATCCCGGCACCCCGTGCCTGGCCGGATTGCGCCGGGGTGAGGCGTCGCACGCTTACGAGGTCCATCGCTTGCCCCCGACCACCGGGCCCGAGCCGACCGCTTCCACACGCCAGGTGAGAGGCCGGCGTCGAATGTCCAACGACGTGGCGCACGCACGGAGCATGCCCAGGCTGATTCCGAACAAGGTCACGAACCGGTATTCGTCGAGCATCGGCTCGAGGAGGGCGGTGACCGTCAGCCCCGCCACCACCGCCACGAGCGCCAGGGCCAGACCGGCCACAACGGGATCGGTCTGTCTTCGCCACACCCGCAGTCCCTCGGCGATGGAAGCCCCCAGCGCCGCCAGGAAGCTCAGGAGACCGATGAGGCCCAGCCGGAGCCAGAGGTCGAGCACGACGTCGTGCACGTACGGGTTGAGCTCGACTTTGCGCACCCCGGCCTCGTAGAACGGGAACTGCACTCCCAACCCCCAGCCGATGAAGAGGTGCTGGGGAATCAGACTTTCGGCTTCCGAGGCCATGTTCAGGCGGTCCTGGGCCGATTCCGCCTTTCCCTCGTTGTGAAAGAGTTTCTCGTAGCTCGCAGCAAGCGGGATCTGTGCCGGTCGCCGTTCCACCGCAGCGGGCACCACCACAATGGCGATGACCACGGCGACGGCCGTGAGGAGCGCGACGGCCACTTGGCCGGATCGGACGTTGAAGCGTCGGGTCAGACCTCTCCGCCAGCGCACGATCACCGCCGCGACCGCCACCAAGACCACGACGCCCAGGTTGACCAGCACGGCGCGCTCCTCAGCCAGGACCACGCACACCACAACCGGGATCAGCGCCAGGACGTGGAGCAGCCGGACGGGCTCTGACGCCAGTCTGGCGAGGAAGCTCATGGTGACGACCGCCATGAGAATGGCGGCCGTTTCGTTGCCGACCTGACCAAAGCCTTGCAACGGGAGCAGCGGCAGCGTGGTGTTGACCCTGACTCCGGCGAAGGTCATGAGGTCGAGCAGGGTGGCGCACACGACGCACAGCGTCCCCAGCTTGAAGAGGTCGCCCTGGTCGTAATACCGCCGCACGGGGACTCCGGCGGCCAGCGCGTAGGCCCCGCCGATGTAGATGACCGCCTTGGCTTCGTAGAGATTCTGCGAGAATTGGTTGTGGTAGAGGACGCCCTCCGCCATCCCCACGACCAGGCAGACCATGAAGACCAGCCAGAGGGCGGCCGGAAGGCCGATCCGCTTCGGTCGGCCACGGGCGATCAGGCGGGCGATCAGTGCGAGCGTGATGAAGATCTCGGGCAGGCGGAGCTGCGTCGAGCCGGAGCCGGGATGGAACAGCCCGCGAGGGATGCTGTTCGGGTCGACGTAGAGCGTGCTCTCCACGATCAGCAGGCCGAGGAGCACCAGGGGTGCCAGCTGCGGGTTGCCTTCCCGCTCCCAGCGAACGAAGAGGGCGATGAGGGCCACCGCAACTGCCAGGCCGGCGATTCCCCCCAAAATCAGGAGCATGGCTGCACCACCTTGAGGAGTGGAGCCAGGGCGACGTCCCAGGTGTGGCGCGCCATGACGGCGTCGTGCCCCTCCCGTCCCAGCGCGGCGGCGCGGGAGGGGTCGAGCAGCAGGGCGGCGATCGCCGCGGCCTGATCCGCCGCGGTGTCGGCCACGAGCACGCCCTGACCCACCAGGTCCTCCATCCCCTCACAGCCCAACGACGTGGCGACGACCGGCCGCCCGACGTCCAGAGCCTCCATGATCTTCAACCGCGTCCCGCCGCCGGCCCGGAGCGGCGCCACGACGACCCGGGCTCGGGCCAGGAACGGGCGCACGTCGGCCACCGTCCCTGTGACCTCGATCTGCTCGCCCGCCAGGGCCCGCACGGCCGGCGCCGGATCCTTGCCCACGAGGAGCAGCCGAGCCTGGGGAACAAGGGCCACGACCTCGGGCCAGATCTCGCGTCCGAGCCAGACGGCGGCGTCGACGTTCGGAGCCCACCCCATGGCGGCCACGAAAGCCACGGTGGGCTCCGTCGCGTCGGGCAGCACGGCCGACGGTTCTCTCCCATTGGGGCACAGCAGCACGGACCGGGCGCCGGGCGCCAGTCTCGTCCGCTCCGACTCGCTCACCACGACCACGTGGTCGAACCGGCCGATCGCCTGCCGCTCCGTGCGGCGCAGCGCCGCCGCCTCGGCATGCAGGAGCGCCCCGGCCGGCCCCCCGCGGGCCCGCGCGTAGCTGGCCACCAGCGCGGACTCGACGTTGTGGAGGTCGAGGATCGACATGTTCGCCGGGACATTGCGCACGAGTGGCACCATCTGCTGGTATTCGACCTGCAAGAGATCTATCTCTTTCTCGTCGGCAGCACCGCGGATCGCCTTGACCATCGGCGAGCTCCAGAATCTCCCTGCCGAGACGCTGCGTGCCGCCGCGACCCCCCGGGCCACCTGAACGGGTGTGAGCCGCCAGGGCACGGCCCGCACGTCAATTCCCAGGTCGCGAAGGCCGGAGTGGTCCGCGCTGCCGTCGTCGTAGGCGCAGAGCACCAGCTCTCCGAGGCCGGCCAGCCGGCGGGCGATCGCAAGCGAACGTTGACGACCTCCATTGTCGTCCGGCAGTGGGAGGAACTTCGTCACCATGAGCGTCCTCACCGCGCCCCCCCGGTCACCGGAACGGCCACCTCGCGGTAGATCCCAGCCAGTGCGTCCGCCCGGACCGCCAGCGCATGCTGCGCCACTGCAGCGGAACGGGCTGCCGCGACCAGGTCGTGGCGCAAGCCGGGCTCGTCGAAAATCCGGCTCAGGCCGGCGGCCAGGGCTTCGGGCCGGCCGGGGGCGACGAGCAGACCGGTTTCACCGTCGGTGACGAACTCCGGGATGCCGCCTGCGTCCGTCCCGATGACGGGGACGCCGGAGGCCTGCGCCTCCAGAACGCTGAGGCCGAACGGCTCCGACGCCGACGCGTTCACGAGCACATCGAGGGCGCGGAGCACCGCGGGCACCTCCTCGACCGGCCCGACGAAGCGCTGCCGGTCGCCGAGGAGGTCCGACGCCTCCACCCGCAGCGCCGCCTCGTAGGTGCCGTCGTCGAGCGCGGGCGCCCCGACCACCGCCAGGTGACTGCGTCCGGCGGGTCCGGCCAGCATGGCCATGGCCTGGACCACCGTCGTGATCCCCTTCTCGGGATCGACGCGACCCACCACCCCGATGATCGGTTGATCAGGCCGGCTGCTCAGCCGGGCCCGCCAGGACGCATCCGGCGGGCCCGGGTGGAACCGCTCGGTGTCGACGGCCTGGGGGATCACGCGCAGTCTCCCCGCTGCCGGGCCGACGGTGTCGGCCACGGCTCGGCTGACCGCCACGGTGCGTGAGGCCAGCCGCACGGCGGCGCGCAGGACGCGCCGGCCGAGGCCGGGGCGTACCAGGTCGTGGAGCTCCAGAACCACGGGTCGCCGGGAAATCCGACCGGCGAGGGCACAGTCGAGGTGGATCCACAGGCTGTTGGAGTGGATCACATCCGACTGCCGGGCCAGGCGCGCCAGCTGGCGGGCGCTCCGGACCGTCGTGGCCATCTCCTTGGCCAGTGCCCGCGCACCGGGCCGACCGTCGCTGGCCGTGCGCAACCCGAGGCGGGGCTGGGCGTCCCATGCCACATGAGGGAGGCCGAGCCCACACCAGGCCTTGGACATCTGGCCCGGCGGCGACGCCAGCGTCAGTGCGATCCCGCGCTGGGCGAGCAGGGGCGCCAGGCCGAGGAGGCTCCGCTCAGCGCCCCACACCAGCGGCGACGCCGACACGACCAGCACGCGCACGGTGCGTCCCGACTTCGCCATAGGCCGCGCCCCATCGCCGTTCATCGCTCCACAGTCGACCACATGGTCGATCGGTCACCGCGCAGGTAGCGCACCATGCCCCCGAGGGCGACGCCTTGAAGGAACATCACCTGTCCCGCCCCGGCCGACGCGCCAACGAGGAGGCCGCGCAGCGTGGGCCCGGCCGGTGGATCGTCCTCCAACTCGGCCGCCTGCGTCCCCAGGATCAGTCCCGCGCAGGCGCATGCGTTGGCCAAGAGGAACACACGGGCCAGTGCGCTCGAGCGCACCTTCGAGACTGCCAGCGCCAGGAGCGTCAGGTGGGCGAGAGGACCGACCGTGTAGCGGACCAGGCGGTGACCCCACAGCTCCGCGGCGACCAGTCCGGCGGAGGGGCGCAGTTGACGACGGCGCCTGACCATGATGTGCAGCGCACCGGACACGCTGCGGATCCGACGCTCCCACGACAGCGCGAGGGACTCCGCGGCAGGATCGAACGCGCGGGCCCGCGGCTCGTAGGCGATGCGATACCCCTGCTCGACGATGTCGAGCGCGATCCAGAAGTCGTCCGTCGCGATGTCGGGCGGGATCGGGCGCCACGCCTCCGCCCTGATCGCCGCGAGCTCACCGACCAGACCGATCGTCGTACCGAGTTCGTCCTCGCGCTGTTTGAGCCATGACTCGAAGCGCCAGTAGATGCTCTCACCTCCTCCCCCGTCGTCCTCGACCTTCTCGCCGGCCACCGCGCCCACTGCCGGATCGGCAAAGTGCTCCACCGCGGCAGCGAGCGCGCCCGGCGCGAGGCGATTGTTGGCATCGGTGATGATGACGATCGGCGTCGTGGCCTCCTCGAAGCCGCGGTTGAGCGCTTGCGACTTGCCCAGCCGCTCCGGGCCGGTCAACGCCCGCGCGCCGGCGCGCTCCGCTGCTGCCGCGGTCTCGGGATCACCGTCGGCGACCACCAGGATCTCGAGTACGCCCGGATACCCGTTGGCGCGGACGTCGTCCACCTTGCCCTCGATCACGCCCGCTTCGCGATACGCGGGCACCACGACAGTCACATCGGGCGGCGCCTGTGCGTGCGCCGGACCGGGCCCGACGCCGCCCTTGCCGCGTCCGCCCCGGGTTCGCCACGCCAGCCAGGCGGGGTAGAGCAGATGCCCCGCCGACGCGGCCGCGACGAGGGCACCGACGACCACGCTCGTTCCCAGGCGTGGCCGGCTCACGGCAGCACCGCTTCGCTGACCCGGTCGCGCCAGAACGGCCCAAGGCGCAGAGAGATCTCGTGACCTCGCACCACCCGTCCCCACGGCGGGGAGCACAGAGCCATGTTCGCCTCCGCCGGTCGCCCGGCAACGTCAGCGACGAGGTCGCCGTCATCGTCCGAAAGTGCCCGGTGCTTCCCAGACATATGGGAGCCCGGCGCTCGAGGCGAAGCCTACTCCCGGACCTGCCGGATCACGGCGCCCGCCGTTCGGGCCAGGATCTTGAGATCCCCGCCGACCGACCAGTTCTCGATGTAGTGGTTGTCGAACCAGGCTCTGTCCTCAATCGACGTATCGCCGCGCAATCCGTTGACCTGAGCCAGACCGGTCAGTCCCACGGGCACCCGGTGACGGTCGCCGTAGCGGGGGACTTCCTGTTCGAACTGCTCGACGAAGAAGGGGCGCTCGGGACGGGGACCGACGAGCGACATGTCCCCCCGCAGGACGTTCCACAACTGCGGCAGCTCGTCCAGGGACGTCTTGCGCATGATGCCGCCGACCTTCGTGACGCGGTCGTCATCATTGACGCTCCACTGCGTATCCGACTCGCTGTTCATCCGCATGGAACGGAACTTCAAGATCTCCACCTCGCGCCCGTTCTTCCCGATCCGGCGCTGCCGGAAGTAGATGGGGCCCGGGCTGGTCACTTTGACGGCCAGCGCGAGCGCTCCGTAGAGCGGTGAGAGGAGCAGCAGCATCAGCGCAGCGATACCCGAGTCGAAGGCCCGCTTGGCGACGCGACCGGAGGATCGCATGGTCGAGCGCCGCAGGCGCACGAGGGGATAGCCCCAGACCATGTCGACGTCACGCGGCGCCGCCTGCAGACCCAACTCGAAGAAGCGGGGAATGATGTACATGTCGACGGCCGCGTTCTCGCAGGAGCGGATGACCCGCACCAGGTCGGGATCGCGGTTGACGCCGAAGGCGATGACCACGCGGTCGATCAGGTGGCCCTTCAGGACGCTGTCGAGCTCGTCAATTCCGCCGAGGACTGGGCGGGACAATGACTCGTCCGCGCAGTCGTCCAACAGCCCGACCGGATGCAGCCCGTAGCTCGGGTTCAGCTCCAGCGCATCGGCGAAGCGCTCGGCAACTTGTCCTGCACCGACGATGAGCACCCGCTGCCCGAGTGCACCCCGGGTCCGGGCACGCCGGATGCCGACGTAGGCACAGGCCCGGCCGATGAGCAGAAGACAGAGCGTGGACACGCCGACGAGGACGAAGGGGCGGACCTGCCGCCCGAAACCGTCGAATGCCCCGATCACGGTCAGGGGCACCGCGACCGCCGCCGCCACCGTGCTCACGTCCTTGCTCACGCTCAGCGTGATGCGGGAGGCGTACTGACCCCGCACGGCGCAGATGCCGAGCACCCCGAACACGAAGAGCGCAGTCGTCCACTGCAGCACCACCGGTGCGAAGGCTGCGACGGCAATGGCCAGGACCAGGAGGTCCGTTCCCGCTACGACTTCGCCACTCGTGCCCGCCGCGAAACGGCGGCGCGCCCGCGCCACCGTCCCGGAATCAGCCTCCGGCTGACCCCACCGCCAACTCTGTAGATCTCTGCCGATCGTGACCGACGACATTCAGTTTGCTCCCTCGCCGAGCGTTGCTACTGGGTCAGGCCGTACGACGGCGACCGCGAACGAGCACGGCACCCACACCGATCGCCACGACACCGATGACCGCCATCTCCTCAATGTCGGCACCGGTGAACGCCAGACCGCTCGACGTGGTCGGCGTGGCGGTGACTGACGACGTCGTCGCAGCCCCGGTCGCCGGCCCGTCCGCCGGAGCGGTGGTGATGCCCGTGGTGGGTGTGGTGCAGCCCGTGTAGCAACCGCCAGATGTGTCCGCCCCGGCGGCTCCTGCCAGGAGCCCGCCCACGGGCACCGCGAGCAGCACGCCCAGGGCGGGACCGCAAGCTGCGGCAAGCACTCGCTGTGCCTTGGTCCTTTTCATCCTGATCTCCTCCACTGTGTCCGCTCGACGAGCGGATCTTTCTCGGAGCCACTTGATTCTTCGACCGATTCCCGCAAACCCTTCAGTAGAAGACGCCAAGCCGCCGCCGTCATCATTCCAGGGAATCCGGCCGGCAGGACAGAGCCAAAGGTCACAATGCCGGGCGACCGCGGCACAACGACCCGACAAATCAAACCGACTGTCCCCTCTTCCAGGAACAACGTCGGCAGTTAACAAAGTGACCTCCCTGCAAAACCCTTGCGCAACAGTAGCGGTGGTGCACGGGAGTTCGGGGACCCTCGCTGTACGCTCCGCCCGGTGGAAAACGGCGAGCCCGGGGGACCGAGCGCCGACCTCCCCGACGGGTCCGAGCGGAGCGTCGCGCCGGGACGTCGGCGCTTCACCAGACGGTGGAAGATCACAGCCGCCGTCGTCGCGCTCGTGGCGGTCTGGGCCATTGCGGCTGTCGTCGTCGTGGCGGTGGCGGCCGAGCACATTCACCACGGAGAGGCGGAGGTGCAGTCGGCCCGTCAGAGCTTGTCCGCCGACGGCATCTTGTCCGGCGTGCCCAGCCAGTCCCTCCACTCGGCCGACTCCAGCTTCAGCTCCGCGCACGCGTTGCTGTCCTCGCCCCTGCTGTGGCCCGTCGATGTCCTCCCGGTGGCGGGGCGCCAGCTCCGCTCGGTGCAGGACCTCTCGGCGGCCGCCGGGCAGGTCGCACGCACCGGCATCGACACGGTCGGGCGATCCCAGTCGCTGCTCCGTCTCCCCCATTCCGCCGGACCGGACCGGGTGGCGGCCCTGCAGCAGCTGGCTTCCCTGGCGGCCTCCACCCACCGGTCTCTTTCTGGGCTCGATCTGGGCCCTGACCAGGGACTCATTGGCCCACTGGCCCACGAGAGGAACACCTTCATCGGCGACCTGACCCAGGTGCAGACCACCCTGGCGCGTACGTCGGAGGCGGCATCCTCGGCCGCCACCATCCTGCAGGGACCGGGGACCTACCTCCTCCTGGCCGGCAACAACGCAGAGATGCGGTCGGGTTCGGGCGCATTCGAAGAGGCCGGCGTCATCACCACGAGTGACGGCGAGCTCCACCTCTCGAGCATGACGCCCACCTCCTCTCTGATCCTTCCTCCGGACGCCGTCACGGTGACCGGCGACCTTGCCGCCCGTTGGGGCTGGCTCATGCCCGGCGTCGACTGGCGCAATCTGGGTCTGACGCCCCAGTTCGACGTCAACGGGTCCCTCGCCGCAGAGATGTGGAAAGCCAACACCGGCCAGAGCGTCGATGGCGTTCTCGCCATCGACGTGCAAGGGCTGCAGGAGCTCCTCGACGTGACGGGCCCGGTGACCACGGACACGGGTCAGGTCGTCAGTTCGTCCAACGTCGACCAGCTCCTGCTCCACGACCAGTACGTCGGCGAGACCTACAGCTCCGACTCGACGGCCCGGGTCGACGAATTGTCGACGCTCGCCTCGGCCACCCTGCACGCACTGGAGGACCGGCCCTTCAAGCTGCACGCCATGGCGGACGCGATGTCGGCGGCGGCCGAGGGGCGCCACGTGCTCCTCTGGTCCGCCAACCCCAAAACCGAGGCCGCCTGGAGCGGCGCCGGCGTGTCCGGCCAGCTGCAGCCGTCCTCCCTCATGGCCGACATGATCAACCGGGGCGGGAACAAGCTCGACCAGTATCTGTCGGAGGATGTGTCGCTCCGGCTCACGACGCAGGGCTCGAAAACCGACGGCAGCCTCACCATGAGCTTCGCCAACCACACGCCGCCCGGACAATCCCCCTTCATCGCCGGTCCGTTTCCCGGACTTGGCACCGTCTACGGCCAGTACGTCGGGATCGCCACCGTCAACCTCCCGGGCTACGCCCGGGACATCACCTCACCGTCGGCAAGCTCCGTCGTGGCGAGCGGCCCCGAAGGCCCGACCATCCTGGAAGGAGCCACCATGAGCATTTTGGCCGGGGCGACGCAGAGCATCACGTTCCATTTCGTCCTGCCCGAGGCGCACGGCTCCATGACAGTCGTGCCCAGCGCCCGGATCCCGCCGGCCACCTGGCACGTCGCAGGCAGCGCCGGAAGCTCGACCTTCGACGACTCGGCTCCGCGCACCATCACCTGGTAGCGACGCCTCCCGGTTTGCCCTGGCGGGACGGGAGCGGGCGGGCCGCCTACCCCAGGTCGGCGGAGAAGGCCGCCAGGCTGTTGGGGAACAAGCCCCCGGTGATCTGGGAGTCGAGGCCGCTTGGGTTGTAGTCGAAGTAGGTCTCGTAGGTGACGTTGTTGGCGCCGTTCTCCATCCACGAGACCATCTGGTTGATGTAGGACGGGTCGTCACCCAGCCCGTGGCCGTCGCTGCGGATGATCACGCCCCATTCCGTGAGGGCGAGCGGCTTGCCCTCAGCGGAGGCGAACTGCCGTGCCGCGGTGAGGGCGGGCAGCGTGGTCGAGGACCAGGCGTTGGCCGGTGTCTGTGGCGTCGCCCAGGATTGGTCGTAGGCGTCGAGCCCGATGACGTCGACGTACGCGTTGCCGGGGTAGGCGGCGGCCACCGAGTACCCCGACTGGGTGAAGGCGCCGGCGTCGGGATTCCACACGAAGCGGAAGTTCTCGCCGGGTACGGCTCGCATGGCCGTCACGATCTGCTGGAAGTAGGCCGCGAAGCTGGCCTCGGCGCTTGGCGTCGTGGCGGCCCAGGCCATCCACGCGCCGTCGAATTCAAAACCGAGGCGCAGGTACGCATTGGCCTCTCCGCCGTTGACGAGCGTCTGGGCCAAGGTGACGAAGTACAGGTTGTACGCACCCGACGCACCCTGGGCCAAAGTCCCCACGGCGCCGCCGCTCGAACTGTCCGGAATGATCGGCACACCCAGGGACAGCGTGTAGCCCGTCCCCTTCCAGGCCCCCGTGAGCCAGTTCAGGCTGCCGCCGGCGCCGTCCATCCCCGACCATCCGTTGTCGGAGGGCAGGTAGTCGGTGGCAACCGTCGGCGTGGTCGCCGTCTGTTGGGCGAACGTCGCCATCCCGGACGGGTCTCCGGCTCCGACATACGCCCCCTGCTGCAGTCCGCTCGTCGACGACGCGGGCGTATTGGCCGGGGTGGTCGTCGAGGTGCTGCCGGTGGCCCCGGTCGTGGTGGTGGTGCGGGGCGGCCGGGTCGTGGTCGTGCTGGACGGCCTCGTGGTCGTGGTGGTGCCCGATCGCCCGGAACCAGCGGGTGACGTGGGCTGCACATTGCCGTTGGGCGCCGACGGGCCGAAGGAGGTCTCGTTGCCGTCCTCGGTCACCACGGCGTAGCCCGGCGCCGGCGGGTCGATCACGATGCCCAGGGCGGGCACGCCGCTCCCGGCGGTCGATCCGTAATAACCCGCATCGCCGAACGTGAACACCCCGCCGTCGGATGCGACGAGCCAATAACCCGCTCCGTCCGCCGTGGGCGCCATGCCGATGATGGGCTGATTGAGGCGGATGGCTCCCGTCGACCCGTGGAACGTGGCGTCGCCGTAGCTGAAGATGCCGCCGTCGGAGGCGACGAGCCAGTACCCGCTGCCGCCGGTCGTGGGCGCCATGCCGACGATGGCCTTGTTGAGGTGCATGGCCCCCGTCGAACCGTGGAACGCCGCGTCGCCGTAGCTGAAGATGCCGCCGTCGGAGGCGACGAGCCAGTACCCGCGGCCGTCGGTCGTGGGCGCCATGCCGACGATGGGCTGGTTGAGATGCATGCCGCCGGCTGAGCCGTAGAACGCGGCGTCGCCGTAATTGAAGATGCCACCATCCGAGGCGACGAGCCAGTAGCCGTGCCCGTCCGGCGTGGCCGCCATGCCGATGATGGGCTTGGTCAGTCCGAGCCCCGACTGGGCGGGGGATCCGAAGGCCGGCGCCGAGCCGTGGGGAGCCACCGCTCCCGCCCAGGTGGCGGTCCAGTAGCCACCGGCCGGATCCGCGGCCATGTTCGCACCGCCGCCGTAGCTGTTCGTGGGGGCCGCCGCGGCCGGTGTGGACGTGGCGCCCGCGCCGGAGGAGAACTCGACGGCGGTTCCGAGAGCGAGTGCGGGGACCAGCATCAGCAGCGCCACAGCACGTGCCGCCACGAACGGCAGCGACCGACTCCATCCGGATTGGCGCATCGTCTCCCCCCACCCCGCAGACGACGGGCCGCGAGGCGACGAGCAATGCGCTCATGGCTGAATCGGCGGCCCGGCGAACTCAACGAGTCCCGTAGCTTTGCGTCCCCCCCTCACGGGAGGTTTGCCTTTTTCGTTCAGGTCGAACGATGAAGGGGCGCGTGGCCCCGGGCAAGGGGCTTTTGGACAATTTGGGCGTCCGGTGTGCGTTCTTTGTAGTGCGAAAGTTGTGCGCGTCGGACCGGCGAACGTCCTCTTCAGCTCGTTGCGCGAGCCGCCGCATCCACGGGGTCGAGCGGAACGTGCCAGGTCAGGCGGGTGCCGCCCTCGCGAGAGGTCCCGAGCTCGACGTTGCCCCCCAGCCGCTCCGCGCGCTGGCGCAGATTCTTCAGTCCGTGTCCCGCCGTCATCGCATCACCGATGCCGTCGCCGTCGTCAGCGACGACCAGGCGCAACTCGTCGCCGGCGGCGATCGTGATGACGACCTGTGAAGCGTTCGCATGCCTGCCGACGTTGGTCAGGGCCTCGCGGAGCACTGCCAGCACCTCTTCGACCAGCGGATCCCCGACCATCGTGTCCACCGGACCGCTGAACGAGACCTGCGGGAGGAGACCCAGGACGGGGCGCAGCTCGTGCACGAGGTCGAGGACCTTCGGGTGCAGGCCTTCCTTGTTGATGGTGAGCTCAATGTCGAAGATCGCCTTGCGCAGCTGGCGGATCGTCTCGTCGAGCTTCTCGATCGCCTCCCCGATCCGCATGACGGCCTCCGGCCGCTCGACCAGGCGGGCGGTTCCCTGTAACGACAGCCCGATGGCGAACAGGCGCTGAATCACCGAGTCATGCAGATCACGAGCGATCCGGTCCCGGTCCTCGGTGAGGGCCCGGTCACGCACGAGGCCGTGCAGCCGGGCGTTTTCGATGGCGATTGCCGCCGCCATGACGAGGGCATGGACGAGCTCCTCGTCGTCCTCGGAGAACTCCGGGGCCGTCTTCTTGTTGGTCAGGTACAAAATCCCGTAGACCTCGCCGTGGACCCGGATGGGCACACCGAGGAACGACGTCATGTCCGGATGGTGCGGAGGGAATCCGAAGCTCTCCGGGCTCTGGGCGATGTTGGCCAGGCGTAGCGGTTTGTCCTGCCCGATCAGGGTGCCCAGCACGCCCCGCCCGGACGGGCGGGCGCCGATGGCCCGCTCCTCCTCGTGGCTGAGCCCCACGGTCAGGAACTGGTCGAGAGCCCGGCCGTCTTCGGTGAGGACGCCGAGCGCCCCGAACTGCGCGTCGACGAGGTCGCGGGCTTCCGCGATGATCCGCCGGAGCACGACCGGCAAGTTCAGCTCTGCATCGAGGATGAGGATCGCCTGCACCAGACGGCGCAACTTGGCGGGATCATCGATCCGGTCGAAGGGCTGCACGGGACGTCAGGATAGAGGCGACGCAATCGCCTGTGTGCCGGAACGCCGTCGTACTTCAGCGTGGCAATATTGGGCAAATGACGATTCGGGTGTTCCTCCTCGACGATCACGAGCTGGTGCGGACAGGCCTTCGCACGTTGCTCGAAGGCGAGGAGGACATGGAGGTCGTCGGCGAGGCGGGGACGGCTGGCGAAGGTCTGGAGTCCATCTGCGACCTCGTGCCTGACGTCGCCATCCTCGACGTCCGCCTCCCCGACGGCAACGGTATTGAGGTGTGCCGGGAGGTCCAGTCGCTGACACCCCAGGTCAGATGCCTGATGCTGACGTCCTACTCCGACGACGACGCGTTGTTCTCGTCGATCATGGCGGGTGCTTCGGGCTACGTCCTCAAGGAGGTCGGCGGCGGCGACCTGCTGGGGGACATCCGCCGGGTGAGCCAGGGCATGTCGCTCCTCGATCCCGTCCTGACCCAGGAGCTCTTCGACCGCCTCCGCAAGGATCAGGAAGCCGAGTCACGTCTGACCGTCTTGACCCCGCAGGAACGCAAGGTCCTCGAGCTCATCGCGCAGGGGCAGTCGAACCGCCAGATTGCCGAACAGCTCTTCCTGGCCGAGGCCACGGTCAAGAACTACGTCTCGAGCCTGCTGTCGAAGCTCGGTATGCGCCGCCGGACCGAGGCGGCCGTCTACGCCGCCGTCCTCGCCGAACGCAAAGCCTTCAATCCCCGTTCCTGAGCCACGCGGCCGCGGGTGAGCTAGGCGACCTGCATCCGGCGGTGGTCGTCGAGCGTCCGGAAGTCCACGCCGACGGCGCGGAGTTGATTCTCCAGCCTCTCCCGCTCCACCAGGGGATTCTCGAACCGCTCAGGCTCCGATTCGATGCCCATGGCGGTACAGAGGCGCAGCAACATGCGGTCGTGATCGAGCTCCAGCGCCAGATCTTCCGTCATCATGCGGTCGCCGTCGCCATCGTGCCCGTTGAGGCCACGTCGGCATTGCAAGAGGATCACCACCAGCTCATCGCGTGAAACGGGCAACGGCAGGGGGTCCACGTCGGCACAGAGGCCGGCGAGCAACTCGCTGTACATAGACATCGCTCACAATTTTGCCGGAATTGGGTTCGACCAATAGGGCCGATACTCCTGTTTCCTATAGAGCCGATACGCCCTATCGGGCGGGCCGACCCTCTGATAGCCGACAGACGGGGCCAGGCTGTTCCGCCGGTTTCGTCCGGGAGCGCCAGGTCAGCGGCACCCTGTTGTGCTCAGCGCCGGCTGGCCCTTGTGGAACGGTCCGCCCGGGCCAGCAGGTCTTCGGGGGACTCGGAGTCGTCGGCCACGGCCACGCCGACGGAGGACTGCAGCCGAATGGGCTCGCCCTCCACGCTCACTGGCTCGTCGAGCGTGTGCTGCAACCGGCGCAACAGTGGGCCTACCGCATGTTCGTCGGTGACCGCCACGACCACGACGAGCTCGCTGCCTCCGACCCGGCCGACGGTGTCCTCCGCGCGCACCACCGAGGTGAGACGCCGGGCCATCTCGAGGAGCACCGTGTTCCCGACGGTGTAGCCGAGGTCCCCGTTGATCTCACCCAGGTTGTCCAGGTCGATGTGGCAGGCGATGACCTCGCCTCCGTGGCGCCGGCGTCGGGCCATGGCCTGCGTCAGGCGGTCCAGCAGCAACAGCTGGTTGGCCAGGCCGGTGTGGGGATCGGCCATGGACAGCTGCCACAGCTGGTCGTACTTGCCCCGCGGGGGGCCACCCGCCACAGGGGTGTCGGCCCCGACCGAGCTGAACTCGCGCAACATGGACTCGACGCTCTTGGGAGTCCCGACGGGCCCGTCACCGGTGACGCCGCGCGTCGGCTCGGGGTCAGCAGCGGGTGCTGCCCCCTCGTCCTCCGAACCGACCTCGCCAAGTTTCTTCTTGGCCTTCCTCACGCCGTCCACCTCCGATAGGGACCTTTCAGTCTTATCGGTACATCGCGCGCAGAAGGAGAGCCGGAAGTCATCAGACGGGCTGCGAACGTGCGCCCGTGCCGGCGGGACAACAATGCTGACAAGGTGGCCAGTCTACCGGGGGATCCGGCCGAAATCGTCGTCCACCATGCCGTGCCGTGCGCGGTTCTACCCGTTCTGAGCTGGGAAAAGAGACGGGTACGCGGCCCCATTGGCCGCTCCCTGGGCTAACCTCAAGGGGTTGCCGGCGCGGGACCATGTGGCACCCGCTGAGGCCGCACCCGCCGCGGGCCGTCCGGCCTCGGCACCATCGAGACGACGAGTCGGAGCCATCGAGCCAGCCTCATCAGCCGTGAAGACGAGCCCACAGGACCCCGGGGTCGTCGCGGCCACGCGCCCGTGACCACGCCGGCGACCGTGGTGGTCGACACGGGGGGCCTCGAGGACCTGGTGGCCGAGCTGGCCGCGGCGGACGCCTACGGCTTCGACACCGAGTTCCATACGGAGCGCACCTACGTCCCCGATCTGGCCCTCATCCAAATCGCCTGGGCCGGCAAGGTCGCCCTGGTCGACCCTCTTGCCGTCGACCCCGCGCCCCTGGCGGCGGTCTTGGGCGGACCCGGCGTCGCGGTGGCCCATGCGGCGTCACAGGACCTCGACATCCTGATGGCGGCCTGCGGGACCATCCCGACCACCGTGTTCGACACCCAGATCGTCGCCGGCTTCCTCGGCATGTCCACACCGTCGCTGTCCCGCCTCGTGGATCAGATGCTCGGCGTCTCCCTCCCGAAGGCAGACCGGCTCTCTGACTGGCTGGTCCGGCCCATGTCCGAACGCCAGATCTCCTACGCCCTCAACGACGTCGCCCACCTATTGGAGCTGCGCGACGTGCTGACGGAGCGACTGCGGGCGCTGGGACGCCTGGAGTGGGCTCTCAGTGAGTGTGACCAGGTCCTGGGCGATCGCACTCCGGCGCGCGTCCCCGAAGAGGCGTGGTGGAAGCTGGGCGACATACGGAGCATGTCGCGACGCTCGCGCGCCGTGGCACAAGAAGTGGCCGCGTGGCGCGAGCGCACCGCCGCCGAAACGAACCGGCCCCGTCGCATGGTGCTGTCAGACCTGGGCCTTCTCGCCTTGTCGCAACGACCGCCGCGCAACGGGGACGAGCTGCGCACCACACGCGGCGTCGACGGCCGCCACCTGGCGCAGGGCCGTGCCGCGGCCATCATGCGTGCCGTCGAACGCGGTCTCGCCCTCCCCCCGGACCAGATCCGGATGCCCACGGAGGGGCGGGACGCGCCCGCCCCCCCGGCCGCCGTCGCCGTGTGCTCCGGCGTGGTGCGCCAGATCGCCGACGATCTCGATTTCGACCAGGGGCTGCTCGCCACGCGCGCCGACATCGCCCAACTGCTCTGCGGTGAGCCCAGCCGGCTCGATACGGGATGGCGACGTTCCATCGTGGGAGACCCGCTGCGGCGGTTGATCGCGGGCGAAGTCGCGGCCGCCTTCGACCCTCGCGGTCACCTCGTCATGGAAGAGCGCTCCGGCAAGGTGCTGCCGGGCGCTTAGTTCACGAGTTTCTCCCGGCCCTCCCAATAGGGCTGGCGGAGCTTGTACTTCTGCAGCTTGCCCGTGGCCGTCCGGTCGAGCGCGTCACGCAGTTCGACGCTGGTGGGCGCCTTGAAATGGGCCAGGCGTTCGCGGCAGTGCGAGATCAGTTCCGCCTCGCTGACGGTGGAGCCCTCTCGCACGACGACCAGGGCCTTGATCGTCTCGCCCCACTTCTCGTCGGGCACACCGATCACAGCCACCTCCGATACCCCAGCGTGCTGGTACAGGCAGTCCTCGACCTCGATGGACGAGACGTTCTCCCCACCTGTGATGATCACATCCTTCTTGCGGTCAGAGATAACGAGGTGTGCCTCCTCGAGGTGGCCGCCGTCGCCCGTGTGGAACCACCCACCCTGCAGCGCCGCCTCGGTCTCCACTGGCTGCTCCCAGTACCCGGCAAACACGTGATTGGAGCGCGCCAGGACCTCTCCGTCCTCGTCGATGGCGATCTGGACGCCCACGGCCGGGGTTCCGGCCCGGCTGAGAAGCTGCGACCGCGTCCCGGAGTCAAGGTCGTCCCACTCGGCCGGGGCCCGGTTGACGGTGAGCAGCGGCGCGGTTTCGGTCAGGCCGTAGATCTGTATGAACTCCCACCCCAGCTCCGACTCCACCCGCTCGATCGTCTTCGACGGCGGCGGTGCGCCGGCCACCACTATGCGCACGGTGCCGCGCCCCGGAACGGGCCTCCCCTCGGCCGCACGATTCTCGGCCGCGCCCAGGATTGCCGCGACCACCGCCGGCGCGCCGCAGAGCAGCGTCACGCCGTGCCGCTCGATGCGCGAGAGGATCTCCTCGCCATCGATCTTGCGCTGTACGACGTGCGTGCCACCCATGCCGGTCACCGCGTAGGGCATGCCCCACCCGTTGCAATGGAACATGGGCAACGTGTGCAAGAGCACGTCGCGATCGCTGACGCCGGTGTGCCACCCGAAGGTCGCGGCGTTCAGCCAGCAGTTGCGCTGGGTCAGCTGCACGCCTTTGGGCCGTGCCGTCGTACCCGACGTGTAATTCACGGAGCAGGTCGCGTCCTCGTCGGCCTCCCAGGCCCGCGGTACCGCGCCGTCCGGCGCCGCCGCAAACAGGGCCGCGTCGTCGACACCGTCGAGACAGAAGCGGTGCGCCACCTTGATGGAGCCGACCTCGTCGGCCACATCGGGGTCGAACAGGAGGACGGACGCCCCGGAGTGCTCCACGACGTACGCGATCTCGTCGGCCGTCAGGCGGAAGTTGATCGGCACCAGCGTGCGCCCGTAGCCGCTGACGCCGAAGTACGAGGTCAGGAACCGCCCGGAGTTCGGGCTGACGATCGCCACCCGCTCCCCGTGTTCGACTCCGAGGTCGTCCAGCGCGAGGGCCATGCCCCGCGCTCGCGCCTCGAGCTCGCGGTAGCTGAGCCTCCCATAGGACCCCGGCACCGAGGGCTCGTCGACGACCGCTGTGCGGTGCCCGTAGACCAACGCGGCCCGGTTGAGGAAGTCGCCCACCGTCAGTGCGACCCGCATGCCACCCCCGATCTCAGCTGCTCGGCTTGACCTGGCGGCGCGACCCTACCGGACCGCCCCGGTCAGCCTCCTAAAAGTGCCCTAGGACCGGGTGGGGCATGTAGGGCTTCTCCAGTGCGGCGATCTCGTCCTCGGACAACTGCAGTTCCTCCGCGGCGAGGGCGTCCTTCAAGTGCTTCTTCTTGGTGGAGCCCACAATGGGCGCCGTCACGCCCGGCTTGGCGAGCACCCATGCCAGCGCCACCTGCGCCGGCTGGACGTCGCGGGCGCCAGCGACCTGCACCGCGGCGTCGACCACGTCGAAATCCGTCGGCTGGTCGTAGAGATAGTCGGTGAACGCATCGGTACTCGAGCGGGTCGTGTGCCGTCCCCCGTCACGAGTCCGGTTCCCCGCCAGCATCCCCCGAGCCAGGGGGCTCCACGGGATGCACCCCACACCCTGGTCGAGACAGAGCGGGATCATCTCGCGCTCTTCCTCGCGGTAGATCAGGTTGTAGTGGTTCTGCATGGAGACGAACTTCGTCCAGCCGTGTGCTTCCGCCGTGTACTGGGCCTTGGCGAACTGCCACGAGGACATGCTGCTTGCCCCTATGTAACGGGCCTTGCCGGACCGCACGACGTCGTGCAGTGCCTCCATCGTCTCCTCAATGGGCGTCCGGGGATCCCAGCGGTGGATCTGATAGAGGTCCACGTAGTCCATCTTCAAGCGCTTGAGCGACGCATCAATGCCCGAGAGAATGTGCTTGCGACTGAGTCCTCCGCCGTTCTCGCCGGGGCTGACGGGCATGAACACCTTGGTAGCGATGACGACCTCGTCTCGGCTGAGGAACTTGGGCACGAGGCGGCCCGTTGCCACCTCACTGGCGCCGCCGGAATAGGCATCTGCCGTGTCGAAGAAGGTCACTCCCCCTTCGACGGCTGCTCGCACGATCGGCTCTGCGGCGTCCTCGTCAATGACCCAGGGCCGATCACTGTCGTTCCCGAAGCCCATCATGCCCAGACAGATCCTCGAGACCCGCAGTCCGGACGTTCCAAGATTCGTGTAGTTCATGGCTGACCTCGCTCGTGCCGAGACGCGACGTTTGCGTCGTCCGCATGCTTACCAGCCTGCGCGTCGGTTTCCTGCACCCGGTACCGCCCGAGGTCCGGCGGCAATGGGGCGACGCTCAGGGGCAGCCGTCGGCGTTGATGCGCGAGTGCTGGCAGCACCCGGATGGGCTGTTCCCGGTGCCGGTGTTGCCGGTGCCGCTCCCGGTGCCGGTGCCGGTGCCGCTCCCGGTGCCGGTGCCGGTCCCGGTTCCGGTGCCGGTGCCGGTGCCCGTTCCAGTGCCGGTGCCCGTGCCAGTGCCGGTTCCAGTGCCGGTGCCCGTGCCAGTTCCGTTCCAGTGCCGGTGCCCGTGCCAGTTCCGGTTCCAGTGCCGGTGCCGGTGCCAGTGCCGGTTCCAGTGCCGGTGCCCGTGCCAGTGCCGGTTCCAGTGCCGGTGCCGGTGCCAGTGCCGGTGCCAGTGCCAGTGCCGGTGCCCGTTCCGGTGCCGGTGCCAGTGCCGGTGCCGGTGCCAGTGCCGGTTCCAGTGCCGGTGCCGGTGCCGGTCCCTGTTCCAGTGCCAGTGCCGGTGCCGGTACCGGTGCCGGTTCCGGTTCCGGTGCCAGTTCCGGTGCCAGTTCCGGTGCCCGTTCCGGTTCCGGTTCCGTTGCCGTTGCCGTTGTCACCCGTGCCACCGGTGGTCCCCGTGCCGCTCCCGTTGCCGACGGGCGCGGCACCACCAGATGCTGACGAGACGGGAATTGTCGGGGACGTCGATGTGGGTGGCGTTGTTGTCGTCGTGGTGGTCGTCGCTGTGCCGGTCCCGCTCGGAGTCGGTGCAGAGGAGCCGCCGCCGGCGACGGTCCGGGTGGTCGTCGGTGTTGACCCGCTGCTCTGTGGCGACGGCGCACTGGCCACGACTGCGGGCGCCGGTGACTGTGGCACGCTCGTGGCCGAGACGAGTCCAGAGCCACCCGGTTGCGCGCCGACGTTCCCCGCTGACGCCGATCCCCCCGCCGAGCCGACCGTCGGTCCGGGAGGGGTGGTCGTCGGGGTGCTCACGGGTGGGCCGACCGGACCGGTCGAGCTGGCGGAGAGTACGGATTGGCCAATGGGTCCTGCTCCGATAGTCAGTCCGGCCACGGACAGTGCGGCCGCCGCGGCGGCTCCCGCTGCCACAAGGCGGTTCCGGACGAAGTAGAGCTTCGAGGCAGTGATCGCCTCTGGTACGACGGAGCGCGGCGGGGCCTTCGGGAGCGGATGTCCAAATGAACGGGACGTGAAGACTTCCTCCAACGTCGCATCGTTCGTGTCAGCCCATTCGGGCTTCGACCCCCCCATGATCCTCCACTGCAATCGTCTGTCCGGCAGGGCTCAGCCGCTCGAAGTCTCGCTCCGAGGTTCAGACGCCCCCTCACGTTCAACCATATAGCGGGTGCATCGACGTGAATACGAGGAAACTGGAATCTGTCAGGAATTAGTTCGAACCGTTGCGTGCAGTTTGGAAACGACGGTTCTGCTGCACGCGGGCCGCATCAATCACGCGGAGTTTTGCGCGGTTGTCCGAGCATTGTCACACAATCGGCACGACGCGCAATGCACTGGTGGTCCAATTCGATGCGGCGCGGCGCGTCGCGTCGCGACTCGCAATCAACGTGCAACTTGGCGGCAACGCGCTGTTGTCAAAACGTCGCCGTGCTGACGGCTTGGTCGACCGCGCCGACGGCGTTGCTTGCGACGTTGGTGGCGGGCGCGACAGCCGGAACCTCACTTGCGAGTTGGTTCGCAAGGCCCGTGACGGACGCTCCGACCGAACCAACAGTGCTCCCGACACCGGCCGCAACGGGCGTCATCGGATTGCTCCCGCCGGAAGGCGGTGGCGACCCGGTCGTTCCTCCGCCTGGCGATCCACCGGTGGACGTCGTCGTCGAAGACGCTCCCGCACCGGTCGTCGTGGCCGCCCCACTGAGAGTGACGTGCCCGCCCGGTGCGTCGCCCGTACTCCGCGTCGCGGCCGACGACATCCTCGACAACCGCGCACCGGACCCCACTTCTCCGGTCAGCGAACCCGGAGCTGTCGGGCCCGTCGCCGCCGCGCCTGAGGAGTGGAAGCCACTGTGCGGCCGCGTCGGTCCCGACTTCACCTGAGCCGAGGTAGTCGGTGCGCGGTGCTGACCGGTCCCGGAAGTCACGCCGGCGACAACCAATGCCACGAGCGCGCTGAGGGCGGCGATGGTCCAGTACCGGTTCGACTCGCGTCGTTGCGGGGCCCCGGCGGACGCGGTGGCACGCGTCTCGCCGAGTCCCGCTCCGCCACCGCCTTGGTCTGGTTCTAGAAGTGGACCAGGCTGCAGCAGGGAGTCCGCGGGCCCGGGCGACGATCCACGTGTGCGCGGCCCGATGCCCGATCGGGCATCGTCTCCAACCTGATGCATCTCCGGTGCCACGGCGCGATCATTTCTCTCCGTCGCTTCTGCGTGACCCGTCCGGTGGATCGCACCTTCCGGAGCGTGCCCTGCGGTCTCAGATGCCCGGGTGAGCTCCTGTGATCGAAACACCTCTTCCAGGCCGCTGACGTCACCCGCATTGTGTTGGCTCTTGAACATGCCCCCTCCATCCATCGACATCGTCCCCCTGCACGTAGTGCCGCGGGCTGTGGCGAATACTTCGGATTTCGCCCCTACTCGGCGAGGCTCTTCCGGCCTGCACGGCGACGGCCGGAGCGGCTGATCAACAGGCCGATCAGCAGCGACCCCACCCCGATCAGCGTCTCGAGCAGCAGCGGAGCGCCCGTGGACGCCAGGGACGAAGCGCCTGATGCGGCCGTGGCCACCGTTGGCGCGCTCACGGGCCCGGGATTGGCAGCCAATGTCGCCGGCACCGGTGTCGCGCTGGACGAGGCCGAAGAAGAGGGCGTCCCGGTGCCCGAAGTCGGGGAGGAGGTGGAGGGTGACGTCACTGGTTGCGGGCAGGAGGCGTCCGCGGTGCCCTCGAGTGCCGCCTGCACGCCGCAGAGCGTCACGGGCACGGTGGCACCGGTACCCGTGTTGCCGGGGGTCCCTGTTCCGGTCGTGCTCGATCCGGTGCCGGTGCACGTGCCGTTGGCCGTACCTTGAAGGGCCGCCGACACCGCGCAGACGGTCACGGGTGCAAAGACAGGGACGGACCCTGTCGTGGAGGTCGACGCATGCGTGGGCTCACACGAGTTGTTCGCAGTGCCCGCCACCGCCACCACAACGCTGCACGCGTCCACCGGAATGACTCCGTCGACCGGAGCGCTCTGGCTGCCGTCATCGGTTGGCAGATCATTCACGAGTGGAAACCCTGCGTCGGGCATGCACATGCCGTTGGAGGAGCCATCCACCGCGACGATTGCACCGCAGGCCGTCACGGGAACGAAGACATCGGCGGCCTGACCTTGCTGGCTCGTCGGATCGGAGTGCTGAGGGCAGTTGGCCGAGCTGTTGCCGTCTATCTCCGCTATGACGTCACACACGGTGACGGGCACCTCGGCATCGACGGTGCCTGTCTGGGTCGCGGGACCGCTCGTCCCCGCGGTGTCGCAGTCGCTCGAGGTGTTGGCGGCCAGACCGACGTTGACCGAACAGATACTCACCGGCGCGTCGGCGTTGATGGCCCCGTCCTGCGAGGTCGACGCGGACTGACCGTTGGTGAGTCCAAATGCGGAAGCCGCGAGGTTCAGCAACCCGATTGCGTTGTCCTGGGCCGTGATCGGCGCATTGACATCGGCGACTCCGCCAGGCTGGTTCAGCCCGACGGAGGTCGTAGAGCAGCCGCTGTTGGCGTCGGCGGCAAGGCCGACCGAGAGCGAGCACGCGTTGATCGGCGCGTCCGCGTTGGCGACGGGTGATGATTGCCCGGTCGTGTTGGAACCAGTCGTCGAGTCCTGTCCCGGCAGCAACGTGCCACCGATTTCGTTCGACAGCGCGCTGATCGGGGCGGCGACGGACGCCGGCAACGAGGGCAGCGGATCAGATGCCGGGCCCGGCGAAGTCGGAACCGCCGAGCCGGTCGCCTGTGCCACTGCGGCGGCGGCCGCGTTCTGCACGGCCTGCACCGTCGTTTGCAGATCGTTGGGTGACGGCGCGGCACCCGCGGGCGCCGCGCCGGAAACCGAACCCACCGCCAGGATCAACCCGCCGGTCAGGACGCCAATGGATGTCAGCCGGATCCGCCTCATGTCGTTGCTCCTTCTGTGTAGGGGACACACACCCGCTCGGAAGCTGCGCCCATCCCTCATACCCGGCGAAACGAGAAATCCCGTGAGCCCATGCGAAGGTGCTGAAGAATTGTGATTGCACTCTCGGTGCGTGTGCGCCAGAAAGCGCGATGTACAGAGAGAGGCGGTCGATGTCAACAGCAGTGGATGCTGTCGTGCGCCGCTTTCGTCAACGGTGGACGGCCTGACGCACGAACGCCTTGTTGTGGCTGCCGGCTACCCCGGTGAGCGGCGGAAGTACCGGCTCAACGTTTCTTCTTGTTGCTGGTACGACGAGCCGATGCCCGACCCGTACAGGGAAGTCGGCTCCTCGAGCATGCGCTCGAAGGTGAGCTTGCACACCGCCTGGCCGTTCTCGACCATGAAGGGAACGTCGTGCGCACGTACCTCGAGGGCGGCCCGCGAACCGCGGAAGCCTCCGGTGGGGTCGAACCCGAAACCCGGATCGAAGAAGCCGGCGTAGTGGGTACGCAGCTCGCCGCTCGTCGGGTCGTAGGCCGTCATCTCGGCCGCCAGGTTGGGTGGGATGCTGACCGCCTCGTTCGACATCAAGAGGTAGAAACGCTTCGGTGACAGGACCAGCCGGTCACCGTCCTCCCGGAAGACGGGATCCCAGAACGGCGTCGGGTCCACTTCACCGCCCGATGTCAGATCGAGAAGGGGCGCGCTGTCGCGGGTGCTGTGGCCGACCCGTCCCCTCTCGTCGCCCCGCAGATCGAGTCCCAAGAAGAGTCCATTCGAAAGGACCAGGTCGCCGACGGGCACCGATGCGCCCGAACGGTAGAGAATGGGCTCTTCGAGATGTGTCTGCCGGACCTCCTCGTCGCTGAGCCACGGGCGGCCACTCGAGAGCCGGAGCTGGTTGAGCGTGAGGTCCTCGCGGACGCGGACGGGAAAGGAGAGCGGGACGACTTCCAGGTACAGGGGGCCGTGGTAGCCCGGCGCTATCTCGTCGAACCGGTCGCTGTTGTCGGTGATGACGCGGGTGAAGACGTCGATCCGCCCCGTCGAACTCTTGGGGTTGGCCTTGCCACGAAGCCCGGCCGGCAGGTCCAGCCGCTCCTTCAGCTCAATCAGGTAGGGGCACCGCGCTTCGAGCATCGCCCCGTCGCCGCGAAGGTCGATCTCGTCGAGGATGTAGTCCTTGAGCTTCCGCTCGACCGATTCGGTTCCTGGGAGAAAGCTGCAACGGATGCGTAGGGCCCGCTCCCCCAGGCGGAGGTCGAGGCTGGCGGGCTGCACGTTCCCTTCGGGAATGTTGAAGCGTCCGGCGTCGATGTAGCCGGCTCGGATGGCCCGCTCCAGGAGCTGGCCCGGGAGCACTCCTTCGGATGACGGTTGGAGGTTCAACATTGGGGCGCTCGCACCGGGCCGCGACGTCTTCTGGGCGCACACATCCAGAGCAAAGCACGTGGCGTGCCAACGCGAAAGGCCAGGGGTGGGGATGGCGTCGGGCACAGCCTGTGGACGACTTGGGGACGATTCGTTGTACACGGGGGTTCCGCAGGAAGGAACTGTCATCCACAAGGGGCGTGACAAGTTTCCCTCATTTCCGCGGCCCGCCCCGTCAGCGCCGGGGATTGGCCGCCGAACGGGCATCACCTCGGTGCTCTCGGGCTGCGTGCTAGAGAAAAGGTCGAGGAAGGGTCGGCTCGAGGAGTCCCGCGCGGCGGAGAGGGGAGTGTGGCCCGGATGTCAGCAACTCACGCGTCAGCCCCCGGAGACGGGGACAACGACGCTGCTGGGCTTTCCCTGCGGGACCGACCGATCGATCTGGTCGACATCGGCCGGGTCCTGGGGGCGTCGGCCCACGTCGAGCGTCTCGGTGAGGCCGCCCCCATCCGGGCCTGGCGGGACGACCTCACGCTGATCGAAGAGGCACTGGGCTACGCCCGGGCCGTACTCGCCGCTGACGTGGCCATTCTCTCGAATGCGGGCTCGCCGGGTTCGGGGGGACCGGAGAACGTGATCGACGAGCTCTCCAGCGTGCTTGCAGCCGGCCTACGGGAGGATCGCTGGGCGGATCCTGAAGGCGAGGGCACCGACCTGGGGCTCAATCACGACCAGGCGCTCGATGACGACCTGGGGCTCGACGAAGGGCTCTTCATTCGGACAGACCATCTGCTGGCCGCCCACCAGGAGATGGCTCGGGTGAACCTGTCGTCCCCGTCCGCCGCGGCTCGCGTCCAGGAACAGGTCGAGGAGCAGCTTGCGCTCCTGACCGAGCGACAGGCGGCCGTCGAGGCTCGGCTCCAGCAGATCAGGGCCGTCATTATCCGCCGCTACCAGATTGCGGCGGCGCCGGTCCGCGACCAGACCGCCTGACTCGGGACCGGGGCCTGGCCTGCGGCCGGCAGTAAGCTGACGGGTCGTCAGATTTCGGCGCCCGGCAGCCGCCGTGCGTGCCCGCCCCCGGAGGTCCCATGCTCGACTACGTCATCCGATCCGGCACGGTCATCGACGGGACCGGCGAGCCCGGGCGCCTCGCCGACGTCGGCATCCGCGACGGGCGGATCGTCGCCATAGGACGCGTCGACGACGAAGGGGCGACAGAACTCGATGCCGCCGGGCTCATCGTGATGCCGGGCGTGGTCGACCCACACACGCACTACGACGCGCAGCTCTTCTGGGACCCCCTCGCGTCCCCCTCCAACGTGCACGGGGTGACCACCATCATCGGGGGCAACTGCGGCTTCACGCTTGCCCCCATCAACGCCGAGGACGCGGACTACATCCGCCAGATGATGGCCAAGGTCGAGGGGATGCCGCTCGCTGCCCTGGAGAACGGCGTGCCGTGGAACTGGTCGACCTTCGGGGAGTACCTCGACAGGTTCGAGGGCAGGCTGGGCGTCAACGCCGGGTTCCTGGTGGGACATTGCGCCCTGCGGCGCAAGGTCATGGGGGCCGAGCGGGGCGAGGAGGTGGCCTCCGACGACGAGATCGCCGCCATGCGCGCGCTGCTGGGCGAGTCCCTGGCCGCGGGCGGGCTCGGCTTCTCTTCCTCGCAGTCCCGCACCCACTCCGACGGCGACGGGCGCCCGATCAGCTCGCGCTACGCCGATCGCCGCGAGATGCTCGCCTTCTGTGAGGAGGTGGCGGCCCACGAGGGCACCACGCTCGAGTACATCACCAACGGGTGCCTGGACTCCTTCAGCCCCGAGGAGATCGACCTCATGACGACCATGAGCGTGACCGCCCAGCGGCCGCTCAACTGGAACGTTCTGACCGTCGACGCCCGTTCGGCCGACCGCATTGAGCATCAGCTGTCCGCGTCATCCGCTGCGGCTGCGGCGGGTGGACGGATCGTCGCCTTGACCATGCCGACGCTCGTTCCCATGAACATGAGCTTTCGCACCCATTGCGCGCTCTTCCTCATTCCGGGATGGGGCGACGTCATGGGACTCCCCGAGGCCGAGCGGGTGCGCCAGCTGGCCGATCCTGCCGTGCGCGCCCTGCTCGACGAGCGGGCGCACAGCAAGGAGGCCGGCGTGTTCCGCGGGCTTGCCCGCTGGGGCACCTACGTGATCGGGGATACCTACGCACCAGCCAACGACGGCTGCGCCTTCCGCAGTGTGGCCGACATCGCGGCCGAGCGGGGGACGGCCCCCTTCGACACGCTCCTCGACATCGTGCTGGCCGACGACCTCCGCACCGTGCTGTGGCCCAACACCGACGACGGCGAAGAGGCCACCTGGGACATGCGGGCGGAGATCTGGAGCGACCCGCGTGCAATGGTCGGTGGCTCCGATGCCGGCGCACACCTCGACCGCATGTGCGGCTCGAGCTACCCGACCGCCTTCCTCGCCGACTGCCTGCGGGGCCGCAAGCTCGTGCCGGTCGAGCGGGCGGTGCACATGCTGACGGCCCAGCCGGCCCAGCTGTTCGGGCTCCGTGACCGGGGGCTGATTCGTGAGGGTTACGTCGCCGACGTCTTCGTGTTCGATCCCGAGACGGTCGACTCCGAGCCAGCCCGGCTCGTGCACGACCTGCCCGGCGACACGCCGCGCCTCTACGCCGGCTCACACGGGGTCGTCCGCGTCCTGGTCAACGGGTTGGAGACCATCCGCGACGGTGCCCCCACCGGCGCTTTGCCCGGCACACTTCTGCGGTCCGGCCGCGACACCGCCTCCGTAATTCCAGCCCCGGCCTGATCACCGGGATCCCGCGTCGCCGTCTAGCCTGCCTCCGGTGACGCCCGACCCGAACGAACCGGTGCTGGCCGTCGAAGAACCACCTCCGGCCGGGCCGCCGGGCGTCGAGCACGTGCTCGCGCCGCCCCCCGTCAACCCTCACCCGACGCGTTGGATCAAGGAGGCGGTGATCGTCGTGGTGGTCGCCGTCCTGGTGGCGGTGCTCCTACGGGCGTTCGTCGTCCAGACTTTCTTCATCCCGTCCGGCTCCATGGAGCCGACGTTGCAGATCGGGGACCGCATCCTGGTCAACAAGCTGAGCTACCACCTCCACGGGGTGGATCGGGGCGACATCGTGGTCTTCTCGCGGCCGCCGACCGAGAACTGTGGCGGCCCCGAGGTGAATGACCTCGTCAAGCGGGTCATCGGGCTCCCCGGCGACGTCATCTCGCTCGCGAACGGCTACGTCTATGTCGACGGGAAGCGCCTCGACGAGACTTGGCTCCCGTCCTCCGAACAGGGCATCACCGTGGCGGGTCCGGCCGGCAACAGCTCAAACCTCGAGCGGCCCTATCGGGTGCCGTCCAATGACTACTTCGTGATGGGCGACAACCGGACCGACTCGTGCGACAGCCGCTACTGGGGACCGATCAACCGGTCGCTGATCGTCGGCAAGGTCGAACTCCGAGTCTGGCCGATCTCGTCTCTGCACATCTTCTGAGCCCGGACCCGGCGCAGCCGACCGGCTTCAGCCTCCGTCTTCGGTCTCCGCACTCACCCGCGCCACTGCGGCCACGCTCTGGCCATCATCGAGGTTCATGACCCGGACCCCGGTGGCATCGCGCCCCTGGGAGGCGATCTCGCGGGCCTGCGTGCGGATGACCACACCTCCCGAGGAGACCAACAGGATCTCCTCGTCGAGCGCAATCATGAACGCGGCGACCACCGAGCCGCGTTTGCCTGTCAGACGGATACCCCGCACTCCCTGTCCCCCGCGCGCCTGACGGTTGAAGCGCTCGAGCTTGGTGCGCTTGCCGTAGCCGGCGTCGGTCACGATCAGGATGTCCGTGTCGTCGGCCGCCACGTCCAGCGACACGACCGCGTCCCCGGCACGGAGCCGGATGCCCCGCACGCCGGCGGCATCCCTGCCCATGGCACGCACGTCCGCTTCGTTGAAGCGGATCGTCATGCCGTTCCGAGTGACCTCGAAGAGGTCGTCGTCGCCCGACGTGGCCACCACCCGGACCAGCTCGTCGCCGTCGCGCAGGTTGATGGCGATGAACCCCTCCCGACGAGACTTGTCGTACTCGCTCAGGGCCGTCTTCTTGACCTGACCCAGCGCGGTGGCGAACACCAGGAACTGGTCGGGAGAGAACTCCCGCGTCGCGATGATGGCCGCGATCGACTCGTTCGGGGCCAGGGGCACCAGGTTGATCGCCGCCGTGCCCCGCGCCGTTCGATCCTTCATCGGGATCTCGTGCCCGCGCAGCCGGTAGACCTTGCCCTGATTCGAGAAGAGCAACAGGAAGGCGTGGGCGGAGGTGTGGACGACCTGGTTGACCAGGTCCTCCTCCTTGAGCCGCGCGCCCTGGACGCCCCGGCCACCGCGGCCCTGGGTCCGGAAGGCGGCCGCGGCCACTGACTTGATGTAGCCGGCCCGGGTCATCGTCACCACAATCTCCTCGTCGGAGATCAGGTCCTCCACGCCCATCTCGCCCGGGTCGTGCGTGACCACGCTGCGCCGTGGGTTGGCGTACTTGTCGCGGATGGCGGTCATCTCAGTCTCGATGACGCCCCGCAGTTTGTTGTCGTCCGAGAGGATGGACTCGAGCTCGGCGATGGTGGCCCGCAACTCCTCCATCTCCGCCTCCAACTCGGAGCGCCCGAGCCGCGTCAGGCGGCCGAGCGTCATGTCGAGGATGTGCGTGGCCTGCACCTCGGTGAAGGAGAACGGCTCCGCCATCAGTGACGTGCGGGCCTCGGGCCGGTCGGCCGATGCCCGGATGGTCGCGATGACGGCATCGAGCATGTCGATGGCGCGCAGGAGGCCCTCGACGATGTGCGCCCGGTTGCGCGCCTTCTCCAGGCGGTACGCCGACCGGCGCTGAATGACCTCAATCTGGTGGTCGATGTAGTGCGAGAGCGCCTGCGCCAGGTTCAAGGTGCGCGGCACGCCGTCCACCAACGCCAGCATGTTGACGCCGAAGCTGGTCTGGAGCGGCGTCTGCTTGTACAGGTTGTTCAGGACGACGTTGGCGTTGGCGTCGCGCTTGAGCTCAATGATCAGGCTCGGCTGCTGGTTCGCTGACGCGTTGCGCATGCCGCTGATGCCCTCGAGGTCGCCGCCCCGTACGAGCTCGGTGATCTTCTGCTCGATCACCTCGACGGAGGTCTGGTACGGCAGTTCGGAGACGACGATGCGGTCGCCGCTGCGCCCCTCTTCGATCTCGGCGACGGCTCGCATCTTGATGGAGCCACGACCGGTCCGGTAGGCATCGAGAATGCCCTGCCGCCCGAGGATCTGTGCCCCCGTCGGGAAGTCGGGCCCCTTCACGAACTCCATGAGCTCGTCCGGCGTCGCCTCGGGATGGCGCAGCACGTGCAGCGCGGCGTCGATCACCTCGCCCATGTTGTGCGGCGGGATATTCGTCGCCATGCCGACGGCGATGCCCTGTGAACCGTTGACGAGCAGGTTGGGAAACCGGCCCGGCAGCACGACGGGCTCCTGCGCCGAGCCGTCGTAGTTGGCCACCATGTCGACGGTCTCTTCGTCGATGTCGGCCATCAGCTCCAGGGCCAGCGGCGCCAGGCGGCACTCCGTGTAGCGCATGGCCGCCGCGCCGTCATCGGGACCCCGGCCGCCGAAGCTGCCGTGCCCGTCGATCAGGGGGTGGCGCAGGGAGAACTCCTGGACCATGCGGGCCAGCGCCTCGTAAATCGCCGAGTCGCCGTGCGGGTGGTAGGTCCCCATGACTTCGCCGACGACCTTGGCGCACTTGCTGTGGGGCCGGTCGGGACGCTGCCCGTTGTCGAACATGGAGTAGAGGATCCGGCGGTGCACGGGCTTGAGCCCGTCGCGCACGTCGGGCAGGGCGCGGGCGACGATGACCGACATGGAGTACTCGAGGAAGGAGCGCTCCATCTCCTCTTGAATCTCAATCGGCTCGATCGAGCCGCTGACCGGCTCCTCCGAACCTGGTGGGGTTTCGCTGCCCCCGCCCGAGCCCGCTCCCCCGCGACCCGAGCCGCGTGTCGTCTGTGCCATGTGCTCCCTACTCCCGGTCCGGCCGCTCAGATGTCGAGGAAACGGACGTCTTTGGCGTTCGTCTGAATGAAGTGCCGGCGCAGCTCCACGTCGTCACCCATGAGGATCGAGCAGACCTCGTCCGCCGTCGCTGCCTGTTCGACGTTGATCTGCAGCAGCGACCTCTTGCCCGGGTCCATGGTGGTGTCGCGCAGCTCGGCGTAGTCCATTTCGCCGAGGCCCTTCAGCCGGTTGAAGTCGTGCTTGTGGTCCGGGTGCTCGGCGAGGAAGGCCAGACGGGCCGCGTCGTCCTTGAGGTAGATCTTCTCCTTGCCGACAAGCGTCGAGTACAGCGGGGGCTGCGCCACGTAGACGAACCCGCCTTCGACGAGTGGCTTCATCTGGCGGTAGAAGAACGTGAGGAGCAGGGTGCGGATGTGGCTGCCGTCGACGTCGGCGTCGGCCAGCAGGATCACCTTGTGGTAACGGATCTTCTCGACATCGAACTCCTCGGCCAGTCCCGCGCCGATGGCGGAAATGAGCGCTTGGATCTCCGCGTTCTTCAGCATCTTGTCGATCCTGGCCCGCTCGACATTCAGGATCTTGCCCCGAATGGGCAGGATGGCCTGCGTGTGCGGGTTGCGAGCGTCCTTGGCCGAACCGCCGGCCGAGTTTCCCTCCACAATGAAGAGCTCCGACTCGCGCGGGTCGCGTGACGAGCAGTCGGCCAGCTTGCCGGGCAGGCCGGCGCCGTCCAGGGCCGACTTGCGCCGCGTCAGGTCGCGGGCGCCCTGGGCGGCCATGCGGGCCCGGGCGGCCTGCAGCGACTTCTGCACAATCTGACCGGCCTCGCGCGGGTTCTCCTCGAGCCATTCAGTCAGCTTCTGGTTCGTTGTCCGTTCGGCCAGTGACCGGATGGACGTGTTCCCGAGCTTCGACTTCGTCTGCCCCTCGAACTGGGGGTCCCGCAGCCGGACCGAAACGATGGCGGTCAAGCCCTCGCGGATGTCCTCACCCTTGAGGTTCTCCTCTTTCTCCTTGAGGATGTTCCGGGCGCGGGCATAACGATTCACCACGTTCGTCAACGACTTGGAGAACCCTTCGACGTGCATGCCGCCCTCAATGGTCGAGATGCCGTTGGCGAACGAGTGGATCGACTCGTGATAGCCGGCGTTCCACTGCAGCGCGACCTCGACCTCCTGACCCTCTTCGGCCTGCTCGAAGGACGCGACCTTGCGGAACAGCGCCTCCTTGGACGCGTTCAGGTGCTTGACGAAGTCAACGATGCCGCCGTTGTACTTGTACGTCGTCTTCGTCACCGGGTCGGTCCGCTCGTCGACGAACCGGATCTCGAGGCCCTTGTTCAAGAAGGCCATGATCTGCATGCGCTCGACGATCGTCTGCGCCCGGAATTCGGTGTCTTCGAAGACCGTGCTGTCGGGCCAGAACGTGACGGTCGTGCCCGTCCGGGGCTCGCCGGTGCTCCGGTCGTTCGGGGCCGGCCCGGTGGCGGTGATCTTCTTCTTGAGCTTCCCGCCCTTCTCGAATTCGGCTTCCCAGTGCTGGCCGTCGCGATCGACCTCCAGGAGGAGCCGAGTGGAGAGGGCGTTGACGACCGAGATCCCGACGCCGTGGAGGCCGCCCGAGACCTGGTAGCCCTTGCCACCGAACTTGCCGCCGGCGTGGAGGGTGGTCAGGACGATCTCGGCCGTCGACTGCTTTGGGTACTTGGGGTGGGGGCCGACGGGGATCCCTGCCCCGTCGTCGGTGACACGCACCCCGCCGTCAGCCAGCAGGGTGACGTCGATACGGGTGGCGCGGCCCGCCATGGCTTCGTCGACCGAGTTGTCGACGACCTCCCAGACCAGATGGTGCAGTCCGCTCGGGCCGGTCGAGCCGATGTACATACCGGGCCGCTTGCGTACCGCTTCGAGCCCTTCGAGGATCGTGATGTCGTCCTCGGTGTAGGACGCACCGGTCTCACCAGGTCTCTCATCCACCTTCACTGCCACAGGCGCGCCCTTTCAGAACAGAGGTCTTCGCGGTGCGTATCGAGTCCCCGAACGCTTACATCCGGCCTTTCGATGCGAACGCACCATTCTACCCGACAGCGGCTTCAATTCGGCACTTCTGAACGGTCGCGGCACCCGCCACGCACGTGTCACTCAGACGCGCTCGACGACGACCTCCAGGCGGTCGATCGACGTCTCCCCCAGCTCCCGCAGCCGGGCCAGAATCCGCCCCGATTCCATGCGGGCCCGGGTCGCCCATACCGGGTGCTCCACCGCCACGACGAGGACACGTCCGTCCACCCGCTGGGGTCGCAGATGCCCACCCAGCTCGCTTCCGACCAGCTCCTCCCAGCGCGTGAACACGACCTCCATGACTGCGGGCGTCGGGGCCGATCCCAGCCGGCTCAGCAGACGGGGCATCGATTCGCCCACCGGTCGCGGGCCGCTGTCGCCCCGCCACCTGGTCACGAGGCACCCAGGCTCTGCACAGGGAGGAGCCGGGCGACCACGATGCCCTCGGGGAGCGGCGCCGCCGTCGTCAGGATCGATTGCCCGGCCGGCAGTTCGGCCACCAGGGCCCGGCTGCGAGCCGGGTCCAGCTCGGAGAAGACATCGTCGAGGAGCAGGGTGGGGACGAGCGGCGTCCGGGCGAGGATGAGCTGGTGAACGCCCAGACGCAGGGCGAGCGCCATGCAGCGCTGCTCTCCCTGCGACGCGTGGGTGCGTGCTTCCCTCCCCTCAATCTCGAGGAGCAGGTCGTCCCGGTGAGGACCGACGGTGTTGACGCCGCGGCGCAGGTCGTCCTTGCGCGAGGCCCCCAACGCGTCCAACAGATCGCCGTCCCAGCTCCGGATGTACCGCTGCACCGTCAGGACCCTGTCCCCGACGCCGGCCAGATGGCCGTACGCCGTCGCCACGAGTGGGTCGAGCTCCGCCACCAGTCGCTCCCGGGCGGCAACGAGCACCTTGCCGGCGTCCGCCAAGCGCTGATCCCACACATCGAGGGTCGCCGCGACCTCCGCGCCGGCCCGGGCCCCCGACTGGCGCAGGAGCGCGGCGCGCTGGCGCAACACGCGTTCGGTCTCGTCCGCGGCGCGGGCTCCCTCCGCGTCCAGCACGGCCAGCGCATCGTCGAGAACCTCCCGGCGGCCCTTCGGTCCGCCACTGACGATGACGAGATCCTCCGGAGAGAAAACCGTGCAGGGCGCGGCGGCGCCGAGCTCACGTCTTCCGCCGACCGCCTTGCGGTTCACCCTGGTGCGGCTGCGCCCCGCCGGCAGGATCTGGGCCTCCACCAGGGTCGGGCTGTCCCGAGCTTCGAGCTCGGCTCGCACAATGGCGCTCTCGGTCCCCGTTCGCACCATGGCCTCGGGGGGGGCGCCACGAAAGGACCGGCGGGTCCCGAGATAGGCCAGCGCTTCGAGGACACTGGTTTTCCCGGTGCCGTTCGATCCCGTGATGACGGTGGTTCCCTCCGGGTCCAGGTCGACCTGCATGGCCCGGAAGAGGCGGAAATCGGCCAACTCCAGGTGTCGGACGCTCACCGCGACCGCGTGCCGTTCAGGAGACGCGGACCGGCATCAGGAGATAGCGGAACTCCTGATCTTCGGCGCCACGTACCGTTGCGGCGCGAGAGGCGTCCGCCGTCTCGACAATCACCTCGTCGCCGGCCACGGCCTCCACGCCATCGATGAGGTACGACGGGTTGAACGCAATCACGAGGTCCTCTCCGGTGTAGTCCCCGTCCACGGCTTCCGACGCGTCACCGACGTCTTGGCTCTGCACGCTCAGGTCGACCCCGCCTTGGCGCATGGACAACCGCACCGGCGTCGTGTTGTCACGTACGAGGAGCTGGACGCGCCGCAGCGCCGAGACGAAGCTCTCCTTCCCGAGGTGTAGACGGTTCGGGTAGTGGTCAGGGATCAATTGCTTGTAGTCCGGGTAACGGCCCTCCAAGAGCCGGGTGCTGATCTGGACGTTGCCCTGCCAGAACGTGATCTCGTTGGCATTGGCGGCCACGCCCACGCGGTTCGTCTCCGAACCCTCCGAAATCGTCCCGGTCGGCAGCCGCTGGAGCTCGGAGAGGGCCCGGGCTGGCACGAGCAGATCCTCCTCCCCGGGGATCGTCTCGGAGTCCGGCAGGTCGCGCATCGCCATCCGATACGAGTCGGTGGCCACCATGCGAATCGATCCGTCGACGCGCGAGACGAGTACCCCGGTCAACAGCGGCCGGCCGTCGTCGTGTGATGCAGCACGCACCACCTGGCGTACCGCTTCACCCAGCGCCGTCTCGGACAGTTGGGTCGTCGGTTCGTCGGTCTTTCCCACCGGCGGGAACTCCACGACGGGATACGTGTGGAGCTTGAACGTCGAACGGGCCGCGCTGATCGTGATGTGGTCCCCCTGGTCCGCAAACGTCACCGCCCCCGGCTCCAGACGGCGCACGATGTCCGTCGAGAGCCGCGCCGGAATGACACAACTTCCGTTGTCGATCCCGATGACCTCCCCCGTCACCTGAATCGTGAGGTCGAGGTCCGTCCCCGTGACGGTCAGGGAATTGCCTTCACATGTCAGCAGCAAGCCCAGCAGCACCGGCGACGAGCCGCCACGGCCTCCCACGGCCCGACTCGATGTGGCCAGCATGTCAACGAGTGCATCGCGCTCGGATCTGAACTTCACCGACGCTTGTCCTTTCGAGAGTTTTCCCGGTCCTTCATTCTGGAAGGAGAGGTATATGTGTCTTGTAAAGGTAGTAAGGGGTGTGGATTGTGGATGACATGGTCCCATCCCTGCTCGGCGCAGGAGTTGCTGTCCCCATGACGGTGTGGGCCGGGAGCGACGCTGATGCTACGCGCGGGGTCTGCCGGCTCGGCTTGGGGACAACTGCGAGGCCGGTCCCCAGGGTTGGGGGAGGTGGTCCCCAGCCTTTGCCTTCGGCAAACCACAACGTGGTGGAGGGCGTGGAGGAAGGGCGTGCGGTCAGGCCGAGCCGGCACGGATCTTCTGAATGAGCTCGGTGACCTGCTCGTAGATCTGTCGTCGCTCCTGCATCTGACCGGCGATCTTGTCCACGGCATGGATAACGGTCGTGTGGTCCCGTTTGCCGAAGACGCGCCCGATGGCCGGATAGCTGTAGTCAGTGAGTTCCCTGGTCAGGTACATGGCGACCTGGCGTGCGGTGACGAGCGGTCGGGTGCGGCTGGGGCCGCAGATCGCATCGACGGAGAAGCCGTAGCTGGCTGAGGTGGCGTCGAGGATCATTTGGGGCGTGATCCGGCGGGGTTCGCCGGCCAGGACGAGATCCGAGAGGACCTTCTCGGCCTGGGCCAGCGAAATGGGCTCCTTGTTGAGGTTGGCGAAGGCGCAGATGCGGGTCAGCGCCCCCTCGAGCTCCCGGATGTTGTCCTTGACGTGGGAGGCGATGAATTCCAGGACGTCGTCGGGCACTTCCTGGCGCTCGCTCATGGACTTGGAGCGCAGAATGGCCAGGCGGGTCTCGAGGTCGGGAGGGTCGATCTCGGTGATCAGGCCCGAGAGGAAGCGGCTGCGCAGGCGGTCTTCCAGTGTCTCGATGGATTTGGGCGGCCGGTCCGAGGTCAGGACGATCTGTTTGGAGGCACCCTTGAGGTCGTTGTAGGTGTGGAAGAACTCCTCCTGGAGGCCCTCTTTGCGCTCCATGAACTGGACGTCGTCGATGAGCAGGACGTCGCAGTCCCTGTAGCGCCGCTTGAAGGTCAGGGTGGTCGAGGTGCGGAGGGAGTCGACGAAGTCGTTCATGAAGGTCTCAGTAGTGACGTAGAGGACCTTGCGACGTGGGTAGTTCTCGGTCACGTAGTTCCCGATGGCGTGGAGCAGGTGGGTCTTGCCCAGCCCGGAGTCGCCGTAAATGAACAGGGGGTTGTAGGACCGGCCGGGCGTTTCCGCCACGGCCTGCGCGGCGGCGTGCGCCAGGCGGTTCGATGATGCAGCGACGAAGGTCTCGAAGGTGAATTTGGTGTCCAGCTGGACGGCCGGCGATTCACGACCGCCCCGGTTCGCCGGCCCGGGCCCGGGCTCCGGCTCGGAAGCCAGGCCGAAGACCCGCTCGGTCGAGGGTTCGACCGGCGTGGCCAGAGGTTCGGGCTCCTGCACCTCGAGGCGGCCGCGGACGGGGGCACCGACCTCGTTGGCCAGGGTGTCCTCAATCATCGGCAGGTAGCGCGACTCCACCCGTTCGCGGATGAGGCCATTGGGGACGGACAGGACGAACTCACCGTCGGTGTAAGCCACCGGCTCAATGCCGGAGAGCCACAGCTGCCAGGTGCTCTCCGACACCTGGTCGCGCAAGGACCCGGTGCATCGTGTCCAAAGATCTCCTGCCTGGGTCACTGCGAGTTCCGAACGCCCCTTCTCCCCCCTCGGCGTCCAGCTCACATGTTCGGAACGATCCTCGGTACGGGTAATTGGTTGAACGTACACCGTGCCGGGCGATGCGACTAGAGGCCACCGCCAAATCGCGCCTAACATGGGAGGACTCGCCGCCGGCGGCCGGAATCGACTCGAAGGCCGAGGCATGGAACCTGCGACGAACCGGCTCCGGATGCCGTACGGCTGTCGCGAAAGGCTGAATTGACGTGAAGCGCACTTATCAACCGAACACCCGGAAACGGGCTCGCACCCACGGGTTCCGCAAGCGCATGTCCACGCGGGCGGGGCGGGCCATCTTGAAGTCGCGGCGGCTCAAGGGGCGCCACCGTCTCACCGTCTGAGGGCCTCCTGTGCCTGCACGGACGGTCGGACGCATCACCCGCCGCGCGGCGTTCGCCGAGCTGCAACGCTCACGAGCACGTGGGGCCAGCGGCCCCGTGCGTGTGACGTTCGTCCCCGCCCCTGCCGGCGATCCTGGGGTGTATCCCCAGGTGGCGTACGCAATTGGCCGGCACTGCGGCGGCGCGGTCGTGCGGAATTCTCTCAGGCGGCGGGTCCGCGAAGTGGTCCGCTCCTCAGCTCCCACCCTGGCTCGTGGCACCTACCTGGTGCGTCTGGAGCCCTCTGCGGTGGCGCTGGGGAGCGCCGAGTTGCGTGAGAACGTGGCGACGGCGCTCCTGAAGGCAGGGCGGATCCCGGTGCCGGCATGAGGAACCCCGAGGCCGGAGCGAGCCTGCCTGTTCGGGTGGCGATCGCCCTGGTCACCGCCTATCAGGGTGCCGCGTCGGGGCGGATCTCACCCTGCCGCTTCTACCCGAGTTGCTCGACCTACGCCGTGGAGGCCTTCACGGAGCACGGCTTCTGGCGCGGCCTGGCGTTGAGTGCCCGCCGCCTGCTGCGATGCCGCCCCTTCGGGCCCCACGGCGTGGACCTGGTGCCCGTGCGAGTCCACGCCCATGAACGGAGCCGTCCGTGTTGAGCAACCCTCTCCTGGCTGAGAATTCCCTGTTCAAGCTGGTCGGGGAGATCTTCCATCCCCTCTTCGAGCTGTTCGGGCTCATCCTGGCCGCCCTGTACTCCGTCTGGCCCAACTACGGCTTCGCCATCACCGGCCTGACCATCCTCATCATGCTGGCCCTGACGCCGGTCACGGTGAAGAGCACCAAGTCGATGCTGGCGATGCAGCGGCTGCAGCCCGAGATGAAGAAACTCCAGGCCAAGTACAAGGGCCCGGAGAACCGGGAAATGCTCAACCAGGAGATGATGAAGCTCTACAAGGAGAACGGGACGAGCCCGTTCGGGGCCTGCCTGCCCAGCCTCCTGCAGATGCCGTTCCTCATCGTGCTGTACTCGCTCATCCGCGGGCTCTCCAACGTCGTGCCCAAGGGTTCGACATATACGAACGTGGCTGGACACACAGTGAAGTGTGTCCAAACCCTTGGGTGCGCGGAGCCCCGTTACATTCCGACGAGCTCGCAAATGCACCAAGCATTGGTGGCCAGTCATGGCCAAATGCATTGGTGGTTCGGAATGGATTTGTCATCCCTTCCTCTGTCGCATCACGCCTTCCCGGGAAGCGCTAGCCAGGCAGTATTGGTCCTCCCCTACCTGGTGCTCATTGGGGCTGCGATGTTCCTGCAGTACTACCAAATGAAGCAGATGAATAGCCGCAATCCTCAGGCTGCTGCGGCGAACCCACAGATGCAAACAATGCAGAAGTTTTTCCCTATTATTTTCGGTGTCATTTACCTAAGAGTGCCCGCCGGAGCAACCATTTACATGGTGGTGTCGTCGGCCATGCGCATCGGAACGCAGGAGGTGATGTTCCGAACGGGCATGGTGACCCCTGTGGTGCACGAGCGCGAAATCGGCTCAGGTGCCAAGGAGAAAGAGAAGGAGAAAGAGAAACCGGCGCCGGCGAAACCGGCCAAGAAGACCTCGAAGGCGACGGACGGCACTGCGGCCGCCAAGGCGACGCTCCCGCCGGCCAAGGACGGGGTGAAGGCCAACGGTGCCAAGACGAACGGCCGGGCGCCCACGAACGGAAGGAAGCCGGCGGCGGGGAAGCGACCCGCGAACGGCAAGGCATCAGAGGACGAGGTAGCTCCTGCGCCCAAGGCTCACCCGCGGTCGCGCTCGAAGCGAACGAGAAAGGCTCGATAACGACGTGGAGTGGGTTGAGGTGGCGGGCAGGACCGTCGAAGAGGCGACCGAACAGGCACTGGACCAGCTGGGGGTCGCCGTCGGCGATGCCGAGGTGATCGTGGTGGACGAACCGAAAACCGGGCTCTTCGGGCGCGTGCGGGTCGAGGCCAGGGTGCGGGCGCGGGTTCGTCCAGTCGGGGCCCGGCCCCGTCGGGAACGGTCGCGGCGCAGCGCCGGTCGATCCGGCCAGGGTGGCCAGGGCGGCCGCCAGAACGGTCAGCGGTCCTCGGGTGGGGGTGGCGGGCGCAACCGCGGCGACAGCGCTGCCGACGGCTCTGACCCGGCGGTATCGAACGGGGCCGGGGCGAGCACGGCCGGATCCAACGGCGCCGGAACCACGGCGGCCGCGACGGGCAGCGGCACGAGCCGCTCCGCCCGACGCCGGCGCAACCGCAGCAAGGCGACGAGCACCGGCGCCGCGTCGGTGGCAGGCTCCAGGAATGGTTCAGGGGGGCCGGCAGCCGAGAAGGCTCCTCAACGGAGCACCGAAGTGAAGGAGACAGTGGACATGGCCGAAGGTATGACGCTCGAAGAGCAGGGCGAGGTCGGGCGGGCCTTCGTGGCCGACCTCCTCAGTGAATTCGGTATGGAAGGGACGGTTGAGACCCGGCTCCTGGACGAGGACACAGTCGAGATAGCGGCCCTCGGAGAGGACCTGGGGATTCTCGTAGGCCCCCGGGGCTCCACCCTGGCTGCGCTCCAGGACCTGACCCGTGCGGTGGTCCAACGTCAGTGCCCATCGCGTACGGACCGCATTTTGGTGGATGTGGCCGGCTACCGGGAGCGGCGCTCGGCGGCGCTGAAGCGGTTCAGCGTCCAGATTGCCGAGGAGGTCCTGGCCTCGAGTCAGGAGAAGGCGCTCGAGCCGATGAGCCCGGCGGACCGCAAGGCAGTGCACGACGCCATCAACGAGATGGCTGGGGTCGAGACCCGCTCCGAGGGCGAAGATCCCAACCGTCACATCGTCATCGCGCCCTCGAACTGACGAGGCGCCGATGCCCGGCGCCGAGGAGGGGGACCACTCCCCCACCCTCTTGCACGAACTCCTGCGGGAGGCCCGCGCCCTTGGGTTCCTGGGGCCCGGTCCACTCGAGCCACAACTCCGGCACGCAGAGGGGTTCGTCGCCATCGCCCTGCGGCTGTCGTCGGGGGGTCCGGCCAGGCTGGTGGATCTGGGTTCTGGTGGCGGGCTGCCCGGTCTCGTGGTCGCCGTCGAGTGGGCCGACGCCACACTCGACCTCGTGGAGGCCAACGGTCGGCGTGCCGCCTTCCTCCGACGGGCGGTCGAGCGATTGGGACTGGTTCACCGGGTCACCGTCCTGGAGGAACGGGCTGAGGTCTGCGGGCGGGTACCGGGACTGAGGACTGGCTTCGACGGTGTATTGGCCCGCTCCTTCGGCCGGCCGGCCGTGCTGGCCGAGTGTGCCGCCCCCCTCCTCAAGGTAGGAGGATGGCTGCTCGTTTCGGAACCCCCCCGCTCAGACGATGACCTGGCTGATCGCTGGCCGGTAGATCCGCTACGCCAATTGGGACTGGAGCCCTCCGAGGTCCTCCATGACAGTTTCGAATACCGAGTCCTGGTCCAGGCGCAGGCATGCCCCGACCGCTTCCCCCGCCGAAACGGCGTCCCGGCAAAAAAGCCCTTGTTCTGACCAGCCGCGCGCGGTCCCGCCGGGCGGTCGGCGAGGGTGGCGAGCGCCAAAGGCCATTGCTCCTGCGGGCGTGGCCGCCGTGACCCGTTTCGACGGCAGGGCGGCGGGCCGGAGTATGACCCGCACGAGCTGACCAACGGCAGGGGCCCTCAGGAGCACTGGCAGAGCCAAGTCTGGCGAGGCCCCGGCGCGATTGACTCATCCGAGGGCGGGTAGACGCGTCTGACCGAGGGCCCCCTGGCCCCCCTACGAGGCGTTGGATCTCCAGACAGGGACAGGTCAGCGCGTCCGAAGGGGCATGACCCGAAGTGACCGAAAGATGTTCCACGTGGAACGGGTAGGTGAATTCGGCCGAGCGTTGTGCGTCTGTGGTTTCACGTGGAACAATCTCAACCCTTGACCTCAGGACGCAAGCAGGCCAGGATAGGCGCCGTGCGGCGGTGTTACGAGGGTCCTAACTGATGCGTATCAGACGCCGTGACAGAGATCCGGCCGAGACAGCAGGATCAGACCAGCCGAGAGTCGAGCCATACGACTACGACCAGGACGGACCAGGGGTGGCCGATCCGGTCACGGAGTTGGTCCCCGAGGCTGAGCCGGCGGCTCCAGTCACGACGGGCGTGGTAGCCCCGGCTGAGCCGACGGCTCCCGTCACGAGCGTGGAGCCCGAGACCCGACCCGCCGACCCGACGCCTGTGGAAGAGGTGGTGCAGGGATCGGTCGAATCGGTCACCACTCCCCCGGCCCCGGCCGCCTATTCGCCTCCGACTGAACTCGACGAGGTCCAGGTGGCCTCCCCGGAGCAGCCGAGCCCGACCGCGCCTGTCCCGGCCCCGGGTGAGGGCGACGGCTCCGGTCTTCGCCGCTGAGCCGGCCCCCGCCCCCGCGCTGCAGACCCACCTCCGGCGGCTCCGGCAACCCCGGTGGCGCCGGTGGTCGATCCCCCGCCGGTTCCGGTTCCCACTGAACCCGGCCTCCCGAGGTCCTCGTCCTCAGTCCCCAAACACGCCATGCGATCTCCCTCCATCGGGGAAGAGGCCACGGGGCTCCTGAGTGGTTTGAAGCCGGCACAGCGGGAGCTTCCCCGGATCATCGCCATCGCCAACCAGAAGGGCGGCGTCGGCAAGACGACCACAACGGTCAATCTCGGAGCGGCCTTGGCCGAACTCGACTACCGGGTGCTCGTGATCGATCTCGACCCTCAGGGCAACGCCACGACGGGTCTCGGGGTGGAAGCACGGAACTTCGAGCTCTCCATGTACGACGTGATCATGCGGGACCAACCGCTCGAGGACTGCATCGAGCCGACCAGCGTCAAGAACCTCTTCGTGGCTCCCGCCACCATCGACCTCGCCGGTGTTGAGATCGAGCTCGTGCCGGCGTTCAGCCGGGAGCTGAAGCTCAAGAAGGCCATCGACACGGTGGTCGACGATTTCGACTTCGTCCTGATCGACTGCCCCCCCTCACTCGGTCTCATCACGGTCAACGGCTTGGCCGCGGCCGACGAGGTCCTGGTGCCCATTCAGTGTGAGTACTACGCCCTCGAGGGTTTGAGCCAACTGCTGCGCAACGTCAACTTGGTCTCGACCAACCTCAACCAGACCCTGGAGGTCAGCACAATTGTGTTGACGATGTACGACGCCCGGACCCGTCTTTCGGTGGACGTGGCCAACGAGGTGCGGGCGCACTTCTCCGAACGGGTCTGCCGTGCGGTGATCCCGCGCACGGTGCGTCTCTCCGAGGCGCCTTCCTTCGGGCAACCCATCACGGTGTTCGATCCTGCCTCGCGGGGTGCCGTGGCCTACCGCGAGCTGGCCAAGGAGGTGAGCAATGGCGCGCCGCAGCGGTCTCGGTAAAGGTCTCAGTGCGCTGATCCCGAGTGAGTCGACGGGGGAGTCCGACTCTCTTCTCCGGGTGGTGCCGATTTCGCATATCCGGCCGAACGCCTACCAACCGCGCAGCCACTTCGACGAGGAGTCGATGGGGGCGCTGGCGGCCTCCATCCGGGAAGTCGGACTGCTCCAGCCGGTACTGGTCCGTCAACTCGAGGACGAAGAGGACAGCTACGAGCTCATCGCGGGGGAGCGGCGCTGGCGGGCGGCCCGTCGGGCCGGCCTGCAGACCATTCCGGTGCTGGTCCAGGTGGCCGACGATGTGGCGAGCCTGGAACAGGCGCTCGTCGAGAACCTCCACCGGGTCGACCTCAACGCCTTAGAGGAAGCGGCGGCCTACCAGCAGCTGATCGACGAGTTCGGCCTGACGCACGAGCAGGTGGCGACCCGCATGGGCAAGGGCCGGGCGACGGTCACCAACACCCTGCGGTTGCTGCAGCTGCCCGCCGGAGCCCAGCGCGCCCTGGCTGAGCGCACCATCTCGGCCGGTCATGCCCGGGCGCTGCTCGGCACGCCGGATCGGGCCCTGCAGGAGAAGATGGTCGAGCAAATTGTCGAGGAGGGGTTGACGGTTCGAGCGGTGGAGGAACTGGTGCGCCAGGGAGGCTCCGAGCTCAGGGTGGTCCCCGACGTGCCCGACGCGGCTCGAAGAAATCGCCGTGGCAAAGGGTGCCACCTCAGGTACCACCACCCCTGGTGTCACCGAAGTGAGCAGCCGCCGGGCCACCGTCCGCAAGCTGCCGGAGCCGGGAGTGCTCGAGCTCGAGGATCTCTTGTCGACATACCTCAACACCCGCGTGAAGGTTGATATTCAGAACCGAAGGGGCAGGCTGGTGGTCGAATTCGCCACCCTCGAGGACCTCGAGCGCATCTACCGGGCCATGGTCGGTGACGGGGGCGTCGCGTAGGTTCACGCAACTGTCAAGGGTCTGTACAGCTTCATCCACAACCTGTGCATGACGTTGTGGATTGTCACCTGGTTCACCTAGCGGAAGCTTTGATCGCGCAACCGTCGCCGGGCCCTCGTGAGCGCTACAGCCACACCGACGTGGCAATTTCTCCTGTTGTGATTACCGGTAATTAGTCCCAGGAGGCGTCGGCCCAGCGCCCCAGCGCGGTCGCCAGGGCGGCGGCGAGCGCAGGCGTACCCTCGACCACCCTGCTGGCCGGCCCGACCTCAATCAGCACTGCAGGCATGCGTGTCTCCCTCAGGAGGGGCACCGACATGCCATGGACGCCGGCGTCGGCGACGTCGAGTGCCTCGGGGACGCCGGCCTGGACGAGCTCCGCCAGCCGGCGGCCGCCCAGGGACTCATCGTGCCGGCCGGACCAGAAGGCCGTCCTGCAACCTGAGGTAGAGGGATTGAGCCGGAGCCCGACGAAGACGTCGACCCCGAGCTCGTTGGCCTCCTTGGCCTGGACGGCGTCGTCGGGGTGGTGCAGCTCGGTAACCCGGATGCCGCCCCAGGTCAGTCGGCGTCGCAGTGCGCCGGTGACGCTGCCCAGGCCTCCGCTCTCGCCGACGGCGATATGGCGGCCACGCAGCGTGGGTGGGGCGTCGCGCAGGGCGGCCCGGGCCCGCACGGCCGAGACCAGAGCGGGCTCGTGGTGGCGGCTCTCGAGGCGTACCAGCTCCTTGAGGGTTGCGCCGCCGACTATCCCGTCGACGGGCAGCCCGGCGTTGCGCTGGAACTCGGCCAGGGCGTGCCCGGTGGCGTCCCCGAAGATGCCGTCGACCCGGCCCGTATCGAAGCCCAGCGTGCACAGGCGCTGCTGCAGCTCCGCCACGTCGTCACCCCGCAGCATGGGCGTCCGGCGGTACAAGAAGCGGTCACCCATCCGAAAACCGGCCTCGACCAGGGTGTTCCAAGTCTGGGGGCCGCAGACGCCGTCGACGTGGAGGCCTCGCAGGCGCTGAAAGGCCTCGAGCGCGGCCCGGGTGCCCGGGCCGAAGATGCCGTCGGCGTCGACGGGCGCGCCAGGCACGATGGCGGCCAATCGATGCTGAATGTCGGACACCGCCTCACCGCGGTCGCCGACGGCGAGAGGCAGTCCGACGGGGAGGGGCCGGCCTACAGGTAGGCCGAGATCTCCTCGAGCAGCTGGCCCTTGGGCTTGGCCCCGATCAGACGTACCGCGGGCTCCCCGTCCTTGAACAGGATCAGCGTCGGAATGCTCATCACGTCGAAGCGCCTGGTCACGTCCAGGTTGTCGTCGATGTTGAGCTTGCCGATCCGGATCTTGCCGGCCTGCTCCTCCGCGATCTCCTCCAACACCGGGGAGATCATCTTGCACGGGCCGCACCATTCCGCCCAGAAGTCCACCAGGACGGGGACATCCGAAGCTTTGACATGCTCGTCAAAGGTAGCGTCGGTAAGGGTCTCGATCTTCTCACTCATGGCAATCTCCTTGTCAGCGGGTGCAACGCCCACCCACCCGGTTCTGTTCCCGGCTACTCGCCGCGCTCTTCCAGCCAGCGCTCGGCGTCGATGGCGGCCATGCAGCCCGACCCGGCCGAGGTGATGGCCTGGCGGTAGTAGTCGTCCTGCACGTCGCCGGCGGCGAAGACGCCGTCCACGCTGGTCCTGGTCGTGCCGTCGAAGGTCCGGACGTAGCCGTTCTCCTCGAGCTCGATCTGGCCCTTGAGCAGGGAGCTGTTGGGCTCGTGCCCGATGGCCACGAAGAGGCCGGTCACATCGAGCTCGGACTCCTCGCCGGTGACGGTGTCGCGCAGCTTCACGCCGCTGACCTTGGTGTCGCCCAGGATCTCGGTGATCACCGCGTTCCAGTGGAACTCGATCTTCGGGTTGTTGAAGGCGCGCTCCTGCATGATTTTGGAGGCCCGCAGCTCGTCGCGCCGGTGGACCACGGTGACCTTGGAGGCGAAACGCGTCAGGAAGAGGGCCTCCTCGAGCGCGGAGTCACCACCCCCGGCCACGGCGATGTGCTGCTCGCGGAAGAAGAAGCCGTCGCAGGTGGCGCAGGTCGACACGCCGTAGCCGAGCAGCCGGGCCTCGTTGGGGCAGCCCAGCATGAGGGAGCGGGCACCGGTCGCCACAATGAGCGTGTCGGCCAGGACGGTGGGCTCGTCCGCTCCGGGGTCGCCGATCCAGACCTCGAAGGGCCAGGGCGAGACCTCGATTCTGCTGACCTTGGCCGTGCGTAGCTCGGCCTCGAAGCGCAGCGCCTGCGCCCGCATCATCCCCATGAGGTCGGGGCCCATCACCCCGTCGACGAAGCCGGGATAGTTCTCGACGTCGGTGGTCAGCATCAGCTGCCCCCCGGGCTGGTCGCTGGTGGAGGAGGGCTCACCCTCGATCACCAGGGGCTCGAGTTGTGCGCGCGCCGCGTAGAGCGCGGCGGTGAGGCCGGCCGGCCCGCTCCCGATGATGACGACCTTGCGGCGCTCAGGCATCGGGCGGCACGCCGCGGCGCGAGTACAACACGGCGCCGACGGCACAGAAGATCAGGCCCAGCACCAGGTAGGAGGCCCAGATGCGGTGTCCGGCGATGGTGGTCAGACGGATGAAGCCGACGCAGAACAGCACCACGACCGTGATGCCGAGGACGGCGATGATGACGCCGAAGACGATGCCGCGGGCGGCGACGATGGCCGGCCGGATGGCTTTGTCGTTGACGGTGGCCACCACCGTGTCGACCGCCCCGAGGGCCCGTTCTGACAGCGCGTCGGCAATATCGTTCTCAGCCACGGCGTGGAGACTACCCGGCGGAACCGGCCGCCCTGGCAGGGACGATGTAACACACGCCGACGGTGTTGGGCCCGGCGTGGGTCCCGACCACCGGCCCGAGATCGACGGGCAGCAGCGGGTGCTCGGTGGCGATGTCGCTCAGGCGGGCCAGCACGTCGCTGAAGTCGTCGCAGGCGCCGTCGGCCACGGCCAGGCGCTCGAGGGGCGCATCGGCCCTGACCTTGTCACTCAGGTAGGCCAGCGCCTTGCTCCGGGTCCGCTGCTTGGATTCCTCGGCCACCTCGCCGTCCTTGAGCTGGATCACCGGCTTGATGTTGAGCAGCGAGCCGAGCAGGGCGCGGGCGCCGCCGACCCGGCCGCCTCGTTGCAGGTGCTCGAGCCCGCCGAGCACGCCGTAGATGCGGGTGCGCGGGATGCGGTCCTCGGTGGCGGCGATCAGGTCGTCGAGGCCGGCACCGGCGGCGGCCTCCTCGGCGGCGGCGATGACGAGCAGCCCCTGGCCCATGGTGAGCGAGTACGTATCGACGACGCGGACGGGAATGGTGGTGAACGTGTCGGCCGCGGTCACGGCCGAGCCGTAGGTGCCGGAGACCTTGGAGGAGATGGTCAGGCAGAGGACGGCGTCGGCCCCCTCATCGGCGGCGGCCTGGAAGGCGGCCTGGAAGGCGCCGGGGGAGGGGGCCGACGTCTGGGGCAGGTCGCCCTTGCCGCGGCAGCGCTCCCAGAACTCGGTCGGCGTGAGTTGTCTGCGGTCCTCCAGCTCCTCGGTGCCGAAGCGGATGGTCAACGGCACCACGGTGACGTTGTGCTCCTTGACGAGCTGGTCGGTCAGGTCGCAGGCACTGTCGGTCACGATGTGGACGCCGGGCATGCAGGGAGTCTTGCACGGAGGGGAATGGTGTGGGCGGGGTCTAGACGATCCGGTGCAATGCCGGGGGAGACGGCTCCGGCGGGTCCGGTGGCTCAGAGGGCCGCGGCGGCTCCGGCGGCCCAGGCGGCTCCGGCGGCCCGGGCGGCTCCGCATCCGGACCGACCTGTTTCGAGGAGGCGACGAGGCGGACGGCGCCGGGTTCCGGGTCCGGCTCCGGCTCGGGGTCGGACCCGGGTGCGACGGGTTGTCTCGAGGATGCGACGAGGCGGGTGGCGCCGGGCGGTCCCTTCGGACCGAACGGGCGGCTGGGTCCGCCACCACTGGGAGGGCTCGCCGGTCCGGCCGGACCGTCGGGTCCCCTGGGCCTGATCGGTCGCGGTGGGGGAGGCCGCTGCGCGTCGTAGCGCCGGCCCAACCAGATCACCACCGCACCGAAGGTCAGGCCGCCGGCGACGACGGATCCGACCACACGGACCAGCAAGCCGGCGAAGCTGGTCGACGCCGAGAGGTTCGACACCACCAGGACGACCACGCCCATGGGCACGCTGGCGATGAGGACGCGGACCAGCGGTGCCCACGAGGCCCGCTCGGCGAGACGCCCGAACCACTGGTGGAAGACGGCGAGGGCCAGCAAGGCCGACACGGTGTAGGCGATGGACAGCGAGAGGGCGAGGCCGCGCACGCCGAGGGGGTGGACGAGGAGGAGGGCCAGAACGATGTTCAACGCGTTCTCCACCAGGTAGAGGTAGAACGCGACCTTGGTGCGCTGCATCGACTGCAGCACGCGCACGAGGTAGAGGTAGGTGCAGAAGCCCGGGAGCCCGAGGGCGAACATGGCCAGGGCCGCTCCGGTGGTGGCGGTCTCGGCCGGGGTGCTGTGCCCGTTCCCGAGCAGCAGGGCCACGGCCGGCTTGGCGAGCAGCAGAATGCCGACGGCCGAGGGGATGATGAGCGCCAACACGGCGCGCAGGCCACCGGTCATGCGGTGCAAGAAGGCGGTCTGTTGGCCGGTGGACCAGCGTTCGGCGAGGTCGGGCGTGACGACCGACATCACGGTCACGGCGACGATGCCGTAGGGCAGCTGGAAGAAGGCGTAGGCGTAGGTGTACGACGACACCGGGTCGGGCCCGGCCACGCTGCCGGCCAGAATCGTGACGACGAAGAGTGCGATCTGGTTGGCCAGCACGAAGCCGAACGTCCAGCCGCCCAGCCGGGTGACGGCGCGCAGGGCCTCGTCGCGCGGGTTCCAGCGCCAGCGCAGCAGCCCGAGGTCGGCGCGGCGCAGGCTGGGGATGAGCGCGACACCCTGCAGGACGACGCCGAGCGAGGTGCCGAGCCCGAGGAGGACGAGCTGGGTGTGGTGCTGCTCCACCCCGGCCAGCGAGGCGCCGCGCCCCGCCCAGAGCCCGAACCAGACCAGGATGCCGATGCAGACGATGTTGTTGACGATCGGGGCCCAGGCGACGGCAATGAAGCGGCGGCGGGTGTTGAGCAGTGCGGCCGCCAGCGCGAAGAGGCCGTAGGCGGCGATCTGGATGACGAACCAGCGCAGGAACCCGGTGGCCACCTGGCGCTCGAGCAGGACGCGGTGGACCTGGTTGGCGCCGGCATGCGTATCGAGCACGGTGAGGGCGTCGATGAGGAAGGGCGCGGCGACCAGCGCCGCCACGGTGGTGGCCAGCAGGACGACCACCGACACCGTGAGGACGGCGGAGATGGAGTCGAAGGCCTCCCGCTCGGTCTTGTTGGCCAGCCGGTCGACGAAGACGGGGATGAAGGTGGCGGAGAGCACGCCGCCGAGCACGACGTCGTAGAGCATGTTGGGCGTGGTGTTGGCCAGGTTGTACGAGTCGGCCAGCGTCGTCTGCCCGAGGGCCCAGGCCAGGGCGACGAAGCGGAGCAGCCCGGTGACCCGGGACACGCCGGTGCCGACCGCGACATAGGCGGCCGACGTCCGGAGGGGCAGTGTGCGGGCGCGCCGGGGGGCGACCACGGTCAGTGCGCCCGCGGACGGGCGCGCCGGGAACGTCGCCAGGTGCGCACCCACCACACCAGCAGGACGGCGCCGGCGAGAGCGGTGAGGGCGACGCCGACGAAGGAGATCTCGGTCGAGTGCACCGTGAGCACGGTGTGGGCGAGGAGGACCTGGCCGTCCGGGGTGTGCAGCGTCACCTCAATCGGGAGGCGGTCGCCCGACGTACGGGCCTGGGCGGTGACCCGGACCGAGGTGGTGGGGTGGACGAGGGTCAGGCGCTGCGTGTTGCCGTCGGGGAAGGTGAACTTGTCGCTGCTGAGCGTGACGACGACGGTCACGGGATAGGGGGCGGAGGACAGCACCGTGACGGGGATGGCGGCCTTTTGCGACGTGAACGTCACGGTGCGCTCCGTTCCCAGCGTGATCTGTCCCGTCGTGCCGTCGAAGGACTTGGCGTAGGCGTTCAAGGCGCCGCTGCGCCTGGCCGCGCTGAGGCTGCGCGCCTCGGTGGTCAACAGTCCGTCGCCGAGCGTGGTCAGGTTGGCGGGGTGGCCCTCGATGGCGCCGCCGAACGAGGTCAGCTGCTGGCGATAGGTCGCGATGCGGGTGGCGGCGGTGCGTGTGAAGCCGCGCGTGGCCGAGCCGCTCTGCAGCTGGCGCACGGTCGGCTCGCGGTTGCCTCCGGTGGGGACCTGTGCGAACAGCTGCGCGATCGTCACCGGTTTGAGGGCGGGGTTGCCGGAGAGCCCGCCGAGCAGCGCGTCCATGAAGGAGGCGGAGGGTCGCCAGCCCTGCGGCGGGGACACGACGACGCCGCGTGCGGCGGTGAGGGAGGGGGCCTCGAAGTGCACGAACGACAGCCCTGCGAGCAGTTGCTCGGCCCCGAGAACGGGGTTGGCCCGGTTCGACGTGAAGAGGGCGCTCAGGGAGGAGTCGGCCGCCACCGCAGGGATGGTGGAGCCATTCCCGAGGTCCAGCCTGAAAGGCTGGGCGAAGGTCAGGTTCCGTACCCCGCCCGAGGCGAGGTCGTCGTCGCTGATCACGGTCTGCGAGGCCCCGGCCAGCTGCAGCCCGGTGGCGAGGTCGCCGGCGTCGCCCTGCGAGAGCGTGGAGGCGGTGTCCACCCACGTGCCACCGGAAGGCCGGAGGCCTGCGCCGCGCAGCACGTCGTCCCCACGGGCCGTCTGCGCCTGGATCTCACCCGAGATGCCGGCCTCGCAGAGCGCGGCCACGTTGATGGGCACGAAGGACTGGTCGAGCATTTCGTCGTCGCTCAGCGCGGCCAGCTGGCTGATCGCACGAGCGTCGGCGCGCTGGCGCGTCGCCTCGATCTGGTTCACGGCCAGGGGGCTCACGGCCAGCGTCGTCGCCACACCGCGGTGGTCCGGGTCCGTCAGTGTGTCCACCATCGGGCCCAGGTCGCTGGTGGTGAGGGGAACGACCAGGCCGACCCGGAGGAGCCCGGTGTCGCCGACCGCGGACGGCTGCTGGTACGTGAGGAAAGTCGTGAAGCGGGACACCGGGTTGGAGGAGCCGGACCGCACCAGCGCCACCGACACGGCGTAGACACCCTGGCACAGGTCGGTGGACAGGGTGCAGCCCAGCGTCAGGGTGGAGCTGGACGGCCCGGCCGCGCAGATGCCGGGCCCGGTGGACGGTGCGCTGGAGCTCGAGTTGGGCAGGACGGTGACGCAGGCCCCCGCCGTGAGTCCGCCCGCCCCGGCGGTGACGGGCAGGCCGGTCACGTGCTTCAGTGCCTCCGACCTCGGAGTGCCCGACGTGGCCTGTTGCAGGTCGGAACCGTCGGTGATGCGCCCGTAGAAGGTCAGATTGACGGTCAGACTGCTGGCCGCGCCCTCGGCGGAGGAGACGGCGAGGGCGATGTTGAACCAGGGCTGGTCTGCCGTCACCCACGGCGTCTGGGCCGTCAGAACGAGGGGCGCCGCGCTGGCGTGCGCCTGCTCCACGCCAGCGGCGGCGGTCGTTCCCAGGGTGCTGACCAGGGCTGCAACGGCCACCGCGAGCGTGCAGAGGGCGGTGCTGGCCCGGCGCGTCGACACAGGGAGAGGCTAGAGGGCGCACTACCGTGGGCGGGTGCAGTCCACGTCGGTTCCCGAGCGGTTCCGCCCCTATGTCGACGCCACCGAGGAGGTGGCGCGGCGGTTCGCCGCGGCCGGGAAGAGCCTGGCCTTGGTCGGCGGCTCGGTGCGCGACGCCCTCTTTCCGGGTCCCGCGGGGACGGCCGCGCCCCACGACCTCGACCTGACCACCGATGCCCTCCCGGGCGAGATCGAGCGGTTGGTGCGGGGCTGGGCCGACGACATCTGGACGCAGGGCGCGCGCTTCGGCACCATCGGCTGCCGGAAGGGCACCCAGGTCTACGAGATCACGACCCACCGGGCCGAGGTCTACGTGCCCGATTCGCGCAAGCCCGAGGTCACCTTCGGGACGGATCTCGTCGTGGACCTCTCGCGCCGGGACTTCACCATCAATGCGCTCGCGCTCCGGCTGCCGGACATGGAGCTGATCGACCCGTTCGACGGCCTTGGGGACCTGGCGGCCGGCCGCCTGCGCACGCCGCTCAATCCGGAGATCTCCTTCGGTGACGACCCCCTCCGGATGCTGCGCGCCGCCCGCTTCGCCGCCCGCTTCTCGCTCGAGCCCGACCCGGACCTGACGGCGGCGGTGGAGCGCATGCACGGCCGGCTCTCCATCGTCTCGGCCGAGCGCATCCGCGACGAGCTCGACAAGATCGTCATGGTCGACGTGCCGTCGGTGGCGCTGTGGTTCGTGGTGCGCACGGGCCTGGCCGGCGAGTTCCTGCCCGAACTGCCGGGGCTCGCGCTCGAACAGGACCCGATCCACCGGCACAAGGACGTGCTGGGGCACACGCTCGCCGTCGTGGACAAGACGTCACCCATCCGGCTCCTGCGGCTGGCCGCGTTGTTCCACGACGTCGGCAAGCCCCGCACCCGCGCCATCACCGACGGCGGCGTGAGCTTCCACCATCACGAGGTGGTCGGCGCCCGCATGACGCGGACGCGCATGGAGGCGCTGCGCTACAGCGCGTCCGACATCGACACGGTCGTGCGCCTGGTCGAACTGCACCTGCGCTTCCACACCTACCGCCTGGGCTGGACGGACAAGGCCGTGCGCCGCTACGTGCGCGACGCCGGCCCGCATCTCGACCTCTTGAACGAGCTCACCCGCTGCGACTGCACGACGCGCAACGCGGCCAAGGCGAGGGCCCTGGCCCGGCGGATGGACGAGCTCGAGGCCCGCATCACCGAGCTGGGCGAACAGGAGGAGCTGCGCGCCCTGCGCCCCGACCTGGACGGCAACCAGATCATGGCGCTGCTCGGCATCGGCCCGGGCCGCGCCGTGGGCGACGCGTTGGACTTCCTCATGGAGTTGCGCCTCGACGAGGGGCCGCTGGGCGAGGAGGAGGCGGCGGAGCGCCTGCGGGCCTGGTGGGCCGAGCGCGCCTAGACGGGCGGCGGTAGCGTCGCGGGCATGACGAGGATTGCGGCACCAGAGAGCGGCATGGGCGAGCACATCGACTGGGCGCTCTTGCGCGCGGACATGGCGGCGGGCATGGGCAAGCTGTCGGCGGCGGTCTACGGGAACTCGCAGCTGCCGGTGCGTGAGCGCGAGGCGGCGCGCTGGACCATCGCGCTGATCAACGACTGTGCGGTGTGCCGGGACACCCGCGCCCGTGACGGGGAGGCCGCCGGCGCCGGCGAGCCGTTCTACGCCGAGGTGACCGACTGGCGGTCCGCCACCGGGCTCAGCACACGCGAGCGGCTGGCGGCCGAGTTCGCCGAGCGCTTCGCCATCGACCACCTGGCCATGGACGACGCACTCTGGGCCCGCCTGCACGACGCCTTCTCGGAAGCGGAGCTGGCCGACCTCACCATCTGCTGCGGAATGTTCCTCGGCATGGGCCGGACGCTGGCCGTGGTCGGCGTCCGGGCGCCGGACGAGCGCATCCTGGTCTGAGGCGGCTCACCGGGTCCGCCGGGACTGTTCCGGCGGGACGGTTCCGGCGGAGGGGAGGCGGCCGGCCACCCCGTCACGAGCTCAGACGGCGGGCCAGCTGTCCTGGGGCTCGCCGGCGGCAAACCCCTCGACGAGGGCGTGCGCCACGTCGTCGTGGTACTGCACCGGGGGCGACTTCATGAAGTAGGCCGAGGGGCCGAGCAGGGGCCCGCCGATGCCGCGGTCGAGCGCCAGCTTGGCGCAGCGCACGGCGTCAATGATCACGCCGGCCGAGTTGGGGGAGTCCCACACCTCGAGCTTGAGCTCCAGATTGAGCGGCACGTCGCCGAAGTTGCGGCCCTCCATGCGGATGTAGGCCCACTTGCGGTCCTTGAGCCACGGCACGTGGTCCGACGGTCCGACGTGGACGTCGTCGGCATCGAGGACGTTGTCCTCCAGCTGGCTGGTGACGGCCTGGGTCTTCGAGATCTTCTTGGACTCGAGCCGCTGACGCTCGAGCATGTTCTTGAAGTCCATGTTGCCGCCGAAGTTCAACTGGTACGTGTGGTCGAGGGCGAGGCCGCGGTCCTCGAAGAGGCGGGTCAGGATGCGGTGCACGATGGTCGAGCCGACCTGGCTCTTGATGTCGTCGCCGACGATCGGCACGCCGGCGTCGCGGAACTTGCGGGCCCACTCGGGGTCCGAGGCGATGAAGACGGGGATGGCGTTGACGAAGGCCACTCCGGCATTGAGGCAGGCCTGCGCGTAGTGGCGCTGGGCCTGCTCGGAGCCGACCGGCAGATAGGAGACCAGGACGTCGGCCTCGGACCGGCGCAGCGCCTCGGCCACGTCGACCGGCTCGAAGGGCGACTCCTCGATCAGCTCGCGGTAGTAGAGCCCGAGCCCGTCGAAGGTCGGCCCGCGCTGGACGGTCACGCCGAGCTCGCTGACGTCGGCGAAGCGCACCGTGTTGTTCAGCCCGGCGTGGATCGCCTTGCCGAGGTCGGTCCCGACCTTGGTCTGGTCCACGTCGAAGGCCGCCACCGGGAGCAGGTCGCGCACGTGGTAGCCGCCCAGCTCCACATGCATGAGCCCGGGCACCACGTCGCCGGGCTCCGCGTCGCGGTAGTAGGTGATGCCCTGAATGAGCGAGCTGGCGCAGTTGCCGACGCCGGCGATGGCGAGGCGGATGGGCTTGGGCATGGACGTGTCTCCTTCGGTGTCTGTGCGGCGGGTCGTGTCAGGCCACCGGCTCCGTACCGGCGGTGGCGAGGGCGGCGTGTTCGGATGCGATGAGGGTGTCGAGCCAGTTGATGTCGCGCGCCACGCCGTCGGCGGTGTGCTGCACCACCGAGCGGGCGTACACGTCGAGGTCGGCGCGGGCGGCCTCGGCCTCGGCGAGGCGCTGCACGAGCTGGGCCCGCCGGCGTTCGAGCAGGGAGAGGCGGGCCTGGGGGGCGAGGTGCCGGGCGAAGGCCAGGCGCAGCCCGAAGCTGCGGGCGTCGTCGGTGGCCCCGCTGCCCGCCAGCAACTCGACGAAGAGCTCCCGTCCGGCGTCGGTGATGCGGTACACCTTGCGGCCGCGCCGGGCCCGGGTGGGGGAGTGCCGGCGTGCCCGCAGGACCGCCAGCTCACCGCTCAGCGAGCCCGTGGGGGGAGCCGGTGCGGTCGGGGTCGCCGGGTTCTCGCCGCCCGCGCCCTCGGTGGCCACCACCGCGCCCGACTTCTCCAGGCGGGTCAGGGCGGGGTAGATGGAGCCGAAGGAGACGTTGGCCAGAAGTCCCAGGTGCTCCCGCAATTGGCGTCGTATCTCGTACCCGTGGAGGTCCCGCTCTTCGAGCAGGCCCAGGATCGCCAGGTCCAACATAACGGATGAGTATATCGGACCGATATAGCGGTGCCGCGGTTCGCGCCTCGCCCCCCTCGGGTCCGTGCCTGATTTGGCTCACAATTGGTGCCGCGTTTCGGGGCGAGGGGGGTAGCCTGGCCGCCGTGTCCGTCACCTCGGAGCCGAGGTCCCCGTCCCGTGCGGTGAGCCCTGATGTCACGGCCGAGGTGGAGTACCGGATCGTCCGCAACGGCGTGGTGCGCGAGGTGGACCGGGGCAAGCTCCTGAAGACCGACGTCTGCGACGCCCACCCCGAGTTGCTGCGGGCGGCCCGCAACGTGGGCCGGCCCACCAAGGAGGTCTGCCCCATCTGTGACGACGGCCGCCTGGTGACGGTGACGTTCGTCTTCGGGGCCAAGCTGCCGCCGGGCGGGCGCTGCCCGGGCACCGCCGCCGAGCTCAAGGCCCTCACCCGCCGGGAAGAGCCGGTCCTCTGTTACGAGGTGGAGGTCTGCCCGGCCTGCGCCTGGCACCACCTCATGCGCAAGTACCCCGCGGGCGGGCGCACGCCGCGGCAGAAGAAGCCGACGCCGGCCCGATGAGCGAGCGCGCCTCCCGCGTCACCGTTCCCTCCCTGCGGTCGCGCAAGCGGCGCAACGGCGACACGCCGATTGTGATGGTCACGGCCTACGACGAGCCGGGTGCCCGCATTGTGTCCGAGGCCGGAGCCGACATCATCCTCGTGGGCGACTCGGTGGCCAACACCGTGCTCGGTCACCCCGACACCCTGCACGTCGACATTGAGGTCATGGCGCACCACACCGCCGCCGTGGCGCGGGCGCAGCCGGACTGCCTGATCCTCGGCGACATGCCCTGGATGAGCTACCACCTCTCGACGGACGACGCCGTGCGCAACGCGGCAACCCTCATCCGCGCCGGGGCCCAGGCGGTCAAGCTCGAGGGCGGGCGGGCCCGCCTCCCCGTGGTGGAGGCGATCATCCGGGCCGAGATCCCGGTCATGGGGCATCTCGGTCTCACGCCCCAGTCGGTGCTCGCCATGGGCGGCTTCCGGGTGCAGGGCAAGAGCGCCGACGCGGCCGGCGCGCTGCTCGATGCCGCCAAGGCACTGGCCGCCGCCGGCTGCTTCGGGTTCGTCATCGAGGGGGTGCCCGACGTCGTGGGGGCCGCCGTCACCGACCACCTCGACGTGCCGACCATCGGCATCGGTGCCGGGCCGGCCTGCGACGGCCAGGTCCTCGTCTTCCACGACCTGCTGGGCCTGGGCAAGGGCGCGCCGCCCAAGTTCGTGCGCCAGTACGCCGACGTGGGCCGCATCGCCACCGAGGCCATCGCCGCCTTCGCCGACGACGTGCGCAGCGGGAACTTCCCGGGCGACGCCGAGACCTATCACGCACCGGCAGGCCTGGGCGACGCCCTCGCCTGAGGGCGGCTAGCATGGCTCCCCGCAACAGACCCTGCTCCTGACCGTCAGGGGCCCGGGCACGTCCCGGTCCAGAGGGAGGTACGCCGCTCATGCGGCCCTACGAAGTCATGGCCATCTTTGAGGCCACCACCGAACCCACGGTGATTCAGGGCGTGCTCGACCAGGCGCTCGACGTCATCCGCACCACGGGAGGCACCCCCGGCGCCATCGACCGTTGGGGCAAGCGCACCCTGGCCTACGAGGTCAACCACAAGCGCGAGGGGTACTACGTGGTGGTGGAATTCACCGCCGAGCCCGAGACGGTGGCCGCCCTGGACCGCATGCTCGGCCTGGCCGACGAGGTCGTCCGCCACAAGGTCGTCCGCCTGCCGGACCACAAGGCCCCGGCCGCGACGACCGAGCCCGCGGCCAGCTGAGCGACCGGCGAGAGGAGCAGACATGCCTTCAGACAACAGCGTGACGCTGGTGGGGAACGTGACCCGTGACCCCGAGCTGCGCTTCACCAACACCGGACAGGCCAACGTGACGTTCGGCCTGGCGGTCAACCGCCGCTGGCAGAACCGCCAGACCCAGGAGTGGGAGGAGGCGACGTCCTTCTTCGACGTGGTCTGCTGGCGCGAGATGGCCGAGAACGTGAGCGAGACCATCACCCGGGGCGCCAGGGTCATGGTGGCCGGCCGGCTGGAGCAGCGCAGCTGGGAGACCCAGGAGGGCGACCGACGCTCCAAGGTCGAGGTGGTGGCGGACGAGATCGGGCCGTCGCTGCGCTGGGCCACCGCGCAGATCACCAAGAACGAGCGCCGCGGCCCCGGGGAGTACAGCCGGGGTGGCGGCGGAGGCGGAGGCGGTGGGGGCGGCCGTCCGGCCGCCGCTCCGCCGGCACAACCCCAGCCCGCGGCGGATGCCGGCGGTGGCTACGGATTCGACGAGGAGCCCTTCTGATGGCACGGAACAACCAGCGCGGCGGGACGACGTCACGGCGCGCCCCCAAGGATCTCGGTCGGCGGGTCAAGAAGAAGCCCTGCGCGCTCTGCCGCGACAAGGTCGAGTGGGTCGACTACAAGGACGTCCCCATGCTGCGCAAGTACATGAGCGACCGCGGCAAGATCCGCTCGCGCCGGGTGACGGGCAACTGCGCCCAGCACCAGCGCGCGCTGGCCATGGCCATCAAGACCGCCCGTGAGCTCGTGCTCCTCCCCTACACCCAGCGCACGGTGACCGAGCGCCCGGGCGGGCGCGGTGGGCGCGACCGGGGCGAGCGCACGCTCGACTCGGTGCCGACCGAGGCGCCGCGGCACCGGCCGTCCCAGGACGCGCCGGCCGAAGCCGTGGCGGATGCCGAGGCCGTGGCCGTCGTCGAGCAGGCCGTGGCGGATGCCGAGGCCGGGGCGGTGGTCGAGGTCGTCGTGGAGCCTGCCGAGGCGGGAGCGGACGCATGAGGGTCGTGCTGCGCGACGACGTCGCCGGCGTCGGTCGCCGAGGTGACATCGTCAAGGTGGCGGGCGGCTTCGCCCGCAACTTCCTCCTGCCCGAGGGGCGGGCCATTGTGGCCACCGAGGGCGTCGAGGGCCAGGCGGAACAGATGCGGCGCGGACGGGACCAGCGCGAGGCGCAGGACCGCGGTGCCGCCGAGGCGCAGGCCACGGTGCTGGCCGGGGCCGTGATCCCGATCGCCGCCCGGGCCTCGGGGGCCGGGCGCCTCTTCGGCTCGATCGGGCCCGCCGACGTGGTGGAGGCGATCAAGGCCGCCAAGGGCATCGATGTGGACCGCAAGCACATTCTGCTGCCGGAGCACATCAAGGAGACGGGTTCCTTCGAGGTCACGGTCGAACTGTTCCGCGACGTGGCCACCATCGTGACGGTGGAGGTTTCGGCCGCCTCCTGACCAGGGAGGATCCCCCGCCCTGCCTCTGGGGGCATCCGCGCCCTGTGACAACCGGGTGCGCATCATGTGGGGGTGCCGATTTGCGCTTTTGGCGGTCCACAGTGCGTGACCACTCGTGCACCGCTTATCCACACGCACGCGTCCCTTACCCACACCTATTGGGGCCTTACGTTCCCCAGACCCCGACGGGCAGAGTGAGTGAGCCGTGGTCCAAGCCTTTGACGACATCCGCCCCCGTCCCCTCCGGACGGCTCCCACCCCCGTCCCGAGCGGCACGCGGGTGCCGCCGCACGACGTCGAGGCCGAGGAGTCCCTGTTGGGGGCCATGCTGCTCTCCAACGACGCCGCGTCGGTCGGCATAGAGAAATGCTCGGCGGCGGACTTCTACAAGCCGGCGCACGGCCACATCTTCGGGGCCATCCAGGCGCTCATGGAGCGCGGCGAAGCGATCGACGCGGTGACGGTGACCGACGAGCTGAAGCGCTCCGGCGTGCTGGAGGCGGTCGGTGACCGCTCCATCTTCATTTCGTTGCTGGCCAACACGCCGTCGATCGCCAACGCACGCCACTACGCGGAGATCGTCGAGGAGCACGCGCTGTTGCGCAAGCTCATCGGGGTGGCCGGGGACATCGCGGACATGGGCTACTCGGTGCCCGAGGACGTCAAGGCCGCGGTCGACGAAGCGGAACAGATGGTCTTCAACGTCGGTGAGCGTCGCACCGCCGACACCATGCGGCCGCTGCACGAGCTGCTGGGCGCGGGGCTGGACCGCATTGAGGAGCTGGGTCAGCGCGGCTCGGCGATCACCGGCGTGGCGACCGGCTACCACGAGCTGGACAAGATCCTGCTCGGCTTCCAGCCGTCGTCGCTCAACATCGTGGGGGCCCGCCCGGGCATGGGGAAGACGAGCTTCGCCCTGGGCGTCCTGGCCAACGTGGGGCTGCAGTCGCAGCGTCCCGCCCTCCTCTTCTCGTTGGAGATGGGCCATCTGGAGCTGACCCAGCGCCTGCTCGCCTCGGAAGCCGAGGTGAACGGGCAGAGCCTGCAGACGGGCCGGATCCGCACGCAGGACTGGAGCAAAATCGGGATGGCCGTCACGCGGCTCTCGGGGGCGCCGATCTTCATCGACGACAACCCCAACGTCACGGTCATGGACATCCGGGCCCGGGCGCGCCGGCTCAAGAAGTCGGCGGGTGACCTCGGCATCGTCGTCGTCGACTACCTGCAGCTGATGACCGGCCGGGGCCGGGCGGAGAACCGTCAGACCGAGGTGGCCGAGATCAGCCGTGGCCTCAAGATCCTCGCCCGAGAGCTCGAGGTGCCCGTGGTCGCCCTGTCACAGCTCTCCCGCAACCTCGAGTCCCGCCAGGACAAGACGCCGCAGCTGTCGGACCTCCGCGAGTCGGGGTCGCTCGAGCAGGACGCCGACGTCGTGCTCTTCATCTACCGCGAGTCCGAGTACAACGACGAGGTGCCGATCGACCGGGCCGACGACGCGCTGATCGAAGTGGCGAAGCACAGGAACGGCCCGACCGGCAAGGCCAACCTTTTGTTCTTGAAGCAGTACGCCCGGTTCGAGAACCACCGCGGCGTCTGATCCGGCTGGTCGCCGGCCCTCAGGTGGCGGCGGCGGGCAACACGAAGTGCTCGACCGCGTACGCGAAGCCCTCCTCCTCGTTGCTCCGCGAGGTCTCGTGCGCCGCCTGCTTCGCCTCGGGATCGGCGTTGCCCATGGCGATGCTGAGGCCGGAATGGTCGAACATCAGAATGTCGTTGGGCTGGTCGCCGATGGTGGCGATCTCCCCGGGCTCGAGCTCGTAGCGCCGGGCCAGGTAGAGGGCGACCTCACCCTTGTTGGCCTGCGGGTGCGTGACGTCGAGGTAGTAGGGCTGGGAGGCCGCCGCCGTCACGTGGTCGCCGAACTTCTCCACCGTGGCCCTTGCGGCGTTGTCGATGGCGTCGTGGTCATCGCTGACGCCGACCAGCTTGACGACGCCGTCGGTCAACCGGTCGAAGGTCTTGCGCACCTTGGGCGCGAACTTGACGGTCCAGGCCTCCCGGTCGACGTGCGGAGCCTTGGGGTCGGGCACGTACCAGTCGGCGCCACGGTAGAGCCACACGTCGAGGTCGAAGGACTTCATGTGGTCGACGACGGGCAGCACGAGGTCCTCGGGCAGGGCGCGCTCCTCCAGGACCGCCATGTCCTTGTCCACCATCAGGCCGCCGTTGAAGGCGGCGATGGGCGTGTCGATCTGCAGGGGCTCCACCAGCATCTCCATGCCGCGCGGCGGCCGGCCACTGGTCAGAGCGAAGAGCACGCCGGCGCGGCGCAGGCTCTGCACCGCGGCGACGGCGTCGTCGGTGAGGACCTTGTCCTGGGTGACCAGCGTCCCGTCCACGTCGGCCAGGAAGAGGCGGATGGGGGGCGTGCGGTCGGAGGCGATGGGCCGATGGTAGGCGTCGCCGCCCGGGCCCGCAGCCATGGCCCCCGCGCATGCATCACTCCAACCCGGGTATACCCGTCGCATGGCTCACAACGACATTCCCGACAGCCACCGCGACCTCCTCGAGGGTGACGTGCTCACGCTGGCCACGGTCGGCGAGGACGGCTACCCCCAGGTGTCCGAGGTGTGGTTCGTGGCCGAGGACGACCAGGTCGCCATGTCACTGAACACGCGGCGCCAGAAGGTGAAGAACCTCGAGACCGATCCCGCCTGCACGGCCCTCCTCCTCGACCTGCAGAACCCGTACCGCTACCTGGAGATACGGGGCACCGCCGTGGTGGAGCCCGACGAGGACCGTGCCTTCGCCGAGCGGGTCGGTGCCAAGTACCACTCGGATCTGCGCGAGCACGACGCGCCCGGCGACCGCCGCGTCGTCGTGCGGATCGTCCCCGTCCGCGTCAACGCCGTGGACATGAGCGGCTAAGCGGACGTCCGCGCCGTTGCCGGCGCGCGCCGTCGGGCCCGTCCGCCCGCCGCCGCCGCCCCGCTGAGGAGGACGAGCGCCGCGGCGGCCCACGGCGAGAGGACCGCGGCAGAGGCGACGGCCACCGCCAGTTCAACGGCCACCACGACGGCGAGGACGACCGGCCCCACGGCGGTGAAGCGCCGGTGGAAGGCCGCCAGTGTGCCCGGGCTGGTGATGCCCCGCCCGAGGAGGACGGCCAGGCCGCGCACGAATCCGAACAGGACGCCGATACCCAGCGCCGTGACGGGGTCGGCCGTCAGTGCGGCGAGCACGATGGTCAGATAGAGCGCGGCCGTCTTGATGTAGGTCACGAGGCCGGCGCCGATCTGCCAACCGAATCCCGCGCCGTAGACCCAGGGTCGGAATTGGTCGAGCCAGCGCTCGTTGACCTGCCTGGAGTGGAAGGGGAGGTGGAACCGGCCGAACCGCGTGTCGGAGCCGGCGGCGAGGACGGCCGCAGCACAGGCGGTCGCGGCCACGGCGACGGTGGACGGCGCGGCGGCGCGCACGCCGAGCGCCAGCGCGGCCATGGCGAGCCCCAGTGTGGCCCCACCGGCGGACCCGCCGGCGATGAACCAGGCCGCCGTGGTGCGGTAGCGGTGGCCCCGGCCCTGCTCGGCCAACGGCGTGACCGTGGCCAGCATGGAGACGCCGCAGGGTGACCAGGTCGAGCGGACCGCCGCCGCCACGGCGACGAGGGCAGCCGCCAGCGTCACCAGCGCATGCATGGGATCTCCCTTCGTCTCACGCCGGGGAGCCGAGGAAGGGTGCGCCGCCGAAGGCGAAGATCCCGCCGTCCTTGGCCACCAGCCAGTACCCGGCGTCGTTGCCGTACGGCGCGATGCCCACCACGGGCTGGTTGAGCTCGATGGCACCGGTCGAACCGTCGAACAGAGCGTCCCCGTAGGCGAAGATGCCCCCGTCGGCCGCCACGAGCCAGTAGCCCTGGCCCGAAGCGGTGCCGGCGATGGCGACGACGGGGGCATTGAGGCGCTGTCCCCCCATGGACCCGAAGAAGGACGCGTCGCCGAAGGTGAAGATCCCCCCGTCGGCGGCCGCCAGCCAATAGCCCCGGCCGGTCGGCGTCGGGGTCATCCCGACCACCGGCGCGTTGAGCGGCCGCCCGCCCATGGAGCCGTAGAACAGCGCGTCGCCGTAGTCGAAGATGCCCCCGTCGGCCGCCACGAGCCAGTACCCCTGTCCCGAGGGTGAGGCGGCGATGCCGACCACCGGCGCGTCGAGCGGCTGCCCGCCCATGGAGCCGAGGAAGGGCGCCCCGCCGTAGTCGAAGATGCCCCCGTCGGCTGCGGCCAGGAAATAGCCCCCCGTGGTGCAGGTCGCCACCCCCACGATCGGGGCGTCGAGTGCGAGCCCGGAGGCGTCACCGCCGTTGGGGAAGTCCCCGAAGCCGAACAACCGCCCGAACGCGGTGAGGACGGCGTAGCCGCCTCCGTCGGTGCTCGGGACCAGGCCCACCACCTGGCAGTCGGTGGCGGGCGAGGCGCACAGGGGCGCCGGTGGGGCGGTGGTCCAGCACGGCTCGTTCTGCTCCGCCGTGGCGTTGTCGACGGCGACGGCGGTGGTGCACGTGGGATCGACCGTCCAGGGTGGCACGCAGGCCACGACCCGGCAGACGATCCGGCCCATGCACGCCACGTCCTGGTTGCATTGCCCGTAACGGAACTGGAGGCACCCCGTCAGATAGGAATCGCATCCGAGCTGGCCGCAGCCACACCCGGTCTGGTCGCAGCCCGGCGCGCAGAAGGGGAAGCCACCGCTGCAGCCGCTGTCGCAGGAGCAGGTCGAGTTGCAGTCCATGTAGTACCGGGGGCCGCCGCAGTACGACGAGTTGTCCGCCACCCACCAGCCGCCCATGATGGTGTTCTCCGGGCAGAAGTTGGCGCCGCTGACGGCGCAGCAGAACTCGGAGAATCCCGAGCAACAGGTGCTGCCGCAGCCACAGCCGGCATTGCCACACTCGCAGATTGCCCCGTAGGCGGTTCCGGGTCTGAGGGCCAGGTCGAGCCCGGAGCCGACCGCCACCGCGCTGCCCACGAACGCGGACCGGTTGATGAGGCTGCGCCGGGACAAACGTCCCTCGAGCGCGTGGGCGGTGCGCGCCACCAGTGCGGTGGAGAGGCTCACGAGGGGCGCACCGGGAGGGGGCGCGACAGGCGCCTGGCCGCCGTCAGCGCCGCCAGAGCGGAGAGCGCCAGTGCGGTGAGCCACAGCCCCACCGCACTCACGAACAGGAGCGGGACGCCCGCGCCGGGCTGGTGGGCCAGCTGCGTCACCAGCGTCCCGTGCCGCGGCGCCCCCACGGCGACGATGGCCGCGGCGGCGGCCAGCACGACATCGACGACCAGGTGGACTGCGGTGGGCGGCGTGTCGGGCCGGCCGAAGCAGCCGCAGGTGGCCAGCGCCCCGCCCCGCCGGCGGGCCACGGCGACGACGCCGAAGAAGCAGACATAGGAGAGGGCGACCAGCGCGGCAGTGGCGGGGCGGGGGACCGCAATGGCCACGGCGCCGAGCGCGGCCTCCACCAGCGCGCCGGTCCGGACGAGCCACCGCATGACGCGCAGCGGCGGTGGGCCCGGCAGCAGCGAGGCCAGCGCACGCGCGGTGTCGTCGGGTCGCCGCGCCTTGGCCGCCCCGGCCACGCAGAGCAGGCCGGAGGCGACGAGGTACAGGCCGATCAGTTCCACAGGGGTCTCGCGGCGGGGAGGTCCGACACGGCCGGGCTCAGCGTCAACGACGACAACAGCGTGTTGACCCGCGGGACCAGTGCGGGCCGCTGGGTATGGCTGCCGAGCACGGCATAGAAGGAGAAGGGCCGGCCCGACTCGGTGAAGAACCACTGGGTGCCCGACTGTCCGGGAAGGCCGCGCCGCAACACCATGGGCGAGAAGTCCGCCTCCGAGAGCGCGCCGGGCCGGCCCTGTTGCGCGAACAGCGCCGTGCCCACGCTCTCGGGCCCGTACTCGAACAAGGTGGCGAACACGTCGGTGGGCCCCATCGCGGTGACGGCACCGCTCCCGAAGTCGCCGATGTCGTCGGGGATCGGGAACGTGGCGAACTGCCCGACCGGGTAGGTCACGCCGACGACGGCGGGGCGGACGAAAATGCGCCCTTCGAAGCCGTCGGGGAGCCGGGCCGTGATGCCGTGGGCGCCGATGGTGGCCACTACTCGGCCGGCACGGCGGGTCCGTGCGGGAAGACGTCCTCGAGGGTGCGCGGATAGAGGCTCGGGTCACCGGGCAGGATCCCCGCTGCGGCCAGCACCTCGTCCGCGGCGGCTTCGCGGGCCGGTCCGCCGAGAGATCCCTCGCCCCGGCCACGGGTGCCGCCGGCGTGCCCGCGGTCGTGTTCGGCCCGCCGGACCAGTTCGGCCAGCTGTCCGACGTGGCTGGCCACGCCCTGCCCGACCGTGCGGCCGGCGGCCCCGTCGACCAGGACGAAGAAGGGCGAGCCCGGGACCTGGTAGTCGAGCCAGGCCTCGGTGGACATCACCACGGGCACGCGACCGGTCGCCCGCGCCCGAACCTCGGCGGGGACCTCGCGGTCGGGACCCTTGGTGACGATCACCACGCGGGTCCGCTCGGGAAGCTGCACCCGTCCCGGCTCCTGCAGCGCGGCCCAGAAGGCGGCGCAGCCTGTGCAGCCCGAGGAGAGGAACGCGAGCAGCGTGAGGTCGTCGCTGTTGTCGACGGCGATGGCCCTGGCGTCACCCGTCGGCGTGACACCGGCAACGGCCGGGGCCGCACCGAGCGCCGGGTTCGACGCGGGGGTGACCAGGGTCACGGGGGCAGCGGCCGCGGCAGCAGCAGGGGTCGAGGCGGCGGGGTCTCCGACGCCCGCGCCCAGCTCGTGCAGCGAGCGCAGGATGTCGGCATGGCTCCGCAATAGCCCCGCTACCAGGATGCCGAGCACCAGAACCACGAACGTCGAGACAATGACCAGCGCGAGCACGCCGCCTCCTTTACGCGTCTGCCCCAGTATTCATCCGCGGCCGGCCACAGGCGCGGCATCCAACGCTGGTGCGCGTCGGGAATTCCTCGGGCATACTCCGGTCTGTGCCGGTCGACGATCTGTTCCTGCCCGAGCCCGAACCGCGCCCCGTGCGCTACACGGTGATTTCGGTGGACGACCACGTCGTCGAGCCCGCCCACACGTTCGAGAACCGGCTGCCCGCCGCGCTGGCGGACCGGGCCCCCCGCATCGTCGAGACGCCCGAGGGACACCAGGTGTGGGAGTTCGAAGGTGAGCGGTACACCCAGGTGGGGATGAACGCAGTGGCCGGCCGACGGCCGGAGACCTACGGCCTCGAGCCGTTCCGGTTCGATCAGATGCGAGCGGGCTGCTACGACGTCGACGCGCGCGGTACGCGACATGGACATCAACGGGGTCTGGGCGTCGGTGAACTTCCCGTCGATGATCACCGGCTTCTGTGGCCGGGTCTTCTTCGACGCCCGCGACCGCGACCTGGGCCTGGCCTGTGTGCGGGCTTGGAACGACTGGCTCTACGAGGAGTGGTACTCGCGGCATCCCGACCGCATCGTCCCGCTCGGCATCACCTACCTCGCCGACCCCGACCTCGCCGTGGCCGAGATCCGCCGCAACGCCGAACGGGGCTTCACCTCGGTGACCTTCCCGGAGCGGCCCCACGAGATCGGGTTGCCTTCATTGTGGGACCGGGCGCACTGGGACCCGATCATGGAGGCCGTGGTCGACACCGACACCGTCGTGTCCCTCCACGTCGGGAGCTCGGGCCTGACCCCGGCCCCTCCGGGAGCCGGCATGGACGCCCTGCAACTCGGCGCCACGCTCTTCGGCCAACTCTCGCTCATCGCCTGCGCCGAGTGGCTGTGGTCGGGCTACGCCCTCCGACTGCCAACCCTCAAGATCGCCATGAGCGAAGGGGGGATCGGCTGGGTGGCCATGCTGCGTGACCGGCTCGAGAACATCGTCGACCGCTCCCGCTACGGGCTGGGTTGGGAGGTACGGCCGGCAGACGTCCTACGACGCAACTTCTGGTTCTGCACCATTGACGACCCGTCGACCATCGACACGCGCCACGCCATTGGGGTCGACCACATCATGGTGGAGGTGGACTACCCGCACGGCGACAGCACCTGGCCCGACACCCAGGACGTCATCGCGCAGTGCTGGGGTCACATTCCGGCCGACGAGCTCCGCGCCATGTGCTGCCAGAACGCCGCCGCGCTCTACCGCCACCCCCTCCCGGACACTGTCCTGCCGCGCTGAGAGGAGTCCTCCGATGTTCACGCCGACCGCCGAGAAGCTGGTCCCCGACCTCACGCCGCGGGAGGAGCTCGTCGTCCTCGCCCGTGCGCTGTGGCGAGAGGGCTACAACGACCATTTGGCCGGGCACATCACGGTCAACCTGGGCGACGGCACGCTGCTGTGCAACCCGTGGCTGCTGACCTGGGCCGAGCTGCGCCCGTCCCAGGTGCTGCGCATCGACCTCCAGGGCCGTGTGGTCGAAGGCGACTGGCCGGTCCCGCTCGGCATCCCGTTGCACCTCGAGCTGCACAAGCTGCGCCAGGAAGTGGGCTGGGCGGTGCACAACCATCCGCTCTTCGGCACGGTGTGGGCCGACCTGGGCGAGGTACCCCCGATCCTCGACCAGAGCTCGGCGCTCGGCGGCGGCACCGTGGTCCTGGTCGACGAGTACGAGGGACCCGTCAACGACGCCTCGAGCGCGCGGTCGGCGGTCGAGAAGATGGGTGACGCCTCCATGGCGCTCCTGGCCGGGCACGGCGTGTTCGTGCTGGGCGGCTCGGCCCGGGCGGTGCACCAGCGCGCCGTTGCGCTGGAGCAGCGGTGCCAGCACGCCTGGTACGCCAGGGCGGCCGGCGGCGCGGGAGTCTCACGCGTGCCGCAATCATTCGTCGACCTGGTGGCGCGGAGCGACGGTGAGGGCTTCATCGGCTTCTGGGAAGCGGCAGTACGGGCCGAGCTGGCGGCCGATCCCGGTCTGCTCGACTGACTACCCGGACGACGTCCCGAAGACCTCGTTCAACTCCATGGGAACCGGGGTGTCGAGCTGCGCGTACGTGCACGACACCGGGTCGCGGTCCGGGCGCCAGCGTACGAAGGACGTGGCGTGCCGGAAGCGGTCCTGCTGCAGGTGGTCGTAGGAGACCTCGCACACCGCTTCGGGCCGAACCGGCTCCCAGGTCATGTCCTTGCCGGCGTTCCAGCGGTTCGTCCCACCGGGCGCCCGGCCGGCGGCCTGCGCCTCGGCCCATCCCGCCCACGGGTGATCCTTCTGTGCGTTCTTCCGGTACGGCTCGAGCTCGGCCACCAGCTCGCGCCGGCGGGCCACGCTGAACCCCGAGGCCACGCCTACGTGGTGCAGCGTCCCGGAGGGGTCGAACAGTCCCAAGAGCAGCGAGCCCACACCGGCGCCGTCCTTGTGGGTGCGGAAGCCCGCCACCACGCAATCGGCCGTCCGCTGGTGCTTCACCTTGACCATCGCCCGTTTGTCGGGCATGTACCGGAGCGACCCCTCCTTGACCACGACGCCGTCGAGCCCGGCGCCCTCGAAGCGCGCGAACCAGTCCGCAGCCACGTCGGGGTCGTCGGTGACGGGGGTGACGTGCACGGGTGGGCGCGCCTTCTTCAGGGCCTTGTCCAACGCGGCGCGGCGCTCCGCGTACGGCGCCTCCATGAGGGAACGGTCGCCCTCGGCCAGCAGATCGAAGGCGACGAACGAGGCAGGCGTCGACTCGGCGAGCTGCCGGATGCGCTTCTCGGCCGGGTGGATGCGTTGGGAGAGCGCGTCGAACTCCAGACCGCCGGGGCCGGCGATGACGATCTCGCCGTCGAGCACGACCCGGTCCGGCAGCTCCCGGCGGAGTGCCTCGACGAGCTCGGGGAAGTAGCGCGTCAGGGGCTTCTCGTTGCGGCTACCCAGCTCCACCTCGTCGCCGTCGCGGAAGACGATGCAGCGGAAGCCGTCCCACTTCGGCTCGTAGAAGAGTCCGGTGTCCCGGGGCAGCTCGCGGGCGAGCTTGGCCAGCATCGGGGCGACCGGAGGGCGGACCGGGAGCGTCATGACGGGTCAGCCCTCATGCGCGCCTGCCCAGGCGAGGAGCTGGTCGACCGAGCCGCGGTTGACGATCCGCTCGGGCGGCACCTCGGCGTCCACGGCCTTGGCACAGCCCCGGCCGAGCCAGCCGAGCTGGCCGGGGGCATGGGCGTCCGTGTCGATGCTGAAGGAGCAGCCGACGGCGACGGCCTGGCGGAGGAGGTCCTGGGGCGGGTCCTGGCGCTCGGGCCGCGAGTTGATCTCCACCGCCGTGCCCGTGCGGGCGCAGGCGGTGAAGACCGCGTCGGCGTCGAAGGTCGATTGGGCCCGGCCCCGTCCGGTGATCAGGCGCCCGGTGCAATGGCCCAGGATGTCGGTGTGCGGGCTCTCGACGGCCGCCAGCATCCGTTCGGTCATGGCCGGTGCCTCCATGCGCAGCTTTGAGTGCACGCTGGCCACCACGACGTCGAGCTCGGCCAGCAGGTCCAGCTCCTGGTCGAGGGAGCCGTCCTCGAGGATGTCGACCTCAATGCCGGTCAGGATGCGGAAGGGGGCCAGATCGTCGTTCAACTCGGCCAGCACGTCGAGCTGGGCCCGCAACCGCTCGGCGTTGAGCCCGTGGGCCACGGTGAGGCGGGCGCTGTGGTCGGTGAGCACGAGGTACTCGTGCCCGAGGGCGCGGGCCGCCTCGGCCATTTCGCGGATGGGGCTTCCCCCGTCGGACCAGTCGGAGTGCGAGTGGCAGTCCCCGCGCAACGAGTTCAGGAGCACCTGAGCCGCGCCGTCGAGCTCGATGTCGTCGGGCGTCTGCTCCAACTGGGTCAGGCGTTCGGGCACCTTTCCCGCGAGCGCCTCCTCGATGACCAGCGCCGTCGACTTCCCGATGCCGTCGATGCTCTGCAGCCGCCCGGCCCGGGCCAGCGCGGCCAGCGTCTCGGTGTCCGTGTCCGCCACCGCCCGCGCCGCGCCGCGGAAGGCGCGCACCTTGTAGGTGTCCGCCCCACCGCGCTCGAGGAGGAAGGCGATGCGATTGAGGGCGTCGAGTGGTTCCACGGTTCAGGCCTTCTTGGCCCGGCTCGGGGCCACCCGGGGCGGCTCGTCGGGCATCTTGGGGTACTGGGGCGGCCACGGCGCATCGTGGAGGCCGCCCTCCTTGTCGCGCTCGGCCAGCGCCAGCAGAGGCTCGATCGACTGTGGTGCGGCGGCGATGTCCGCCCAGGGGTCGCCGCGCCGGCGCACCAGTTCGGGCACGTTGCGAATGGTCAGGTCGTTGGGGACGACCGTCTCGACCTCCTCCCACGTGAGCGGGGTCGAGACCTGTCCGCCGGTGCGGGGCCGGGCGAACCAGGCGCCGAAGACGGTCTTGTGCGGGGCGTTCTGGTTGAAGTCCACGAAGACGCGGCTGCCGCGCTCCTCCTTCCACCAGTTGGCCGTGATGAGGTCCGGGAAGCGGCGTTCGAGCTCGCGGGCCAGCGCGACCGCGGCGGCGCGCACCTGCACGGAGTCCCAGCGGGGCTGCAGGCGCAGGTACACGTGCAGCCCGTTGTTCCCCGTCGTCTTGGGATACCCACGCAGGCCGAGTTCCTCGAGCACGTCGCGGCAGAGCAGCGCGACAGCGCGCACCTCGTCGAAGCCGATGCCCGTCGTCGGGTCGAGGTCGATGCGCAGCTCGTCGGCGTGCGCCGGATCGGCGGCGAGGTAGGGCCACAGGTGCAGCCCGAGACAGCCGATGTTCACGGCCCAGATGACATGGGCGATGTCGGCGACGACGAGGGCATTGGACGTGGTGCCGTTCGGCGTCGAGACGGTGGTCGACTGCAGCCAGTCCGGCGCGCCGGCGGGGATGCGCTTTTGGTAGAAGGACTTCCCGGTGGCTCCGTCGGGAAAGCGCTGCAGCATGGCCGGCCGTCCGCCGGCGGTGTTCAGGAGGTGCGCACCGATGTCGAGGTAGTAGGAGACCAGGTCGAACTTGGTGGCGTCGAGAGCGGGGAAGTAGATCTTGTCCGGCCGGGACACGCGCACCTCTCGCCCACCGGCCTCCACTATCCGTTCGTCGTCCCCTGGCACCGCAGTCGACTCTACCGAGGGGCGCTGGGCACCGGCTGGGGCGTCGGCGCAGGCCTGGCCAGGCCCGATTCCCGGGGGCCGGCGGGCTATGGGAGCGGTGGTGCGGGGAGCCGGATGCCGCGCCGCGCCAGCTCCCGCTCGAGGCGGGCCCGCTCGCGCTCGGGGCTGTCGAACCAGGCCGGCGTGGCGCGGACGTCGAGTGCGGCACAGAGCCGGATCAACGCACCGTCGTAGGAGAGCTCTCGGGCGAGTGCCTCGGCGACCGGGGCCGCCGCACCTTTCGCCTGCAGCCTGGCGCGGCGGTCAACGACCTCGGCGAGGAGCAGCTCGTCGGGCCCGCTCTCTGCCTCGCCCTGGCCGAGGGCCTGTGTCAGGAGGTCTCTGTACATGACCACACGAACGATGGTGCTCCGCCGCCGCCGCAATCGGTAGGGCTGAAGGTCCGGGACTTTCGGCCCATCTCGGCCGTGGCCCCCAGGATCAGCCGGCCGTCATCGGAGGAGCGTCGGACGTCAGATGAAGTCGGACAACGCTTCCCAGCCGGCCGGCGGCGGGGCCAGATGCCAGAACTGCTCGGGGACGCGGCCCTCCATGCGGGCTGTCAGGGCGTGGTCCTGTTCGAGCGGCGCAATCTGCGAGGTGTAGCACCAGATGGCGCGCCGCTTGCGCGCTTCGTCGGGCACGTGCGGCACGATGGCCGGCGTCGGCCACGGCCGGGCGCGCAGCAGCTTGGCCACCCGCCAGGCGAGCATGCCGGGCAAATGCTTGTAGCCGTGGTCCTCGTAGCAGAACCACTCCCGATCGGGCTGCTGCTCGCGCAGCAGGAGGCAGGTGTCGTGCACCATGACGTGGTCGGGGTTGCCGAGGCCCATGGGAAAGAACACCGAGGTGGGGTTGCGTGCCGCGATGACGGCGCCGAGGACGGGTGCGACGTCGGCCGGCGTCGGGCGATCCGCCGGCGCCAGGTACTGGTGGTCCGCGAACTCCAGCCACTCGTACTGCGATTCGAGGACGGCCATGGCCGCGGCGTCCTCCTCACGCCGCACCGCGACCACATCGTCGCCGGCGACGAAGCCGCCCGACGCGTCCCACTCCGAGGGCACATCGGGGTAGGCGGGCGGTCGGCCTCCCAGCACGGTGACGACGGTGGTGTCCTCGTAGCTCGCGATGAGGTGCCCGGCTCCCATGGCGGCATCGTCGAAATGCGGCGAGACGACGAGGATGCGACTGAAGGCGGCGGGGTCGACCTCACCCCACGTCGGCTCGGCGAACGTGCTGGTCATGTCGGGATCATACGGGCACGTCGTCGATCTCACCGGCGACGTGGCGCCGGAAGACGGGCAGGAGCGCGCCGATCAGCGCCGCGCCGACGATGCAGGCGAGGCCACCCGAGACGACGGAGAACTCAATGCTGGTCAGCGAAGCCACCGCCCCCGACTCCATGTCGCCGAGGCGGGGCCCGCCCTGTACGACGGCCATCTGTATAGAGGACATGCGGCTGCGGAAGCGCTCGGGGATGGAGCTCTGCAGCATGGTGCTGCGCAGGACGGCAGAGATGACGTCGGCCCAGCCGGCCACGGCCAAGAGAACGAGGGCGACCCAGAGGGTGTCGGTGAACCCGAACAGCGCGATGGCCGCCCCCCAGATGCAGACCGCCACGATCACCGCCCAACCCTGGCGGCGCAGGTTGGCGACCCACCCCGCGGTCACGGCCCCGATCAGCGCACCGACGCCCGGCGCGGCATACAGGAAACCCAAGGTGATGGTGCCGCCGCCGAAGACCGCCCCCGCCATGGCCGGGAACAGCGCCCGCGGCATGCCGAACACCATGGCGTTGACGTCGATCAGGTAGACGCCCTGGAGTGCCTGGCGAGATCGCAGATAGCGCAGGCCCTCCCTGGTCGATTGCCAGGGCGAGAGCGCCCCACCGAGGTGGGCCGGTGGGATCGGACGCAGCATGGACGAGGTGATGACGGCCACGACGAAGGAGGCGGCGTCGAGCCCGTAGACAAGAGGCAGCCCGATGCCGAGCAGGAGGCCGGAGAGCGCGGGTCCCACGATGACGCCTACTTGGAAGACGATCTGTGTCATGGCGGCGGCCGCGGGGATCTGTCGCCGCTGCACCATGCCGGGCACCGCCGCCATGCGGGCGGTGTTCGAGAATCCCGTGAGGCCGGCCGCCAGCGAGCTGACGACGTAGAGCACGGCCAACGACGGATGGGTCAGGGCGGCGTTGATGGCCAGGGCGGCGCTGGTCAGCAGCAGGGCCGCCCCCGTCCACGCCATGATGCGGCGCTTGTCCGTGGAGTCGCCGACCGGCCCGGCGGAAAGGGCGCCGGCGAGGAAGGGGAAGAGCTGAGCCAGGCTGATCGCGCCCACTTGCAGCGTGGAGTGCGTCATGGAGTACACCTGGTAGGGGATGGCGACGACCGTCAGCTGCGTCCCGATGACGGAGATGAGCTGACCGATGAAGAGCAGACGGAAGTCGCGGCTCTCCCGCAGCGGGGTGGTGTCCACCAGGATCCGGCCCGGCACGGCCGTCAGCCTACGGTCGAGGGGCCGGGACAGCCCCGGGAAGCGCGCGGGTCAGGAGAGTTGCCGACCGAGGTCGCGCACCGAGATATCCCAGGGTGCCGGCCACTCGTTCGTGCGCAGGAGCGCGTCGCTCCCGCCGTCACAGAAGATCACCGATCCACAGAAGAACGCGCCGTCGGGACCGAGCAGAAGATCCACCAGGGCGGCGATCTCCTCGGGGCGGCCGGGCCGGCCGACCGGGATGGGCAGCATGTCAAGGAGTGGGCCGGCCTCTGGGTCCGCCCGTATGCCTGCCACCATCGGCGTGTCGATCATGCCGGGGGCGATGGCGTTGAGGCGCAGGCCCGACCCGGCCCAGTCCGGTCCGGTCGCATTGCGGCGCACCCAGTAGGCGACCGCCAATTTGGTGGCCGGGTAGGCCACCAGGGAGTCCCGGCTGTCGGCGATCTGCGCGCTCGCCACCTCGTCATGGCGGAGGCAGGCCTCGACGAGGTCGCCGGGGATGGCGGGCTGCACGGTGGTCGAGTTCGAGCTGATGGCCACGGCGGCACCGCCCGCGGTCAGCAGTGGGCGGAGGCCCTCGAGCACATCGACCGTGCCGAAGTAGTTCACCGCCGCCAGCAACGAGCCCGCGCGGTCCGGCGTGCCGGCGAGCCCGGCACACGTGACAATGCCGGCGAGCGCGCCGCCGCAGCGCTCGGCTGCCTTCTCGACGGCCTCTTGGCGCCCGCCAGGCGTCCCGAGATCAGCCACGATGTCGGTCTCGTCCTTGTCCACGCCGATGACGTCCCAGCCCGCGGCCCCCAGGCGCGCGGCAGTGGCGGCGCCGATGCCCGAGGCGGCGCCGGTGATGACGACGGAGCGCTCAGGCAGCGGGTCGCGCCTTCAGGACGGCGAGGGCCTTGTCGGCGTGCGCCCCCATGGAGACCTCGGTGTGAATGACGTCCAGGAGCGTCCGGTCGGTGTCGATGACGAACGTGACACGCTTGTTGGGGAGGAAACTCATGCCGCGCTTGGCGCCCAGCTGTGACGCGACGGCGCGGTCGGCGTCAGAGAGCAGAGGGAAGCCGAGGGATTCCTTCTCGTCGAACTGCTTCTGCTTCTCGACGGCGTCGGCGCTGATGCCGACCGGCTGGGCGCCGACTGCAGCGAACTCGCCGGCCATGTCGCGAAAATGGCAGCTCTCCTTGGTGCAGCCGTAGGTCATGGCGGCCGGGTAGAAGAACAGCACCACGGGTCCGTTGGCGAGGAACCCGCTCAGCGAACGGGGTGTGCCCGTCTGGTCGGGGAGTGTGAAGTCGGGGACGAGGTCGCCTTTGTGCATCCGCTCAATGTAGGGCGAAAGCGCCGGGTCGCGCCGGGCTACCCCTCGAACCGGAAGCCGACACCCCGGACGGTGACGAGATGGCGTGGGTTGGCCGGGTCAGGCTCGACCTTGCGCCGGAGTCGCTTGATATGGGTATCGAGCGTGCGGGTGTCGGTCAGTTCCTGGTCCCACCAGAGCCGATCGATGCACCAGTCCCGGGTGACCACCTGCCCGCTGTGCGACATGAGCAGGGCGAGGAGGTCGAACTCCTTGCGGGACAGCTCGACCGGGACTTCATCGACCGTCACCTCTCGTCGGCCCGCGTCGAGCCGCACCGGGCCCACGGCGAGGATTTCGTCGTGGTGCTCGGCCACGGCCACGCCGCGCCGCAGCACGGCCCGCATCCGGGCGACGAGCTCGCGCAGCCGGAAGGGCTTGGCCACATAGTCGCTGGCCCCCAGCTCCAGCCCGAGCACGATGTCGACCTCGGAGTCGCGCGCCGTCACCATGATGATGGGGACGGGCTTGAGGCTCCGCATCTGCTGGCAGATCTCGATCCCGGACTGGTCGGGCAGCATGACATCGAGAAGGACGAGGTCGGGATGCACACGGTGGAAGAGGCGCAACGCCTCGTGGCCGTCGCCGGCGGCCTCCACCGTGAATCCTTCGCGGGTCAGGCCCGATGCCAACGCCTGGCGATAGGACTCTTCGTCGTCAACGACGAGGACCAGTGGCCGGTTGTCCCGGGTCGGGCCGGGGAGAGGGGGCCGGCCGCTGGCCGCCGGCGCGTTCGCAACTGCCACGCTGTGATCGGCTTCAGGCAGCGTCGTGGGGGAACCGGGGCGACCTGAATGGGAGAAGAGCAGGCGACGACGGTGGACGGGGGGAGGTTCGCACCGGCGCCGCCTGTTGACGCGGGGAGGCGACTGCCCGCGCCCTGGTGACCAATGATCCGAGGAGCCCGTTGCGGTGTGAGCGCACCGGTCGGATCATGATGACCTCGGCCAGGGATTCCCGGCCGCAACGACGCCCTGCACCCGGAACCGAACGAAGGTCCCGGCGGCTGTGATCCATGGGTCGATCGACGGGCGCCATCGGCAGTCACGCTACGAAGCCGAGGTGAACGTGCCGTGAAACGGGTGCAACCTCCAAGTGTGCTGAAGATGAACTCTTAAGGTTTCGGTCCTGCTCAGGGGATTACGCTCCCTGGGCACACGAGTGGGAGGTGCCGAATGACCGAGGCCATGGGCCACGGCGTGAATCAGCGCAAGGCGATACAGATGACGCCCGAAGAGGTGGACGCGTTCCTCGCCGAGAGGCGGAACATGACGATGTGCTCCATCTCCCATGACGGCTCCATCCACGCCGTGGCCATGTGGTACGGATTCCTGGACGGCTGCGTGACGGTGGAGACGAAGGCGAAGTCACAGAAGGTCCAGAACCTGCGCCGTGACCCGCGCCTGACGCTCCTCTTCGAGGATGGCGACTACTACGAGGAGCTGCGCGGCGTGGAGCTCGTCGGCAGGGCGGAGATCGTCGACGACCCCGACAGGCTGTGGCAGCTCGGCATCAGCGTCTACGAGCGGTACAACGGGCCGTACACGGAGGACCTCAAGCCGATTTTGGAGATCATGTTGCACAAGCGGGTGGCGGTGAAGCTCAACGTCGAGCGGACCGTCAGCTGGGACCACCGCAAACTGGGACTGCCGTCCACGCGCCCGACGCAGTGAAATTCAGCATCCGGCAGGCGGTGGCCGTGCCGCCGGCCCGGGCGATGGCCGCCTACGGCTCCCCGCAGTTCTACGAGGGGCGTCCGGCTCGCGACGACATCGCGGTCCGAGAGGTCGTCCGCCACGAGGCGACCGGGGACCGCATCCTGCTCGAGGTCCGGTTTGCCTTCACGGGCACGGTGTCGCCGGCAGTACGCGCCGTCGTCGATCCCGCCAAGATGTCCTGGGTCACGCGGACCGAGATCCTGCTCGCCGAGGGCCGATCCAGCTGGGTCGTGGTGCCCGACCACTATCCGGACCGGCTGAGCGCCAGCGGTGTCTACCGGTTCGGTGAGGGCGGCGGCGGGCCCGGCACGTGTGCGGTCGAGGTCGAAGGTGATCTGAAGGTCCGCGTGCCCATTGTCGGGCGCTCCGTCGAGAAGGTCATCGTTGGCGACCTGCGGGACTACATCGCCGAGGAGGTGGCCGGCATCGCCGGCTGGAAAGGGTGACGGTCAGCCGCCCGGCTGCTCGCACACCTTGAGCATCTGGGTCATGCCATCCTCGATCCCGCCGGCCAGGATGTCGATGTCCGCCGTCGAGTCGTAGTCACCGGTGATCCCGAAGTTCACCTCGCCGTTGTAGGAGAAAATGGCGATGCCCAGCCGCATCTGACCGCCGAGCGGGACGTAGGGAAAGGCCCGGATCATCCGCCGGCCCGCGGCGTACAGCGGGAATTGCGGTCCCGGCACGTTGGTGGTGACCGTGTTCACGTTGCGCTGACCCGCCCTGGTGGCCAGGCGCATGCCGAGGGCCAGGAGCATGGGCGGCGCGAAGCCCGACATGGAAGTGAGCGCCTCGCCTGCCACGGCCTGGCTGGAGTTCTTGAGGTCCTTCATCTGCTCGGTGATGACATGCAGCCGCAGGGCCGGGTCGTCGATGTCCACCGGGAGCTCGGCGAACATGGCCGAGACCTTGTTCTCGTAGGTGCCGTCGCCGACGGCCTTGCCCGACGAGTCGCGTGGCCGGACCGAGACAGGGACCAGCGTGCGCACGACGCGCTCGACGTCCTCGTGGCGTGACAACAAGAGCTCCCGGAATCCGTTGGTGATGCTGGCCAGGACCACATCGTTGAAGGTGCCACCCAGCGCCCTGCGCACCCGTTTGATGTCGTCGACCGACGTGGTGGCCCAGGCGTAGCGCCGATGGGGGCCCAGCGGCCCGTTGAGGCTGGAATGCGGGGTGGGGCGGACCAGGCCCCCGAGGGAGAACAGGCCGCCGGCAACGTCGAGCAGGTAGCCCGCCATTTTGCGCAGCGCCCGGGTCTGGGCCCGCGCCGCCCGCACCTGCTCGTAGGGAGATTCCACGACGTTCTCCAGCGCGTCCAGGACCAACTGGAGGCTGGACGGCTCGGGCTGCGGAGTCCACTGCGACGGTTCCGGGCGCACCGCGTCGGGGCTCAGGTCCATGATCACCGCCAGCAGGTCCGTGCCCGAGATGCCATCCACCAACGCGTGGTGCGTCTTGGCCAACATGGCCCACCGCCCGTCCTCGAGGCCCTCGACCACCCAGATCTCCCAGAGCGGCTTGGAGCGGTCGAGCTGTTGGGCCATCACGCGGCCCACGAGCTTGCGGAGCTCGCTCTCCCCGCCCGGCGAGGGCAGCGCGGTGTGGCGCAAGTGGTATTCGATGTTGAAGTGCGGGTCGTCGACCCAGACCGGACGCCCCAGCTCGAAGGGGACGAAGCGGACCTTCTGGCGGTACCGCGGCACCAGGTCGAGCTTGCCGTCCACCATCGCGACGACGTCGCTGAAAGGGGGCGGAGGACCCTCGAAGATCGCCACCGAGGCGATGTGCATGTGGGACACGTGGTCCTCAATGTGGAGGAACGACGCATCCTGCGGGCTCAGGCGATCAGCACTCATCGACCCTCCCTTCACGGGCATCCCTTGGAACGCAGCCTACCCCCGGACGGTGGGGCGCTCCCGGGTCAGCCGGCGGTCGCCGCGGCGAGCGGACCGCCCAGCGACGCCAGCTCAGGCTGGGCGAGAATCAGCTCCCTGGTCTCCTCGTAGGCCGCTTCGATGACCTGAGGGCCACGGTCCTCGGCCATGGCCCGCAACCCCATGGCCCGGCGCGATTCGGCTCCCGGTTCCAGGCTGATCACCACGAAGCCGGCCTCCTGAAGGCGGGTGATCTCGCGCTCCATCCGGCGGTGCACGGTCCTCCGGAGCCAGCCGTCGACGCCGTTGGCGCTGCCCTGGGCCGCCGACATGGAGGAGATGACGACCACCACGTCCAGCGACTCGGACCGGAGGACGTCAGCGTTCGTGGCCGAGTGCACGCCGCCGTCGACGTACTCGGTGCCTCCGATGTCGACGGGCTGGAAGTAGCCGGGGATGGCACACGACGCCAGGACGGCAGCGGCCAGGCGTGCCGACGGGGCGCCGGGCCGGCCGAAGACGACCCGAGCACCGTCCGAGCGTCGGACCGTGCAGATCCGCAGCCCCTCGGGCCAGCGACCACCCATGTGCTCGTCGAGTCCCCGGGCCCGCTCGGAGATGTCGACCCGGCCCCTGGGCAGGAGCGTCATGGCCGCCACGTCGGGCCGAAAGGCCAAGGGGCGCCGGAGTGCGCGCGTGATGAGCGCAGGGGACGGGAGGTTCCATGGCCGCAACAACGAGCCGACCGAAGGCGTCGGGAGCGGTGCGCCGTCGTCCGGGAGGATACGACGGAGGATGGCGCCGCCACGGCGTGAAGTGGGCACCCCGTAGAGCGAGGCCGCCAGGTCCGTGGCGGGTACGCCGACCCGCAATGCCGCTCCGGTGACGGAACCGGCGGAGGTGCCGACGATGATGGTGGCCTGCCGCGGGTCCCAGGCCGTCTCGCGCTGGAGGGCCGAGAGCACCCCCGCCTGGTAGGCCTGGCCGACGACGCCACCGGCACCGAGCACGAGGCCCACCGAAGAAGCCTTCCGGCCCCCGAATCCCCCAGGGATCACCTTCATCACCCACCTTTTTACCCGGCGGTGCAATTGTCCGCACCGATCCAGGCCCGTGGCGGCCCATCAGACCAGGCGGATAGGCGTTGCGCAGGCTCAGGACTCCAGGAAGCGGAGCACGGCGAGCACCCGCCGGTGGTCCTTCTCGGAGACCGGGAGATCCAGCTTGGCGAAGATGTTGGCCACGTGCTTCTCGACCGCGCCCTCGCTGACCACCAGCGCGCTGGCGATGGCGGCGTTGGAGCGACCCTCGGCCATCAGGGACAGGACCTCGCGCTCACGCGCGGTGAGGACGGAGAGGGAACCGGCGCGCCGCGTGGCCCCGAGCAGTTGTGTCACGACCTCGGGATCCAACGCGGTACCTCCTACGGCCACCCGCTCCAGCGCCTCGACGAAGTCGCTGACGTCGGCCACCCGGTCCTTCAAGAGGTAGCCGATACCGGCGGCGTCGTCCGCCAAAAGATCGGCGGCATAGCGGGTCTCGATGTACTGGGAGAACAGCAGGATGCCGAGGCCCTCGTGGCGGGCCCGCAGCTCGAGGGCCAGGCGAAGACCCTCGTCGGTGAAGGTCGGCGGCATGCGGATGTCGATCACGGCCACGTCCGGGGGGTTCTGGGCCACCGAGCTGCGCAGCGCGCCCGGGTCCCCGACCGCGCCGGTGATGGTGAAGCCGCGATCGACGAGGAGCTGCACGAGGCCGTCGCGCAGGATGGCGGAATCCTCGGCGATGGCGATGCGGAGCGCGCCGACCATCAGGAGGAGAGGGGAAGGTCGACGGTCACGACTGTCGGGCCGCCGGGCGGACTGACGAGGTAGAGCTGCCCGTCGACGGCGTGGACCCGGTCGGCCAGCCCGGCCAGGCCGCTCGACGAGGATCCGACGGTGGTCAGCTGCGCGCCACCGGTACCATCGTCCCGCACGACGAGACGCAGCCAGGATCCCTGTTGCGTGCAGAAGATCGAAGCCCGCGAGGCCTGTGCGTGCTGCGCCACGTTGGCCAGGAGCTCGGCCACGCAGAAGTAGGCGATGGCCTCAATGGCGGGCGTCGGCCGCGCCTGCATGGTCACGGAGAGCTCGGTGGGCACCGCGCTGCGCGCGGCCAGCGTGGCCAGCGCGCCCTCCAGGCCGATGTCGAGTGCGGGGGGATGGATGCCGCGCGCAATGTCGCGCAGCTCGGCGATGGCTTCCTTGGCGCCCCGGTGCGCCGCGTCCACCAGTTCGCGCACCCGCTCGAGGTCGACGTGTTCAGCGTCGACTTCGAGCTTCTCCTTGGCCATGCCCAGTCGCATGGCGAGCGCCACCAGTTGGGCCTGGGTGCCGTCGTGCAGGTCGCGTTCGATGCGCCGCAGCGTGGCGGCCGAGGCGTCGACCGTCTGGGTCCTGGCCTGTTCGAGGGAGCGCACGCGCGTCGCCATGGGATCGGGCCCGAGGAGGCCGCGGATCAGCAGGCGATCGACGTTGACGAAGCCCCGCATCACCCAGGGCGCCGCGAAGAAGAAGATGGCGCCGAGGACGAAGACGCCCACGTTCTGGAGGAAGCCGGTGGGGCCGAATCCGAACTCGCCGGCGGGGAAGAATGCCCTCGCAAGACCCCACACCGGTGGGCCGCCGCCGTTCCGGCCGAAGAGCGGGTGGAGGAGGCAGGCGAACGCGTCCCACCACAGGCTGACCGCCACCAGGACGCCGAGGATCGACCATGGGACCTTCAGGGCGAGGTAGCCCACGGCGCGCCAGGCCACGCGATCGCGCAGGCTCGACTGGAGCCAGCCAAGGAACCCGGGCCGCCCGGCGAAGGGTTGGGGGTCGTCCACCGTCTCCCCGAGCATGCTGCGCGCGAGGCCGCGTTCGAACCCGCCGATGCCACGCGCGCTGCGGAGAGACAGCGCCAGCACGGCGAGGCCGAAGAACGTGATCGCCAGGACGAGACCGGCCGCCATGGTGAAGGAGACGAACGCGAGACCGGCTCCTGCGAGCGCCGAGCTCAGGAGGAAGAAGGCGAGCTCGGACCAGACCCGTTTCGTGAACGGCTCGTGCAGTACCTGGCGCACCAGTTCCCTGGCCCGGGCAGCCTGTTGCTCGGTCATGGCGAACGACAGCTCGCGGCCGCGGATCCGCACCCGGACGCTGGAGTCGTCGGGCTGATCCGGCGTCACGCGTCCCGCCGGTTCAGCACCATGGCGCCCAGGCCCAGCGCTGTGGCGCAGTAGGCGAGCATGAGCACGACCCCGATTGTGGCCGAGAACGAGTCGGACTGCGGCACGACAGCCGCCACCGAGTTGGCGAAAATGAGCTCGGGGGCGTAACGGGCGGTGCTCTCCGAGATGGAGTGGAGCAGGACGGGGGCCAACATGGTGAAGCCCGCGAACACCGCAATGGCGCCGGCGGTGTGACGGATCACCGTGCCGAGGCCCAGGCCGAGCAGGGCAAAGAGGGCGAGAAACGCTCCCGACAGGGCCACCACTCGCAACACGCCAGGCTGGCCCAGGGAGGCCGTCGGTGCGCCCCCCGAAAGCACGGCCTGTCCCTCGAAGAACGCGACGAAGCTGAGCACCTCACCGATGACCAGGGTGGCGAGCCCGACGACGGCGATCTTCGCTGTCAGCAGCACGCCGCGGCGCGGCATGGCGGCCAAGGAGGAGCGGATCGTCCCGGTGCCGTACTCGCCGCTGATGACCAGCACGCCGAGGACCCCGATGGCGAGGGAGGCGAGAGCGAGTCCGGCCATTGACTGATTGGTCGGATCGAACCCCTGGTACCACCCGCGGGGATGGTGCAGCGCGCCGTTCGTCGACAGAAAGGTCACCAGCATGGTGCCGAGCGCGGTGACGAGGAGCGTCCATCGGGTGGAACGAAGCGAGACGAGCTTGGTCCACTCGGCCCGCATGGCCTGGCGCAGTCCGGCGCGCCACGGACGGGCGCCGGCGGTGTCGGCGCCGCGGACGGGGGTGACGGACGTGAGGGGGAGAGTGGTCATGAGCGGTCCTTTCAGCGAACGGGCAGCGCGTCAGGCGCCGCGACCCGGTCCTCGGTGTGGGAGCGGTACTCGACCGATGTGCTGGTGAGCTCCATGAAGACGTCTTCGAGTGACGCGCGCAGCGGCGTGAGCTCGTGCACGGTGAGCTCCTGGTCGGCCGCCAAGTCTCCGATGGTGGCCGAGGTCAGGCCCTTGGCGACAATGGCGCCGTCGTCCTCGACGCAGGGCCGGGCCCCGGCCCGCGAGAGCGCGGCGACGAACCGCTGCGGCGTCGGCGTCACGATCCGGACGGCGTCGCTCCGGTGGTTCGACAGGAAGTCGTCGACGCTCGTGTCGGCGATCAGCGTGCCGCGGCCGATGACCACGAGGCGCTCTGCCGTCAAGGCCATCTCGTTGATCAGGTGGCTCGAGACGAGCACCGTCCGTCCCTCCGCCGCCAGGTCCCGTAGCAGGTGGCGGACCCAGCGGATCCCCTCGGGGTCGAGGCCGTTGACCGGCTCGTCGAAGAGCAGCACGCCGGGATCGCCGAGGAGTGCACTGGCGATGCCCAGCCGTTGCCCCATGCCGAGGGAGAACTTCCCGGCTCGGCGGTCAGCCACCGCCGTGAGCCCGACGGTGTCGAGCACGGTGTCGACGTGCGCCGCAGGGATGTCGTTGGTCTCGGCCAGCCAGCGGAGGTGGTTGCGGGCGCTCCGGCCCGGATGGAACGCCTTGGCGTCCAGGAGGGCACCCACCTCGCGCAACGGCCAAGGCAACTCCGCAAAGGAGCAGCCATTGACGAGCGCGGATCCGGCGTCGGGCCTGTCGAGCCCGAGGATCATGCGCATGGTCGTGGACTTCCCTGAACCGTTTGGCCCGAGGAAGCCCGTGACGACACCGGGAGAGACGGTGAAGCTCAGGTCGTCGACCGCGAGCGTCTTCCCGAAGCGCTTCGTCAGCCCGTGGGTGACGATCATGGGTCTCCTTCCGTGACAGGGGCCGGACATTCCGTGCCACCTGCCCCTCAGCATGAGGATTCGTGGCGTCGCTGGGAAACCCGCTACCGGGCGTCCGGAGCTGGGGGTAGCACCAGTGGCTACCGCGAGACCTGCCTGAGCCGACCGGCGCAGTGGTCGTGTGCTGCCTGATCCGGGTCGGCCCCGGGGACGTCGGCGGTGGCCGCGTCCAGAGCGCGCTCAGCCGGCGGCTGGCGCTCCCGGCCACGCGGGATACGACGGCGGCCGGTCGGGCGCCGTCGTGTAGTTGGTGACCGAGCCGGCCACGGTGAACATCGGGACGGATCCGGACGGCACCGTGCCGGACTTGTAGCGATGGCCGCCGTTGACGTAGCGCATCAACCCCGTGCCGTTGACGCCCTCCTCGTCGGGTCCCTTCGCGGTGGCGTCATACCAGAGAAAGGTGTAATCGGCGGGCGACGAGTAGCTCGGACGCGGCGCTGCCCCCTGGTAGCCGTAGGCGTCGAGCGGCGTCGTCGGGCCACCCCCGGCCGGCGGGGCACGGAACAGCCCCGTGGCGAAGGTGTAGGGCGTGAGATCGGGTCCGGCCAGTTGCACGCCATCGAAGAACTGCTGCACCGGCGGGATGAGTGCCGGAGCGGCCAGAGACGCGGGCGCCGTGCTTGCTCCGTACCACCAGCGGTAGAGGCGATCGGCATCGCCGGCGCCGACGGGGACCGGGACGCCGAGGCTGGTCACCCCGAAGGCGTGGGCCCACTCGCTCTGGTCGTAGTAGCGACCCAGCGCGGCGGTGTCCGTCAGGACGATACCGGTGATGATCCACTCGGGGAAGTAGCCGATGCTGGCGGCCGCCTTGGTGAGGTAGATCGGCATGATCGGGTCACCGGCGAAGATGACGCTGGTGGCGCCGGATGCCTTCAGCTTCTCGGCGATCGTGGCCGCCTGCGTGGGCAGGGTCGTCAGGTCGAGCGTGTACGAGAGCGTGGTCGGTGACGACATGTTGACCTTGCCTGCCGTCAGCTTCTTGGTGAGTGACGCCGTCAGCTCGGCCGTGCCGGGGGCGGGCGGCTCCGATGTCTCGCTCACGACGATGAAGGAGCGCTTCTTCGTGTGGAAGGAGGACTCGCCGGCCCAGATGGCATCCTTCCCGTTCAGCTTGGCGATCACGTAGCCCACCGTCTCGTAGAGCGAGGTGTCGGCGGTGGGAAGGTTGGCCCATTGGAACGGCGCATTCTTCTGGATTTCGCCGTTGGTGGAGGAGTCGCCGCACCCCATGCACAGGACGTGCAGCCGGGCCAGCTCGTCCTGGTAGGCCGAAGTCTGCGCGGGCCCGCCGATGGAGGCGAACGCGTGGTCCTGTTGGGCCACCGTGATGGCGTCGGCGTGGGCCGCCACCGGATCGGTCGCGGCGCCGGTGGCGTTGAAGACGATGAGGTTCACGTGCCGCCCGTACATCTCGTACAGGTGGTTGAACATCGTCACGAAGGACTGGTAGGTGGCCAGGGCCTGGGCCGGGGTTCCTGCCGCGCTCGAAATGGCAGAGGCCAGCCCGCCGGGCTGGGCCTGGTAGTAGACGAGGTTGATGGAGGTGGCGGAGACACCGCTCGACGTGGCGCCACCGTTCGCGGCTCCCGCGGCCGGGACGGGCACGCACGGCGGTGAGTACACGGTCGGGATCTTCAGCCGGCCGGTCTGGTGGTCGCACTCGGCACCCCAGTCGTAGGCGGCGGTCTTACCGAGCTTGGCGGCGGCGGCATAGGTGAGCGGCACCGTCGAACGCGCGATCCGGCTCCCGCTCCCCGCGCCCGGCGAGCTGGCCGACGTGGTCCCGTTGTTCTCGTGCACCGTAGCCGAGACACCGGCTGCCACGAGCGCGGCGACGATGAGGACCACCGGGCCCGCACGCCGCAACAAGCTGACCCGGGGCCACGGGCGCCCGGTGCGTTGCGGATCGGGATCGGTGTTGCTCATGCGGGGTCCACCTCCGTGTCCGCTGTGGTCGTCGCGCCGACGGTGCCCGAGCGCGAGAGGGCGAGCGGGTCGGAGCCCAAGAAGGCCTCGCCGACCACCGGCGACTCGAGGACGTCGCGCGGCGGGCCACTGGCGAGCACGGCGCCGCGGTCCATGGCCACCAGGCGATCGGCGAGCTCGGCAATGAAGGCAATGTCGTGCTCCACGACGAGCATGGTGGCGTCGAGCCGGTCCCGTACGGTGCGAAGCAGTCCGACCATCGCCTCGACCTCGCGCTGGGCCACGCCCGAGGAGGGTTCGTCGAGGAGGACGACCGACGGCTGATGGGCCACCACGGCGGCCAGGTCGACGAGCCGCCGGGAGCCGGTCGACAGCTCGCTCACCAGGTTGTCGGCGAAGCCGTCGAGACCGAACAGGTCGAGGAGCTCGTCGACCCGTTCCATGACGGCGGCCTCGGTCCGGACCTGGAGCGGGAGCCGGAGGATGGCATTGAAGGGGTCGCTGACGTCGGTGAAGCGCTCGAGGGACACCGCCATGGCGTCGCGCACGGTGAGGCCGGAGAACAGGCGCGAGTCCTGGAATGACCGGCCCAGGCCGAGACGGGCCCGGGCGGAGGCTGTGCGGTCGGTGATGTCGACGCCGGCCAGTTCCACGCGCCCGGCGTCGGGACGGAGGAAACCGGAGACGACGTCGAACAGGGTGGTCTTGCCGGCACCGTTGGGCCCGATGATCCCGACGATTTCGCCGTGGTCGGCGTGTAGGGACACGTCGCTCAGCGCGGCGTTGCCCCCGAAGGTGAGGGAGATCCCGCGCACTTCGAGCTCGGCGCGCCGGGTGGCGGCGGCCGCCGCAGCGGCGGTCGCCGGCCCGAGTGTCTCGGAGGCCTTCTGGAGGTAGACGGACCAGAGGAGCTCGGGATGGGCCGCCAGCTCGTCCGCCGTCCCGGAGAAGCGCACGGCGCCCGTCTCCATGACGTAGACCCGATCGGCCACCGCCACGGCGACGTTCATCGACTGCTCCACCAGCATGATGGCGGTGCCGGACCGGCGCATCGACTCGATGGCGCCGAGCAGCTGCTCGACCACAATGGGTGACAGGCCGAGCGAGAGCTCGTCGATGAGGAACAGCTTGGGCCGGGTGATGGTCGCCATGGCGAGCGCCAGCATCTGCTGCTGCCCGCCCGAGAGGTTGGCGGCCCGCTCGTCCCGTCGCGTGGCGAGTGTGGGGAACGCGGCGAGCGCTTCGTCGATCATGTCGGCGTCACGCTCGCCCCGCCGCCGACCCTGCCACGCCGCCACGCGGAGGTTGTCCTCAACGCGCAGATTGGGGAAGATTCCTTCACCGCCGGGCACCTGGGCCACACCGAGCCGGGCGATCTCGTCGGGCGGCAGATGGGTGATGTCGCGTCCGTCGAAGACGATGGCCCCGTGATCGGCCTCGACCACCCCGCCGATGGCCCGGAGCAGCGTGGACTTGCCGGCGCCGTTGGTACCCACCAGGGCGACGATCTCTCCCTCGCTGATCTCGATCGCCACGTCGGCCAGCACGGCGACGCCGTCGTAGCCGACGTTGAGTTCGCGTACGGCCAGGAGCGGGAGCCGGCCCTGCTGCCGGTCGAGCAGCATCTGCGTCCGGGTCCGCATTGAGGTCCACACGTCGCGCACGTCGCGGGCGATGAGGCTCCCGGCACTGGAGACGATGAGACCGCCGATGGCGAAGATCGGGACCAGGATCAGCAGTCCGTAGCGGAACCCGATGGCGTCGCCCAGGGCGCCGACGCTCGGGAGGACCAAGAAGCCCGGCAGGATGAAGAGCGCGCCGATGGAGAAGCCGACCGAACGCACGCGCGACGGGATGGCGAGAGAGAGCGCCGCCAGCACGCCCGGTCCCACGATGGCGAGCGACGCGTCGATGCCGGCGTTGCCGATGAAGGCCACCGGAACGTTCGGCGCCAGTGCGAACAACACCGCGAAGCCGGCGGCGACGAGCGACGCCACGGCCAGCATGCGGAACACGAGACCGATGTCCCGCTGGGCGAGTCGGGTGGCGATGGTGGCGCCAACGGCGAGGCCGATGAGGTCGAAGACCTGAATCGGTGCGATCAGGTAGGCGCGTTGGACCGCGTCGAGGTGGAACGTCTCCTGGTACTGCAGCGAGGCCAGGGAGGTGAAACCCGCGATGGCCGCGGCCAGGAAGGGCAGGGCGATGAAGATCCGGCGGAGCACACCGATCTTCCAGACCGTCCGCCACGCCTCCCCGAGCGACGGCGGGGTCTCGACCGGGATCTCGATCGCGACCGCCGCCGGTGCCGTCTCCGGAGCCGGCGTGTCGTCCAGCGGGGCGGGCTCCCCGCGCTCGGAGGCGAGCATCTGCTCACTCAGCTCGATCTGTTCGTGGCGTCCCCGCGGCGGCTCGCGCAAGCGGAGACCGACGACCACTACGACCACAATGGGCACGGCGAAGAAGAAGAACGGGGCGCGCCAGCTGAAGACGGTGGCCAGGCCTGCACCGAGGAGGACTCCGGCGATGGCCCCGATGCTGATGCCGGAGCGGTGGGCCGAGTAGACACGGGGCCGCGCCGGGACGGGGTAGTAGTCGGCCAGGAGCGAGTTGTGGGTCGGGAAGATGACGGCCTGCCCCATGGAGACCCCCACCAGCATGATGGTGGCCACGACGATGCCCTGGGCCAGGCCGAGGCCGATGGAGAAGGCGGCACCGACGAGCGCGCCGATGAGCGCGATGCGCACGCGGTTCGTGCGGTCGGCGAGCACGGCGATCGGCAGTGTGCAGGCCAACGCCGCCGCGCCGGCGATGGCGACGATCAGCAGGATGCCCGCGTTGGTGAGATGGAACGCGTCGCGGATGTTCGGCGTGAGGACGTTGAAGGCGCTCTGGGTCGCCTGGTCGAGCAGCTCGATGCCGAACAGGACCCCGAGGGGGAACAACGAGGCGCCTCCACCGATTTTGGCCAGCCGGCTCACGGCGCCAGCGCTCCCTCGACCGGTCCGGGAATGCCCGGCGTGGCGTTCCTGCGGTGCCGCGCCAGCTCGGCAAGCGCCCAGTCCCGCAGGTCGTAGCAGAGGCCGGCCAGTCCCCGGGGGAAGAGGATGAGCACAATCAGCACCCCGAGCGCGGACGGGAAGAGTTGCCAGCTCGGCGGAAGGTAGATGGTGCTGCCCTCGACGATGGCGGCACCGAGGATGGCCCCGAAGGCGGACCCCAGCCCGCCCACGGCGGTCGAGGTGAAGACGATGAGGCTCACCGGCACGAGGAAGGAGGTCTCCTGGTACTGCTGGCCCACCACCAGAATGAGACAGCCGGCCAACCCGGCGATGAAGCCGGAGATGGCGAACGCTGTCAGCTTCGCCCATAGGACACGGACGCCATAGCCCGACGCCGCCCGCTGGTTGGCGGGTAGGGCGCGCAGCACGCGGCCGGTGCGGCTGTGGCGCAGGCCGTGCAGCGCGAGGAGCACGAGCACAAGGACGCCCAGGCACAGCTCGAAGACGGCCGACTGGGTGGTGATGGAGAGCCCGAAGAGGTACGGGGTGCCGAGCTGGGACTGGGGGATCCAGGAGAACTCCTCTCGGACGAGCAGGTAGCCGGAGGCGGCGAGGCTGAAGGCCAGCGTCGTCACGGCGGCGAACATGCCGTCGAGGCGCAGCGTGGGGATGCCGACAACCACGGCCACGACGGCGGCCGCCGCGCCGGCCAGGAGGAGGGCGAGGCTCAGATCCCAGTGCCAGTCGAGCAGTGCCACGGCGCCGACGGTGGCGCCGACGGCGGCGAAGGACATCTGGCCGAGGCTGACCTGCCCCGACCATCCGGTGAGCACGACGATGGAGCAGCCGACCATCGCCAGCACCAGGATCACGGAGCCACGGATGAGCTCACTGGGGCCCATCCACAACGGCAGGGTGCAGACGGCGGCGAAGACCACGAGCCCCGCCACCGGCGTCCCGACCCGCACCTCGGTGAGGTCGCGGAGCGAGGCGGGCAGGTCGCGCACGCTGCCGGCCAGAGCCAGGGACGACTCGACCTCGCGATCGGTGCGGTTGGCCAGGAGCTGGCGCACGACGATGGCGGCGAACACCACACCGGCGAGGACGGCCAGCCCGAGCGCAGGGTTCGTCGGGTCGTCCCAGGCCACACCCTGCTGCAAAATGCCGAGCGCAACCGCGGACGCGGCGATGACGGGCAGCTCGCTGAAGTTGCCCAGCGCCAGCGCAGCCAGGGCGGTGACAAGGGCGGTCAGCCCGTAGGTCGGGTCGAGCGGCAACCCGAGGATGGTCGCCTGGAAGAAGATGCTCACGAAAGAGAGCAGGCCGGCGACCACCCAGGTCACCGACTGCAGACGGCCCACCGGGATACCGAGCATGGAGGCCCGGTCGCGCCGGTCGCCGACCGCCTGCACCGCGAGTCCGACGTCGGTCCGGGTGAACCAGAGGGACACGGCGGCCAGGCAGGCGACCGAGACGATGACCGCCACCAGATGGTCGGCGGTGAAGACCACGGGTCCGACATGCCAGGAGGCGTGCCACGGGAACGACACGGTGGCGCTGGCGATGGGCGTCTGGCCCCAGATGCGGGGAATCAGCAGGCTCAGGACGACCAGGAGCTGGGACAACCCGATGGTGGCCACGGTCAGGATCAGCCGCGGTGAGCGCCGGAAGCGTCGCACCACCAGGAGCTCGACCGTGGCGGTGAGGAGGAGGGAGGCCACCAGGCCGGTGGCCAGACCGAGGAAGTAGTTGACGCCCGAGAAGGCGATCAGGCCGACGGCGAGGACGGCGGGCGCCGTGCCCAGGTCCCCCTGGGCGAAGTTGATGACTTTGTTCAGGCGGTAGGTGAGCCCGAGGCCGACAGCCATGAGGGAGCCGAGGAGCCCGAGCACGGCGCCCTGGAGCCAGACCCCGAACGGGATCGGGAACAAGATGAGCTGGACGGCGAGCACCGCACCGACGGACACGACCGCCGCCACCGCGGTCGAGCTCCGCCCCGGCAACCGCAGGCGGGTGCTCAGCGACTCATGCCTGTTCTGGCCTCGTAACGCATCGGCGAACCTGCCCCCCCGGGTAGATCACGGAATCACCTGCTCGTGCGCGCTCAGGGTAGTGGTCCGGCCCGGCCCGTGCCGGGCACGTTCCCCCGGGTTGCACCGGGCCCGTTGCTGCGGGGTTCCAGGGAGGTGGGCGCAGTTGCCTAGTGTCGTGGGTGGCTCGTGAACACAGCGGGCGCACGCAGCGGGCAACGATCCGCCGCCGCCGGACATCCCCCGAACCACGAATCGAGGAATGGTGACGCTCACCGACCCTGCAACGGCAGCACCACGCCCGGCGACACCGGCGGCGCACGCCGTCGAGCTGCGCAAGACGTACGGGACCGGGCAGGCGACCGTGCACGCCCTCGCCGGCATCAACGTGACCTTCGAGCGCGGGCGCTTCACCGCGGTGATGGGCCCGTCGGGATCGGGGAAGTCGACACTCATGCACTGCATGGCCGGCCTCGACCGCCCGACGTCCGGGGATTCCTTCGTGGGCGACCTCGACATCGGGCGTCTCGACGATGCCGGGCTGACACAGATGCGGCGCGACCACATCGGATTCGTCTTCCAGTCCTTCAACCTCGTGCCGACCCTCACGGCCGGCGAGAACATCACCCTCCCGGTCGACCTGGCCGGCCGGAAGGTGGACAAGGAGTGGTTCGACTACCTCGTCGACCAGCTCGGCATCGGCGACCGGCTGGCGCACCGGCCGGGCGAGATGTCGGGGGGCCAACAGCAGCGCTGCGCCTGCGCCCGGGCCCTGATCAACCGCCCCGACCTCGTGTTCGCCGACGAGCCCACCGGGAACCTGGACTCCAACTCCACGACCGAGATGCTGTCGTTCATGCGCCGCTCCGTCACCGAGTTCGGGCAGTCCATCGTCATGGTGACCCACGACCCGCACGGGGCGGCCTACGCCGATCGGGTGGTCTTCCTGGCTGACGGGAGCATCGTCGACGAGCTGGCACAGCCGACCGCCGACCTGGTGCTGGAGCGCATCCGCACCTTGGGGACCTGACATGTGGCGCGTCACCATCAAGGGACTGCTGGCGCACAAACTGCGGCTGGCTCTCACCGCGCTGTCCATCGTTTTGGGCGTCACGTTCATTGCCGGGACGTTCGTGCTCACCGACACCCTGCACAACACGTTCAACACCCTGTTCAGCAACATCTACCAGAACATCGACTTCCAGGTGCGCGGCGTGGCGCAATTCGGGAGCGGTGGTACCGCCACCCGCAACCCCGTCCCCGAGTCGGTCGTGTCGACGGTGCGCGCCGTGCCCGGCGTGGAGGCAGCCAGCGGGTCGGTCACTGGCTACGCGCAATACGTCTCGCCGGCGGGCAAGGCGATCACGACCGGTGGTGCGCCGACGCTCGGCATTTCGTTCGATCCCAACCCGAAGCTCTCGGCCCTCCGGTTGACCCAGGGCACGGCGCCCACCACCCCCAACGACGTCGTGATGGACCTCGGCACCGCGCAGAAGTACCACTTCAGGGTGGGCCAGAACGTCCGCATTCTGCTGAAGGGCCCCACGAGGACGTTCACCATCACCGGCCTGGCCCGCTTCGGCACCGCCAACAACCTGGCCGGGGCGACGCTCGCCGCGTTCGACATCCCGACGGCACAGGCTCTCGTCGGTCAGGTCGGTCAATTCGACAACATCAACGTCATCACCGACCCGGGTGCCGACAAGGCGACGGTGCAGCACGCCATCGCACGCGCCCTGCCACGCGGCGAAGAGGTGGTGACCGGTCAGACGGTGATCAACGAGGCGACGAGCTCCATCAGCCAGGCACTGGGCTTCTTCAACACCGCACTGCTCGTGTTCGCGTTCATCGCGCTCTTCGTGGGCGGCTTCACCATCCTCAACACGTTCTCCATCATTGTGGGCCAACGCACACGCGAGCTGGCGCTCCTCCGCATCGTCGGTGCCAGCCGCCGCCAGGTCTTCCGCTCGGTGATGCTCGAGGCCCTCATTGTGGGCCTGGTGTCGTCCCTGATCGGGCTCGGCCTGGGCGTGCTGGCGGCGCTCGGACTCGAGGCGCTGCTCAGTGGCTTCGGCGTCACACTGCCGTCCGGCCCGCTCGTCTTCGAGGCCCGGACGGTGATCGTCTGCCTCGTCGTCGGCGTGGGCGTGACGGTGGTGTCGGCCATCAGCCCGGCCCGGCGCGCCGTGCGGATCGCGCCGGTGGCCGCCGTGTCGGAACAGTCGAGCGAGACCGAGATCTCGCTGCGGCGGCGGTTCACGTGGGGGATCGCCATCACGCTGCTCGGCGTGATCGCGCTGGCCATCGGTCTCACGGCCCCGCAGATCGCGCTGGTCGGACTCGGTGCCGTCCTGATCTTCGTCGGGGTGGCCCGCCTCGCCCCGGCCGTGGCGCGACCGATGTCCAGTTTCATCGGGCGCCCCCTGGCCCGCCTGCTCGGCATGTCGGGCCGGCTGGGGCGGGAGAATTCCATGCGCAGCCCTCGCCGCACTGCGCAGACGGCGTCGGCCCTCATGGTCGGCCTGGCTCTGGTGTCGGCGATCGCCGTCTTCGGTGCGTCGCTGTCGCGCTCCGCCACCAGCAGCGTGGACAACGCCATCAGTGCCGACTACATCGTCACCACCCCCAACAACGCGCAGGGGGGGTTCAGCAATTCGGTGGGCCCGACTGCGGCGAAGGTCAACGGGGTCACCGCGACCTCCACCGTGTACCAGGACCAGTTCGAGGTGAAGGGGTCGATCGAGAACCTGACAGCGGTGTCCGTGCGCAACCTGTCGGACACAGTGATCCTCAACATGACGGAGGGCTCCTCGTCGACGTTGGCGGACGGCCAGCTGCTGATCGACACCACCACGGCGAATTCGCAGCATCTCGCCGCCGGCGACACGGTGCCGGTGAAATTCGCCAAGACGGGGCGCACCACCATGCGGATCGGCGGCGTGTTCAAGGCCAATGCGTTGATCGGCAAGTACCTGGTCGGGGACCCCTTCTTCCTGACGCACTTCGCGAACGACCTACCGGTGGCGGTCCTGCTGCAGACCGACGGGAGCCCGGGCGTGGGCCAGAGCATCACGCACGCACTGACCTCATATCCGAACCTGAAGATCCAGACCAGGGCCCAGTTCGAGCAGTCCCAGCAGCAGTCGGTCAACCAGCTGCTGGGCCTGGTCTACGCACTCCTCGCCCTGGCCGTGCTGATCGCCCTCATCGGGATCGTCAACACACTGATGCTGTCCGTGTTCGAGCGCACGCACGAGATCGGCCTGCTGCGCGCGGTCGGCATGAAACGCCGCCAGATCCGGGCGATGATCCGCTCCGAGTCGGTGATCCTGGCCGTGTTCGGCGCCATCATCGGCATCATTGTGGGAACGGGACTCGGCATCGCGCTGGCGTGGTCGCTCAAGTCGCAGGGGATCACCGACATAGTGGTGCCGTTCACGAGTCTCATCGTGTTCCTCGTCCTGGCCGCGCTGCTGGGGCTGCTCGCCGCCAGCTGGCCGGCGCGCCGCGCCGCCAAGCTCGACGTGCTTGCCGCCATCGCGGCCGAGTGACGTCGGCCCAGTGGCCGGGGCCCCCGTCGGGGGCGGTGCTTTCCGAGGGCTGTCAGGCCCGGTGAGATCGAAACGGCGGTTCGGTACAGTACGGGCATGACGACCACGGCCGCGGCCTCGAAGCAGCCCGGCGCCTTCCGCCTTCCGGGCTACACCGTTGCGGTCGGGCCGTTCACCCACGTGGCGCCCGAGCGGGACCGGCTGGCCACGCTGCGTTGGCGCCATTTCGGCGCCCACCAGCTCGGCGCCACGGTCGGGGCGGAGATCACCGGGGTCGATCTCACGGTGGCGCTGTCCGACGAGGTGGTCGCCGAGCTGCGCCAGGCGCTACACGACTACAAGGTCATCTTCTTCCGGGACCAGCCGATGGATCCCCATCAGCACGTCGTCTTCGCGCGCCGCTTCGGTGACCTGGAGGTGCACCCGTTCCTGCCGTCCAACACCGGCGAGCCCGAGCTGGTCCGCTTTGACAAGACGGCGGAGGTCAGCGGCTATGAGAACTCGTGGCACCACGACGTGACCTGGCGCGAGCGCCCGTCCATGGGGGCGATCCTGCACGCCGTCTCTGTGCCGGATTGCGGCGGCGACACGCTCTTCTCGGACATGTACGCCGCCTACGACGGGCTGGACCAGGCCACGAAGGACGAGATCGACGATCTCCAGGCGGTGCACGACTTCACCCAGACGTTCGGGCACACCATGTCGGACGAGGAGCGCCGGAAGGCGCAGCAGCGCTACCCACCCGTGCGCCACCCCGTGGTGTGCACGCACCCTGCCACGGGGAAGTTGCACCTCTACGTGAACCGCCCGTTCGTGAGCCACATTGAAGGCATGGACCGCGCCGCCAGCCACGAGCTCCTCGACCGGCTCTGCCGCCAGGCCGACGCCCCCGAGCACCAGTGCCGGTTCAGCTGGACCAGGGACGCGGTGGCGTTCTGGGACAACCGGGCGGTGCAGCACTACGCGTCGAGCGACTACTGGCCCCAGCGTCGCTCCATGGAACGTGCCTCGGTGATCGGCACGGCGCCGACGCGTTCCTGAGCTACGCGGCGGGGACCTCGGTCGGCGGGCGGCGGCTCGGGATGGCCGTCGGGCCCAACGACGAGTGGGCCAGGAGGATGTAGCCCGACGCCAGCATGACGTAAATCAGGTCCAGCAGCATCGCCAGGGTGGCGCTCCGGTTCGAGCCGAGACTCCCGAACACACCGGGCGCGACCAACGCGAAGACCAAGTAAATGGCGACGGCCAGCGAGAAGATCAGCTGCAGCAAATAGATGAAGCTGACCACACCGGCGTAGGACTGCATCACCCGGATGTTGGGGCCGGTCACCCCACCGTCACCCCGGGCGGTCTCGATCCCCCGACCGACGTGCAGCAGCAGCACGACGCCGAAGAGGACGACGAGGAGGCCTCCGATCACGACGGAGCGCGCAATGGAATTGGTCAGGGGAGCGAAGTGAGGCGCGATCACCGAGAAGATCGACGTGACGATCAACACGGAACCGGCGAAGGTCAGCTGCAGCGTCACGAAGCTCATGCCGAAGAGATAGACGCTGTGGGAGCGCTGCCCTCTCTGGTCCGGCTCGGCCCGGTTCGCCACGATCAGGATGATCGGGACCAACAGGACCACCGAGAAGAGTGCGATGAACAGCGCGACAAAGGCGACGATTCCGCCGGCGAAGCCAGCGAATTGGCTTGGAAACATGGTCACGACGAGGCCCCCGTTCCGGCGCCGCCCCGTGGCGCCTGTCCGCACGGTACGCCGCGGGCGGTGTCGGGAGGCGGATGCCCTCCGGTGCGCCGGCTGCAGCCGGGCGAGAACCCCCATTTCTTGTGCAACCCGCCGTACACTCGACGAATGCCCGGAGCCCTGCGGACGTGGTCGATCCGCCTGCTGATCCTTTCGACCGGCGCGCTGGCGCTCGCCGCGTGCTCGAGCAGCCCGTCCTCCTCGAGCTCCTCGTCGACCACGTCTACGTCGGCATCGACGACATCGACCACGTCGTCACCGACCACGACGTCGACGACAGCCGCGACATCGGGCACGCTGGCGCCACAGACGTCGACGACTACCGAGTTCTACTCTCCGACCAAGAACATCAGCTGCGAGATCGATTACAACCTCGGACCGAGCGCGCTCACGAGCACCCTCTGCCTCACCCTGTCCCCGCCGAAGTCGGTCACGTTGACGACGAACAGCGCGCTGAGCGAGTGCACCGGGGAGAACTGTCTCTCGAATGCGGGTGAGGACACGCCGGTCCTGGCCTACGGGCAGACGATCACCCTCGGGCCGTTCACCTGCGCGTCGTCGACGGCGGGCATGAAGTGCACGCTGTCGAACGGCGACGGCTTCCTGATCTCGAGCGCCGCCACCACGGCGCTGGGCAACGCCCAGGTGGCAGCCGCACCGGGCTGAGCCCGGATCTCTCCTCCCTGGTAGACCGCGTTCCTCCGCCTTCTTCAGGCCAAACTGAAGGGAGCAGCATGGAGGGCACTGGTCTCAGTTGTGCTGTGTCTCTCTGAACCCGACAGCGATGGCGTCAACGACCGGAGAGATCGTCGGGTCGAAGGGACTGTCCGCGGCCCCTGCAGCCGTGTCCGATCCCGGGGAGACGACGACCAGGGCTTTTGTAAACTGTGCCCGTGGCGGACACAGACCTGGGCAAAATGCACTTCGACCGGCTCGACGACGGGACCGACGAGGATTTCGAGGTCATGCGCCGGGTGCACGAGCGCAACCTGGCCAAGCTGCCCGATCTCCTCCTCTCCATGTTGAGCAACTTGAGAGGCGACGCCGCGTACCCCGTCGACCGCCTGGAGCACAGCGTGCAGACGGCGACCAGGGCCATGCGCGCCGGCGCCGACGAGGAGCTGATCGTCTGCGCGCTCTTCCATGACGTGGGCGAGACGTTGGGACCGCTTAACCACGGCCAGGTGGGCGCGGCCATCCTGCGGCCGTTCGTCTCGGAGCAGAACCACTGGGTCCTGGCTCACCACGCCATCTTCCAGACCTACTTCTACGCGCGCCACCTCGGACTCGATCCCAACGCGCGCGACCAGTACACGGACAGCCCCCACTACCAGGCATGCGTCGACTTCACGACCAACTGGGACGAAGTCTCCTTCGACGCCACCTACGACTCGGAGCCCCTTTCGACGTTCGAGCCAATGGTGCGCAGCGTGCTGTCCCGCCCGTGGGCACCGCCCGGGACCAACTGAGGACGCGCCGCCCTACTCAACGGCCGGTGCCGGGCGTAACCTCCCGTCATGGCTGGCATCGGCCCGTTCTCCCGTCGACTGCGCGATCGTCCCGACGACCAGCTGCCGCTCGGTGCCGGGCCTGTGTCCAACGGTGAGTTCGTCCCCGCCGCCGCAGGGGATCGGGACCGCAGCGTCAACGAGCTGATCCGGGCGTCCATCGACGACGCGGCCCGGCGGACCGGGGTGGACCGCCGGCGCTTCCTGCAGGGAGCGGGAGCCGTGGCGGCGTCCCTCGCCGTCTTCGAGTTCGCCGGCTGCGCCTCGCCGTCGGCGTCGCACCCCCAGGCGGCGTCGCACCCGAGGAGCAAGGGCGGGACGTTCAAGGTCCCGCCACCCGAGGACACGGCCGCCTGCCAGGACGCTCTGACCGGTTCGGAGTTCGTCCTCGACGTCCACACGCACCACGTGATCCCGACCGGCCCCTGGGTCGACGACTCCCCCTCGACGACGTCGCTCGTCCTCTCCATGCTCCCGGCGGGGTGCACCGACGCGACCCAGCTCGACTGCGTGGACCGGGCCAGCTACCTGCACGACATCTTCCTGGCCAGCGACACCACCATGGCCGTCCTGACCGACGTCCCGAACTCGGGACCGTCCAATGCCCCGATCCCCTTCCCCGAAGCGCTGCGCACCCAGCAGATCACCGCCGGTCTCACCGACGGTGGCGCCAGCCGACTCCTGGTGGAGAACATCATCGCCCCGAACGTGGGACCGGTCAGCGCAACCCTCGAGGAGATGACGGGTGCGGTGTCCTCCGGTCCGCCGGCCGCGTTCAAGGTGTACACGGCGTGGAGTCCGAGCGGCCAGGGGTACTCGCTGCTGGACCCCACCATCGGGCTGCCCACCGTCCAGCACGCGCACGACCTCGGGGTGAAGGTGTTCGTGGCCCACAAGGGGTTGCCGCTGGTGAACTTCGACCCGATCTTCAACCACCCCGACGACATAGTGGCCGTCTCGCGCCAGTTCCCCGACATGCAGTTCGTCGTGTACCACGCAGCCTGGGACCCGAACCACGTCGAGGGCCCCTACGACCCGAGCGCCAGCATCGGCATCGACACGTTGCTGACCTCGCTCGACCAGCACAACGTGCCGCCCAACGACAACGTGTGGGTGGACGTCGCCACCCTGTGGCGCCAACTCCTCACCACGCCCGATCAGGCCGCCCACGCTTTGGGCAAGCTGCTCGGCCGTGTCGGCACAGAACGGGTCATGTGGGGCACCGACGCCATCTGGTACGGGAGCCCTGAGCCGCAGATCATGGCCTTTCGCACCTTCGAGATCACGCCCCAGTTCCAGGAGACCTACCAGTACCCGGCCCTGACCGCGGAGGTGAAGGCGGGCGTGTTCGGTCTCAATGCCGCCAAGCTCTTCGGCGTCGACCCGATGGCGATGCGGTGCGGCCTGACGCAGGACCCCCTCACGGCCAACATTTCGGAGGCGGCCGCTCTGCGCGACGAAGGGGCGCTGCCCTCGGCTTGGTCGGCGCACGGCCCGACGACACGCCGCCAGATGCTGGACTGGCTCGGGACCTCCGCCACCAAGTGGGTGCCGTTCTAAGGCCCGAACGGGAAGAATTCCGGTCGAGGTGCGATGCTGTCCCTCATGGCAGAAAAGAAGAGGGTCGTGGTCTGGGGGACGGGGTTTGTCGGGAAGATGATCATCCCCGAGGTGCTGCGCCATCCCAATTTCGACCTGGTCGGGGTGGGGGTCAACGACAAGGACAAGGTCGGACGCGACGCCGGGGAGATCTGCGGCATCGGCGCGACGGGGATGAAGGCCACCGACGACCTCAATGAGCTGATCGCCCTCCGTCCCGACGCCCTGGTGCACTACGGGCCCACGGCAGGCCTGGCCGACGCCAACATCCGCGACATGGGCGCCTTCTTGCGCGCCGGCATCGATGTGTCCTCGACGGCGATGACACCGTGGGTCTGGCCGTTCATGAAGCTCAATCCGCCGGCGTGGATCGATCCGATCACCGAGGCGTGCGCCGAGGGGGGCGCCACCTGCTTCACGACGGGCATCGACCCCGGTTTCGCCAACGATCTGTTCCCCATGACGCTGATGGGCCTGTGCGCGGAGGTGCGCAAGGTCAAGGCTCTCGAGCTCGTGGACTACATCAACTACACCGGTGCGTACGAGGACGAAATGGGCATTGGGCGCCCACCCGAATTCACGCCCCTCCTCGAGCACACCGACATCCTCGTGATGTCGTGGGGCGCGACCGTGCCGATGATGGCGCACGCCGCCGGTGTCGAGCTCGACGAGATCACCTCCACCTGGGACAAGTGGGTGACCGACGCGCCGATCACGACCGCCAAGGGTGTGATCAACCCGGGGGAGGTGGCCGCCATCCACTTCACCATCAACGGGATGTACCACGGCGAGCCGCGCATCTGCCTGGAGCACGTCAACCGGGTGGGCACCGACGCCGCGCCGGACTGGCCGCGTGGTACCCAGGATGACGTCTACCGGGTCGAGATCGAGGGGACGCCATCGATCACGCAGGAGACCGCCTTCCGTTTCACCGACGGCAGCGGTCGCGACGCCGCGGCCGCGGGCTGCCTGGCGACCGGGCTGCGTGCCCTCAACGCCGTGCCGGCCGTCAACGACCTGCCACCAGGGTGGGCCACGGCGCTGGATCTGCCGCTCATCCCTGGGGCAGGGACAATCCGCTGAGCCTCGACCGGAACGCTCGGCCGGCTCGCCCACTTCCGCGGTCGCCAGCAACGGTGCGCATGCGAGCACCACCTCTGCAATGGGGGTGTACCTGCCTGTCGAGGTCGAAACGGTCCTGCTTTAATACCTCCCGTGGCGGGCTATGGGCATTCGGCGGCAGCGTGGGACCGGTAGGGGGAACCGCGTGGCTTCCCTCATCTGGATCGTGGCGCGCCAGCTCCGCGCGCGGTGGCGGAGTTGGGCGTTCCTGGCCGCGATCGTGGGCCTTGCCGGCGCCGTTGTCCTAACCGCCGCCGCTGGGGCGAGGCGCACCGACTCCGCCTACGGTCGCTTCCTCGCCACGTCCAACGCCGCCGACGTCCTGGTCGGCCCGGACAACACGGGCTTCGGCGGCTACTACCCGGCGCTCGCCAAGCTCCCGGGAGTCGAGGCGATCGCCCCCGTGATCGGGGTGCAGGCCCTGCCGGTCGCCCCGGGCGGGACGCTGCTGAACGCGCAGGTCTATGCGTCCGGCGATGCCCGCTACGGCAAGGTGGTCGAGCGCCCCCGCTTCGTCTCGGGTCGCTTGCCCCTGAGAAATCGGGTCCACGAGATCGCACTCGATGTGAGTGCGGCCGCCGCGTTCCATGCCCACGTCGGCAGCAGTATCACGATGGCGGGGATCCTTTCGCAAACGCCGGGTCAGTCGGCCCGCGGGCTGCCGCACTTCCGGGAGAAGGTCGTCGGCATCTTCGTGACCCGTGACAACCCGGTGCCGATCAACCAGTCGGCGCAGCTCCCGGTCGTCTACGCCACCCATGCGTTCTACGACCAGCTCGGCACCGCCTATCGAGGCTTCGATGGGGCATACGTCCGCCTTGGGCCAGGTGTGTCGGCGGTGCAGTTCGGTCGGCAGGCCGAGGCCCTGGCCAAGAAGTTCCCGGCGACGGGAGGAGACGTCTTCATCGCCAATTTGAGTGACCAAGCGGCCCAGATTGAGCATGCCATCCGACCGGAGGCCATCGCTCTGGCCATCTTCGCACTCCTGGTCGCTTTCACGGCCCTGGTGCTCATTGTTCAGGCCGTCCTCCGGCAGCTCAGGTCGTCGACGGACGACGTCACGACGCTGCGCGCGCTCGGCCTCAATCACAGACAGTTGTGGTGCGTGAGCCTGATGCAGGTGGCGCTCGTGGCCGCAGTCGGAGCGTTGCTCGCGTTCGTCGGTGCCGTCGTGGCGTCTCCGATCATGCCGCTCGGGCCGGCGCGGATCGCCGAGCCCAACCCCGGGATGGCCGTCGACGGAGCGGTGTTGGGCATCGGCATCGTGTGCATCGTCGTCGTTCTGACCGCAGCCGTGGCTGTGCCGTCTTGGCGGTTGAGCTCGGCGACTCCAGGCGGAAACCGCCGAGCCGCAGTGCCCCGAGGAGGCGGGTGGTTGGCCTGGCTGTCGAGCAGTGGAGCGCCCGTGACGGCCTCGCTGGGCATCCGCGAGGCGCTCGATCCGGGTGCCACTCGGGGTTCCGTTCCCGTTCGCAGTGCGCTCGTCGGCATCATTCTGTCGATCACCATGGTCGTCGGGACTCTGACCTTCGGCACCAACCTCGTCCATCTCGTGACAACGCCGCCACTGTACGGGCAGACGTGGCAGGCCTCGGTCGACACCCAGTTCCAGGCCATCCCTCCATCCGTCATGGAGAGCTGGGTGAACCACCGGCCCGGTGTCGTGGCTTGGTCGTCCGGGAACTTCGGAACGGTTGACGTCATGGGCTCCAATGTTCCCGCCATCGGGCTGTCGCGCGGGCAGGGTTCGCTCGTAGGGCCGACGCTGGTGACCGGCCGCTTGCCTACAGCCCGCGACGAAGTCGCCTTGGGCGCTTCGGTCCTCCGCTTAGTCCATCGGCAGGTGGGGCAGGACTTGCGGCTCAGTGTCAACGGTGTGTCAAGGAAGATGCACATCGTGGGACAGGCAGTGTTTCCTGCGTTCGACCAGGGGAGCTTCACGTCGACCGACTTGGGACTCGGGGCGGCCGTCACCGCAGCAGACCTCGTGCCGCCGGGGACGGCGGTGGCGGACTCCTCCGAGTTCCTGCTGGTGCGCTTTGCCCCCGGTCCCGATCAGGCTCGTGAGGTGCAGCGCCTGAGTCGAGCCACGGCATCGTTCTGCGCTGAAGTCGATCAGAGCACCTGCTTTGTGACCAGGCAGGCTCCCTTCGATGTCGGGAACTATGCGCGCATCCAAGGCGTCCCACAGTTCCTGGCCCTGGTGTTAGCCGTCCTCGGCGTGGGCGTCTTCGCGCAATTGATGATTGTCTGGGTCCAGCGCCGACGCCGCGACATCGCCGTCCTCAAGACGATGGGATTCGTCCGGCGCCAGGTCCTGGCGCTCGTGACGTGGCAGGCGGCGACCTTCGCCGCGGTTTCATTGTTCATCGGGGTTCCTCTGGGCATCTTCGCGGGCCGTGCCGCGTGGGCCCTCTTTGCTGGAGAGCTCGGAATTCAGACGTCGTCTGTAGTGCCGGGCATGCGCGTCGTGCTGTGCATTCCGGCCGTCCTTCTCATCGCTGTCCTCGTCGCGTCGGGCCCGGCCTGGTTCGCCTGCCGCGTGCAGCCAGCCCGCGCCCTGCAGGCCGAATGATCCCTCGCAGGGTCGCCGTGCCGGACGCGCCGCGGGTCCCGTCGACCGCCCCCTTTGCGCCGGGGTCCGTCTCAATCCGGCTCTACCCACACAACGAGCTGGCCGCCGCCGCCATCGTCCGCGAACTCTGCGCCCAGGCATCGCTCGCCCTGACGCACGGCTTCGACGGTGTGATGACCAGCGAACACCACGGCGGTTTCGCCGGCTACATGGCACAGCCGCTGCAGATGGCCTCCTTCATATTGGAGGAGAACCCGACGGGGTGGGCGGCCGCCGCGCCGCTCCTTCTTCCCTTGCGCCCGACAGCGCTCGTCGCCGAGGAGGTGGCCTGGCTGCAGGCGCGCCATCGTGGCCGCGTCGGTCTCGGCGTCGCTGCCGGGGCCCTCCCACTGGACTTCGAGGCGGCGGCTGTGAGCCAGGCCGACGCCGTCGACCGCTTCAAAGCGGAGCTGCCACGGCTGGTGGCCATGCTGCAAGGTCACCAGCTGGGCGTGCTGGAGGGGGATCCCGCTCTCCTGGCCTGCCGCGAGCTGTCCGTACCGGTGCTGAGCGCCGCCGTCTCGGTCGCCGCCGCCGTCCGGTCTGCCCGGTCCGGCGCGGGCATCCTCATGGAGGGCATGTCGGCACCGGTGCGGCTCGCCCGTCTGACGCAGGCCTTCGACGAAGCGGGCGGTACGGGCGCCAAGGTGCTGATCCGCCGGGTGTGGCTGGGCCGCGTGCGCTCCGGCCTGGTCGAGGACCAGCGAGCGGTGTACGAGAGCTACGCCGGCGGCGCCGGCGCATTCGGCGCCGATCAGACCGTGGCGTCCGATGATCCGGGCGAGCTGGCGGAATGGCTGGCGGCCGCCATGGGCGAGGTCGGGGCCGATGGCCTCAATCTGCGGGTGCAGCTTCCGGGCATGACGCCCGACCAGGTCCGGGAGCAGATCGAGCAGATCGGGTCGATGGTTCTCGGACCGTTGAAGAGGGCGCTGTCCTCGTCGCCTCCTCGCTAGTGAATCGGCGTCCACCCACTGGAGAGGTGGTTCCCACCGTCGACGTCCAGCGTGATACCGGTGATCTGCCGGGCGTCGCCGGACAGGAGGAAGCACACGGCCGCCGCCACGTCCTCGGCTTCGGTCAGCCGACCGAGTGGGAGCGCCGATCCCGCCGCGGTGCCGCCATCGGCCTGCCAGATGGGACGCGTCGCCGTGGTGCGGACCAACCCGGGGCTCACGGCGTTGAGCCGCACCCCTTGGCCTGCCAGATCTGCGGCCATGGTTCGCGTCATGGCGTTCAGCGCGGCCTTGGCCGCGGCGTAGGACACCATGGCAGAGGTCGTCTTCCGTGGAGAACCGCTGGAAATGGTGACGACAGAGCCCCCGTTGTCGCCCAGCCCGCGAGCGAGCGCGGCCCGGACCAGTGCCAACGTCGGCCAGGTGTTCAACCGGAACGTCTCGAGGAGCTGCTCTTCGCTGATGACGTCGAAGGAGAGCGGGTGGGGGGCGCCGCCCACTGTGCTCACGATCAGATCGATCCGGCCGAACGCCTCAATGGCACGATCTGCCAGTGTCGCAACCGCCGGTTCGGTGTCCATCGATCCGGCGACGCCGGCAGCAGCGAATCCCTCGCGACGAAGCGCGGCTTCGGTGGCAGCGACCCGATCCGCATTGCGGCCGTTGATGACCACCGACGCGCCCTCCCGGGCGAGCCGGAAGGCGCAAGATCGGCCAATGCTCGGCTCGGCGGTCGAGCCTGTGACAATGGCCACCTGACCGGAGAACCGCGGCACAGTCGGGCTGGGATTCGTGTTCTCTCGGTTGTCGGTCACCGTGTCGCTGGCCTCATCCCTTGCATCCTGTCCCAGGTTGTCAATCGGGCGCCATGGTGCGGCGCCCGTGGGAACACCCCTCTCAGGTTCCGAGAAGGTCGAGCGCATCGGCCAGCTCGGGGCTCGACGAGTTGGGAGGGAAGCGCTCGAGCACAGCGCTGATCCGTTCGCTCCAGTCCGGCGGGCGGTCGTGGGAAAGGCGGGCGAGGTCATTGGCCGCTCGCAGCGCGAGGAGCAGAGACCCCTGGGCCAGACCGATCTCAATGGCGGCGACCAGGTCGTCGACCGCCTCGACCCTCCGCTCGGGGTGGGCTGCTGCCGTGATCTCGGCGCGCAACCGGAGGAGGTCCGGCTGGTGCACCAGCTCACCCGACGTCCTCGTCCGCTCGAGGGCATCGTCGACCGTGCGCAAGGCCGCGTCGACGTCGCCGAGGAAATAGTGGTTCTGGGCGACGATGCCGAGGTGCGTCGGACGGAACGCGCCGTGGCCGACCAGATCCATTCCCAAGCCGTACTGCTCGAGCTCGGCCGCATCGCAGGGTCGGTCCGGCTCGGGCAGGAGGACGTACTGAGTGCCGAGGAGCTGGAAATAGTCGAAGCGGCAACGTTGGGCGATCTCCATCGTACGCCGTCCGAACTCGCGAGCCTCCTCTCGGTTGCCGGCGATCATCCGGATCCAGGCCAGATACACGCAGACGAAAGCCGCACTGAAGGGGCCGGACGGGAAGTCCAGCTCCTCCGCGGTGGCGATCGCCCGACGCTCCCAGAGCGCGCTCTCCTCCGTGGAGCCGCGTAGCGCAGCGACGCAGGCCAGCGCGACGGCCGTCACCGGCACGGCGTCGTGGGGAAGGGGCCAGAACGGGGACGACGCCGCATCGTCGGACCGTGCGCGGTACCCCTCCCACGCCTCGAGCAGCCAGCGGTGCGCCTCCTCGAGCCGGCCCTGATAGAACGCCCCGTACCCCATGCACGACTTGATCTCGGGCGCGAACCAGGCTGTCGCCGGCTCGTCAAGGACGTCGGTCAGGGGCTCGAGCACAATGCTGGCGGCGTCGACCGTGCCGCGCACGAGCAGGTAGCTCCAGATCCCGACCTGGGCCGGCATGATCTCGGGGCGGTTCGTCAGCTTCCGGCAGATCTCCTCGGTGACCGTGAAGTCCTCGAAGACGTCGGGATAGCCGTACCCGAACTGTGAGCTCGTGCTCACGGCGCGCAGTGTCCGGATCATGAGTTCGGTCAGGTCGCGCTCGTCGCCCTCGGGCATCGTCGACGCCAGCTCCAGGGCGCGGTCGAGCTGCTGGCGGGCTTCGGTGTGGCTGGCCGTCGACTGCGCCGACTGCGCGGCCACGATGTAGGCCGGAATCGATTGCGCGACATCGCCGGCCAGGTCCCAGTGTTGCGCAACCACCGCCAGGTCGCCGGGCGTGGTTGCAGCGGAGCCCAGCAGCTCCGCGACGCTGCGATGGGTCTGCTGGCGGACGGTCAGCAGTTGCGTCTCATAGGTCGCGTCGCGCAGGAGCCCGTGCCGGAAGCGGTACCGTCCCATCCGGATTTCGGCCACCCGCTCAATGAGCGCTGCCTCCTCAAGGCGGATCAGAGCATCGTCGACCGCCCGCCCCGCTAACTGGCGCAACGGTTCCTCGTCGAACTCCTTACCGAGCGTGGCCGCCAGTTGCGCCACACGCAGGTCGATGCCGGGAGCCCGCAGCCGAGCAGTGAGAATCTCGTGGATGCGGGGTGGGAGGACCTCGCCGGGATCGGCGGCGAGGGCGCTGTGCGTCAGCTCCTGTAAGAAGAGGGGTACGCCGGCTCCCCGCTCGACGATCAGGCCGCGCTGCTCCGGGCTGAGCCCGCCATTTGTCAGCGCGGCGACCAACCCGGCCGCCTCCTTGTCCTGCAGCGGTTCCAGCGCGATGTCGACGATCGACGACGCCCACGGGGGACTGAGCACGTGCTGGGCCGTGATCAGAATCATTGTGCCGGGGACGCCCTGTGTTGCCAGTAAGCCCAGGAGGTCGACGGTGGTCGGATCGGCCCAGTGGAGATCTTCGGCCCACACCAACGTCGGCGTCGACGCTGCCGCAGAGGCGAGCCACGCGACGAGGGCCTGGAGGGTCTGTTGGCGGAGCGCGAGTGCGTCCACCTCCGGACGGGCCCACCGTTCGTCGCTGTCCAGTCCGACGAGCGGGGCGAGAAGGGGCAGGGTGTCCTGCTCGAGACCGGCCTCTGCCATGCGGGCCTCCAACACGTTGAGACGTTCGCCCTCTGGCTGGTCGGGGTAGAACCCGAGGAGCTGCTCGAGCATGCGACCGACGGGCCAGAGCGCGACGTTGCCGTGATAGGGCGAGCAGTCGAACTCGAGGACTGACCCGCCCTCGATTCGTACCTGCGCCGCGAGCTCTGCGGCCAGCGCTGACTTCCCCATCCCGGCCACCCCGCGGACCACGACCACCGTCTTCTCTGGCCGCGTGGCACCCCCGTCCTCGTGCATGACGTGCCTCCAGATGTACCGGAGGCGGCGGCTCTGGCCCGCTCGCCCGATCAGGGCGACCGACTCGGGCAGCCCGCGACCAGAAGGGGCGGCGGCACGGTGCGACCGCACCACACGGAAGAGCTCCATCGGGCGCGCGATTCCCTTCAGCGAGCGCGCCCCGACCGCCTGCAGGTCGAAATGCGGCTCGACGAGTCGCCTGGTGGTGTCGCTGATGACCACGGTGCCGGGCTCTGCCTCGCCTTGCAGGCGCGCCGCCACGTTGGGCACCGATCCCGCGAGGGCGGAGCCGTCGAGGACCCCTGAGGTCAACCCGGCGATGACAACGGTGCCCGAGTGGACGCCGACGCGGATGGCCGGTTCGATGCCATGGCGACGGTGCAGCTCAATGGCCGCGTGCGCCATCCGCTCGACCAGCCGCAGGGCGGCCTGGACGGACCGCCGCGCGTCGTCCTCGTGTGCGGTGGGGAAGCCGAAGCAGGCCACCACGCCATCGCCCTGGAACTGCAGCACGCGACCGCCCAACTCCTCGATGGTCTCGACGGCCACCCGGCGGTAGAGGACGAAGACATCCTGAATCACCTCCGGCTCGGCAACGTCGGCCATGTCGGTCGACTGGACGATGTCGGCGAAGACCAGGCTGACGAAGGCACGCTGACCGGCCGGAAGGGAGCGTTCGAGCGTCGCCCGCTCCACCATTGAAGACGCCCGCCCGTTGGCGGGATCGACGGCGAGCACGTCGTCAGCGAGCTCGACGACGCGATCCCACGCTCCGGTTGACGCCGCGACGTCCATGGAGTTCAGAAGCCGATCGATCAGGAGCGAAAGACGGTCTTCTGCCGATACGGCCTCCGGTTCGTCGGGCGAAGTCACCGCGCCCTTCCCGTCACGGCGGAGTGGGCTGGGCGTGGTTCATGGAGCAGTCTGCCGAGGCCCACGTTGGTCGCGACGTCCAGCCGCAGCGCGGCACGGGTCACCTCCGAACCACCGCCTGGCTCGTTTCCGTCGGCATCCGTCCTCATGCGGCCTCCTGAGTGCCGCGCGGCCTCGTCCTGAAAATAGGCCGCTGACCTGGGAACGATAGTCCAGAAGCCTCTCGGCGGACCCAGGTGAGCCTCAGCGGGGAGCGGGACCCGGCGCCGGCCCACCGACCCGCGGGCTCCCGCAGACGGGTGGGTAGGGTGGCGAGGCAGGCCGTGCACGACCTCATGGCGCGTTTGTCGGCGGGGTCCAACCAGAGGGGGACCCTCGTGGCAGAACTTGGTGGCTTCGCCGAGCCCGGCTTCGGCCAGGTAGCCGATGCACTTGCGTCCACCCTCGACCATGGCGATCTCGGTGCGGGTTGCGCGCTCTACGTCGGCGGCAGGGCGGTCGTCGACCTCTGGGGCGGTCTGGCGGACAAGGCGACGGGCCGTGTGTGGGACCGTGACACGCTGACGCTGGTGTTCTCCGTCACCAAGGGCGTGTCGGCCATATGTGCGCACATGCTGGTCGAGCGGGGCGAGCTCGACCTCAATGCACCGGTCGCGAAGTATTGGCCCGAGTTCGGCGCCGAAGGCAAGGAGGCCACGACCGTTCGCGACGTCCTGAGCCACCGGACGGGCCTGCCGGTCGTCGATGGGCCGGTCTCGCTCGAGGACCTGACCGATCCCGCAGGCATGGCGGCCCGCATGGCAGCGCAGGCGCCGCTGTTCGATCCCGGAACGGCGCATGTGTACCAGGCGGTGACCTTCAGTTGGAATTTCGGTGAGATCGTCCGGCGCATCACAGGCGAGACCCTGGCCGCGTTCGTAGCCCGAGAGCTGGCCGCACCCCTCGGGCTCGACCTCTACATCGGGCTCCCACCCGAATTGGAGGAGCGGGTGTCGACCATTGAGCCGCCCGACGCGCCACCCGAGCTGGTCGCCCTCGTGTTGCCCGAGGGCAGTATTCCGTGGCGCGCCATCACCCTCAACGGCCTGATGCCGGTGACCATGGCGGGTAGTGGTCTCGGCTTCAACTCGCCCGTGGTCCACCAACTTCAGCTTCCAGCGGCGAACGGCATCACCAATGCCCGGTCACTCGCCCGTCTCTACGCAGCCATCATCGGCGAGGTCGACGGCATCCGGCTCCTGCAACCCGAGACCGTCGCGGCCGCGTCCGTCATCCGCTCGGAGGGCAAGCCCTGGGGCGAGCCGTTCGATGGGCCCGCCTGGGGCACCGGCTTCCTTCGGCCTTTCCCCCGCCAGCCCATGTTGGGCGGTGCCTCGTTCGGACACGACGGCGCCGGCGGCTCCATCGCCTTCGCCGAGCCTGAACTCGGCCTGGCGTTCAGCCACGTCATCAACCGGATGGTCGCGACGCCTGAAGAGGATCGGCGCACGGCCGCGTTGTTGGCCGCAGTGCGGCACTGCGTCGACCGCTGAGAGGTGTCTCAGCCCGGGTAGGGCTCATCGATGAGCGACGTGCCGCGTTGGAGCGTGGCGAGCGAGAACCCCGCCGTCGTGCGGTAGCGCTCAGTGACGACGGCAATCTCTTCCGGCGTGATCACCGCCGCTATGTCCGCAAAGCCGTCGGGCGCGCGCTCTTCGACGAGCTGCATCGGGATCTCCGGTCCGAGGCTCCGGTTTGCCCGCACTATGGCCGCTGTGGCCGGGCGGCGAGCCTCCTCGTAGCGGCGGAGGGCCTGATCGACGTCCGGGCGATGGCGCCGAACGCAGCCCGCCAACACGCGGGCGTCCAGGATGGCCTGAGACGCGCCGTTGGAGCCGATGGGGTACATCGGATGGGCGGCGTCCCCCAGCAGTGTGACCCGCCCGAACGTCCATTGTGGAAGGGGCTCCCGGTCCACCATCGGGAAGAGGAAGGTCTCGGGTGCCCCCTCCACAATGGTGGGCACGTCGAGCCAGCCGAAGTCCCATGCTGTGAACAGAGGCAGAAAGTCGTCCAGCGAGCCGGGGCGATTCCAATCCTCCGCCCGGGCAAGATCGGAGTCGGGCCGCCTCAACTCCGCGATGAAGTTGAATCTCTGTCTTCCGTCGGGCAGGTCGGCGATGGGGTAGCCGACGAATTTCTGCTCCGGATGGCCGGCCCAGATCATTGAGCGCCCGTCCAGGACGGGCTCCACCTCTGAGATGCCGCGCCAGAGCAACGACCCGTTCCAGAGAAATCGACCCTCGTCGGGATAGAGCTGCGCCCGCGCCGCGCTGTGGATGCCGTCGGCCGCGACGATGAGGTCTGTCTCGACCTCGCTGCCGTCCTCGAACGCGGCCACGGGGCCCGCGTCTTCACCGCCGATCTGGACGAGCCGGCATCCCAGGTGCAGGGCGTCCGGCCCCAGCCGCTGGAGCACCGCGTCCCGCAGCACCTCCTGAAGCACTCCGCGGTGGATGGAGAGTTGCGGCCAGGGGTAGCCCGCGGCGAGCCCGCGTGGCTCACGCCAGATTTCCTGGCCCCTCTTCGTGCAGTAGACGAGGACGGAAGGGGCGATGGCGTGGGCGCGTAGTTCGTCGAGGAGGCCGAGCGCATCGAGCTCGCGTACCGCGTGCGGCAGCAAATTGATGCCGACGCCGAGAGGGCGCAGCTCGGGCACGGTGTCGAACACGTCCACCTGCACCCCGACTTCGTGCAGGCTGAGGGCTGTCGCCAGGCCTCCGATTCCGGCGCCGACGACGGCGCAACGCAGACGCGGTGTTGCCGCGCTCACAGAACTTCGTGTACATGGATACGGACGGTGGCGCGCTCTCGCTCGCCGGTCGAGACGGCGATGAGGTCGTTCAACCAGTGCAGCCGCGGCGCCGCGCTCGAGAGCCGCACCAAGGTCCGGAAGTAGTACTCACCCGGGTCGACCAGCTCCCCCCGCGCCAACCGCTCCGCCACGGACTCCGAGGCCTTGCGGACGCCTTGCGAACGGACCTCTATCGATTCGTCCGCCTCGGTCCGTAGCGCGTAATGGGCATCGATCTCGAGCACGCCGTCCGGGCGCACCGTCTGCCAATCGACGCCGCCGTCGAGCACGGTACCGATCAGGCCGTCCCTTCCTTCGAAGGTCCCCCCTTCAAAGGCCACAGAGCGACGTCCGCCCCCGAGGTCGACGATGGGTCGGACCGCGATGGTGATCAACATCAGCTCCCGCAGCTCCATCGGTCTCATTGGCGTCTGCCCGTCCTTCTCCTCTGTCTGCCGGAGAGACATGGCTGGCATGGCGGTCCGAGCGCTTGGACCGGCGATGGTAACAGCGGCCCGTAGGAGTCCTGGCTAGGTTGAGAGGATCCCTCCCGGACCGCCGCCACCGTTGCGTACCCGCGTCGCCGAGCTGCTCGGCGTGGACTACCCGTTGATCCAGGCCCCAATGGGTTTCATCGCCCGAGCGCAGCTTGCGTCCGCCGTCTCCAATGCCGGCGGCTTCGGGATCATTGAGACCTCTTCCGGTCGCCTCGACGAAGTCAGGGACGAAATGGCTGTGATGCGAGAGCGAACCGACAGACCGTGGGGTGTGAACATCGCACAGATGTTCGTGGCCGACACTCACATCGTCGATTTCGTGGCCGCACAAGGCGTCAAATTCGTGACGACCTCGGCGGGGAATCCTTCTCGGTACACCTCGCAGCTTCATGACGCGGGAATCACCGTCTTCCACGTCGTCCCGTCAATGCGCGCCGCGCAGAAAGCTGTGGATGCCGGGGTCGACGGACTGGTCGTGGAGGGCGGCGAAGGAGGAGGCTTCAAGAGCACAAGACCGGTCTCGACGATGGTCTTGTTGCCGCAGATCTGCGACGCCTTCAGCCTCCCGGTGATCGCGGCAGGCGGGATCGTCGACGGCGTCTCCATGGCTGCCGCCTTCGCATTGGGTGCCGAAGGCGTCCAGATGGGAACGCGGATGGTGAGCGCAGCGGAATCCCCGGTGCACGACAACTACAAGCGCTTGGTCACTGAGGCCGATGCCACCGACACCGTCATGCTGAGTGCCCACTCCAGCCCGGCCTACCGGGTCATGCGGACCCCCTTCAGCGAAGGCCTGGAGCAGGAGCATTCGGTCGTCATGGGTCGAACCGTCGGCATGGAGGGGGTCCTCAAGCTCTATTTCGAGGGCGATCTCAATGCCGGCTTCGCCTTCGGGGGTCAGGTGGCGGGTCGCGTCGCTGAGGTTCTTCCCGTCCGCGAAATCGTGCAAGAAACGGTGAGGGAGTTCTACTCGGTCGTACACGAACTGGGCCGATTCCTTCCCCCTCAGTGATGCCGAGCGAACGTCAACGCGACGACTCTCCCCTGGAGTCTCCGGAACCAGGCGAAAGGAACGGATGCGATGAAGCACAGCACGCTCGGAACTCTCGACGTCGGCCGTATCGGCCTGGGCGCCATGGGGATGTCGACCGCCTATACGGGAGCGGGCAAAGATGATGCCGAGTCCATTCGGACGATCCATCGTGCCCTTGATCTCGGCGTGACCCTCCTCGACACGGCGGAGGTCTACGGACCCTTCATCAACGAGGAGCTCGTCGGACGGGCAATAAAAGGTCGTCGCGACCAGGTGGTGTTGGCGACGAAGTTCGGCTTGATCTCGCACACCGGGAATCGCCCAGGACAGCTCGATAGCAGTCCAGCAAATGTGCGCAGCGCCCTTGAAGGCTCATTGCGGCGTCTCGCCACGGACCACGTCGACCTGTACTACCAGCACCGTGTCGATCCGCGTACCCCCATTGAGGACACCGTCGGCGCCCTGGCCGAGTTGGTGCAGGAGGGCAAGGTCCGTCATATCGGTCTCTCCGAGGCATGGGTCGAAACCGTTCGCCGTGCCCACGCCGTCCATCCGGTCACTGCGCTGCAGTCGGAGTACTCATTGTTCACCCGTGATCAAGAAGACGAGGTGCTTCCGCTTTTGCGGGAGCTGGGCATCGGGTTCGTCGCCTACTCGCCGCTCGGCAGAGGGATGCTGACCGGGAAGCTCGATTCCTTGGAAGGGATGGATGACAGCGATGCTCGGAAGTCCAATCCTCGTTTCATGGGCGAGAACTTCCAGCGGAATCAACGGCTCGTCAACGAGGTCGAACGCGTCGCTGCGGAGGTCGAGGCGACGCCGGGTCAAGTTGCCCTGGCCTGGCTCCTCACGAAGGGAGACAACATCGTTCCGATTCCCGGCACCAAGCGCGTCGCGAGGGTTGAGGAGAACGTGGCCGCCGACGGCCTCGAGCTCAGCGCGCGGCAGATCGACAGCCTCAACAAGCTTCCCCCGGCCGCCGGTGACCACCACAACGAGGAGCAGATGGGGACCATTGAACGCTGACGTGAGTCGTCAGGGAAGTGACGTCGAAACGGAGGAGCGGGAGGGTCCCCTATTTTCGGTCTTTCCTCCACAGATCAGTGATCTGGACGCCGACCTCGAACAGCATCTCGCGCAGGTCCGGCAGCGACAGACCGAGGACGTTGCTCGGGCTCCCGTGCACCGCTGCGACGAAGGGTCCAGAGAGTCCCTCAATGCTGAATGCCCCAGCCAGTGAGAGCGGTTCGTTCGTGGCCGCGTAGGCGCTGAGCTCCGTTTCGCTGGGGACGCCGAATTCCACCTCCGAGCTGGCGAGCCGGTTGACACGGTGCCCGGTTGACGTCTCGATAAGGCAATGGCCCGTGTGCAGTGTGGCCTGTCTCCCCGAGAGCCGCCTCCACACGTGTACCACTTCGGCACCCGAGGCAGGCTTGCCGAGTGCCTCGCCGTCGAACTCGAGCATGGAGTCACAGCCGATGACCAGGCTCTCTGCGTAGTGGTCCGCGACGGCCAGGGCTTTGCGCTCGGCCAGAACCACAACTGCTTGCGCGGGGGTGAGGCCGTCGAACTCCTCGCTGACTCCGCTGACGACCACCTCGGGATCGAAGCCCGCGTCGCGCAGAACGGAAAGTCGGGAGACCGAGCCGGAAGCGAGGATCAGCCGTGGGGATTGAGCGGCCACGGGATCATCCGACAGAGTCTCGGGGGAGGAGGCTCGCCATCTCCCGACCGTCGAGGCGCGCATCCCCGTGGTCTCGTCGGCGGGCCGATCGGCCTCAGCGGACATGATGTCGTTGCAGAGTTCGACGCACTCATTGCAGATGAGGGCGCTCGGTCCGGCCACGAGCTTGGTGACGCTGTCTTGCGTCTTCCCGCAGAACGAGCACCGGGGAGGATCATTCCACACCTGCAACTTGGCCATCGATACTCCCTTCCGCGTGGCCCGGCGGTGCCAGGCTAGAAGAAGTCCGTTCTTGCGTCAGCGGCTCCGGAAGCCGCAGCGAAGCTGCTCAACGGACGCCATTGCCTTGTGAAGGTGTGGATCACTGCCCGAGGGCGGGACCGAGCATGGCAGCGGCGAACCTGAAGGCCCCGGACGAGTACACGTCGCACACACTGAACAAGTTCTGTTGTACGACCATCCCGTCCGGGCAGAAGTGCACGCCGTCGGGTGACCTCACCACGTTTGTGCCGGACGGACCGGTGCAAGGCTCTACGGGAAGACAGGGGAGCGTCTTGGTGTACTGACCATTCGACGACACGGACTGGCCCGCATCGTCGTAGAGAACACCCGAACTACTTGCCGCAAGCGACGCGTAGATCTGATTGAGGAAGTTGATGTTCACGGTGAGGTCGGTGAAGGCGTCCGGGGGTGCGCCGATCAGAACGACCGGGATCCCGTTGCTCCGAAAGATATTGATGGCTGCCTGGGCGTCATTCTGGTACTTCTCGTAGTAAGCGCCGGATCCCTTCGTGTACGCCGCCATGCACGGCGTTTGGTTGTCCCCCGAGAACTCCATCACCGCGACGGTGGGGTGCAGGTTCGCCACATCGGTCGTCATGTCCCCCAGGTCGTCACAGATCGCCGCACCGCCAAACGCCCGCAGCAGTGTGAGCGCCCCGGATGTGCCGGCCAGGTACTCAAAGGTCTGTGCCGCTTCCATCCCGAGTGAGTCGCCATAGAGGGCGATGATCTTTGAGATTGCGCCGAAGAACCGGGCGTCGCCGAAGGTGAACACCCTTCCATCAGCCGTCGGGAGCCAGTAACCACCGGCATCCGAGCTTGCGACCGTACCGACGATGGGCTCGCCGGGGACCTCGCCGCTGGCCGAACCGTAGAAGCGAGCGTCGCCAAACGCGAAGACGCCGCCGTCGGCAGCCACGAGCCAGTAGCCGCCACCGTCGGAGGAGGCAGCCATGCCGACCACGGGTTCGCTGAGCACGATCCCGCCGGTCGAACCGTAGAACGCAGCGTCGCCGTACGCGAAGACGCCGCCGTCGGCAGCCACGAGCCAGTAGCCGCCACCGTCGGAAGTGACGGCCATGCCGACCACGGGTTTGCTGAGGACGATCCCCCCGGTCGAGCCGTAGAACCGTGCGTCGCCGTAGCCGAAGACCCCACCGTCCGTGCTCACCAACCAATAGCCCGCCCCGTCAGGTGTCGCCGCCATGCCGACGACGGGCCTGTTCAGGTGAAGATTGACCGCCGATCCACCGTACTGTGCATCGCCATAGGCATAGACGCCACCGTCCGCGCTGACCAACCAATAGCCCCCGCCGTCGTGTGTCGTCGCCATGCCGACGACGGGCTCGTTCAGGTGAAGGTTGACCGCCGAGCCGTAGAAATGTGCGTCGCCGTACGCAAAGACACCGCCGTCTGAGGCCACCAGCCAGTACCCAGCATCGTCAGGTGTCGCCGCCATGCCGACGATGGGCGAATTCAGCGTCGCCCCAGCGGGCGAGCCGCCCGTCGCCTCGACCACCGTGAGCGTCGACATGGCGACGAGGGCAACCGCGAGAATTCGGCCGAGCACCGCCGCAGTATAGGTAGCGCCTCCGTCACGCAGTCGATCGTCCATGCATTCGAGGACTAACTTCTGCTCGTGCGAGTCTTGTTAGTGGCACCGCCCGGTGCCGGAAAAGGCACCCAGGCGGAGAAGCTTGCCCATCACTACGGAATCACTCACATATCGAGCGGTGACGTGCTGCGGCAGCAAATTGCTCAGAATTCAGAGATCGGAAGAAAAGTAACTGACTACGTTCGTCGAGGCGACCTGGTCCCTGACGACCTGATCCTCGATCTCCTGGCGGCACCGTTGATTGAGGCGGCCAATCGTGGCGGCTACGTATTGGATGGTTTTCCGCGCAACCTTCGTCAGGCCGAAGCGGCGTACCGCGCCGCGAGAGAAGTCAGATCCATCGAGCTCCAGGCGGTTGTACACCTCGACGTTCCGCCTGAGGAACTCGAACGTCGGCTACGCATCCGGGACAAGCAAGAAGGTCGGATCGACGACGCAGAGGATGTCGTGGCCCATAGGCTCCAAGTGTTCTTTGCCGAAACCGAGCCCCTCCTGGGGTTCTATCGCCGACGCGGGCTCATCCTGAACGTCGACGGCGACCAAGGCGTTGAAGAGGTCTTCTCGCAGATTGTGGCCGGGCTTGAGCGTCTTCACCTCAATGAGTGACTGACTCCGGTGCCAGGCCCGAGGGCCTTTGGCCCAGTCGTGCCGACGGGCCAGCCCCGAGGCACCGCGGGGCCGGCCCTCCTGAGCGTTCTCGTCGAAGAGCCAGTATCGGGCTGCCGACCGGAGAGAAAAGCATCGAAGCACTGAGGGGCTTCGTCCCACCGGACTCGTGCACTCGATCCAAGGGAGATTCGGACCGATTTCATCGGGCTGGGCTGGGATACGGCGCCCCTCTCGGGAACTTTTGCCCTGCTTCGGGCAATATCGGTTTGGTGAGTGGCATTGACGCGTCCGGGACGAAGGGCACGGACGGTGCCCTCATCGGCGACTCGGTCAGCAACCCCGAGTGTTTTTCCGTGATTTTCGAGCGCCATGGAGCGTCGGTGTTCCGCTACCTGGCGAGCCGAGTGGATCGGTCTTCGGCCGAGGATCTCCTCGCCGACGTCTTCGAGGCGGCCTTCCGAGCACGGCAGCGCTACGACACGCGCTATGACGGGGCTCTTCCCTGGCTGCTTGGGATTGCCTCCAACATGATCCGTCATCATCGGCGGTCCCAGGTGAGGCGCACGTCCATGCTCCGGCGGATCACCCATTTGGAGGAACAGGGCAAGAGCGCAACGAATGCGATGGATCCCCCTGCCGCGAGTGCCGAGCAACGTGACCAGATGCAGGGCGTGCGCCGAGCATTGGATGCCCTCGATGACAAACACCGCGAAGTCCTTGTGCTCTCCGCTGGACTCGGCCTCAGCTATGACGACATCGGCCGGGCCCTTGGCATCAGGGTTGGGACGGTGCGCTCGCGCTTATCTCGGGCCAGGGGAAATCTCAGGGAACTTTTGGAGGCGGACGGGCAATACACGGCATATGCCAAGTCGGATCACCGATACACCGTTGCAGAGGAGCACCGGGAGTGAGTGACGAGTTGGATGAAGTTCGCCGTTATATCGACGAGATAGATCCTCCCGACGCGCGCACGATGGCGGCTGTCGATCGACGTCTCAGCACGTCTCACATCACCGGAGCCCGTTCGAGAGGCAAGGGCGAAACGCGTCGAATCCGTCGTGTTCGTTGGGCCTTCGCACTTCTGATTGTGCTGGCGGTAGGGGCTGCTCTGCTTGTCCCGACCCTGGGTCACGACACGCCGAGTCACGTCAACGGTGCCCGGCTTCAAGATCGCCTGGCGCGGCTCGTGGTCGACGACGTCAACGTCACCGTGGCAGCCGGCAGCTACGACATGACGTACAGCGACACCACGACCCCTCCTGCGGCTCCTACGACGACCCCGCCCTTCCACTGTCCTCAAACGAGCACCAAGTCGAACTTGATGCCCTGTTGGCAAAGTTCCTCGCCCCAGAGCCAGTATCCGGGCCTTTCGTCCATTTCCGGCCACGGCACGGTCAATACCGATCCCTACGCCATGGTGACCGTCTCGAATGTCGGATCCCTCGGCTTGATCACGCTCTACGACAACGGGACGGATGTATGGGAGATCGGGGGCGGTGACTACGGCTTGGCCGGGCCCGGCCAGGCTGGACCGGGCGCACCGCTTTCGGGCTACGCCGGCTCGGTGGAGGGCACGGTCGGCCAGGTTACCGGAGCGCTGGACATGCAGGGCCTGGCCAGTGGGACTGGCTACCTCGACCTCGAGGCCCGCGAAATCCAGGGAGCCCAGCCAGCGGGTACCGGCAACGTCGATGGCGTTCCGGTCACGATCTACAAACTCTCCGAGAGCGGGCTCCAAGATCCCGACACGAACGGCCTCACGTCTGAGCAGGTGTCGACCATCCGCGCCGCTGACGCCATTCTGAAGGAGAGCGGGTTTGCCGGAAAAACGACGTGGGTGTCCGTTGACAGTGAGGGATATATCAGGGAGCAGAAGACGCGCTACTCGCTCCCGGATGGCTCGACGGTGACCGGTGACACGATCTTGTCGAACTTCGGATGCGCCGGCACGGTGCTCATGCCGGGGCAGCAGGGTTCGAGCGCGCCACCGTCGGGATGCGTGAGTCCGGACCACGCTTCGACCGGGAGCGGGGTTTCGCCGGTTCCGACGAGCGCGTCCGGCAGATCGAGCACAACGACGACAACCCCGGCCACGACCAGCACCACCCAGGCGTCCTCCGTTGTCGTCCCCAGCCGTCCGACCGCGTTGGCCGTGGGCCCCAACGGCGACCTCTTCATTGCCGACCAAACCCGGAACCAGATTCTGGAACGGCTTCCCAATGGGAGGTTCGTGGTCGAGGCGGGTACAGGACAGGTGGGTGACGAGGGTGACGGTGGCCCAGCGGTCGACGCCGAGCTCGACCGACCAGGCGGGATGGCCTTTGGGGCGGACGGGACGCTTTTCTTCGCCGACGAGGGAAACGGGCGAGTCCGGGCCATTTCGCCCACTGGGACAATTTTCACCGTCGTCGGATCCGGTGCTTCCTCAGCCGGTGGCTTCGTCCCAGGCGGCACTCCCGCCCTGGAGGCCGCCATCTCGCCCAACGACGTGGCCTTCGACGCTGGCGGGCATCTGACTATCACCGTGGGCGAGCAGGTGCTCCGTCTCAATGCCGACGGGACTCTGAGCGTCATTGTGGGCACCGATGGCCCCGATCAAGGTGTTGGCGGCGTGGGAGGTCAGGCATCCTCGGCTTCGGCCGACGGTGCGGACGGGCTCGCGTTCGACTCGTCGGGCAACCTCTACTTCTTCGGGTTCGGTTCCAAGGCGGTCTTCGTGGTCCAGCCCTCGGGCGTGCTCACGGAGCCCGCGGGGGCGCAAAGCATCTATCCCCGCGGTGACGCCGGTCTCGCGACGGCGCCCAATGGAGGGATCGTCGCCATGGACGAGTTGTCAGTCGTCCGGCTCTCACAGACCGGCGAACAGACGATCATCTCCTTCGCCCAGGGCCTCTTTCACGGCATCAGAGGGTTCTCACCCAACGGCATTGCCGTCGGTGCCGATGGCACCATTTACGTCGACACGTTTTACGGGAACGGCTTCACGGACAGGACGGCCCTCGTATCGATAAGCGCCGATGGTGCGTCCTCCCAGGTCCTCTGGGAGGCTCCTGTTGGCAACTCATGACCTCACGTGAGCAGCGGCCCCGTCATGAGGAGACGGCCGGTCGACACCAACGGTGCCCGGGAGTCATTTCGTGCTCGTCGGGAGACGGAGGGCGAGCAGCTCAGGGGGCTGCGTACCCCCGATCGGAATGACGACGAGGTTGCCCGCAATCGACAACCAGCCGTTTACGGACCCCGGCAATGTGTGCACCCACACGATCCGGCCCGTCGAGCGGTTGATCGCCACCAAGCTTCCTTGATCTGTGGCGGTCAGCACCAGGTTGTTCACCACTGTGGCGGCTCCGGTGGGGTCGCCGGGCACTTTCGTGTCCCAGACGATCTTGCCTGTGGCCCCCTGCAACGCGACGACGTCACCTGGATACGTCCCTATCTTGCCGCCGAAGTAGGCCGTCATGTCGGGATACAGGGTGTCGGGGGCGTTCAAGGTGGCGACGTAGACCGTGCCATCCGCCGATGCGGGAGGGGTCAGCACGCCCCCGAAGGTGCCGGGCAGCACCACGGTGGGACCGGCGAGCGCGTGCAGTTCACCGTTGTGGTGCAGACCCACCAAGGTGTGCCACACCAGACGACCCGATGCCGGGTTCAGCCCCACGACGAGTCCGCCCTTGCCGGTCCCGACGACAATTCGGCGGCCGGAACGCGGGATGTTCACGATCATGGTGTGGACAAAGTCGCGATCGAAGATGTCGTGGGCCGTGGCCTGGTGGTACCACTGCAGACGGCCCGTGCGGAGATTGAGCGCCACCGTCGAGTCCGTGTAGAGGTTTGCACCAGGCCGGCTCGTCCCGTTCGGAAACTGTGGCGTTCCCGGGAACGGAGCGGGGTTTGCCGTACCCCAATAGACCCGGTTGGTGGCCCGATCGATTGCGGGCGGATACCAGGCGCCGCCGCCGGAGTTGACGGCCGGATTTCCCCAGAGGTCGGGCGAGGCGACCGTGTCGAATGACCAGGCGGTTCTGCCCGTGGCGGCATGAAGAGCGAAGAGCCACCCCCGGTCGCCGCCCTTGTAGATGCCACCGAGACCGACCGGCACGGTCGCCATAAGGACGAGACCGTCGACGACAGTCGGTTGGATGTCGACTCCTTCTGTGGCGGTGGTTGTCAGTCGGCGATTCCAGAGCACGCGGCCGGTGGTCGAACTGAGCGCGGCCACGCCGTCGCTGGTGCCCGCGAAGACCTTCCCCCATCCGACCGCCACCCCGTTGGGCCCGATGGAGAATCCCAAGGCGGCGCTCCGCCAGATCACATGTCCACTCGATCGATCGATGCTCGCCACCGATCCGCTGTTGTCCTCGACGTAAATCCGGTCACCGACAATGATCGGGGCGGTGGTCGAGCGCGCCGGTCATCGGGACGGACCAGGCGGTCACCAGCTTGGAAATCGACCGTGCAGTCACAGGTGAGCGGCCGGCGTCTCGAGTGTTGTCGTAGTCGTGCCCCGGCAGCGGCCATTGGCCGGCCCCGGCTGCGCGAACCTGGGCCGGGGCACCATCGTACGCAGCGTTGCCCGATCCACCGGAGGCAGCACTGGCAGCGCTCGAGGCGGTCAGGCAGAGTGCGCCGAGAGTCACAACCGCGCCGAGCTTCAGGGCGGTCCGTGCCGTCATCTCAGCAACCTAATCCGACCCGCGCCACGCGCCGTCAGCGTTTTATGCCGATGCTCTTGCCTTCTGTGTATCGGATCGGCTCTTCCAGCGTGTCGACCAAGAATCGGTCGCGATCACCTCGCTCCCATGCCTCTCGCAACCCCGGGGCCGCCAGATCGAAATCCGGACGAATTCGTTGGAATACGTTCCGGAGGTCCACGTGCAGCTCCGCCATTGTGGGACGACCCCAGTACCAGTAGCCGTTGTAGATCTTGAAGATCTTGAGGTGCGGTTCGAGGACTAACGTGTGCGGAATCATCGGATCGTGGGGCTCATCCGTGTACTCCTGAATATCGAGATCCTTTTGAACGACTCGATCTGGATCCGATAGGAAAGGCCACGTGGCACCTACCGCGTCGCGGAACTCGTTGATGTTGAGCTGATTGTCCGTCGAGATCACCACCAGGCGCGTGTATCCATTTTTGAACTGTGGATAGGCGTCGACGAACTGCCGAAGGAACTGATGCTCCTTGGGGTCGTAGCTCCCACGGGAAAGATGGAGCACCATGACATTGCCCCCCTGAAGCTCCGAGAGCGATCGTTTCTTGCCCGCTTGATCGGCAAGCTCAAAGTCAGGGAAAACTCCACCATCACAAATGTCCGTACGCATCTGACCTCCATACACGTCGTGATCCAACAATCTGACCGAGGCCTCATCTGACCACATACGAAGGTCCGAGAGCACCCGACAACTGGTGCACCGCCCGCGCCTTCCGGACAAGGAGACGAGCAATGACCAATGCGAGTGATGCATGGGCCGAACTGTCCCTTCCGTGGCAGATCGCCTTCGAAGAAGCCTGGATGTCGTGGGTCTCCGGTTCGGCCGGGGTCGGCTCAGTCGTCATTGATGCTGATGGAGAAATCGTCAGCCGTGGCCGGAGCCGCGTTTTCGACGCGCCTGATGGCTCCTCACCACTTGCCGGTACGTTCATGGCGCACGCCGAGATGAATGCTCTTGCGAATCTGCCGGTCGGCAAGTACGTGGGCTATTCCCTGCTCACGACCTTCGAGCCCTGCCTCATGTGTGCCGGGACCCTGCGCATCTATCGCATTCCTCACGTCGCCTTTGCCTCCGATGATCCCGTCTGGGATGGACTGTATGAAATCTTTTCGGAGGTGCCGGCGATCGCGCGCGGTCTCCCTTCGCGCACTCGGCTCGGTGGGCCGTGGGGCGCATTTGGTCACGTCGTCCACCTTTCACACTTGCTCGGACGAGCTCCCGACGAGGTTCTCGATGCTCACGCGTCCCTGTCGCTGCAACACCTTGACGTGGCTCGGCAAATCAAGAGTTCGGGAATGCTGCTGCATCTCGCCGACAATGGCGGGACGGTCGTCGATGCACTCGAGCTTCTTTGGGATGATCTCCATCGCCTCGCCTCCTGACGATTGCAATTGTCCTAACTTACTAGTACATTGGGATAGGTGGATCCCGAGCCGACGATCCAGTTTCGACTGGATCGAAAGTCCGGCGTCCCGGCCTATCGGCAGGTGGTCGACCAGGTCCGCCAGGCGCTCCGCCTGGGCTTGCTACGTCCCGGAGACCGACTGCCCACTGTGCGCGATGTGGTCAAACAGATCGCCATCAACCCGAACACGGTCCACCGGGCCTACCGGGACCTCGAAGCACAGGGACTGACGGAGGGCCGCCCAGGGAGCGGCACGTACATCAGGCGCTCGCTCTCCCGAGTGCCGCACGAGCAGCCGCAGCTGCAGCGGCAACTCGAGAAATGGATGCGGACTGCCCGGGCAGCCGGCCTCGGGGATGAGGCAATCGCTGCGCTGGTCGCCGAAGCCACCGAGTCTTCGAAGAAAGAGGAATCATGACACCAGCCGCGCTCGAGACCCTTGCCCTTGGCCGCCGTTATGGCAAGAAGTGGGCTCTTCGGGATTGTTCGCTGCAAGTAGCGGAGGGGTCGGTCACCGGTCTGGTTGGACCAAACGGAGCAGGCAAGTCCACCCTCTTGCGAATGGCGGCCGGCCTTTCACGACCGAGTCAAGGCACCGTGAAGATATTCGGCGATGTCGTTCGCCCGAATGGGACTCGGCATCTGTCCAGGATCGGATACTTCGACCAGTTGCGCCCGCTCTACGGGAACCTGCGGGTCAGGGAAACCTTGACGCTGGGGCGGAAGGTCAACGCAACCTGGGACGATCCCGCCGCGCTCCGGTGGCTGGGTGAGTCGAACATTCCGCTCGACCAGCGGGTGGATCGACTGTCGCTCGGCCAACAAGCGCTGGTTGCCCTGGCCTTGTGCGTGGGAAAGTCACCCGATCTCCTGTTGTTGGACGAGCCGGTCGCCAGCCTGGACCCCCTTGCTCGGCGCCAGCTGCTCGAAATGCTTCTGGCGTCGGTGGCGGACCGGGGCACGACCGTCTTTCTGTCGTCGCACATCATCAGTGAGCTTGAGCCGGTGTGCGATCACCTCATCATTCTTTCGGACTCGAACGTCAGGGTCACAGGATCGATCGAGGTATTGCTGTCGAGCCACAGAATCCTCGTTGGTCCACGCGGCGAAGCGCTGCCGTCGAACGTCGACGTCGTCTCAACCCGGGAGGCAGAGCGCCAGTCGACCGTCTTGGTCCGAGGCAAATATGAACTCGTAGGCCCGTCCTGGCAGGTGCTGGAGCCCGATCTCGAAGAGATCGTGCTCGCCTATCTCTCGACACCTTCGACCAGGCCGTCTCCGTCGGGAGGTCTTCCCGGCGAGACCTGGGAGGGACAAGCATGATCTGGCTCGTTCTCCGGCGCCATCGCGTCCTGCTGGGTGTGGTTGCTCTGGTCATCATCGGGCTCGGCCTGTGGATGTATCTCCTCGGACGTGCGTACGAGTCTGCGCTGACCAGCCAAGCGTGCCACTACAACACGTTCCGCTGTCCGCTCAATTCGGGTGCCTGGTCGATCTCCAACCAGGCAACAGCGCTGAACTTCCTGGTGCTCTTCATTCCGTGCCTGCTCGGTGTCATCTTCGGCGCACCCCTGGTAGCCGGCGAGTTGGAGCGCCACACCAACCGGCTGGCCTGGACCCAGGGCATCTCGAGGACGAAGTGGCTCATTCTCAAGTCGCTGACGGTCTTCCTGTCCCTCGGCATCATGGTGATCGCCCTGACCATCGTGGCTCAATGGTGGTCGGGGAGGACCTACGAGCGGGTTCCTGGATTGGTCCTGGGCGATGTGGGCGGACCGGTCGCGTTGTTTCTGGGTCAGTCCGGGCGAATGCAGCCGGAGTTCTTCCCGACAACCGGCCTTGCGCCGGTCGCGTACACCTTGCTCGCCTTGGCGTTGGGAGCGGCTCTCGGAGCTCTTTTCAGAAAGGTGTCCTGGGCCATCGTCGGAACGATCGCTCTGTACGCCGCGGTCTCTGTGGTGATGGTTCTCTTTGTCCGGCCCTCGCTGGCCCCACAGGTGTTTGTCGCGTATTCCACCTCGCCGCAGGGAAATGAGCAGGTGCTGTCGAATGCGTACAAGGTGGCCAACGGAGCGTGGGATCTTGGATTCGGCTATCGGTACGCCCCCGGGTCCCTGCAACCTCCGAACAGCCCCTCAGCCGACATGGCGGCTCAGCGCTGCGAGTATTCCCCTGCTCCATCGAATCCGGGTCAGAGCGCACTCGCGAGCTCCAGCGGATACACGGCGTGTCTCGTTGCACATCATGTGCAGACGGGCACCTACTACCAGCCGAACAGTCACTACTGGAGCTTGCAGTGGCGCGAGTCGGGGATTCTGGCTGCCACTGCGGCCCTGCTGTTCGGGGCGACGATTCTCTTGGTTCGACGATGGAGCACCTAGCCGCTCCCGCGGTGTCGACAGGGATCTGACGAGCACTTCGACGATTCAGGTGTATTTCCGCACGGAAAGATCACTCAGTGGTCTGAGGAGGATCGCGGCGTTGGAGCGGCGCATCCAGCGCTCTGGGATCGACTGGCGGATGAACGAGCCGGCCACCTGGAGGGCTTCTGTTGTCCGTTTGTTGCTTGGCGGCTCTTGACGTCCGGTACTGATCAGCCGCTCAAGCTGGTGTGACGGCCTCGACCGACCGACATGACGGGTTGTCGACTTCCGCCTACGGTGGCCACAGCAACATTGGAGAGAAAGATGAGACGAGTCCTCGCCGTTGGCGTCATAGCCGCTGCCCTGCTCGCGGGCTCGACGGCCGCGCTCGCGGCCACGGCGCAGATTCAACTCACTTCGGGACAGTCCCAAAGCGCCACCTGCTCGGGCAGTCAGCTGGTCTTCAAGCAGACGAGTGCGACGGAAGGATCCCTCAAGTGCAAGGGGAGCCCAACCGCTGCCAGCACAACCACGACAACCGCCACCGCCACCGCCACCGGGCAGCTTTCTGAAGCACGATGCACTCATCCGACCTTTTCCACCCGCGAGGCCACAGGAACGAAGGATTTCGGTACGGGCTCGTCCAGCCCTGAGTATTGGTGGGTCAACAACGACGCTTGGAACGGGTCCGCCGGTCCTCAGACGATCGACGTGTGCAACCAGTCCAGTTGGAGCGCGGTGTCGAAGCAACCCAACAACGGTGGCGCAGTCGAGACCTATCCGGACACGGAGTACGACGTCGGTGGTCGTGCGCACCGGTCGACCAAGCCGATATCGGCCTGGAATTCCATCACCTCCACGTTTTCGGAGGCATTTCCCTCGGGGGCCGGAGGATGGGATGCGGCATACGACCTTTGGCTGAACAACTGGGGCACCGAGATCATGATCTGGAATCAATGGTCCGGAGCGCAGTCACACTGGCCCGATAAGGCGACGACGGCGGTGAAGCTCGACGGGGTGCACTACCACTTTCTCAACAACGGTGGCGAGTTGATGTTCTTCCGTGACACCCAGGTGTCCTCGGGTTCAGTGGACATCCTGGCCGCCTTCAAGTGGCTGGTATCGCAAGGGATCGTCAAGTCCACTGACGTGCCGACGCAACTCGAGTACGGGGTCGAGGTCTGCTACACCACGGGCACCGAGAGGTTTCCGCTTACGGGACTCACGTTCGACGTCGCATCCAAGGCTTGAGGGTCTCAGGCAACGACAAGTTCGGCGAGGCGGGTTGACGGTCGTCCAGATGTCCCGGAGGGAAGGGCGGGAACTGGGCCCAGGTGGCCGCACGACTCGGACACCGCCGGCCAGACGAGCGAGAGTGTGTCCTCCGTCTCGACCGTGCCGGGTGGAACCAGGTCGTAGCGCCAGATCCGATTGGCGATTTCGTCGTTTCCGTTCCATGACCGGAAGATTTGTCCCGACGCCTTAGGAGCTCTCGGTCGAAGTTTACGAATGTCGCGCGCAGTACAAGTTGACCAGACGTTCAAGTCGGCTGGCAACGGCCCGCTCAGCGTGGAGCGAAGACCTTCAGACGCATGCGTTGGCCGAACGCGGAAATGGCCGACCTCGGGTCACTGCGCTGCTCCGTCGCGTACGAGTGCAGCCACGTCAATGAGCAGAGCTGTTGCATCGTCCGTCGTGAGGTGAGCCAGACGGCCCCCCGAAAAACGGTCCTCGTGTGTCACGTCCGCGACCGAGAGCGCTGGAGCGTCGAGAAGAGCGTCGTCTTCGGTGAGTTCGACCTCGGCGAGGATCAGGCCTTCGAGGCTTCCGCTGAACTGATCGACCGAGAACACTCGACCCTCCACCCGCCAATGCCAACGGATCTTGTCGAGAGACGTACCTTCCAACCGGCTGATGGTGTCGAACTCGTGCTGGCTGAGATACAGATTGGTGATCAGAACGCGTTCTGGAGAACCGGAGACAACCCGAACTTTTTGACCCAACTTGAAGACGACGTCCGAGCCCTCACGCACGTGGCGCAGGCGCAGTGAGGACCCGGTGAGGTAGAGATCGTGAATCTCCACTGGGTCAGTGAGATCGTGAGGCATTCCGCTCAAAACCCAGCGCTGCTCTCGCTCAGTTCTGGCATAGCGGCCTTCTCCGGCGGTTCTCTTGAGCACGATGGAATTATGCCGCGGTGCACAGTCTGCGTATTGACGACACGGTCTTGCGTCCGTCTCGATTATCCCGAAACGAACGGCTGGGTTGGTCGGGCATGGTCGCGGTGCGGCAGCTCCGAGTGATGCAGCTTTGACGTGGCCTCAAGTTTGGGCCGAAAGCGTCGATACGACAGCGCTTAAGGCTGACACACGAATCAGCCGATACAGCAACCCGGCGCTATGAAACATGTCAATGCGGAACGATCAAGAGGTTTCGAGAACGACGACTGTCCGTTCTGTGACCTGACGGATGATCACGAACATCAGCTGAACCATATCCGTCGCCGGGAGCTGCTTACTCTCCTTTATGGGCAGTTGCCGCTTTTGTACTACCCCCGCCATAAGGGAGTCCGCGGCCACTAGAACTTCGGGTGTACTTGCACGCCCGTTCGGCGGCGCACCAGCGGCACCGCTTCCGCGCGCCGCCCGATCCGGGTTTCCGGAGGGATGTTGCCAAGCTTCCGGCTCGCTCCATTGAGCGGTGAAACCCCATCACATCGAGTCCTCGTGCGATTGTCCAAGCACGCAGGTTCGTGACTCGCGCCCGTCCGCCGGCACGTCGGCATCAGCCGTGAGGTCAGTGAGAGCGGGCGTCAGTCGTGCGCTTGGAGGGCAACACCAACAGAATGATGAGGGTGATGATGGAGAAAAAGAAGCCAAGGATCAGCCAGCCCAAAGCATGGCGACCCTTGCGCTTGGCGATGTTGTAGATCCAGATCATGATCAAGATCCAAATGACAAAGCCGATGATGCCCCCGAAGGTCGCTCCGGCGCTGGCTAACACGGAACTACCGTGACGAGCTGGTTCATGTGCTTGCCTCCGTCTGAAACCCGAGCGATGCAGTGCTCTGCTTCGGGCAGTGTACGCCGAAATGGGCGTCGAGGAGATAGAGGTGGCCCGTCATGTGGTTCTGTTCAAGTGGTCGAATCTGAAACTCTGGCGGCCGGGCAGTGCGACCACCGCTCCAAGCGCCAAAGGCCGCACTGGTTGTTCTCAACGTCCGGCGACGACGTCACCGTCGCATTCGTGCATGGCTGGCCCCGATGCGTTCGGCCTAAGGACGCTCGGTATTTCGGCGAAAGCGCCTCACGAAACAGGCCCGAACGCCACCGCTCGTAAATCCCGAAGTCATGCCCGGCTTAGACGGTGGCCGGCCACAGGGACTCCGGTTCCCGCCCCTTGGTCTCGGGGAGTAGCCAGAAGAGCGACGCCGCGGCCACCATCGGCAGGAACGTCACGTCGGCCGCTAACGCGAAGCGGTTGCCGACATCGGCGACGGCCCCGAACAGAACGAGGCCGCAGACTGCGCCGAGGACGCCGGCCGTCACCGACCACCCGGTCACCGACGCGCGGACGGACGTCGGGAAGAGCTCGGTGAGCAGAGCGCCGAGGGATGGTGAGAGCAGCCCACCGCTGAGCGCGCCCAAAATGTACCCAGCGACGAGCGCGCTCGATGTGCCCGAGTAGGCGAACGCCGGCGTCAGGGCGATGGCGACCATCGCGACGCTGCAGGTCGGTCGACGGCCGATCCGATCGCCCAGCCATCGGCCCACCAGCAGACCGATCCCGCCCGAGGCCCCGGCGGCCACGACCATCAGCGCCGACACGTAGCCGGCCAGGTGCACGACGTCCTGTGCGTAGAGGAACACGAAGCTGGTAGCCGGACCTGTGACGATGGAGAGCGCGAAGAAGATGGAGCACAAAATGACCACCCGCCGTCGATACCGGGGACCGACCGCGCCCAGGACGGGGGTCGGATGGTCCGCTGCGGCCTGCGCCACCAGAAACCGGGCGGGTTCCTCGACCCAGCTGCGGAGCGCGAACACGACGGCGAGGGGCACGAGTGCCAGTGCGAAGATCCCGCGAAAGCCCAAGGCCCCGGCCGCAAGGCTGTGGATGACCGCCGAGAGCCCGGCTCCCGCGGCATAGCCGGCCGCGATCAGTGCGATGGCGGCTGTACGGTCGCGAGCGCCGGTCTCCTCCGCTGCCATCACTTCGGCGAGCGCGTTCGTGGCACTCAGCAGCGGTCGACCGAAGGCGAAGATGACGACGAACCACCAGTAGCCCGGACTGGCCGCGGCAGCGGCAGTCAGCGCCAGGCCGGCCATCGTGACGACCAGGATCACGCGGCGGCGCCCGAAACGGTCCGCGATACCGATCAAGGGGAGGCTGCCCAACGAGGCGATGCGGATGATCGCCAGGCCCACGCCGATACTGGTTCCGGACAGCCCGACCTTGTCGGCAATCGATCCACCTGACGCCACGTGACCCAGCTGCGTCGACACGTCCCCCAGCGCGGCGACCACGCCGAACTGGCCGAAGCCTGAGGCGAGCGCGGTGATGGCCACGGCCACAATGGCCCGATCGAACCACCGGTGCAGGCGCAGCCCGCCGGCCGTATCGGTCGGCTCCCCCGCAGGGAGCGCCGACACCTAGGGAGCGCCCGCCGCTGACCCGAAGAAGCCGCCCGCGTCGCCGTGACTGAAGACGCCGCCGTCGGTTGGCACGAACGAGTATCCCGCGCGAGCGGGGGTGGCCGCCATGCCACCTCGCCCTGTTACCGGTGACTCCGCCGGGTGCAGGCCGGGCGACGATAGGAGATGGGGGTGGGATGGTCCCCGTCCGACGGGCCGCCTTCGCAGCAGGGCGCGTTCATGCCGACGGAGCGCTGCTCGGGCCTGTGCTCGGGGCCGCCCGGCGCTCCACCTTCGGACGACGTCAACGCGGGCGGCAGTGGCGCCCATCGATAGACAACATGATGCGTCCGGGAACAATGGCATGAGACGCGTCGGGGCCGTCGCACCGTATGGCACGAAGAGGGCACGAAACCGTCTTCGAAGGGTCTTCATCGGGCGGTGAACGACAGAAACGACGTCTGAACTGGGAAGTTAGGCGAGGCGAGAGCGGGCGACGGGAATCGAACCAGCGTTCTCATGGAGGGAATGTCCCCGCCGGAACGAATCGCCCGTTTGACACGTGCCTTCGACGAGGCCGGTGGCACGGCCCTTCGGCGGACCTCGGGTGTTCCGGGCGCTGTCGGCCGCTCTACCCCTATCCGCCCGTGGACTGCCGGGTCCGGACCAGGCGCGCCAGGTGGGCAGCTTTGGGAGGGCCTCGGCGTCATACTGCGGGGGGGTGCAGCAGAGCACGTGCTTCGTCACGAGCCAGCCGCCGTTCGACGTGGGCAACTACGCGCGGATCGAAGGAGTGCCCGAGGTCCTCGCGGTCGTCTTGGCGGCCCTGGGCGTCGCGGTGCTCGCGCAATTGATGGTTGTCTGGGTCCAGCGCCGCCGCCGCGAGATCGCCATCCTCAAGACGATCGGGTTCGTCCGCAGGCAGATTCTGTCGCTTGTCGCGTGGCAAGCCGGGACGTTTGCCGTGGTCTCGTTGCTCATCGGTATCCCGCTGGGCATCGTCGTCGGGCGAGGTGCCTGGGCCCTCTTCGGGGGCGAGCTGGGCATCGGATCCTCGTCAATAGTGCCGGGGTTCCGCATCGCGCTGTGCATTCCGGCGGTGCTCATCATCGCCCTGATGGTCGCAGTCGGCCCGGCATGGATCGCCAGCCGCGTGCAGCCAGCCCGACCCCTGCAGTCAGAATGACGCGGGTAAGGGAAAGAGGGACGGCGGCGCCGGCCACCCGGTCATCACCCTGAGAGCGTTCATCACTGAACACCCGGGGTTTCTATTCATTCTCACTTATCCAGACGAGCTGAGACACCTGGGTCTCTGACGCTCACCAACCGGCCGCAGGGCACGGTGGCAAGGCCAGGTTCGATGAGGAGACCACCATGGTGTCGAAGCCACTCGCGTCGCTTGACGCATCGCTTGCGCCGGCTGAAGGCGTGTTGGATGAGCAGAGCGCGCTCAACCAGGAGGAGGGTGAGCCGGAAGAACCGGACCGTTCCGACCAACTCTCGTTCTTCCCTTGGAGGTCGAGTCACCCACGGTGATCGTCTCGGGCGCCATTCGCCAGAGATCAATAAGGTCTCCGGAACTGATCAGAAGGGGTGGGCAAAATGGGGACCGTTGAGACCGTCCGAGGTGCAATCGATGTCGCCGACCTCGGTGAGACGTACATGCACGAGCACGTCTTCGTTCTGACACCGGACGTGCAGCAGAACTATCCGGCCGAGTGGGGCAGTGAGGACGACCGTGTGGCGGATGCCGTTGGCAAGCTCAAGGCCCTCGCCGCCCAGGGGATCCGCAGTATCGTCGATCCCACCGTCGTCGGGTTGGGCCGGTACATCCCCCGTATTCAGCGCATCGCCGAACAGGTACCGGAGCTGAACATCATTCCCGCCACCGGTTGCTACACCTACGACCAGGTGCCCTTCTTCTTCTTCTACCGGGGTCCCGCTCTTTCGGCAGTGCTCGGCACTGAGGTGCCCGACCCGATGGTGGACATGTTCGTCGCCGATATCGCCGAGGGCATCGCCGGCACCGGGGTCAAAGCCGCCTTCCTCAAGTGCGCCATCGACCATCAGGGCATGACCGATGGCGTGGCCCGGGTGATGCGGGCCGTGGCCCGGGCCCATCGGATCACCGGTGCTCCCATCACGGTGCACACGCACCCGGGCTCGCAGACCGGCCTGGCTGTCAAGGCACTCTTGTGCGATGAGGAAGGCGTCGATCCAACTCGAGTGGTACTGGGTCATTCCGGCGACAGCGAGGACGTCGACCATTTGAGCGCCCTGGCTGACGAGGGCTTTATCCTCGGCATGGACCGTTTCGGGCTCAACGTGGAAACGACCTTCGAGGCTCGGGCCGACACAGTCGTCGAGATGTGCCGCCGGGGCTATGCCGACCGCATGGTGCTGGCCCACGACGCCGCCTGCTACCTCGATTGGATCGACCCCAACGTGCTGGCGATGATGACTCAGTGGAGCTATCTCCACATTTACGACGAAGTCTTGCCCTACTTGCGCGAGCAGGGCGTCACCGAAGACCAGATCAACACCATGCTCGTCGAGACCCCGCGCCGCTACTTCGAGCACATCAGCGCCTACTGAGCCAGGCGGCTCCCGCTCGTCAACCGACCGCCAGTGGGCGAACCGGTGCGGCCTCCTCGATGGAAGGAAGCGGGCTTGCGCAGACAAGCCGAACCCCTCCTTCTTGGACGAGCGCTCTCAATTGTTCGGTTCGGCCGGGAGCTGAATCGAGGGCGGCTCACTCACGTGCACCTGTGACGTTTGCACAGAACGGATTGTTCGTACCGCACCGAGAGGGCGACGACGGAGTCGAAATCGGAAGTGTCGGCGGTGCGTTTTTGATTCGAGTTCACAACAATGCTGAGGACGCGAAAGCCCCCATTCGTTGTGGCACGAAGCTCAGAGATGGCGGTTTTCGACAGGAGGGAAAATCGGCAAAAATGGCCTCTGGACTGGGGTGATGTGCGAGAGCGGGCGACGGGAATCGAACCCGCGTTCTCAGCTTGGGAAGCCCGAAAGGGCCGTTTTGCTGAACTGGCCAAATCAGGAAATGCGCTGGTCGAGATGTGCGTCCGCCCGTTGTCGTTGTTCCCTAGTGTCCCCCTTTGCCCCTTGCGTGTTGCACGAAATGGGTCCGAATCGGACTGTTGCACGCTGTTGCACGGACGTGTTCGCGTACTCAGCCAGCAAGCAGAGTACGCAGCCGCCATAGCGTCAGACGGCGGAGATCGCATGTAGGAGGCGATGATGGCCGAGCAAACGCCCGGTACAGTCCAAATTGCCTAGGGGTTGATAGCCATTCCGATCGACGTCGGCGCCGTTGGGGCGAAGCCGTGTCTCCGGTATAACCGGATGCCCGGCGAGTCGGCCAAGAGGCTCACGAACGCACTTGGAGCGTCCGCCCTTATTCGCTCCAAGAGTGCTCGAAGGATTGCTTCTCCGAGTCCTAGGTGCTGGTGCATGGGCAATACGGCCATGTCGATGATGTGAAAGCACCATCCTCCGTCACCGATGACTCGACCCATGCCGACGCATGCTTCGGATTTGGTCTCGACGATATGGACGGCGGTCCACGCGCCCCCAATGGCGATCTCAGCCTGCTTGCGGTCTCGGAGCGCGAGTCCTGCGAGCGAGCGCAGCATGAGATAGTCGGGTATCGAAGGTGGACCATCGACAATCCGGTAGTCCGATGGCACCACCAATTGCTCCCACGATCTAGCCCAGTTGCTGGCGGTCGCAGCATCGACTCGAACCCCCCCAATTTGGTCAGGCGTCATCGGTGGACTGGCGAACCCTCTGGGATAAGCGAAGAACAAATTTGAACAACAGAGCGACGAAGTTGTAACCAGCGAGGGCACCAAAAAAGATGGTGCTCCCCGTGAAGCCGTACGTCGTCGCAAAGACGATGAAGACGATGGTCAGGCCCAGCTGTGCTAAAAGGATAAGTCCTAGCCAGTGCCTCTGAAACCAGTCGGTGCTCACTTTCGGGGATCTGCGAAACAGGCCAAAACGTGTGTATGCGGATTCAGCAGCCGGGCCGCGCCCGACTGTCGCCCGTCCGTCCTCACCGTCGGGCGACGTCACGATTGTGAGCCGTCATTTCCTGAGGCTCTTGGTCAGGGATGACGATCCCGAAGCTAATGATACGTTCGGGGTGGATTCGGATCACCGCGTTGTCCAGTCCCTCTCCTGTTTGCACGGCTGCGGTGATCGCTTCAGCGAAACCCCGGACCTCCAGGCAGCGGACCCGCCACGGGTCGATCGAAGGGACGTCGTCGACGACGAACGCAGCCCGGCCGTTCGCTGCGACGTTGCGAAATTTTCGACTTGCTGAAATCCGGAACCCGTGGATGTCGAACGTGTCGAGTTCGGCGTTGTACGTAAAACCAACCGGATTGACTTGGAGCGTCCCGTCTGGATGGACGGTGGCGAGACGGCCCACCGCTTGTGACGCCAAGAAAGCAACTTCTGGTGCGGAGAACAACACGGTCAAACCTTCCTGAGAGTGGTGGATAGCTGGCGGGCTTCATTTGTGGTGGTCCCACGAACTCGTCGTATGTATGAGGTGTAGCGACGTTGTCCCACAATCCGCCATGCGAGGCGCGCCACCCGAGGCATCGCGTGGAGCAATGCGGCCCGCTCGTCGGACGTCGCCTCCTCCAAGACGGCTCCGAGGAAGATGAGCAACTGGGTCTTCGGAGTCGTAGCGACAAAGTGCTCGCCCAGCGCAGCCCACTCCGGACTGCTCAGACGAGTGGCGGCAAGCGGAAGCAGATGGCGTTCTTCGTCATCGAGATGTTCGACGAGTACGCGGCAATGAGACGACAGGGCGCGGACGAGCTGGTCGCGGCGATCGGCGGCGGCCGAGAGCTGCCATGCCGGCAGCGTCTCCAGTGCGCGGGCGAGCGTGTCGGCCACTTGAGCGTGCTGTCGCTCCATACGAGTCAGGATCACTTCGTCGACGCCGGCGCGCTCGTGGAGTAGTGGCCAGAGCAGCTGGTCCTCACCATGGTGATGATTCGTCAGACCGGCTTGGTACCAGGCCAGATGCCGAGTGAGGATGGCCGCTCGCTTGGTGTCGCCGTCAGGTACGGCGCCAATCAGCTCACCGAGTAGGCGCGACTCCCGACGAAACGCACGATGGATGACCACCATCTCATGGGTGTCCGGCAACCTTGCGATATCCAAGATGTCTGTCATGACCCTCCTTTCTTAGGAGCAACAAAGGGGCAACCTTCAGGCCGCTAGGGCTGATTCCCCTGCGTTGCTGCACCTACTCTCCACGCTCGCTGACGATTGGTCCAATAGATTCTGCTGCTAGTCAACATCGATAGAATCGATATATGGAGCTACGCCAACTGGAGCACTTCGTGACCGTGGCGGAAGAGCAGCACTTCACGCGTGCCGCCGCTCGGGTACACGTGGTGCAGTCCAGTCTGAGCGCTTCTATCAAGGCACTCGAACGAGAACTCGGTCAGCCCCTCTTTGTGCGGGACAACCGCCGGGTCACATTGACCCAGGCCGGACGGGCTCTTCTCCCTGCCGCCCGGGCAACTCTCGCCGCGGTGGACGAAGGTCGTGATGCGGTGGCAGGTCTCGGTGGTGTCCTACGCGGCCAGCTGCACGTGGGGGCAATTCAGACACTTGGCGTAGTGGACTTGGCCGCCCTTCTTACGACCTTCCGGAAGGCCCACTCGGGAGTTACTCTCCGTCTGAGCTGGGGTGCGGCCGGCGATCTGGCGAGGGCAGTTGTCGACGGCGAGCTCGACGTCGCCTTCGTCGACGGTCCAATCGACCTGGCCCGGCTGATGATCACGGACCTCGGTCACGATGCGCTCGTCCTCGCGATGCGCTGCGATGACCCTTTGGCGCGTCGTCGGACCATCCGCCTCAATGAAGCGGTGCTCCGCGATCGAGATTTCGTTGAATACCGCGCTCGATTCCGCCTTGCGTTCGCAGATCGACGCAGCCTGCGCCCGCGCCCGCCTCGCTCGAAGAGTCGCCTGTGAAGTCGCGAACATGCAGTACCTCGTCGAAATGGTGAGTTGCGGTGCCGGCCTGTCCCTGCTCCCACCAATGGCCATCCGACCAGTAGCCGACAACGTTGTCGGCATTCCTGTCACACCGGCAATACGGCGAGACATGTCTGCAGTGGTTGCGCGTGGGCGCCCACCGCTCGGCGCCGCCCAAGCGCTACTCGATCTCCTGACTTGCCAGCTCAAGGGCAAGGAACATGCACGCCGAACGTGACGGTGAGAGCTGGTCGTCGCCCTCTCCTCAGCCGCCATAAGAGAGAACAGGCACCTTCATGGGGCACGCCGTTGCGTCGTGGGCACGAAAAGCGTTCTCTGTGACGCGGTCCTCGCCAGTTGCTGGTGAATGGCGCTATCAAGAGCCCAATAACCTGATCAAGCGCATCAAGCGGATCGGCTTCGGCTTCCGCAACTTCGAGAACTACCGGATCAGAGCACTGCTCTACGCCGGCAAGCCGAACTGGCGTGTGCTGGGTTCGATCGTCGTCCGGTGAGGTCGCAGACCCCGCCAGATTCCGAAGAACCATCAAGAATCACCGTGTGGCCTGCGATGTTCGACAAGAGAGCGGGCGACGGGAATCGAACCCGCGTTCTCAGCTTGGGAAGCTGATGTTCTGCCTCTGAACTACGCCCGCGAGAACCCCGCAAATCTACACGCTGGGCAAACGCGCATCCCCGGCCGGGCCCAGGCGGGAGGCCGCTTCGGAGGTCCGCAGACGAATGGGCGAGAGGGCCCCGAAACCCCCGGGAGCCGGGGTTTCGGGGAGGGCCGGGCCGGGCATCCAGCAGACGGCGCCGGCACCCTTCCATTGGAGCCCAACCCCGGACTTCGCCCAGGTGGGGTGGTCCCACTATTCTCGTGCCCGCATCGAAATCCCAGGTGACGCTCGCACTCCGTCACTGTCCCCGTTCGACGATCTGAGATAGGCGAGGAGCATTCGTGCCCGTCAGAATCATCATTGGACTCCTGGTCACGGTCATTGGCTTCGGCATTGCCGCCCGCCGCTTCCACTGGCTGTCCAGGCTCATCCGCTCGGGTAAGAAGGACCCCAACCGGGCCCGAGGACCCATCAGCCGCAAGGTGGAGGCCGAGACCGTCGAGGTTGCCGGCCAGCGCAAGCTCCTGCAGTGGACGGTACCCGGCCTGGCCCACTTCTTCACCATGTGGGGCTTCACCATTTTGCTGCTGACGATCATCGAGGCCTACGGGGACCTCTTCAACAGGTACTTCCACATTCCGCTCATCGGGACCTGGAACTGGGTCGGCTTCATTGAGGACTTCTTCACCGTGGCGGTGCTGATCGCCCTCATCACCTTCTCCATCATCCGCCTGAAGAACGCCCCGAGCCGCCTCGAGCGCAAGTCACGGTTCTTCGGCTCCCACCTCGATGCGGCGTGGATCACCCTCCTCATGATCGCCGGCGTCATGATCACGCTGCTGCTGTACCGGGGTGCACAGGTCAACACCGACCCCACCCAGTTCCCCTACGGCTGGGGCGCCTTCGCCTCCCACGCCGTGGCCAAGCTGCTGGCCCCGCTCGGCGCCGGGACCAATTCGGTGCTGGTGACCGTCTTCCTGCTGCTGAACATCGCCATCATTTCGGGCTTCATCGTCTTCGTGTCGTACTCGAAGCATCTGCACATCTTCTTTGCGCCCATCAACGTGGCCTTCTCCCGGCGCCCGAGGGCTCTCGGCGCCCTCTACAGCACTCCCGACATGGACATGGAGAACGTCGACGAGGACACCGTGTTCGGCGTCGGCGAGATCGGCCACTTCACCTGGAAGCAGATGCTGGACTTCGCCACCTGCACCGAGTGCGGGCGATGCCAGTCGGCCTGCCCGGCCTGGACGACGGACAAGCCGCTCTCACCGAAGCTGCTCATCATGGGGCTGCGCGACAACATGTTCGCATCGGCCACCCCGCTGCTCAGCGGCGAGGGCGAGCAGACGGCGCTCGTGCCGAACATCATCGATCCCGACGTCCTGTGGTCCTGCACCACCTGCGGCGCCTGCGTGAACGAGTGCCCGGTCGACATCGAACACATCGACGCCATCGTGGACATGCGCCGTTACCAGGTGCTCATGGAGTCCGAGTTCCCGAGCGAGGCCGGCCTCATGTTGCGCAACGTCGAGAACCAGGGCGACCCATGGGGCCTGGGGCAGAACAAGCGGGCCGAGTGGACACAGAGCCTGGACTTCGAGATCCCCGTCATCACCGGCACGATCCCGGACGACGTCGAATACCTCTACTGGGTCGGCTGCGCCGGCGCCCTCGACGAGCGGGCCCGCAAGGGCGTGCAGGCCACGGCGCGCATGCTGCACCGGGCCGGGGTCACCTTCGGCATCCTCGGCCCCAAGGAGTCCTGCACCGGCGACCCGGTCCGCCGTCTGGGCAACGAGTACCTGTACCAAGAGCAGACGAAAATGAACATCGCCACGCTCGATGCCGTGGGGGCGAAGAAGATCATCGCCAGCTGCCCGCACTGCTTCAACACCATCAAGAACGAGTACCCCGCCCTCGGCGGCAACTACGAAGTGATCCACCATGCCGAGCTGCTCGAGCACCTCGTGGCGTCGGGCAAGCTCACGCCGGGCTCGGGCTATTCGGGCAAGGTCACCTACCACGACCCCTGCTACCTCGGGCGGCACAACCGGATCATCGAGGAGCCGCGCTCGGTGCTCAGTGCCATTCCCGGCGTGGAGCAGATCGAGATGCGGCGCTGCAAGGAGCGTGGGTTCTGTTGCGGTGCCGGCGGCGCCCGCATGTGGCTCGAGGAGAACATCGGCAAGCGGGTCAACATGGAGCGCATGGACGAGGCGCTCGGGACGGGGGCTGACGTGGTGTCGACCGCATGTCCCTACTGCATGATCATGCTCGATGACGCCGTACGGGCCAACGCCAAGGAGGACGACGTGCGCGTGCTCGACCTCTCCCAGCTGGTGGAGGAGTCGCTCGGACAGCCCGCGGCCGCCGGCCAGCCGGCCGCCACCACTTGACGCGACCTCCGATCGGCAACAAGACCCCGCGGAACGGCGGGACCCCTTGGCGTCGACGCGCCGCGTGCGGCGTACCCGCACTCGGTGCGCTCATCCTGCCCGTACTCGGCTCCGGGGCTCCGGCCGATGCGGCCTCCTCGTCCGCGCTGGCCCAGTTCCTGCTCAAGTCCAACGAGATCCCGGGTTACACGGTGGGCGGACACCCCAGCACCATGACCACGGCGGCGGGCCTACTCGAGGGTGATTCCCTCACGAAGAAGCTGCGGAAGAGCGCCATCAGCACCCTGCAGAAGGCCGGGTTCGTCAAGGCCGTCGAGGAGTCGACCAGGGGTTCGAACACCAACGAGGGTCTCTCCGTCGTGCTCCAGTTCAGTAGCCCCGCCGGCGCCCAGACGGGCGCCAAGCTGTTCCTGCAGATGGCCAAGACGGGCCAGAGCGGGACGAAACCGTTCACGGTGGCCGGTGTCCCGACCGCCAAGGGCGTCACCGTGACCGGCAGCGCCGGCGGGTCGGCCAACGCCTACTGGTCGGTGGGCGATTGCGCCTTCGGCTCGGGCATCTACGACGCCACGGCCATCTCGGCGAAGGCCGTTGCCTCGCCCGTACAGACCGGCATCAGGTCCCAAGCCGAGCGCATCGGCGCGACCTGCCCCTAGCCGGACAGCGGCGTGGCGGTCGCGACGCCGGTCAGCCGCCGATCATCCCGTAGGCGCGCTCGGGCCGCAGCGTCAACGCGATCCGCTTGTCGGCGATCATCGCTGCCCTGTACTCGGCCCAGTCCGGGTGCGCGCCCGACCCCGCCTCGTAGTAGCGGATGAGTGCTTCCACGGTGGCGTCGTTCGGCTCGGCCGCCACCGGCGACAGCTCGGCCACCGCTTCAATGACGACGTACTGGTAGAAGTTGTCGCCCAGCACGTACAGCGAGGCCCTGGGGTCGCGGCGCAGGTTGGCCGTCTTGGCCCGGTCGTCCGTGATGGAGATCAGGAACGTGTCGCCCTCGTCGGGCACGAACATGATGTTGGACAGCTGCGGCCGCCCGTTGGCGCGGATGGTTGCCAGGACCCCTTGCTTGCGGTCCCGGGCGAATGCCAGTGCCTCGGTCAGATCCATGGCCCGACCGTAGCGGGCCATCTGGGGACGGGCTACGCCGGGGCGGGCTCCGTCGAGGGAGATGCCGGCTTGAGGGGCTCCTGGACGATCTCGTCCTTCGTGCGGTCGGCCAGCACCAGATGGATCACCGCCGCCACGATCGCCCCGACCAGCGGGGCGACGATGAAGAGCCAGACCTGGCTGAGGGCCGTGCCACCGACGACCAGCGCCGGCCCGAGGCTCCGGGCCGGGTTCACCGACGTGCCGGTCAGCGGGATGCCGATGAGGTGCACGATCACCAGGCCGAAGCCGATGGCCACGCCGGCCGCTCCCTGAATGGCGGCCTTGTGCGTGGCGAAGAGCACGACCATGACGAAGATGGCCGTCAGGACGACCTCAATGAGGAAGGCACCCCCCTGGCTCACGAACAGGTGTGACTCCTTGCCGTACCCGTCGGTGCCGAGCCCTTGGACCGACTTCTTGTAGAGCGGCGAAGTCGTGAACATCCAATAGAGGAGGTACGCACCGACGATGCCGCCGGCGAACTGGGCCACGAGATAGGCGACCCCCTCGGCCAGCTTCATGCGCCCCGAAGCGATGAAGCCGAGGGTGACGGCAGGGTTCACGTGGCAGCCCGAGATCGGCCCGATGGCGTAGACGAGGGCGACCAGCACCAACCCGAAGGCGAGGGCCGTGGCGGCGACCCCGGCGGCGTAGCTCAGCCCGAACAGCTTGAACCCGAACGTCTCGGTGGCGACGCCGACGGCGACGACGACCAGCACCAAGGTGCCCAGGAACTCCGCACCCAGCTTTCTGGGATCAAGACTCATGACGGTGACCTCCTGTGTCCAGGCGAGGTGAAATGGACACAGGAAGTTTCGCAGCGCCGCTTGGCGCGGACGCGGATACCCGAGGACGTACTGCCAGCTCAAGGGGCCGACAACGCCGGTGCGGCGTCGGCCCGGGAGCGCTCCCTAAATGGCGGCCATCGCCTTCTCGTCGGCTTCACGCAGGCGGGTGGCCGTGGCGGCCAGCATCTTGCGCGACAGCGCGGGAACGGCATCGAGCACGCCGTTGAACTGGCGTTGGCCGAGCACGAGCAGGGTCATCTCGGTCTCCGACGTCACCGTCGCCGAGCGGGGCCGGCGGTCGAGCAGCGCCATCTCGCCGAAGTACTGGCCCGGCCCGAGCGTCGCCACCTTGCGGTTGTTGCGCCGCACGGCCGCCTGCCCCTTCACGATGAGGAAGAACTCGCGCCCGATGGTGCCCTGCTCGCACAGCATCCTTCCGGGTGGCACGGTCACCTCTTCGAGGGCGCGCTTGATGGTGCGCAGATCCTTGGCCGACGATGTGGAGAACAGCCAGATCTTGGACAGGTCGAAGTTGTCGCCGCTCATGGCGGAAACAGTACCCCTGCCCCCTCTTACGTGCTCGGTTCCGAACCCGTGTGGCGGTTCAGACGGCGTCGGCCCCGCGTTCGCCCGTCCGGACTCGCACGACCGTCTCCGCCGGGACGACCCACACCTTGCCGTCGCCGATCTTGCCCGTGGCCGCCGAGGAGACGATGGCGTCGACCACGGCCTCGGCCCGGTCGTCCTCCACGAGGACCTCGACCCTGAGTTTGGGCACGAAGTCGACCTGGTACTCGGCCCCCCGGTAGTTCTCGGTGTGCCCACGCTGGCGACCGAACCCCTGCGCCTCGGTAATGGTCATGCCGGCGACGCCCATGTTCTTCAGGACGTTCTTGACGTCGTCGATCTTGAACGGTTTCACCACCGCTACCACGAGCTTCATCTGCTGTACCTCACGTTCGGCCGGGCGTCGTCGCCCTCACAGAGCACGTTAGTGACCAGGGGCAGCCGACCGCCCCGGTGTCCCCGGAGCCCGTCCCGGCGGGCTGCCGCGCTGCCGCCGGGGATCCTCGGCCGCCCGGGCCGGGCCGGCAGCCCGAAGTGAGCAACGCCCCGGGAGTTGTAGCCTTCCCCGATGCCTTCGACTCCAGGCGCCGGCGATTCCGGGGGAGACAGCGCGCCCAAAATGACGTTCTGGGAGCGCGTGAAGTACTCCATGGTGCGCCCGGACGACGATCCGAAGGAGAAGGAAGTCCAGGAGATCCGGCCCGTCGACGAGATCGAAGCGGACATCGCCCGGTCCAACGACAAGGAGCGGGCGATCGGGCTGGTGGCGGCGCCGGTGGCTGCGTTCATCGGTCTGATCATCAGCAACGCGTCCATCAACTACGCCAAGACCCACAACCAGAGCACCGCCGTCTACGACAAGCTCACCTTCGTCCTCCTCGGCCTGGCCGTCCTGGTCCTGATCACTTCGTGGCTGCGTAAGCGCCTGTTCCAGGGGATCACGTTGGCCCTCTACGGCCTGGCGATCTTCCAGCTCCACGCCACCTATTTCGGGTTCGCCGCCCCCTTCCTGCTGGCCGGCGCCTGGTACCTGGTGCGCGCCTACCGCCTGCAGCAGGAGCTCAAGCGGGCAGAGGCGGCCGGCCCCGATGCGCCGCGGCCGAAGCCGAGCGGGAGTTCGAGCCCCGCTGCGCCGCGTCCCCGCCGCAACAAGCGCTACACGCCGCCTTCCTGAGCGCACCAACCGGAGTGCCGCGACGGAAGCACCGCAACCGGAGCGCGTTCCGTCAGTGGGCGGGTGGGGCGCCGGCGTCTTCAGTGCGCTGACGCCGACGGCGCAGCACGACCAGGAGCGCCACGAGCACCAGTAGTGCGATGAGCAGAATGGCCGGCAGCACGAAGACACCCGCCGACGAGTGCTCGGTGGCGACGATGGAGGCCGGTGACACCAGGGCGGGGTCGCCCGGGACGGCGACGGCGGCGACGGTCGACCCGGGTCGATGGAACGAGTTGCCCGGGAGCTGTTCGTGGTAGCGCGCGCCGTCGAGGGTGTAGGTGCCCTGGCACGAGTACCCCGCGGCGTTGCTCCCGCTCCCACCGAGGAGGCCGAGGCAGCCGGTCACGGTGAACGTGACCGGGACGCCGTCGTTGTGGAGGCGGTCGTCCTGCTGGTTCGTGTGCACCCCGACGATGGTGAAGACGATTGCCAGGATGGCCAACGTCGCCAGCACGATCCCGAACGCCACCTGGCCGACACGCCGGCCGTTGACCTCGACGCCGGCCCCGCGCAGCCGCCCGACCCGCTCGTCGGTCCCGTCGCTCTCGGGCGTGCCGCCGGTCACGCCGTCTGGCTCGCCGTTTCCGGACACTGGAGGGTCGGTGGTCGTCATGGCCATCGGGAGAGCGTAGTGGGGTCCACCGGTCCGCTCGCTGCGCCATTCGGCACCACTCAGGCTGCTCTAAACCTCTGAGATTGCGTTCCGGGATGGATTAACAAGCCCGAAACACACGCGTGATGATGCGGAAACTCCTGACCTGCATTGTGTCTCCGGCGGGGTGAACCGTCCGAAATGGCATTAGCCGTACCCGGTGTTTCGTCACGCTCTGGCCGCAGAGCGGGGTGCCGGGGCGGATGACAGTTAGGAGAGCTTGAGTGATCCACCTGATAGGAGCGGCTTCGTACGTTCCGTATCCCAGTTGGCTCAATCCGGCTGACAACACGTGGCAGATAACAGCTGCCACCTTCGTCGGCTTGATGAGCCTCCCTGGCCTGGCAGTGCTCTACGCATCACTCGTGCCCAAGAAGTGGGCCGTGAACGTCCTCGCCATGATGTTCGCCGGATTCTCTCTGGTGATGGTGGCGTGGTTCCTGTGGGAGTACAAGCTCGGCTTCGGCGACACGTCCATTGGCGGCGGTGTCCATCTCGTCAACGGGGTGGTGACGCAGACGCAGAACGCAGGAACGACCGCGACATTGACGCACTTCTTCGAGAACTTCCTTGGGAAGCCGGGACCGATCACGAGCGCGTTCGGTGAGCAAGCGCAAGCGAGCTCTGCGGCCAACACGATCATCCCGTTCCACTTCCCGACTTCGTCACTGGCCTACTTCCAGTTCGTGTTCGCGGCCATCACCCCACTGCTCTTCATGGGGAGCGTGCTCGGCCGGATCAAGTTCAGCGCCTGGTGCCTGCTGGTGCCGCTGTGGTCGACCTGCGTCTACTCCGTGGACGCCTTCCTCCTCTGGGGCGGCGGCTACTTCGCCCAGGAGGGTGCGCTCGACTTCTCGGGTGGGTACGTCATTCACATGTCGGCCGGCGTCTCGGGCTTCGTGGCCGCCTGGGTCCTCGGGCCGAGACTCCTGCGAGATAGGCAGCACGCCTTGCCCAACAACCTCGTGATGGCGGCAGTCGGTGCCGGCATCCTGTGGCTGGGCTGGAACGGGTTCAACGGTGGTGACCCGTACTACGCCGGCGCCAGTGCGGCTGCGGCGGTGGTCAACACCAACCTCGCCACGGCCACCGGTGTTCTGGTCTGGATCGCCATGGACGCCTGGCTCTCGAAGGAGAAGAAGCCCACGTTCCTGGGTGGCGTCAACGGCATGATCTGCGGCTTGGTCGGCATCACACCGTGTGCCGGCTGGGTCAACGGGCTTGGTGCCATATTCGTCGGGGCCATCGCCACCGTCGTTGTATGGATCGCCTGGAACTACCTGTCCAAGGTCCGACCGTTCTCCAAGGTCGACGATGCCCTCGGTGTCATCTACACCCACGGCATCGCCGGGCTGACGGGCGGCTTGCTGCTCGGCATCTTCGGAGACCCGAACATGATCGAGTACGGCTGCGGGCACCTGAGCGGGAGCGGCCAGGTCATCGCCACCTCGCAGGCGACCTACCTCACGGCGAAGGGGACCTGCGTCCCCTTCGGTGTCAACGGCCTGATGTACACCGGGTCGGCGCACCAACTGTGGGAACAGTTCCGAGCAGCGGTCTGGGTCATTCTGTGGTCCACGCTCATCACCTTCATCCTCATGAAGATCATCGGCTGGGTCCTGCGGGGTGCCCGTTACAAGGACGAGATCCTCGAAGTCGGCGACCTCGCCATTCACGGCGAGGAGGCCTTCCCCGAGGAGACGCTCGCCAGCCGGTCCGACGGTGCCTTCGCCATGGCCGGAATCGACAAGGGAGGGAGCGGATCAGCGCCCGCCGAGGATTATCCGGTTCCAGGTACCGATACCGGCGGCGGTTCCTAGGCCCGGTCAGACAGGACGAAAGGAGATCATCAAATGAAGCTGATCGTGGCAGTCCTCAAGCCGTTCAAGCTCGATGACGTCAAGGAGACTCTGAAGAACCTCGGGGTACAGGGCATGACCCTGACCGAGGCCCAGGGTTTCGGGCGCCAGCGAGGGCACACCGAGGTGTACCGCGGTGCGGAATACGAGGTGGACTTCGTCCCCAAAATCCGTGTCGAGGTGCTGGTGGACGACGGCCAGGTTGACGAGGTGGTCGACGCCATCGTCAGCTCGGCCTCCACCGGCAAAATCGGTGACGGCAAGGTCTGGGTCCTCCCAGTCGAAGCCGTGGTGCGGGTGCGCACCGGAGAGCGCGGGCCTGACGCGTTGTAGCACGCGGCAGTTCCTGTAGACGGTCGGTCAGGCCGGGGCGCGGCGAGGTGCCCCGGCCTGCCGCTGTCCGGGGGCACGTTGCTGGCGCCGGTGGTGGTGCCGGTTGTGGCGGGACCACCACCGGCGCGACATGGCGCCGGCGCCGTCTGTCAGCCCTGCGTCGTCTGTGTTGTCGTGTGTGTTGTGGTCTGTGTCGTCGGTGGCCGGCCGCGCTTGGGGAGCGGGGCCGCCTGCTCGGGCATGCGCCCGGCGTCACGCAAAGCGCGCCGCAGGAGCATCTCGATCTGGGCGTTGACGCTGCGCAGCTCGTCGTTGGCCCACCGCATCAGCGCGTCGTGGACGGCCGGATCGATGCGGAGCAGAACTTGTCGCCGTTCGCTCACGTATAGAGCGAACCTGTGTTCACGACGGGCGACGGCGGCTGGTCCCCGCACAGGACCACCATGAGGTTGCTGACCATGCTGGCCGTGCGCTCCTCGTCGAGTGACACCACGCCGCCCTCGTTCAGGCGACTGAGCGCCATCTCGACCATGCCGACGGCACCTTCGACGATGCGCGACCGAGCGGCCACGACGGCGTTGGCCTGCTGGCGGCGCAGCATGGCCTGCGCGATCTCCTGGGCGTACGCCAGGTGCGAGATGCGGACCTCCACGACCTCGAGCCCGGCGATGGAGACGCGCTGGGCCACCTCGACGGCCAGCTCGCCGGCGACGATGTCGGTGGAGCCGCGCAGTGACGTGCCCGCCCCGGTGGTGTCGTCGTAGGGGTGGCTGACCGCGACATGACGCAGGGCGGACTCGGCCTGCACCGAAATGAAGTCGACGAAGTCGTCCACGGCGTAGGTGGACTTGGCCGTGTCGGCCACCTGCCACACGACGATGGCGGCGATCTCGACCGGGTTGCCATCGGCGTCGTTCACCTTGAGATGTCCGGTCTCGAAATTGCGGACCCGGACGCTGACCCGGCGGCGCACGGTCAGGGGGGCCACCCACCAGAACCCCGAGCGGCGGACGGTCCCGATGTAGCGGCCGAAGAACTGCACGACCGAGGTCTGCCCCGGGGGAACGATCACGAGTGAGGTGATGATGAGGACGAAGACGACAATCGGCAGGAAGATCCAGCCGCGAGATGTGAAGCCGGCGAGGACCATGCCGCCTGCGCAGACGGCGAGGGCCAGGACGCCGAACCATCCGTTGAGGGTGCCGGCGGGACGTTCGGTGATGTCGACCCGGGCTCCCTGATGCCCGACGGGTGTGGCGTTGACGGGTGCTGCGGCCGCGTTGCTCATGATGTTCTCCTCCGACATAAAGTGCTATCTATTAGATATCACTTTCTCGGCCGCGTGGCTACCCCTGGCGCAGAGATCGGCGCAGAGATCGGGCAGAGAGCAGCGGGAGAAGGGAGAGGGAGGGCTTCGAGGGAGGAAGGGTCAGGCAGGTGGCTGGTCAGCCTGGCGGGCCACGGCCGCCGCGGCAGCAGCGGCGGCCTCGGGGTCACCCAGGTATTCGGCCGACCGCACGGTGAGGCCGTCGTCGAGCAGCATGCGAAAGGGGATCCCGGTCGGGACCTCGAGCTCGGTGATGGCGTCGTCGGCGATGTCCTGCAGGTGCTTGCGCAGGGCCCGGATGGAGTTGCCGTGGGCGGCCACAAGCACGGCACCGCCGTGGGCGGCGGCGGCCCGGAGGTCGGGCACGATGGCCGACTCCCAGTAGGGCACGGTGCGGGCCACCACGTCCTTGAGGCACTCGGTACGCGGCAGGTCGCCGGGATTGAGGTCGCGGTAGCGGGGGTCGCCGGCGACGTCGTAGGGGTTGTCGGGGGAGAGGGGCGGGGGCGCGGTGTCGTAACTGCGCCGCCAGAGCTGGAGCTGCTCGGCACCGAACTCCTGCTTGATGGCGGCCTTGTTCTTGCCCTGCAGGTCCCCGTAGTGGCGCTCGTTGAGGCGCCAGTCCCGGCGAACCGGGAGCCAGCTGCGGCCGGCCGCCGCCAGGGCCAGCTCGGCGGTCCGGATGGCCCTGGTCAGCACGGAGGTGTGCAGGACGCGCAGGTCCAGGTCGTCGGCGGCCGCCAGGAGCTCGCCGCCGGCCCGGGCCTCGGCTTCACCGGCCGGGGTCAGATCGACGTCGACCCACCCCGTGAAGAGGTTCTCGGCGTTCCAGGTGGACTGCCCGTGACGGATCAGGACCAGATCGAGCACCCCAGTAGCGTAGGTGGGTCCGGCGGAAACATGGAAACCACCTGTTCAGCTGGGTGGAAACCGGGGTGGCAGCCAATGCATCAAGAATCTTGACAAAAGGGGACTCAACTTTGCTACACTGGTGCACAGCAATAAGCGACTGAAGTGAGAAGCAGACCAGCCGGGCGCAGAGCTCCAGCTGGAGAGACACAGCTGGACACAGCGGCGCCGGACGGAACCGGCAGACGACAAGCGGAAGGAACTGCAGAAATGGCCAAGGCCGTAGGAATCGACCTGGGAACCACCAACTCGGTGGTCAGCGTGTTGGAGGCGGGCGAGCCCGTCGTGATCCCGAACGCGGAGGGTGGCCGGACCACGCCTTCGGTCGTGGGCTTCTCCAAGACGGGTGAGGTGCTCGTCGGTGAGGTGGCCAAGCGCCAGGCCATCACCAACCCCGACCGGACCATCCGTTCGGTGAAGCGCCACATGGGCACGAGCTGGACCGTCGACATCGACGGCAAGCCGTACACGGCCCAGGAGATTTCGGCCCGCATTCTGGGCAAGCTGAAGAGGGACGCCGAGTCGTATCTCGGCGACACCGTGACGCAGGCGGTCATCACCGTGCCCGCCTACTTCGACGACGCGCAGCGGACCGCTACCAAGGAGGCCGGGTCCATCGCCGGGCTCGAGGTGCTCCGCATCATCAACGAGCCGACCGCGGCCGCACTGGCCTACGGGCTCGACAAGGAGGACTCCGACCGGACCGTCCTCGTGTTCGACCTCGGCGGCGGCACGTTCGACGTCTCCGTCCTCGACATCGGTGAGGGCGTCTTCGAGGTCAAGTCGACCTCGGGCAACACCAAGCTCGGCGGCGACGACTGGGACGACAAGGTCATTGCCTGGCTCGTGACCGAGTTCAAGAACACCGAGGGTGTCGACCTGTCCCAGGACAAGATGGCCATGCAGCGCCTCAAGGAGGCGGCGGAGAAGGCCAAGATCGAGCTGTCCACCGTGCAGGACACCCAGATCAACCTGCCGTTCATCACGGCGACCTCCGAGGGGCCCAAGCACCTCGACCTCAAGTTGACGCGGGCGAAGTTCAACGAGCTCACCGCCGACCTTGTCGAGGCCTGCCGCGGGCCCTTCGACGCCGCCATCAAGGACGCCAACCTGAAGACCTCCGACATCGACCACGTGGTCATGGTCGGCGGGTCGACGCGCATCCCGGCGGTCCAGGAGCTGGTGCAGAACCTCACGGGCAAGGAGCCCCACAAGGGCGTCAACCCCGACGAGGTCGTGGCCATCGGCGCCGCCGTGCAGGCCGGCGTCCTGAAGGGCGAGGTCAAGGACGTCCTGTTGCTCGACGTCACGCCGCTGTCCCTGGGCATTGAGACCAAGGGCCAGGTCATGCACAAGCTCATTGAGCGCAACACCACCATCCCGACCAAGCGGTCGGAGATCTTCACCACGGCCGAGGACAACCAGCCGTCGGTCGAGATCCACGTGCTCCAGGGTGAGCGCGAGATGGCGATGTACAACAAGACGCTGGGCAAGTTCCAGCTCGTGGACCTGCCGCCGGCGCCACGGGGTATCCCGCAGATTGAGGTCACGTTCGACATCGACGCCAACGGGATCGTCCACGTGGCGGCTCAGGACAAGGCCACCGGGAAGGAGCAGTCGATGACGATCACCGGCCAGTCCTCACTGGCCAAGGACGAGATCGACCGCATGGTCCGCGACGCCGAGGCGCACGCCGAGGACGACCGCAAGCGCCACGAGGAGGCCGAGATCCGCAACAGCGCCGACACGCTGGTGTACCAGACCGAGAAGCTCCTCAAGGACCAGGGTGAGAAGTTCGAGGGCTCCGAGAAGGAGGACGTCGAGACCGCCCTGAAGGGCGTGAAGGACGCGCTGGCCGGCACCGACCTCGAGGCGATCAAGGACACCACCGAGAAGCTGGTCGGCGTGTCGCAGAGCTTCAGCCAGCGCCTCTACGAGCAGGCGTCCGCCTCGGCTTCGGCCGGTGGTGACGGCGGCTTCGGTGGCGACGGTGCCGGTGCCGGCGACGGCTCGGGCGGAGGCGAGAGTGCGTCGGACGACGACGTGGTCGACGCCGAGATCGTCGATGAGCAATGAGCTTCGGCGACGAGGCCGTGCCCCAGGAGGAGCCTGTCTCCTCTGAGGGCGAGGCGACACCAAGAGCCCCGGGCGTGCCGGCAGGACCGGGCGCACCAGGAGAGGTCAACGGGTCGGCGGTCCACACCGCCACCCACGCGGGCCTGGCCGAGGAGGCCGACCCGCGGGAACTGCTGGCGCGCGAGCGGGACGAGTACCTGCTCGCGCTCCAGCGCACCCAAGCCGACTTCGAGAACTACCGCAAGCGGATCGCGCGTCAGCAGGAGGAGCAGGCGGCCCGCGCCTCGCAGCACCTGGTGGAGAAGTTGCTGCCGGTGCTCGACGCGCTCGACCTGGCCGAGAACCATCTGAAGGACGCGGTCGACGTGGGCGAGGGCGCCAAAGCGCTGCACGCCTCGCGGGCGATGTTGTTGGACATCCTCTCGAGGGAAGGCCTCGAGCGGCTCGACCAGCCCGAGGTCCCCTTCGACCCCTCCGTGCACGACGGCGTCGCGCACGCCGACGGCGAGGGCGGTCCGGGTGGCGAGACCATGGTGGAGGAAGTGCTGCGTTCCGGCTACCGCTGGAAGGGGCAGGTGCTGCGCCCGGCCATGGTCCGTGTGCGGGGGTGAACTGACCCATGGCCGCACAGCGTGAATGGTTCGAGAAGGACTACTACAAGGTGCTGGGCGTCGTCCCGACGGCGTCGGACAAGGAGATCACGCGCGCCTACCGGAAGCTGGCGAAGGAGAACCACCCGGATACCAACCCGGGCTCGGAGGAGCGCTTCAAGGAGATCAGTGCCGCCTACGACGTCGTCGGCGACGCCGACAAGCGCAAGGAGTACGACGAGGTCCGCTCGCACGGGCCGGTCGGCGGCTTCGGCGCACCGGGCGGTGGTGGCGGCGGCACCTTCCGCATGGAGGACATGGGCGACCTGGGGGATCTCTTCGGAGGCCTCTTCGGCGGTGGCGCCGGTCGGACGCGCACGACCCAGCGTGGGCCGCAGCGCGGGGCCGACATGGAGGCGCAGCTCCACCTGTCGTTCCAGGACGCGGTGCACGGCGTCACGACGTCGGTCAACGTGCCCCAGGAGGTGCGCTGCTCGAACTGCCGCGGCAGCGGGGCGGCCCCCGGCACCTCGACCCACACCTGCCCGCGCTGCGGGGGGTCCGGGAGCCTCAACGACAACCAGGGGCTGTTCTCCCTCAGCACGGTCTGCCCGGACTGCATGGGCCGGGGGACGCTGTTCGACACGCCCTGCCCCGTGTGCCACGGGACCGGCACCGAGCACAAGGTGCGCTCGGTCAAGGTCCGCATCCCGGCGGGGGTGGAGGACGGTCAGCGCATCAGGGTGAAGGGACGGGGTGCGCCCGGTCAGGGCATGGCGCCTGCCGGGGACCTCTACGTGGTGGTCCACGTGGCCAACCACGAGATCTTCGGGCGCACCGGACGCAACCTGACCATCACGGTGCCGATCACCTTCCCCGAGGCGGCCCTGGGTACGACGATCACGGTGCCGACGCTCGACGGCAAGGTCACGCTCAAGGTGCCGGCCGGCACCTCGTCGGGCAAGGTCCTGCGGGTGCGCGGCCGCGGCGTGCCGAGCGGGTCCGGTCGCAACGGCAAGAAGCCGGGCGACCTACTGGTCAAGGTCGAGGTGGTCGTGCCGACCGAGCTCACCGACGAGCAGAAGGCGGCGGTGGAGTCGCTGGCCGCGGTGACCGAGCCGGCGCCGCGCATCGCGGTGGACGGGTGATCGGCGTGCGTGCCGGTGTGAGAAGTGGAAGTGGAAGTGGAAGTGGAAGTGGGGTGATCAGGTGATGGCTGACCGCGACGCCAACCAGGCGGTCTACGTGATTTCGGTGGCGGCCGAGCTGACAGGGATGCATCCGCAGACGTTGCGCATCTACGAGCGCAAGGGTCTGCTCGACCCCTCGCGGACGAGCGGCGGCAGTCGGCGCTTCTCGGAGCACGACCTGGAGCGCCTGCGCCACATTCAGGAGTTGACCGCGACGGGACTCAACCTCGAAGGGGTGCGTCGGGTGCTGCAGCTCGAGTCCGAGCTGTCCCGGCTGCGCGAGGAGCTGGTCCAGGTCCGAGCGCAGGCACTCGAAGCCGTGGCGGCGACGCACCGGCAGTACCGGCGCGACCTGGTGCCCTTGCGCCAGTCGCCGGCGCCCTTCCGTCGGCGGACCGGGACGTAGAGGGCGGCGCTCGACGCGAGTCGTCGGGCGAGACGAAGTTGGGCAGGGCAAACATGTCTGACAAGACGGACAAGACGGACAAGACAAAAGACATGATCGAGAATTTGCACACCACGAGGAGCGAGACGAGAAAGGCGAGCCGGTGCCGATAGACCCAGAACGTTGGACGAACAACACGAAGGCCGCCTTCAGCGCGGCGACGGGGCACGCCGCCTCGTCGAACCATCCCGAGCTGACGCCGGCCCACCTGCTCGACGCCCTGCTGCAGCAGCAGGAGACGATGACGCGCCCGCTGCTCTCGCAGGTCGGTGTGGATCCCGACGTGCTGGCCGGCAAGGTGCACGAGCAGCTGTCACGCCTGCCCCGTGCCGAGGGCGGGGCGGAGCCGGGGCTCTCGCGCGATGCCCGGGCCGTGCTCGAGGCGGCGGACCAGAACCGCCGCGACCTGGGCGACGACTACGTGTCGGTGGAGCACCTGGTGCTGGCGCTGGCCGACCAGATCGGCGTCACCAAGGACGCGCTGCTGACGGCCCTGCGCGCCGTGAGGGGAAACCACCGGGTGACGACGCCGGACCCCGAGCAGACCTACCAGGCCCTGGCCAAGTACGGACGCGACCTGACCGAGGCGGCCCGCGAGGGCAAGCTCGACCCGGTCATCGGCCGGGACGAGGAGATCCGCCGGGTGATTCAGGTGCTGTCGCGCCGCACGAAGAACAACCCCGTCCTGATCGGCGAGCCCGGCGTGGGCAAGACGGCCATCGTCGAGGGGCTGGCCAACCGCATCATTGAGGGCGACGTGCCCGAGGGGCTGAAGGGCAAGCGGGTCATTGCGCTCGACCTGGGGTCCATGGTGGCCGGCGCCAAGTACCGGGGCGAGTTCGAGGAGCGCCTGAAGGCGGTGCTCAAGGAGATCACCGACGCCGAGGGCGAGATCGTCACCTTCATTGACGAGCTGCACACGATCGTCGGTGCGGGCGCGGCCGAGGGCGCCATGGACGCCGGCCAGATGATCAAGCCCATGCTGGCGCGCGGCGAGCTCCGCCTCATCGGCGCCACCACGCTCGACGAGTACCGCACCTCCATTGAGAAGGACGCCGCGCTGGAGCGCCGCTTCCAACCCGTGTTCGTGGGGGAGCCCTCGGTCGAGGACACCATCGCCATTCTGCGCGGCCTGTCGGAGCGCTACATGGCGCACCACAAGGTCCGGATTCAGGACGCCGCGCTGGTGGCGGCCGCCGTGCTGTCCGATCGCTACGTCACCGGACGCTTCCTGCCCGACAAGGCCATCGACCTCATTGACGAGGCGGCATCGAAGCTGCGCATTGAGATCGACTCCATGCCCACGGAGCTCGACCAGATCTCCCGGCGTATCCGCCAGCTCGAAATCGAGAAGCTGGCGCTGGAGAAGGAGAGCGACGACGTCTCGAAGGAGCGCCTCGAGCGCCTGCAGGCCGAGCTAGCCGAGCTCGGTGAGCAGCGCGACTCCATGGCGGCCCACTGGCAGCAGGAGAAGAACTCGCTCAACGCAGTGAGCGAGCTGCAGGAGGAGAAGACGCTCAAGGAGGAGGAGGCGGCGCGGCTGGAGCGCGACGCCGACCTGGCCGGGGCCGCGGCCATCCGTTACGGAGAGCTGCCCGAGCTGGAGCGCCGCATCGCGCAGGCCAACGAGGACCTGGCCAAGCTGCAGGCCGATTCGCGCTTCTTGAAGGAGGAGGTCGACCCCGAGGACATCGCCGAGGTCGTGAGCCGCTGGACCGGCGTGCCGGTTTCTCGCCTGATGGAGGGCGAGGTGCAGAAGCTGGTGCGGCTGGAGTCCACCCTGCACGAGCGCGTGGTGGGGCAGGACGAGGCGGTCTCCGCCGTGGCCAACGCCATCCGCCGCAGCCGGGCCGGGTTGAGCGATCCCAACCGTCCCATCGGTTCGTTCCTCTTCCTCGGACCGACCGGCGTCGGCAAGACCGAGCTGGCCCGCGCCCTGGCCGAGTACCTCTTCGACGACGAGCGGGCGATGATCCGCATCGACATGAGTGAGTACATGGAGAAGCACGCCGTGTCGCGCCTCGTCGGCGCCCCCCCGGGGTACGTCGGCTACGACGAGGGCGGACAGCTCACCGAGGCGGTGCGGCGCCGGCCCTATTCGGTCGTGCTGCTCGACGAGCTCGAGAAGGCACACCCCGACGTGTTCAACATTCTGCTGCAGGTGCTCGAGGACGGGCGCCTGACCGACGGCCAGGGGCGCACGGTGGACTTCACCAACACCGTGCTCATCATGACGTCGAACCTCAAGGGCGAGCCGGCGGACTACTTCAAGCCGGAGTTCATCAACCGCATCGACGAGATCGTGCGCTTCAAGCCGTTGAGCGAGGACGACCTGGCGGTCATCGTCGGCATTCAGCTGGGCCGGCTGCGCTCGCGCCTCGCCGAGCGACGCCTCTCGCTGGTGGTCACGCCGGAAGCGGAGCAGTGGCTGGCCCATGCCGGCTACGACCCCGACTACGGCGCCCGCCCTTTGCGCCGGGTGCTGCAGCGGGCCATTGAGGACCCGTTGGCACTGGCGCTGCTGGAGGGGCAGTACCTCGACGGGGCGACCGTCACCGTGGCCGTGGACGACGATCGGATTGTGCTGCGCTGACCCGGTGACGTGCCGGCACCTCGCCGTGGAGGTGTCGGGACGACGCGCCGGGAGCGTTGGCGACGCCTACACAACGATTGCAGCGGACAATTCGAGCGCAAGCGAGGTGGTCAACCCCTTATCCCTCGCGGCCGGCATGCGTACAATCACCTGGTTCAGGCTCGTAACGAACTGGGGAGGCGGACGATTTGCCAGGGTCCTTTCGCATGTGGAGGTGGCTGAGCGCGACCGCGCTCGTCGCCGTGGGTCTCGTCATGGGACCGTCGGTCGCCGGGGCGCAGCAGACGGCCATCGCGCATGCGACGTCGTGGGCGGAGCTGGGCCACGGCTCGGTCATCGCGCCGGCACAGTTCCACTCCCACCCCGGTGATTTCCTCTCGGGCCCCCAGCCGCACGTGGGCGGCCGGTCCTTCACGTCGGAGTCCACCAACTGGTCGGGCCAGATCGCGACCGGGACGACCTTCACTGCCATCACCGGCGACTGGGTGGTGCCGACAGTGCAGCCGACCCAGTACGGCGGGGCGTCCGCCACCTGGATCGGGATCGACGGCGGGCCGAGCTCGCCCAGCTCCATCATCCAGACCGGGACAGCGCAGCTGACCGAAGGCGGTCAGACGGCTTACTACGCCTGGTACGAGCTCTATCCCGACCCTGCGGTGACCATCGGTCAGGTCTCGCCCGGTGACCAAATGCAGGCCTCCATCACCCAGCAATCGCCGGGCCAATGGCAGCTTTCGATCAGTGACGTCTCGGTGCCAGGGGACGATGCGAGTGGGACACTCACCTACAACGGTTTGGCCGCCTCCGCAGAGTGGATCGAGGAGCTCCCCACGGCCGTGGGATCTGCACAGCCCACCCTGGCCAACTTCGGTTCGGCCACGTTCACCGACATGACCTACGCGCCGAATGTTGCTGTCAATTTGAGTCCGATCAACATGGTCGACGAGAGCGGCAACCTGATCGCCACGGCTGGGCCGACGACGAGATCGGGTCCGTCCTCCTCCTTCACGGACACCTTCGTGCCGAGCCCGCGGGGATACTGGCTCGTCGGATCTGACGGAGGGATCTTCTCGTTCGGTCAGGCCCAGTTCTACGGGTCGACCGGAAGCCTGCACCTGCAGCGGCCCGTCGTCGGGATGGTGCCCACGGCGGATCACGGCGGCTACTGGCTCGACGCCTCCGACGGCGGCATCTTCGCCTACGGGGACACCCAGTTCTATGGCTCCCTCCCGGGGCTCGGACTCCATCCGGCGGGGTCAGGGCTCCCCAACAGCCTCAACGCGCCCATTGTGGGCATGGTCCCGTCCATCGACGACGGCGGCTACTTCATGGTGGCCTCCGACGGCGGCGTCTTCGCCTTCGGTGACGCCCACTTCGCCGGGTCCTGCCCCGGCATCGGCGGCTGCTCGGGCGCCGCAGTGGCCGTCATGCCCGATGCCAGCGGGAACGGCTACTGGCTGGTGACCTCGACCGGCAACATCTACACGTTCGGCGACGCCCCGTACTTCGGTGCACCGGGCCACGGCACCGTGACCTCCGCCGTGCCCACCCCCGACGGGCTGGGGTACCTCGTCCTCCTCAGTAACGGCCAGGTCTTCCACTACGGCGACGCGGCAGCCGCCGGCTCGCCGCCCGCCACCGACTTCAACGCCTTCGATCAGGCGACGTCGATCTTCAGCACGTCCTCCGGTGCGGGCTACTGGGTCTCGTCGGGCCTCGGCGCCATCTACAACTTCGGTGACGCACCCAACGACGGGGGGATGTCAGGGACCCATCTGAACGGGCCCATCATCGCCGCCACCGGGTTCTGAGTTCGCCGGGGGACCCAACCGAGGGAAGAGGGCCGCCTGCTCGTCTTCACGGCAGAGCGTGACGGGACCCGACTGGTCCGACGCAACCGGGCAGGACGCACAACGCCGAGGTGATCGAACCGGAACGCTGAAGCCGATGCGATCGACAGCGCCCTCGGGGAGGTGCGCTCGCCTTCGGGAGTGGGCGTCTCCGTCGGCTCAGGGGCCGGCAAAGTGTCGAGCGTTCGCCGGCAGCGGCCGCACCAATGGCACCGACACGTCCGCATGGGCCCGCTGATTGGCGACGTCGAGGAACGCCTGAAGCGTCGGGGCGCCGTCGGTTGCCATACCGACGACGTTGCCGATGCCGGTCCCCGCCGAGGATCCGAGGAACGGTGCGCTCCCAAAGTTGAAGAGCCCGCCGTCGGCCGCAGTGAACCAGTAGCCGCCCCCGTCGGGCATGGCCGCCATGCCCACGATGGGTTGGGCCAGGTGGATGCCGCCCGGTGGAGCCGTAGAACTGCGCGTCGCCGTAGGCGAAGATGCCCCCGTCCGAGGCCACCAGCCAGTAGCCCCCGCCATCGGGCGTCGGCGCCATGCCCACGATCGGCTTGTTGAGGTGGATGCCGCCGGTGGAGCCGTAGAACTGCGCGTCGCCGTAGGCGAAGATGCCCCCGTCCGAGGCCACCAGCCAGTAGCCCCCGCCATCGGGCGTCGGCGCCATGCCCACGATCGGCTGATTGAGATGGATGCTTCCGGTCGAGCCGTAGAACTGCGCGTCGCCGTAGCTGAAGATCCCACCGTCGGTGGCCACCAGCCAGTAGCCGGCGCCGTCGATGGTCGCGGCGACGCCCACAATGGGCTTGTTGAGGTGGATGCCGCCGGCCGACCCGAAGAACCCGGCGTCCCCGAAGCTGAAGATGCCACCGTCGGACGCGGCCAGCCAATACCCGCCGTCGTCACCGGTCTGCGCGATACCGACGATCGGCTTGTTCAGTACCGTTTTTGAGAGGTCACCGAAGAAGCCGGCGTCCCCGAATGGGGCCACCGTTCCCTTGGTGTCGACCTGGTAGTAGCCGATGGTGCCGACGCCAATGAGCGACAACGTGGCGCCGGAGCTCTGACTGTCTGAGATGGTGACCGTTGCCCTGCGTGTGCCGAGCGCACCCGGAATGAAGAAGGTGTCAAAGGTGCAGGCTCCGGCCGGTGCCAGTGTGATGTTGCCGAGAGAATCGGGTGAAGGACAGGTCGTCGGGTCTGGGATGGCGAAGAAGTCGTTTGCACCCGGGCCCGTGACGGTGGTCGCGGCTGTGTTGATGACGTCTGGCGTCGCACTGGTGTTCGTCACCGTGAACGGCTTTGGGCCGGCGATATCCCCCAATGTCAACGGATTGAAGTCGAGGCTGCTGCGGCGCCACCGTGAGTGCCGGAGGTGCGGCACCGGCGCCGCTCCCGGTTCCCGCTACTGCCACGACCGAAAGGCCGCCACACAGAGCACTGCAGACTGCCACCGACGTCCACCGCCGCGCTCGGTTCCTCATCACTCGCCCTCCGGTCCACGGGTGCCGTCACCCGTGGACCGGATGCTAATCAGATGTCCCCGGTTCGCTGCGGATCCATTCGCGCGTTTGTCGGGCTGAAGTCAGAATGACCGCACAGGTCAGACTCAGACAGCACCATCTGCCGGCGCGATGGGCCGCCGTTCAACCGGCAGATGCCTGGCGGGTCGGCTCGCCGTCGGTTGCCATGCCAACCACCGTTCCAAATCCCTTGCCGGCGGCAGCACCGAGGAACGGCGCGTCGCCGTAGTTGAACAGACCCCCGTCGGCAGCCGTGAACCAGTAACCCTTGCCCGTCGGCATCACCGCCATGGCCACGATGGGCTGGTTGAGTTGGATGCTCCCGGTCGAGCCGTAGAACGTGGCGTCCCCGTAGGCGAAGATGCCGCCGTCCGAGGCGACCAGCCAGTAGCCCCCGCCATCGGGCGTCGCCGCCATGCCCACGACCGGCTTGTTGAGGTGGATGCTCCCGGTCGAGCCGAAGAACGTGGCGTCCCCGTAAGCGAAGATGCCGCCGTCCGAGGCCACGAGCCAGTAGCCCTTGCCATCGGGAGTCGCCGCCATGCCCACCACGGGCTTGTTGAGGGCGATGCTCCCGGTGGAGCCGTAGAACTTGGCGTCGCCGTAGCTGAAGATGCCCCCGTCGGTGGCCACCAGCCAGTAGCCGGCGTTGTCGACGGTCGGGGCGATGCCGACGATGGGCTTGTTGAGGTTGATGCCGCCGGCGGACCCGAAGAACCCGGCGGACCCGAAGTTGAAGATGCCGCCGTCCGACGCGACCAGCCAGTACCCGGCGTTACTGCCGCTCGGGGCGATGCCGACGATGGGCTTGTTCAGCGGCGACCCGGAGAGGTCGCCGTAGAAGGCCGCGTCGCCGTAGTGGGCCACCTTGCCCCCCGCGTTGACCTGGTAGTAGCCGATGGCACCGGTTCCCGAGAGGGGCACGGAGACTCCCGATGCGTCCTGGTCGGTGAGCGTCACCGTCGTCGAAAGGGGTCCGAGCACACTCGGGAAGAACGCGACGAGAATCTCGCAGGCTTCCTCACCCGCAGGAACAGTGACGGGGAACGCATCGTTGACCGTGCAATCCGGCCCGGGGGAGGCGCTGAAGTAGTCGGCATTCGGGCCGCCATTCGCGTAACCGGTAATTGACTCGGTCGATGCCGAACTGTTGGTGACCGTGAAGTGGAGCACCGAGTGGCTGCCGAGGGTGACAGTGCCGAAGTTCACGCTGGTCGGCGAGGCGGTCAGTCTGCAGGTGGGTCGGCACCGGCGCCGTTTTCGGCTCCTGCCAGGGCGACCAGCGAGAGTCCGCCGCAGAGCACACTGCACAGGGCGAGGGACGTCCATCGCTGCACTCGGGACCTCATCAACTTTCAGCCTCCGCTTCCCCGAGCGCGGCGCCCGGCTGTGGGCAGGCTAGTCAGACAACGGGCGTTGATGTCGAATGGCGCGACTCTCCCTTTCCGGGTTGTGCGCTTGTTGACTCAGACGAGCACGCCGACGGGAGCGAAGGCGGCAGTGAACTCCCGGCAGAAGGCCTCGAGGTCCTCGGGCCCGCGACTGGTCACCAAGGTGTTGATTCCGAGGCGGCACACGACGACGTCACGGTCGACCCAGTAGGCGCCCGCGTTGCGCAGGTCGGTCTGCAGGCTCGGCCACGAGGTGAGGGTGCGACCCGCCACGAGGTCGCCTTCAATCAGGGTCCAGGGGCCATGGCAGATGGCGGCCACCGGCTTGCCCGCCTCGAACATCGCCATGAGGAAGTCCACGGCCGCCCCGTCGGTTCGGAGGTGGTCGGGATTGGCCACGCCGCCCGGCAGGACGATGGCGTCGTAGTCGGCGGCACGGGCCCGGTCGGTCACCTGGTCGACGGGAAAGAGGTCGGCACGATCGAGGTGGCGCATCGTCTCGACCATCCCGGACTGCGGGGCGACGACCGACGCCGTCCCTCCGGCATCGACCACGGCCCGCCAGGGTCGTAAGAGCTCGATCTGCTCGATGCCTTCGTTGGCGACGACGAACGCGACACGCACGCCCTGCAATTCGTTGGTCATCTGTCTGACCCTCCTCGGGAGGTTCACCCCTGTCCTACGCGGGAGATACCCCGGCGCAGGGGGCCGAAACACCGTGATTTCGTGTCCCGATTTCGGCAGGCGCTACACTTGTGCGTAATCCGAAGCGAAAGAGCGAACGGAGAGGCGCGTGCCCGCAACCGTTGTGGTCGGGACCCAGTGGGGCGACGAGGGGAAGGGCAAGCTCACCGATCTCCTTGCCCGCGAAATGGATCTCGTGGTCCGCTACCAGGGCGGGCACAATGCCGGTCACCGTATTGTGGTCAACGGCGAGGCCTTCGCACTCCAGCTGGTACCCAGCGGGATCCTCTACGACCACATCACGCCGATCATCGGCAACGGCGTCGTGGTGGATCCGGCCGTCCTGCTCGAGGAACTGGACAGCCTGGCCGCCAAGGGGGTCGACACCGGGCGATTGGTGGTCAGCGGCAACGCGCACCTGATCATGCCGTACCACCAGGAGTTGGACCGTGTGACCGAGCGCTTCCTGGGCAAGAACGCGCTGGGGACGACCAAGCGCGGCATCGGCCCGGCCTACGCCGACAAGGCGACACGCGTCGGGCTCCGGGTGCAGGACCTCTTCGACCCCAAGATCTTCCGGCAGAAGCTGGACGTCGCGCTCAAGGAGAAGAACGCCGTTTTGGCCAAGGTCTACAACCGGCTGCCACTGGACGCCGGGGACATCGCCGACCGCTATCTGGGTGAGTACGCCCCGCGCATCGAACCCATGGTGGGCGACACCGTGGGAATGGTCCACGACGCCATGGACCACGACCGCCAGGTCCTCCTGGAGGGGGCGCAGGCCACCTTCCTCGACCTCGACCACGGCACCTATCCGTTCGTCACGTCCTCCAATCCCGTGGCGGGTGGCGCGTGCACGGGCTCGGGACTCGGGCCGCGAGACATCGACCGCGTCATCGGTATTGCCAAGGCCTACGTCACCCGGGTCGGCGCCGGACCCTTCCCGACCGAGCAGGACAACGATGTCGGCGAGCTCCTGGTCGAGCGCGGCCACGAGTTCGGCACCAACACCGGGCGGCGGCGGCGCTGCGGATGGTTCGACGCCGTCATGCTGCGCCAGGCGGTGCGTCTCAACTCCCTGACCGAGGTGGCCCTGACCAAGCTCGACGTCCTCGACACCTTCGAGTCGGTCAAGGTCTGCGTCGCCTACGAAGCCGACGGCATCCGTTACTCGCACGTGCCCTACCACCAGTCGACCTTCCACAAGGCGGTGCCCGTCTACGAGGAATTGCCCGGTTGGCGCACCGACCTCAGCGCGGCGACGGCGCCCGGCGACATGCCGGCGGCCGCCCGCGACTACGTCGCCTTCCTGTCCGAGCAGATCGGCGTGCCCGTCCGCCTGGTGGGGGTCGGACCGGGCCGCGAGCAGACCGTTTCCTTCGCTACCGCGTGAGGGTCTGCATCGTCGGCAGCGGCGGCCGCGAGCACGCGCTCGCCCACGTCCTGGCGCGCACGGCCGACGTCGTGGTGACGCCGGGTAACCCCGGCATGGCCGCACCGATCACGGTGGCAGAGGACGAGTCGGTCGAGGAGATAGACGCCGATCTCTACGTCATCGGCCCCGAAGCCCCCCTGGTGGCCGGCCTGGCCGACACGCTGCGGGCCCAGGGGCGGGCGGTCTTGGGCCCGGGAGCCGACGGCGCCCTCCTGGAAGGATCCAAGGCCTTCATGAAGGAGGTCCTCGGCGCAGCGGGGGTCCCCACGGCGCGCTATGCCACCTTCGACACGCTCGAGTCGGCCGCCGCGGTGGACTATCTCCAGACTCTGCCCGGGCCGTGGGTGATCAAGACGGACGGTCTCGCCGCCGGCAAGGGCGTGCTGGTGGCGCAGACGCTCGAAGAGGCACGCCAGGACGTCACGGCCAAGCTGTCCGGCAGCTCCTTTGGTGACGCCGGCAGGAACATCGTCATTGAGGAGGGGCTGGTCGGTGAGGAGTGCTCGCTGCTCGTGCTCTGCGACGGCACGCGCGCGGTGCCGCTGGTGCCGGCACAGGATTTCAAACGCGTCGGCGACGGCGACGTGGGCCCCAACACCGGGGGCATGGGAGCCTACGCGCCGATGCCCCACGTGGACGAGTCCTCCGTCGAGCACATCATGGACTCCGCCGTACGGCCACTTGTCGCGGAGCTCCGCCGACGCGGCATCGACTACCGCGGTGTGCTCTACGCCGGTCTCATGTTGACCGAGGACGGCCCGAAGGTCATTGAGTACAACGTGCGCTTCGGCGATCCCGAGACGCAGGTGCTGTTGCCACTGCTGGCCGACGACGCGGCCGCGCTGTTCCTGGCCGTGGCCAATGGGGAGCTCGACGAGGCCAGTCCACCCACCTTCTCGGGTGACGCGGCGGTCTGCGTCGTCCTGGCCTCGCAGGGCTACCCGGAGAGCCCGCGTACCGGGGACACCATCGAGGGGCTCGACGTCACCGGCCAGTCCGTCGCCGGTGTCGACGGCGTGACCGTCTTCCACGCCGGCACCCGCCGCCACACCGCCGCGGGGCCCTTCTACACGGCCGGGGGACGCGTGCTCGGCGTGACCGCGGTGGCGCCGACACTGGAGCAGGCCCGCGAACGGGCCTATGCCGCCACCGCACCGATCGACTGGGAGGGCATGCAGCTCCGCCACGACATCGCCGCCTTGGTGAGCGGCGGTCCGGTACCGGTGGGAAGGGGCGTCCGATGATCCCGCGCTACGCCCCCGCGGACATGGCGGCCCTGTTCAGCGACATGGCACGGTTCTCCCTCTGGCTCGAGGTGGAGTTGCTCGCGACCGAGGCACAGGCCGCCGTCGGCGTGGTGCCCACGGAAGACGCCGCCACCTGCCGGGCCAAGGCCCCGACGGTCGACGACGTGTTCGTCGCCGACGTGCTCGAGCGCGAGAAGGTCACGGACCACGACGTGGCCGCGTTCGTCGACGTGGTGCAGGAGCGCATCGGTGCTCCTGCGGGATCCCACATCCACTACGGGCTGACCTCATCGGACGTGGTGGACACAGCGCTGTGCGCCACACTCACCCGGGCGGCCGACCTGCTGCTGGCCGACCTCGATGCCTATGTGGCGGCACTCAAGGCGCGGGCGCTGGAGCTCCTGCACGTGCCGGTCACGGGCCGGACGCACGGCATGCACGCCGAGCCCACGACGTTCGGGGCCAAGTTCGCGCTGTGGGCCCTGCAGGCGGACCGCGACCGCCGCCGCCTGCGGGCGGCACGCGACGGCATCGCCGTGGGCAAGCTCTCCGGCGCCGTCGGCACGTACTCCAACATCGATCCCGCGGTGGAGGCCAGCGTGTGTGCGGCGCTCGGCCTGACGCCGGTGCCGGCCACCCAGGTCATCGCACGCGACCGCCACGCCGAGTACTTCTACGCCTGCGCCGCCATCGGCTCGACCATTGAGCTCATGTGCACCGAGATCCGCCACCTGGCCCGGAGCGAGCTCGGCGAGGCGGAGGAGCCCTTCGGCACCGGTCAGAAGGGCAGCTCGGCCATGCCGCACAAGCGCAACCCCATCCTCTCGGAGCGGCTCTGCGGGCTGGCCCGGTTGCAGCGGGGCTATCTCGGTGCCGGGTTGGAGGACGTGGCGCTGTGGCACGAACGCGACATCTCGCACAGCTCGGTCGAGCGGGTGGCCCTGCCCGACGCGTCCATGCTGGCCTGCTACATGCTGCGCAAGGCGACGGGACTGGCAGCCGGCCTGGTGGTACACCCCGAGCGCGCGCGCCAGAACCTCATTGATGGCACGCTCGGGCTCGTCTTCTCCCAGTCCGTGCTACTGGCCCTGGTCTCGGGTGGCCTGACGCGTGACGAGGCCTACCGGATCGTGCAGCGCGACGCACGCCTGGCCTGGGAGGAGCGTCGCCCCCTGCGGGCCGTCCTCGAATCCGATGCCGAAGTGACGCTGGACAGCGCCCAGCTCAATGCCGCCTTCGATCTGACGCGGACGCTACGCCACGTCGACCGCTTCGCCGAGGCGTTGGCCGACCTGTGACGATGGAACTGCCCCGGGTCCATTCGGGCAAGGTCCGCGAGCTCTACGACGCGGGCGCCGGCCGTCTCCTCATGGTCGCCTCGGACCGCGTCAGCGCTTTCGATGTGGTCATGGCGGAGCCCATCACCGACAAGGGCCGGGTGCTGACGGCCATGACCACCTTCTGGTGCGACGAAATGGCCGACGTGGTGCCGGGCAGCCAGATCACGGCCGATCCGGTGGCCATCGCCGACGCGCTCGGTGACGCCTCGTTGCCGCCCGAGTGGGCCGGGCGGGCCGTCCTCGTGCAGAAGGCCGACATGCTCCAGCTCGAGTGCATTGTGCGCGGCTACCTGGCGGGGCAGGCCTATGAGGAGTATGAGCGGTCGGGCACGGTGCACGGCACGGCGATGCCGGCCGGCCTGCAGCTGGCCAGCCGACTGGCCGAGCCCATCTTCACTCCCTCGACCAAGGCGAACGAGGGGCACGACCTGAACATCGACTTCGCGGCCGCCGTGGGCCTCGTCGGTGCGGAGGCGGCCGGCGCCGCCCGGGACATCAGCCTCGAGCTCTACCGCCGGGCGGCGGCCCGTTGCGCCGCCGCCGGCTTCGTTCTGGCCGACACCAAGTTCGAGCTGGGCTACGTCGACGGGGTGCTCTGCCTGTGCGACGAGGTGTGCACGCCGGACTCCTCCCGACTTTGGCCCGCCGACCAGGTCGTGCCCGGCCAGACACCACCCGCCTTCGACAAACAGCCTCTGCGCGACTGGTTGGCGGCGCAGCCCTGGGATCGCCGGCCGCCCCCGCCCCCGCTGCCCGACGAGGTCACCGCCGCGATGTCGGCGCGCTACGTGGCCGCCTACGAGCGCGTCAGCGGACGCTCGCTGGACGACTGGTACGGTGCGAAGGCATGAGATTCCGGGCGCGCGTCGAGGTCCAGTTGCGGCCGGGCATCGCCGATCCCGAGGGGGCGACGATCGAGCGGGCGTTGCCCGCGCTCGGCTTCGACAGCGTGGCGCACGTGCGGGCCGGCCGCTCCTTCAGCTTCGAGATCGATGCGGCCGACGAGGGCGCGGCGCGCACGACGGCGACCGAGTTGGCAGAACGTCTGTTGGCCAACCCCGTGATCGAGCAGAGCCAGCTCGAGCTCGAGGCGATCTGAGTGGCCCCGCGCATCGGCGTCGTCGTCTTCCCCGGCAGCAATTGCGAACACGACGTCGTGCAGGGCGTCGAGGCGGCCGGCGGGACCGGCGTCCTGCTCTGGCACGGTGACGCCAAGCTCGGGGGAGTCGACGCCGTGGTGCTGCCCGGCGGGTTCGCGCACGGTGACTACCTGCGCCCCGGCGCGTTGGCCCGCTTCTCGCCCGTCATGGAGGCGGTGCGGGACTTCGCTCGCTCCGGCGGACCGGTCGTGGGCATCTGCAACGGCTTCCAGGTCCTGACCGAGGCCGGTCTGCTCCCCGGGGCGCTGCAGAAGAATGGACGGTTGCGCTTCCTCTGCCAGCCGGCACGGGTGACGGTGACGTCCACGTCGTCGGTGCTGACGGCGGACGCCACGGTCGGCGAGGCGCTGGTGATCCCGATCAACCACTTTCAGGGCAACTACACCTGTGACGACGAGACGTTGCACCGCCTGCAGGCCGAGGACCGCATCGTCCTGCGCTACGCCGACAACCCCAACGGCTCCATTGATGCCATCGCCGGCATCGCCAACGAGGCGGGCAATGTGGTCGGCCTCATGCCCCACCCCGAGCGGGCCAGCCACGCGCTACTCGGCTCCGAGGACGGGCTGGTGCTGTTGCGCTCGCTCGTCGGGTCGGCTTCGGCCCGCGCCGCCGCCTGAACTCCTACCCAGGCCGCCGCCCGAACTTCCGCCCACGCCGCCGCCCGAACTCCTACCCGACCGTATATACCCACTACCGCGCCTAGTGGGTATATGGACTCGTCGCGACCTCGCCTGTCGCACTCCGTAGGGTGAAATCCCCCAGGGTCCTACCGGACTGTGATGCCGAGCGCCGAGCCCGGCTGCACGTCGCACCGGCGGCAACAACCGGTCAGAGCGGCCGAGTCCGCCTGCCCTGCTCCGCCCAGCACCCCCCTCAGGAAGGCGGGGCCGACGCTCAGGTCCGGGCGCGTGAGATCTCCGCCTTCTGCAGGACCGCCGCGCTGACGCCGGCCGCCCGCCAGGTCCCGTACGTAATGCCCTTGCGCTCCCCGTAGGCCTTGGCCACCTTGATGAACTGCTTCTCCAGCGCCGAGAGGTCCTTGACGCCGTCCACCCGCGAGCGCTCGTCCAGCAGGTCCTTCTGCTCCTGCAGGAGGTGCAGCCGGGTGAGGGCGTCCGCGCCGGCCAGTTGGGAGTCGATGGCGGCCAGCCGGCGGTCGATGGAGGCCGGAGTGCGCTTGCGGCCCCGCTTGGGCTTGGAGGTCTCGAGCGCTTCGAGATAGTGACGAACGGTTGCACTCTCGGCACGCCCACGAGCCAACGCGGCCTTGTGGCCGCTGCTCATGGGCTTGCGAGGAGCCGGAGTCTTTCCCTTGGGAGGCATGCATCCATTGTGCCGTACTGAGCCCGCACTTCTCACTCAATTCGCCAAGTTTCCTCACTTTGTTTGAGCTTTGTTCCCCGACCCCTATTTCGGGTGCGACGCGCTCTCGATTCCGCAATTGCCGACATGGATTCACCCAATCCCGGAGAACAGGGAGGACCCATTGCGCTGGATGGTGCCGGCCATTTCGGCTGCGACGCAGGGGTACCCTGCGACGGTGACGACGCGCACGGGCACTCCGGTGACGGCGCGGAACCGCCGGGCCATGGCCGGTCTGCTCCTGGCGGCGGCGCTGCTGATCGCGGCCTACTGGCTGGCCTGGCTGCTGCACCGCTCGCTGGTCGCCTCGGAGACCGGCGTCGCGTACACCCAGTTCGAGGACGCATTTCCCCTGGCCGACGGCTGGCTGGCCCTCTGCCTGGTCGCAGCCTCGTACTGTCTCTGGACGGCGCGCCGGGCGGCCCTCTTCTGGCTCCTGGCCGGGGGTGGCGCCGGGCTCTACCTGTTCGCCATGGACGTGCTCTACGACCTGCAGCACGGCGTCTGGGGAAAGGGCGCCAACGGCGCGACAGAGCTGGTCATCAACGTCGTCACGCTGGTTCTCTCGCTCTTCGTGCTGCACTGGACCTGGGTTCGTCGCGACGCTCTGCTTTCATGATGGGACGATGCACGTGCTGACCCAATGCCCGTCATGACCCAGTTCCACTTCGACCCCGCCTCCTATCTGGAGCTGATGCGCGAGGAGGTCCCCGCCTATGGGCGCCTCCAAGAAGAGGTCGCGGCGGCCACGGCCGGGCTGGCGGCGTCGTCGGTCCTCGACCTCGGGACGGGGACGGGCGAGACGCTGGCCGCGGTGCTGGCGCGCCATCCGGGCGCGGCCGCCGTCGGGGTCGATAGGAGCGACGCCATGCTCGGGGCGGCCAGGGAGCGCCTGACGGGGGACTCACTGGAGTTGCGGGTGGCGGAGCTGACCGACCCGCTGCCTCCCGGCCCGTTCGACCTCGTCGTCTCGGCCTTGGCCATCCACCACCTGGAGGGGCCGGACAAGGCGGACCTCTTCGCCCGCATCGCGGGCGTGCTCGCGCCCGGGGGCCGCTTCGTGCTGGGCGACGTGGTCATTCCCGTCGACCCGGCCGACGCCGTGACCCCGGTGACCCCCGACCACGATCGGCCGTCCCCGCTGGCCGACCAGCTCGGCTGGCTCGCCGATGCCGGCTTCGATGCCGCGGCCGTCTGGTCCGAGCACGATCTGGTCGTGGTGCGCGCCGACCGGCGCGGCTGAGGCGGCCGCTCCCGAGCGCCTCGGTCCTGGGAACTAGCCCGCCGGGCGCTCCCGCACGAGCTGGCGCGCCTCGGTCCCGCTGCGCGGGACCCTGCCGCGCGCCCCATCTCGACGATGAAGGCGGTCGCCGCCGCCACGCCGTTGAGGAACAGCTCGTGGCGCTGCGCCGTCGTGAGGTCGAAGTCCGTCGTCGAGATCCCGGCGTTGTCCACGAAGATCGTGCGCCCGGCGGTGGCAGCGTCGACGCTGTAGCTGTCCCACTCGCCCATCATGGTGTGCAGGCAGCCCTTCGCCTCGCCGAAAGAACTGTCCGCGGCGCGGGTGGGCCCATACTCCCTCTGCAGGGAGGAGAGCTTGATGCCGATGGTGGGCCAGCGCGGCGCCCCGCCGTCCACGCGGTCGAACGCGTTGATGGGGAAGTTCCGCAGCATGCCGCCGTCCACCCACGTCACCGTGCCGCCGGCGTAGCGGGTGGCGATGGTGCGGCCGCCGGGAGTGGGCACGTCGACCTCGGCCGGCAACGCGGTCACGGTGACGGGTTCGAAGAAGAAGGGGATCGACATGGAAGCGCGGACGGCATGGGCCACGTCCTGCGCGTCGCGGTCCAGTCCGTAGTGGTCGTAGTCCCAGGGCAGGTGGACGAGCTGGCCGCGGGTGACGTCCGAGGTGTGCACGAGGAGCCGGTAGCGGTGGCTCTCGGGGAGGCTCATGCCGGGATCTTCCTCAAGAGTTATCTTGAGGTCGGCGAAGGTGTGCACGCCGAGGTCGTGCAGAATCGGCTCGAGCCAGGTGAAGAGGTAGGCGCCGTCGTAGACGCCCATCTTGTGGGTGAGGACCTCGGCCGAGGTCAGCATTTCGCCGGCGTTGCCGAAGTGATGGTCCAAGAACGCGTGCACCTTGCCCTGCGGCATGAAAGAGGTGAAGGCCAGGTCGTCGAGGTAGCCCCGGAGCGTCGTCATGGGGTCGCCTTTCTTGGCGATGGCCGCGATGAGCGTCGCCGCGATGGCCCCGGCACTGGTCCCGGCCACCCGCTGGAAGCGGTAGCCGGCCTCGGCCAGGGCCGACACGGCCCCCACTATTCCGATGCCCTTGACACCCCCGCCCTCGAGGGCGAGGTCGGCCACGAGCTCCTTGGGGCCGGCGCCGCTCCAGCCGTCGGAGGCGAGGAGCGCCGCTGCGGCGGTGTCGAAGCGCTGCTGGAGGCCGGCCTCGCGCCGGTAGCCGTAGGGCGCTGCGTCGTCGATCACGATCGCCGCTGCGGCACTCCCGACCAGGTCATCGTGTCCCGAACCGGAACCGGACATGGTGCACCCCCTCCTGTCTTCTGCAACCGGAGAGAGCGTAGCGAGCCCGCCTCGCCGCGGAGCGGGGTGGAAAGGGCCGGCGACTAAGTTGGAGGGGTCATGACTCCGCCGGCCGAGGAGCCACTGCCGCACCCGTCCCCGGCCGCCGAGCCGTTGCACCGCCAGCTGGGGCTGACCGACGACGAGTTCGAGGCCGTGGCCAAAATCCTGGGCCGGGTGCCCAATCACCTCGAGCTGGCCCTGTACGCCGTCATGTGGAGCGAGCACTGCTCGTACAAGTCCTCCCGCATGCACCTGCGGCGCCTGCCCACCGAGGGCCCGCTCGTCCTGGTCGGCCCGGGCGAGAACGCCGGCGTGGTCGACGCCGGCGACGGCATTGCCGTGGCCATCCGCATTGAGAGCCACAATCACCCTTCGGCCATCGAGCCCTACCAGGGTGCCGCCACCGGGGTGGGCGGCATCTTGCGGGACATCTTCACCATGGGGGCGCGCCCGCTCGCCGTCATGGACCCCCTCTTCTTCGGGACACCCGACGACGCCCGCCAGCGCTGGCTCGTGGAGGGTGTCGTCAGTGGCATCTCGGGCTACGGCAACTCGGTCGGGGTGCCCACCGTGGGCGGCGAGCTGACCTTCGACCACTGCTACGCCCAGAACCCGTTGGTGAACGTGCTCTGCATGGGCGCGCTGCCCGTCGAGCGTCTCGTCCTCGGCATCGCGTCGGGGCCGGGCAACCTGGCCGTGTTGCTCGGGTCGAGCACCGGGCGGGACGGCATCGGCGGCGTCAGCGTCCTGGCCTCCGCCGGTTTCAGCGGGGACGACGCCGGCGCAGCAGACGACACCAAGCGTCCCAGCGTGCAGGTGGGTGATCCCTTCGAGGAGAAGCGGCTGATTGAGGCCTGCCTGGAGTTGCTCGACACGAAGCTCGTGGTCGGGATCCAGGACCTCGGGGGGGCCGGCCTGGCCTGCGCCACCAGTGAGACGGCAGGGCGCGGCGGCGTCGGCATGGACGTGGACGTGTCCGCCGTGCCCCGTCGCGAGGAGGGCATGGAGCCCTGGGAGGTGATGACCAGCGAGAGCCAGGAGCGCATGCTCGCCATCGTCACTCCGGACGCGTGGCCTGCAGTGGCGGCCATCTGCGCCAAGTGGGAGGTGCGCGCCACCGTCATCGGCACGGTGACCGAGCCCGAGCCCGATGGGGGCGGTCGCCTGCGCATCCGTGACGGCCTCGATGGTCCCGTGCTCGCCGACGTGCCCGCCGCATCATTGTCGGACGATGCCCCGCTCTACGACCGTCCGCGCCACGCACCTGCGCGCGTCGCCGCTGCACCACCCGCCCCGCCGGACGACTGCGCCGGGGACCTTCTGGCGTTGTTGCGCTCGCCCACGTGGGTCTACCGGCAATACGACCACCAGCTCTTCCTCAACACGGTGGTCGGGCCCGGTGCCGATGCCGCGTTGTTGCGCCTGGCCGGGCCGGGGTTGCCCCCGTCGGACCGGGGGGTGGCGCTGACGACCGACTCCAACCCGCGGGCGTGCGCGCTCAATCCACGGCGTGGCACTGCGCTTGCGCTGGCCGAGGGCGTCGCCAACGTGGCCTGTGTCGGGGCGACGCCCGTCGCGGTCGTGAATTGCCTGAACTTCGGCAACCCCGAGCACCCCGAGGTCATGTGGCAGCTCTCGGAATGCATCGACGGCATGGCCGAGGCCTGTCGCGCCCTCTCGCTCCCGGTCATCGGTGGCAACGTCAGCTTCTACAACGAGAGCGGGGGCGCCGACATCGATCCCACACCTGTGCTCGGCGTGCTCGGACTCGTCGCCGCCCTCCACGCGTCACCGCCCGGACTGGACTGGTCCGTCGGTGACACCCTCGTCCTGATCGGATCCCGCAGGGCGGCGGACGGATCTTTCCCCTTGGACGGGACGCGCTGGGCCACCGAACGCCGGCAGCACCGGAGCGGGGAGATCGAGGCGGTCGACTTCGCGGCCCACGCGGCCGCCAGCGCATTTGTCGCGGCACTCGTCGCGGCGCAGGTGGCCGGCACCGACGACGACCCGCTCGTGCACGCCGTCCACGACGTGTCCGGCGGAGGGTTGGCCGTCGCGCTGGCCGAAATGGCCGTCGCGGCGTCGACCGGCTGTTCGGTCGACATCGACGATGCAGCCGAGCTCTTCACGGAGCTGCCCTCGCGCTTCGTCGTGGCGACGGGCAGGCCGGACGACCTCTGCGCCCGGGCCGCCCAGCTCGGCGTTCCGGCCGCCGTGCTCGGTCACGCGACCGGCGACCGCGTGACAGTGGGCACCCTGCTCGATCTCCACGTTGGAGATCTGTCCCGTGCGCACGAAGGGAACCTCGCCGTCGCCCTGGGGGAACCCTGATGGTGCCTTGTGCGAGAATGGATGACGCGTGAAGGAAGCCTGCGGTGTCTTCGGGGTCTACGCGCCCGGAATGAGGGTGGCCAACCTCACGTTCGACGGCCTGTTTGCGCTGCAGCACCGCGGGCAGGAATCGGCGGGCATGGCGGTCAGTGACGGCGACACGGTCACGGTCGTCAAGGACATGGGCCTGGTCGCCACCGTCTTCGACGAGCGGACCCTTTCGGGGCTCCAGGGGCACATGGCCATCGGCCACACCCGCTACTCCACCCACGGCTCCTCTGATTGGGCCGGGGCGCAACCCGTCTACCGGCCCGTGGGCCGCGCCGGCTTCGCGCTTGGACACAACGGCAACTTGACCAACACGGCCGCGCTGGCCGAGAAGGCCGGCATGCTGCCAGGGTCCATTGCGACCGACAGCGACGTGGTGGCCGAGTTGCTGATGCAGTCCTTTCCCGAGACCGAGGACCTGTCCACCGCAGTGCAAGCGGTGCTGCCTATTTTGGAGGGCGCGTTCTCCTTCGTTCTCATGAGCTCCGAGCGGTTGTTCGGAGTGCGCGATCCGTACGGGTTCCGCCCGCTGTGTCTCGGACGACTCGGCCCGGCCGAGGCGCCGGAGGGGTGGGTGCTGGCCTCCGAGACGCCTGCGCTGAGTGTCATCGGCGCCACTTTCGTACGCGAGGTGGCGCCCGGAGAGATGGTCGTGATCGACGCCGACGGTCCCACCAGCCTCGACATCCCGTGGCTACGGGACGTGGAGCCACGTTTGTGCATCTTCGAGTTCGCCTACATTGCCCGGCCCGACAGCCGCCTCTACGGCAGGGAGGTCCACGAGACCCGCTGTCGCATGGGCGAGCTGCTGGCGATCCAGGCGCCGGCCGAGGCCGACATGGTGATGGGGGTACCCGAGTCGGGGGTGCCCGCCGCCGAGGGCTTCGCCCGGGCCAGCGGCATCCCCTACGGGCAGGGCCTGGTCAAGAACCGCTACATCGGTCGATCCTTCATCGCACCGGGACAGCAGGAGCGGGCGGACGCGGTGCGGCGCAAGCTCAACCCTCTGACGGCGAACATCGCGGGCAAGCGGCTGGTGGTGGTCGACGACTCCATCGTGCGCGGCACGACGCAGCGATCGGTCATCCGCATGCTGCGTGAAGCCGGTGCGGCCGAGGTCCATCTGCGCATCTCCTCGCCGCCCTGGCGTTGGCCGTGTTTCTACGGGATCGACACGCCGTCCCACGAGGAACTGTTGGCGACCGGCCACACGGTCGAGGACATGGCGCGCATTCTCGGCGCCGACTCGCTGGCCTACATCACCATCGACAACCTCAAAGAGGCCATCGGCGCCGACGGTGGGTTCTGCGATGCCTGCTTCACCGGCAACTACCCGACGCCGGTGCCCTCGTCGGCCGTCACGATCCGGCGGCCCGAGCCGGTCGCCGTCACCGCCCACCAGGGCGCGCTCCCCGGGGTCTGACTTCAGTGGGAGAGGGCGGCGCCACCTATGCCGGCGCCGGCGTCGACATCGCAGCCGGGGATGCCGCCGTGGAGCGCCTGCGCGGCATGGTGCAGGGGATCGGTGGATTCGGTGGCCAGTTCCCGCTCGACATCGGACGCTTTCCCCACCCTGTCCTCGTAGCCTCGACTGACGGCGTGGGCACCAAAATGGTGGTCGCCCGTGATACCGGTCGTTACGAAACCGTCGGCATCGACCTCGTGGCCATGTGCGTCGACGATCTCGTGTGCGTGGGCGCCGAACCGCTGTTCATGCTCGATTACATCGCCACCGGCAAGGTCGATCCCGACCGGGTGGCGACTGTGGTGGCGGGAGTGCACGAGGGCTGCCGCCGGGCCGGGTGCGCCTTGATCGGCGGGGAGACCGCCGAGCACGCCGGTGTGATGTCGAGCGACGAGCTCGATCTGGCCGGGTTCGCCGTCGGCGTCGTCGAGGAGGGGACGCAGCTCGGTCCCGAGCGCGTGCGCGCCGGCGACGCGGTCGTCGGGTTGCCCTCGCCCGGCCTGCGTTCCAACGGCTTCACCCTCGCCCGCCACGTGTTGCTGGAGCGGGCCGGACTGGCGCTGGACGACCCGGCCTGGGACGGCGCGGAGCACAGTGTGGCCGCCGAGTTGCTGCGTCCCTCGGTGATCTACACCCCGGCCGTCCTGGCGCTGCGGTCGGCACTGGGCGACACCTTCCATGCCTGTGCGCACATCACCGGCGGGGGGATCGTCGGCAACCTGCCTCGCGCGCTGCCCGAAGGCCTGGGCGCGGTGCTCGAGCGGGCAGCCTGGTCCGAGCCGCGGGTGTTCGCGGAGATTCAGCGGCTCGGCGGGGTGGCCGAGGACGAAATGGACCAGGTGTTCAACCGCGGGGTCGGCATGGCGCTGGTGCTCCATCCCGGCTCAGTCGATCAGGCCCTGCGGGTACTGGGACAGGCGGGGCAGGCCGCGTCGGTCATCGGGGAGGTCGTCGCGGGGGCGGGGGTCCGCTTTCGATGAGCGGAGGGGACGCGTTCGCCGGATTGCGCGAACACCTGCTGGCGCACTCGGTGAAGACGGGTGACTTCACCTTGAAGTCAGGGCGCAAGAGCAGCTGGTTCATCGATTCCAAACAGACGGTCTGCCGACCCGAGGCCATGCTGCTCGTGGCGGACGCCGTGCTCTCGGTGATGCCGGCTGAGGCCACGGCCATCGGCGGTCTGACCATGGGCGCCGACCCCGTGGCGTTCGTGACCGCCGGCGTGGCGGCGACGCGTGGTCGTCCGCTCAAGGCATTCAGCGTGCGCAAGGAGGCGAAGGACCACGGCGGGGGCGGACGCATTGCGGGCGCGCTCGACCCCGGCGACAAGGTCGTAGTCACCGAGGACACCGTGACGCGCGGCACCTCGTTGCTCGAAGCGGCGCACGCCGTGCAGGAAGCCGGTGCCGAGGTAGTGTTGCTCGTCGCGGTGGTGGACCGCGGTGGCACCGTCGAGGCGATGGCGGCCGCGGAGGGGATCCCCTTCCGCGCCATTCTCACCGCGCCGGACCTCGGCTTCCCGTTCGAGGGCGCCTGAGGGCCTGCGACCGGCCGCCGCAGACGCGGCGGCCCCGGACTGCGGTGTTCAGAACAGCGCGATGGGGTTGACCGGCGACGCCGTGCCCCGGCGCAACACCAGGGGCGCCACCGTGAGGAGGAACTCCCAGCGCGTCTCTTCGGCGCACGCGGTCGCCAGGGCTTCGAGGTCCAGGTTGTCCAGCAGGTGCACGCCCATGGCCACAATGACGACGGTGTGGATCGGCATGCCCACGCCGTCGACCCGGGAGGGCAGCACGTCGGAGACCCCGTCGCTGCCGAGCGCGGCGACGTCGCGCTCGTGTAGCCAGGGCAGGCACGACGCGTCGAGCCCGGCGGCCAGGCTGCCGGCGTCCCAGGCCCCGTGGGCGGCGCGCCAGCGCCAGCGCCCGGTGCGCACCACCAGCGCGTCGCCCGACCGCACCCGCAGGCCCGCCTTCTCCTCGGCCGCCTCGAGGTCCTCGGGGAAGATGGGCTCGCCGGGCTCGAGCGCGTCGACGCCGCGCAGCGAGGGAATGTCGAGCAGCACGCCCCGGGTGACGACGCCGCCGCGCAGTCGGTGGATGCCAAGCTTGGTGGCCCCGTGGGCGGTGACCGACTCGGCGGCGTAGCCGTTGTAGAGCTTCCCCTCGTGAAAGATGTGGCACAGCGCGTCGATGTGGCTCGTGGCGAAGCCGTGCGGGGAGATGGCGAAGTAGTCCGCCCCCATCCCCTCGGTCGCGGTCCCCGTCATGTGGTGCGCCACGGGGGAGGGGTTGTCCGCCGAGGGCACCGTGTCGAGCGGGCGGGCGCAGGACACGGTCCGGCCCGAGCGCACGGTTGCCGCGGCTGCCGCCGTGACCTCTGGCGAGATCAGGTTGAGCGCGCCGAGCTGGTCCTCGTCGCCCCAGCGCCCCCAGTTGGAGAGGGTCTCGTGGAACGCCAGGACGTCGACGGCTGTCATGGGGTCGCGGGGCACGGTCGGACAGTAGCCCCGAACCCCTACGATCGGCCCATGACGACACTCCAAGGTGACTACGAACCCAGCGCGTCCGATTGGGTGCGGGACCAGGTGGCCGAGTACGAGGCCTCCGGTGGCCGGCGGGCCAACACCCTGCTCGATACGGGCATGCCCATCATCGTGTTGACGATGCGGGGCGCCAAGAGCGGCAAGGTCCGCAAGACCGCCCTCATGCGCGTCGAGCACGGCGGCGAGTATGCGCTGGTGGCTTCCAAGGGTGGCGCGCCCGAGCACCCCGAGTGGTTCTACAACCTGGAGGCGCATCCCGACGAGGTGCTGATTCAGGACGGCCCCGAGCCGTTCGCCGTGTCGGTACGCGAGGTCAGCGGGGACGAGAAGGCCGCCTGGTGGGAGCGCAGTGTGGCGGCCTATCCGCCCTACGCCGAGTACCAGGAGAAGACGGACCGGCAGATCCCCGTGTTCATCGCCTCCCCCAAGAACGCCTGAGCGTTCAGTTGGCGCGGGCGAACGCCTCCACCATGGCGGCCCGCCACGGGACGAGATTGGGCTCGCGTTCGAGCGGCGTCTTGCCGAGGCGCACGACCATGAGGTCGAGGGCGGGGCACAGGGTGATGGACTGGCCCTCGTAGCCCGAGGCGCGGAAGGTGCCGAGCGTGTCGCCCGCCACCCCCCACCAGTGCGCGCCATAGGGGCTGTCGTCCTCGGGGTCCAGCGAGACCCAGGTGCGGGCGTAGTCGACCCAGCCCGCGGGCAGGAGGCGGACGCCGTCCCACAGGCCGTCGCGCAGGTAGAGGAGCCCGAAGCGGGCGTAGTCGCGCGCCGTGGTCCGGAGGTAGGACGAGGCCACCCAGGTGCCGGCCTCGTCGAATTCGGGGTCGGCGGTCGCCATCCCGAGCGGACCGAAGAGCCGGCCGTGCAGAAAGCGGGCGTAGGGCTCGCCGGGTCCCACGGCGCGGGCCACGACGCCCGAGACGATGTTCGACGTTCCCGACGAGTAGTTGAAGCGCGTGCCCGGCGGCGCGGCCAGCGGGCGGTCGGCCGCGAAGTGCGCCATGTCGGCCTGGCCCCGGCCGAAGAGCATCTCGATCACGTCGGAGACGCCGTCGTCGACGTAGTCCTCCACGAAGTCCAGGCCGTCGCGCATGGCGAGCAGCTGGCGCAGCGTGACGGCGTGGCGGGGGTCGCCCCGGTCGGCCCACTCGGGCACGTCCGCCGGAGCGTCGAGGTCGAGCCGCCCCTGACCGACGAGCAGGCCCACCACCGCGTGGAGCACCGACTTGGCCATCGACCAGCTGAGCAGCGGCGTCTCGGCCGTCACCCGCGTGGGCGGCCGGTCGAAGTGCTCCAACGCGCCCTGATAGCGCTCCGCCACAATGCGCCCGCGGTGGACGACGAGCACGGCGAAGGTCTCGGCGAGCGGCCCGTCGTCGTCGCAGACCTCGTCGAGCAACGGGGTCAGGTCGACGCCCGGTGGGAGCGTGCCCTCGGGCCACTCCTCGGTGGGCCAGGCCACACCGGCGGGCTGTGGCGGCAGCGGGACCAGGCCGCTCACACCGAGGCGAGGAAGGCCAACAGCGCGGCGTTCGTCTCGGCCGGCTTCTCCTGCTGCACCCAGTGGCCGGCGTCCGCGACGACGGCGGTGCCGCGGTAGTCGGGCATGGCGGCCGCCATCTCCTCGGCCGCGTTGGGCATCATCAGGGCGACCGGGTCGAGCGAACCGGTGAGGAAGCCGGTCGGCATGGTGTAGATGGAGGCAGGAATGTCCTTGGATCGTTCCCAGTTGGCGTCCATGTTGCGGTAGAAGCTGATCGGGCCGAAGAAGCCGCCCTTCTCGAAGGCGGCGGCGTAGACGTCGACGTCGGCCTCGGTGATCCACCCCGGGAGCACGTCGGGGGCCGGCGTCAGGATGTCCTGGAAGCGCGTCCCCTCGCGGGGCGTGTCGGAGACGAGCGGACCTGCGTTGGCCATGCCCTGGGCGCCCGCCGAGTAGAGCATGGTGCGCAGGAAGCGCCGCGGGTCGGCCTCGAGCTCGGCCTCGGCCGGCCCGACCGGCTGGAAGTAGAGCATGTAGAAGAACGTGTCGGGGAAGAGCGCCTCGAAGATCTCTATGGGGGGAGCGGGCGAATTCGAGTACGGGACGCTCATGTTGTAGAGCGACGAGACCCGCGCCGGGTGCAACCGTCCCATCTCCCACACCACCATGGCGCCCCAGTCGTGCCCCACGAAGGCGGCCGTGTCGTAGCCGTAGTGGTCGAGCAGGCCGCAGAGGTCTCCCGTGAGCTTGTCCGATCCGTAGTCGGTGACCTCCGTCGGGTGCGAGCTCCCGCCGTACCCGCGCAGGTCGGGTGCGTAGGCGCGGTAGCCGGCGTCCGCCAGCGCGCCGAGCTGGTGGCGCCAGGAGTACCAGAGCTCGGGGAAGCCGTGGCAGAGCACCACCGGGGGCCCGTCGGCCGGCCCGGCCACGGCCACGTGCAGCTCGATCCCGTTGGTCGGCACCTGTTCGTGCGTCAGTTCAGCCATGGGGCGTCACCTGCTCCTCTGTCTTGGCCGCCTTCTCCGCCTTTTCCTCATGGTGCTTCTGTATGGCCGACATGACGGCGTTGCCGGCCGCGCCGATGAACTCCGGTCGGTTCTCCGCGGCCCAGTCCCGGCTCGAGGTCAGCGACGCCGCGGAGTCCTGGAAGTGGGGCGCCACGTAGCGCGCCATGAGCTCGTAGGAGTGTCGGGTGGCGGCGGTGTCGGCCCACTCGTGGCCCATGAGGAGGAAGGTGCCGAAGCCCTTGGACTGGGTCTGCAGACGCGCCACCTGCGCAATGGCGTCGTCGACCGTACCGATGACGGCGAAACCGGAGGCGTTCAGGGCGTCGACCAGGGACTCGAAGTTCTCGGTGTTGGGGGCCAGGGGCAGGGCGGCCACGCGTTGGAAGTAGTCGACCCATTCCTCCAGGCCGAAAGCGACGTCGGCCACGGCCTGCTCCTTGGTGTCGGCGATGTGCATCGGTCCGACGAGGCGCCAATTGTTCCGGTCCACGGTGGTCGAGAACTCGGCGGCTCGCTCTTCCATGACGTCCCAGTGGATGCCCAGGACGTCGAAGCCGCCGGCCGAGGTGGCCCCGATGGACAGGAGGCTCGTGCCGAAGCGCCCGGCGGCCCGGGGCCCGGCCGGAGACACCTGCGCCGCCACCGCGACCTCGGGGAACGGTCGCTGGTAGGGCCGTAACTGCAGGCGGGCCTTGACCAGCTTGAACCACTCCGTCTCCATGGTGACGGTCTCACCGGCCAGGAGTTGGAGGATGGCCTCGAGTGACTCCTCCATCATGTCGCGCTGCTTGGCGGGATCGATGCCCATCATGAACGCGTCGGAGGGCAGGGCACCCGGTCCGACGCCGAACATGACACGCCCACGCGTCAGGTGGTCGAGCAGCACCATGCGGTCGGCCAGCATGAAGGGGTGGTGGTAGGGCAGCGACGAGACGCCCGTGCCGAGACGGATGTGCTTGGTGCGCTGCGCGGCGGCGGCAATGAAGACCTCCGGTGACGCGATGATCTCGTAGCCGGCCGAGTGGTGCTCGCCGAACCAGGCCTCGTCGAAGCCGAGCTGGTCGAGATGCTCGACGAGCTGCAGGTCGCGCTCGAGCGCCAATGTGGGGTTCTGACCCACGGGGTGGAACGGGGCCAGGAAGATCCCGAACTTCAGGCGGCCGCTGGCGTCAATCGTCGTCATGTTCCTCCAGGATTCGCGGAGCGGGGGCGTGGGACCACGTCAGGGTGTCACCAGGATCTTGCCGTGTTCGCCCGGGGTGCGCAGTGTGTCGAAGGCGCCGGGAGTGCCCGCCAGGTCGACCGTGGAGGTGACCAGCAGGTCGGCGCCCGGCACCCCGTCGGCCAGGCGCCGCAGTGTGGCCGCGAACTCATCGGGTGTGTAGCCGAAGGAGAACCGCAGTTCCATCTCCTTGGTCACCGCCATGAAGGGCTCAATGGTGTCGGTGTGCATGCAGACACCGACCACCACGATGCGGCTGTGCGGCGGCCCCTCGGCGATCAGCGACTGGAGCATGCCGGGGACGCCCACGGCCTCGAAGATCACCGGGTCCGGCGCGGTGCTACCGAGCATCGCCGACCCGATGCGCTCCATGACCGTGCGGGCGATGCCGAAGTCGGACCATCGGTCGTGGGGCGAGCCCTCGGCCGGGTCGATGACCTCGTCGGCGCCGAAGGCCTCCGCCAGGCGTCGCCGCGTCGGGGAGAAGTCGGCGGCCAGGACGGGACCATGGCCACGGCCCTTGAGGGCGGCAATGACCGCGAGCCCCACCGGTCCGCAGCCGACGACGAGGCAGGGCTGGCCCGGACTCAGTCCGGCCAGTCCCACGGCGTGCTCACCCACGGCGAGCGGCTCGGTGAGGGCGGCCAGGTCGGTGTCCAGCGCATCGGGCACCGGGAGCAGCAGCAGCTCCTGCAGCACCATGTGCTCGGCGAGCGCGCCCGGATAGGCGTTGGAATAGCCGATCTGCTCCACGCCGGTCGGGCCCAAGATGATAGGCACCGAGCAGACGCGCGTCCCGACCGGGAGCGTGCCGGCCGTGTCGGGCCCGTGGTCCACGATTTCCGCGCAGAACTCATGGCCGAAGATGCAGTCGGCGGCCGCATTGAGGGCAGGGACACCGACGGAGTCCATGAGCCCGGTGAAATGGCTGAAGTCCGCCAGCGCGTGCAGGTCGGACCCACAGATGCCCGCAGAGAGGGAGCGGACCACGACGTGGCCCGAGGACGGGACCGGGTCGGGAACCTCGCCCACCACCAGCCGTCCACCCCTCGTCACCGCCGCACGCATGGCAGAGCCACCCCCACGGACGGCGCGGCCGTCCGCATTCGTCGCTACGTTTGCCCGGTGAGTTTCACACACGATCCCGCAGGACGCCCGTTCGAGGGGAGCGTCGCCCTGGTGACCGGGGCGGCCCGTCCCCGCGGCATCGGCCGGGCCACCGCGGTCGCCCTGGCCAGGGGCGGGGCCGACGTGGCCTGTCTCGACATCGCCCGTCCCTACGCCGAGGCGCCCTTCCACGGCACCGGCAGCGGCGACGACCTCGAGGCGCTCGCCGCCGAACTGCGCGAGCACGACGTGCGGGCGGTCACGGTGCAGGCCGACGTCTCCGACGAAGCCGCGGTGGAGGCGGCGGTCGCCCGGGCCACCGAGGAGTTGGGGACCATCACCCGGGTGGCGAACGTGGCGGGCGGGAGCGGACCGGGGTTCGGACTGGGCCCGCTGCTCAACGTGCCCGCCGACGAGTTCCGCCGGGTGCTCGATGTCAACGTGGTCGGGACCTGGTTGGTGTCCAAGGCCTGCGCCACCCGGATGGTGGAGGCCGGGGTCGGTGGCCGCATCTGCAACGTGTCGAGCCAGGCGGGCAAGCGGGCCTTCGCCTTTCTCGGGGCCTACTGCGCCGCCAAGGCGGGGGTGATCCTGCTGACCCAGACGATGGCCCTCGAGCTCGGAGCCCAGGGCATCGCAGTCAACGCGGTGTGCCCGGGGACGGTGGACACCGACCTCATCAACCGGGATGCCCTGTTCGAGAACCTGATGGGTGGCCCCGAGGGGCTGGCCGCCTACATCGCCCGCGAAATCCCGCTCGGACGCCTGCAGACCGCCGATGAGATCGCGGCCGCCATCGTCTGGCTCCTCTCCGACGCCGCCAGCGGCGTCACGGGCGAGGCGTTGAACGTGAGCGCCGGACAGACAATGGTGTAGCAATGCCGATCCTCGAAGCCCGTCACGACCTGGCCCACCCAGTAGAGGGCGACAGCGCCTGGAGCGAGTCTTACTACTTCAATGCATACGACCCCGGCGCGGACTCGGGATTCTTCACCCGCATCGGCATCCGGCCCAACGAGGGGACGATGGACGTCGGGATGTCGCTCTGGCTCCCGGGCGGCGAGCTCGGCGAGTACCGCTGGGTCAAGGAGCAGCGCGAGATGGTCGACTCCGTGCTGGACGTCGGTGCGGTGCGCTACGAAATGGTCGAAGCCCTGCAGTCGTGGCACCTGACCATGGAGGGAGAGGTGCAGGCGCGCCCGTGCGTGCGCGGGGAGACGACGACGCACCCCGTGCCCGTGGCGCTGGACGTCCGTTTCGACGCCGTCACTCCCGCCATCGGCACCGACGGACAGCCGAGCGGCGGGCCCAAGTCGCCCGAGGCGGCCGCCGCGGCCGGCACGGTGGGCAAGGGACACCTGGAGCAGGCGGGACGCTGGACCGGCGCGCTCACCGTCGACGGCACGCGCCACGAGTGGCGCGGCGCGCACGGCAACCGGGATCGGTCATGGGGCCCGCGTCGCTGGGGTGGTCCGAAGATGTGGCGCTGGTTCTCCATCAACATCGGCGACGACATGCACTTCGGCGGCATCCGTCTCGGCACCGACGCCGGGGACCTGCACCGTGGGTGGGTGTGGGACGGCACACGGGCCACGTCGGTGGCGGAGTGGCGCCTGCGGACCGAGCTGGCCGACGACGGGGTCACCCATCGCGTCGTGCACCTCGACGTGGTGGACAAAAAGGGTCGTCTCTACCCGTTGCGCGGCGACGTCATGCGGGTGGCGGACATCGGCCGTGCCGGCGGCACCATGGTCAACGAGGGCCTGGCGCGCTGGACCTACGAGGATCCCTCCGGGGTGACGCAGACGGGTTACGGGATCGCCGAGTACCTGCATCAGCTCGACGACGGCGGGAGGCCTGTCGTCCCCGTCGAATAGGGATGGCGCCCCGCCTGAGCGAGGAGGAGCTGGCGGCCGCGCTCGGGCGCCAGCTGGGCGGCACGGTGCGCGACCTGCGTCGTCTTTCGGGCGGCGCCTCACGCGTCACCAGCGCCTTCGACCTCCTGACCGCCGGCGGCGGGACGCGCCCGCTCATCCTGCAGATGGACCGCGGCGCCTCCCAGAAGGGCCGGGCGCGCCTGGAGGGTGCGCTGCTCCGTGCCGCGGCGGCAGCCGGCGTGCCGGTGCCCGCAGTCATCGCGCTCGGCGAGGGCGACGAGCTCGGGGCCAACTGGATGGTGGTGCAGCGCCTGGAGGGCGAGACCATCCCGCGCAAGATCCTGCGCGACGAGGAATGGGCGACGGCGCGCCAGGCCCTGACCGGCCAGGCCGGCCGCGCGCTGGCCGCCATCCACACCATCGATCCGGCGCCCCTCGAAGGGCTGCCGGCGACGGACCCACTGGGTGACCCCCTGCCGCTCCTCGATGCTCTGGGCGAGGTGCGGCCGGCGCTCGAGCTCGGCCTGCGCTGGCTGGCGGCTCGTCGGCCGGCCGACGGGCCGCGGGTGACCGTGCACGGCGACTACCGGATCGGCAACTTCCTGGTTGGACCCGATGGGCTGCGCGGCGTCCTCGACTGGGAGCTCGCCCACGTGGGCGACCCCGCCGAGGACATCGGCTGGCTGTGCGCCCCCGCCTGGCGCTTCGGCGGCAAGGGCGAGGTCGGCGGGTTCGGCGCGCTGCCCGAACTGCTGTCCGCCTATCGCGACGCCGGCGGCGACGCCGTCACACCCGAACGCGTCCACTGGTGGCAGGTGTACGCCACGGTGAAGTGGGCCGCCATCTGCGCCCTGCAAGCCTCGGCGCACCTCAGTGGCGCCACCCGCTCGGTCGAGTTGGCCACCATCGGCCGGCGCGTCTGCGAGAGCGAGTGGGACCTCTTCGCCCTCCTGGGCACGCCGCCGCCCGCCACCGCCGGGCCCGACGCGGCGGATGGGCCGACGGCGCCCTTCGGACGGCCGACCGCGGCCGAGCTCGTCGAGGCCGTGCGCGAGTACCTCCACGGTCTGATGGAGCGGAGCGCGGACGGCGCCCGCTTCGAGGCGCGCGTGGCGCGCAATGCGTTGGGGATGGCGGAACGCGAGCTCCGCCTCGGGCCGGCGGTCACGGCCGCGCACGCGGAACGCCTCTCCGAGCTCGGCTTTGCCGATGACGCCGCGCTGGCCGCCGCGCTGCGGTCCGGTGCGCTCGACGACGACTGGGAGTCGGTGGCACCGATGCTGGCCGCATCGGCCCGGGACCAGCTCTTGGTGGCGAACCCGACCTACTTGCCGCCGCCCACCGGGTAGAGCGCGGGAGCAGGGGCCGATGCCGGCACGGCTCGCAGCGTTGTCGCCGGTGCGTGCGGCTCGGCCTCCAGCGAGGCGTCCGCCACCTCGGTGACCTTGTTGCCCACGCCCTGCAGCAGCGCGCCCGCCAACAGACTGCAGGCCATCATGAAGATCCAGGCGTGGTGGAAGGCGCGCACGGCGCCGGCCCCCGTGGAGACACCGAGGATGGCGACCAGGCCGGCCACGCCGAGTGCGATGCCGATCTGGCGGCTCATGACGTAGAGCGCGGACCCGGTGGCGAAGCGCTCCGGCGGCAGCGGCGCGGTGGCGGCGCCACCGAGGGAGGGGAGCATGAGTCCGACGCCGATCCCGCTGAGCAGGCTGCCCGGCAAGTAGGCGCCGACCCAATCCGGCGAGACGCCGACATGGGTGATCCACCACAGGCCTCCGGCGGCGAAGAGCAACGCGCCGGCAGTGCCGACGGCCCGGTGCCCGAAGCGGGCGCCCAGCAGCCCACCCGGGAACGCGGTGAGCCCGGCGAGGAGGGGCCCCGGGGCGATCATGAACCCGGCCCGCAGCACGGACTCGTGCCAGAGGCCGGTGAGCAGCAGGACACCGCCGAGCACGAGTGCCCCGAAGCCGCCGAAGAAGGCCAGGGAGCTGAGGTCGGCCAGCGCCACCGCGCGGTGGCGGATCACGGCGGGCTCAATGATCGGGTTGGGATGCCGGCGGGAGCGCAGCACGAGCCCGGCGCCGCTCGCCGCGGCCAACCCGAAGGCACCCAGGATCCGTCCGCTGCTCCAACCCCAGTCCGAACCCTCGACGATGCCGGCGACGAGGCTGGCCACGGCGACGGTCAGCAGCGCGGCCCCCAGGAGGTCGGACTTCTGGGCATCGGGGTCCCGGACCTCGTCGAGCGTGCGCACGCCCAACACGAGGGCTACCAGGGCGAATGGCAGGTTGACGAGGAACACCCAGCGCCAGCTGGCTTGCACCAGCAACCCGCCGATGGGTGGGCCGAGGGCGGCCGCCGCGCCTCCCACGGCAGACCAGAGGCCGATCGCCGCACCCTTGCGCTCGGGGCCGAACGCGGGCAGGAGCAGCCCGAGGGAGGTGGGGAGCATGAGCGCACCGCCGATGGCCTGCAGGACGCGGGCGGCGACCAGGAGCTCCAGGGACGGGGAGATCGCGCACAGTGCGGAGGCGGTGGTGAAGATGGCCAGCCCGAGGAGGAAGGCTCGCTTCCGACCGGCCCGGTCGGCCCACCGGCCGGCCGGCACCAGGGCGGCGGCGAACACGATGGTGTAGGCGGACAGCACCCAGGAGAGTGAGCTCAGGCTCTCGCCGTGGTAGGTGGCCGAGATGCTGGGAAAGGCGATGTTGACGATGAAAAGGTCCAGCGAGGACAAGAACACCCCGGTCAGGACGATGAGCGCGGTCAGCACCGGCCGGGCACGCCTGCCCGTTACGGGACTCGCAATGAGTTCTGTCATGCAACGTACTCTAGAGCACAAAGTTTCATGAAACAACCCATTGACGGGAATTATGGGTTATCCTGGAGCAATGTTGAAGAGGGACTATCCGACGCAGTACTGCCCCGTGGCCTCGACGCTCGAGGTCATCGGGGAGCGCTGGACCGTGCTCATCATCAGGGACATCTTCCTGGGCATTCGCCGCTTCGATGACCTGCAGCGCGACCTGGGCGTGGCGCGCAACGTCCTGCAGGTGCGGCTGGAGCGACTGGTCGAGGAGGGGATTCTGGTCAAGCGCCCCTACCAGGAGCGGCCGCTCCGCTCGGAGTACCGACTGACCGAGAAGGGCGCCGAACTGTGGCCGGTCCTCGTGGCCATGCTGCAGTGGGGCGATCGTCACGCGCTCGAGGGCGGGGAGCGGCCCATGATCCTGCAGCACCGCGACTGCGGCGGTGAGCTCGACGACCGTCGCCGCTGCCTGACCTGCGGCGCTGACGTGACGGTGACCGAGGCCGTGGCGATCCGCACCGGGGCGCGTCGCCCGGGCGCCGGCACCGGGGCGCCCACGCCGGAGGATGAGGCCCAACGGTCGGGCACGCCCGCTCCCGTCTGAGCGGCACGGGCGCGCCGCCGCCCGCATCGCTACCGTGCTGGGCATGAGTGACGACACGGCATGGCTGGACGCGACGGCGCAGGCGGAGCTGGTCCGGACCAAGGAGGTCTCGCCGCCCGAACTGGTGGGCGAGGCCATCGCCCGCATTGAGAAGCTCAACCCCGAGCTCAACGCGGTGATCCACGAGCTCTTCGAGCGGGCCCGGGGCGAGGCGTCCTCGGGGGCCTTGCCCGACGGTCCGTTCCGCGGCGTGCCCTTCCTGTTGAAGGACCTCGGCGCCGAGCTGGCGGGCACCCCGTTCTGCGAAGGCCTGGCGTTCGCCGGCGACTACCGCTCGAGGACGACGCAGACGCTGACCCAGCGCTACATCGATGCGGGGTTCGTCATCTGCGGCAAGACCAACACGCCCGAGCTCGGAATCCTGCCGACGACCGAGCCGCACCGTTTTGGCGCCTCACGCAACCCGTGGGACACCGGCCGATCGACCGGCGGGTCCTCGGGTGGCTCGGCCGCCGCGGTCGCGTCGGGCATGGTTCCCGTCGCGCACGCGAACGACGGTGGCGGCTCCATCCGGATTCCCGCGTCATGTTGCGGCCTCGTCGGGCTGAAGCCGACGCGGGCGCGCAACTCGGTTGCGCCCGCCTACGGCGACATGATGGGCGGCCTGGTGGCCGAGCATGTGGTGACGCGTTCGGTGCGTGACTCGGCGGCCATCCTCGACGTGACGGCCGGACCCGTCCCCGGCGATCCCTACTGGGCGCCGCCGTTGCGCGGCCCCTCCTTCGCGGCCGCGGCCGCCACACCGCCGGCCCGCCTGCGCGTGGCGGTCATGACGGCGTCGCCCACCGGCAGCGAGGTCCATGCCGACTGCGTGGCGGCGGTCCGGGCCACGGCCTCGCTCTGCGAGTCGCTCGGGCACCGGGTGGAAGAGGCGACGCTGTCCGTCGACGGCGACGCCTTCACGGCCCATTTCGTGAACCAGTGGGCCTGCAGCAACGCCTGGGCCATCGCCGACTGGGAGAAGCGGCTGGGACGCGCCGTCACCGAAGGCGACGTGGAACCGTTGAGCTGGGCCCTCATTGAGCTCGGACGCTCCATCAATGGGGGCGTCTACCTGAGCTCGGTGCAGGAGCTGCAGCTCATCAGCCGCCGGATCGCCGACTACTTCGAGGGGATCGACGTCCTGTTGACGCCCACGCTCGCCGAGCCCCCCGTACCGCTGGGGACCTTCGACTCGCCACCGGGCGAGCCGCTGACCGGCCTCTTCCGGGCCGCGACCTACGTCCCGTTCACCCCGCCCTTCAACGTGACGGGGCAGCCGGGGATATCGCTGCCGCTGCACTGGAACGACGACGGGCTGCCCATCGGCGTCCAGTTCGTCGGGCGCTTCGGCGACGAGGAGACGCTCCTCGCGCTCGCCGGCCAGTTGGAGCAGGCGGCGCCGTGGGCGCAGCGCCGGCCGCCGGTCGCGGCGTAGGCGGGATCCCGGCGGCCGGCTACCCGGGAGAACCGGTCACCAGGACGCAACGCGTGCCCGAGTAGATGGTGGGCATGCACTTGTTGCAGTGGATGCAGAGCGAGGTGGTCGAGGCGTCCGCCTGCATGCGGTTCGGGAGGTCCGGCTCGCGCAGCAGGGCGCGGGCCATGGCGACGAACGCGAACCCCTCGGCCAGCGCCATCTCAATTGTCGCCTGCTGCGTGATGCCGCCGAGGAGGATCAGGGGCGTGGAGAGTGCGCGCTGGAATTGCCAGCGCGTAGGGGAGGAAGAACGCCTCTTCGTAAGGATAGGTGCGCAGGAAACGGTGGCCGATGAAACGGAAGCCGAGCCGCACCGGTGCCGGCAGGGTGGCAGCGAACTCCTGCAGCGGCGCGTCGCCCCGGAAGAGGTACATCGGGTTGGCCAGCGAGCTGCCTCCGGTGAGCTCCAACGCGTGGAGTGCGCCGTCGGCCTCGAAGAGCCGCGCCACCTCGACGCTCTCGTCGAGCCAGAGGCCCCCGTCGACGCCGTCAGCCATGTTGAGCTTGGCCGTCACCGCCACGTTCGGCCCTGCGGTGTCACGCACCGTGCGGAGGACGGTCCGGGCGAAGCGGGCGCGGTTCTCCACGGACCCACCGAACTGGTCGTCGCGGCGGTTGAGCTTCGGACTCAAGAACGCACTCAAGAGGTAGTTGTGGCCGACGTGGACCTCAATGCTGTCGAAGCCCGCCTCCACCGCCAGGGCCGTGGCCCGCCGGTAGTCCTCGGTGATGCGCTCAATGCCGGCAGCGTCGACGGCGCGCAGTCGCGAGCCCATCGGGGTGAAGCCGCCGGAGGGCGAGAGGGCCGGGGCGCCGTTGGAACGTGCGTTGGCCACCGGACCGGCGTGGCCGATCTGGGCAGCCGCCGCGGCGCCCTCGGCGTGCACGGCGTCGGTCAACCGGCGCAGTCCGGGCACCGTGTCCTTGCTCAGCAACAGGCAGTGGCGGTCGGTGCGGCCTTCGGGCGAGACGGCCAGGTAGGCCACGGTGGAGAGGGCGGCGCCGCCGGCCGCCACGCGGCGGTGGAACGCAATGAGCTCGTCGCTCACCGTGCCGCCCGGCGTCACCCCCTCGAAGGTGGCGGCCTTGATGATGCGGTTGCGCAGCGTGAGCGGACCGAGGGGTGCAGGGGCGAACACGGCCGGGATGGCGTCCCGGTGTGTGGCGCTCGGCATGGGCCCACCTTTGCCGACGGGCGCGACGTCTGCACGTTGGTGTCAGCTCGACCCGGCGGAAACGGCGGCCAACGACGGATCCGGTGGCGGCCCGCTGACGCCGCAGTGCCAGGTGGGCTCCTCGTTCTCGGCCGCGGCCATGGCAGCCGGCGTGCGGGCCGGGTTGCGGATGGTCAGGGCCGCCAGCAGGCCGCCGGCGGCGCAGAAGGCGCCCGAGATCAACATGGCGGTCCGAAAGCCGTGGGCCAGCTCCGAGCTGCTCAGGGCGGCGGCCCCGGTCAGGCCGGCCAGGAGGGGCAGGACGGCCACCGCCAGGAGGCCGGCGGCCCGGGCCACGACGTTGTTGATGGCCGAGGCGACGCCGGAGTGCTCGGGCGGCGCCGCTCCCATGGCGGTGGACGTCAGCGGGGCGACCGTGGTGGTCAGCCCGATGGCGAAGACCATCACGGCCGGGAAGACCTGGGTCCAATAGCTGCCGGGGTTCGTGGCGCGGGTGAGGAGGGCGAGACCGGCGCCCACGATGAGCGGCCCCACTGTCATTTGGAGGCGGGGGCCGATCCGGGCCGACAGTGCGCCGGACCGGGCCGAGAGAGCGAGCATGACGAGTGTCAGCGGGAGCAGCGCCACGCCGGACTCGAGCGGGCTGTAGCCCTTGACGATCTGCAACTCGACGGGGAGCAGGAACAGCGCACCGCCGAGGGCGCCGTAGACCACGAAGGTGACGCCGTTGGCCCCGCTGAATTGACGCGAGCGGAAGAGGCGGAGCGGCAGCATCGGGTTGGCACGGCGGTGCTCGACGACGAGGAAGACGGGCGCCGCCACCGCGGCCACCACGAGGCAGGCCACCACGGCCGGGCTGGACCACCCGCGCGTCGGCGCCTCGATCAGCCCGTAGGTCAGGCTGGCGAGAAAGACGACGGCCAGGGTGGCGCCGACGGTGTCGACACGCCCGCTCGACGTGGGGTCTCGCGACTCGGGCACGTGGCGGGCCGTGATGACGACGACGGCGGCGGCCACGGGAAGGTTGATGAAGAAGACCCAACGCCACGAGCCGATGGCGAGCAGGTAGCCCCCCACCAGTGGGCCGGCCGCTGCGGCCACGCCGCCCAGGCCCGACCAGGCCCCGATGGCCCGGGCGCGGTCGTCCGGACGGAAGGTCGCTTGCAGGATGGCCAGGCTGGCCGGCGCCAACAGGGCACCGCCGACGCCCTGGAGCACGCGGGCAGCGATGAGCAGTGCCGAAGTGGGTGCGATGCCGCAGAGGGCCGACGCGACGGCGAACCAGACCACTCCGATGGAGAAGATCTTCTTGCGTCCGTAGCGGTCGCCGAGCGAGCCGCCCAGGAGGAGGAATGCGGCCAGCGTGAGCGCGTAGCCCGTGACGACCCACTGCAAGGTGCCGACGCCTCCGTGGAAGTCGCGGTTGATGGACGGCAGCGCGATGCTGACGACAGTCGCATCGAGCATGGCGATCCCGGAGCCGAGCACCGTGGCCGCCACCACCCAACGCCCCTTCCCGCTCGACAGGGCCAGGGGGTCGGCGACCGAGGCCACCGGAGGAGCGCCGCCGGCCTCGCCCGCCTCGCTCACCGGGAGACGACCGCTCACCGGGGACATTTCCCTGGGGCCGGCCCAGGGCGGGCGGTGGCCAGCGCCACGACCCGACCACCGAATGTCATCGCCCCATCATGGTGCCTCGGAGTGTTCGGAGGCGCCCCCGCCGGAGGCCCTCGCACCCCTACTTCAAGATGTTGACGGCCCGGGCGACGACGAGGATGGCCACCACCAGGGAGATGGCCTCTTCGGCCATCATCATGAGCTTCATCCAGGGCTTGACGGCGGACACGTCTGTCGGACTGAAGGCGGTGGCGGTGGCGAAGGCGAAATGGAAATAGTCGACGAAGTTCGGGGACCAGTTCTCCCCGACGTGCTGCGTGTGCAGCATTTCGGGGAAGATCAGCGCGGGCCGGATGGGTCGGCCGGCGGCGCGGGCAGCGGGGCCGCCCCGGTCGAGGTTCCAGTACCACAGCGCGAAGGTGATGATGTTGGAGAGCCAGATGGCTGCGCCACTGGCCAGCAGGACCTTGGCGTTCTGCGTGAAGCTCGACACGTCGATGATCCCGATCACCAGACGGACGGCGGCGTCCGCGTTGGCGACGGAGATGAGCCCGATCAGGACGCTCGTCAGGTTGTGCAGCCAGGGCCGATCCCGGTCGATGCGGCCGGGGTCACCGATGATGAGCACGGCCAGCAAACCGACGACCAGGACCAGGAACAGCCAGGCGGCGTCGCCGTTGCGCAACTCGTGGGGGAGCGTGGCCCGCAGGAGTCCGGTGGTGATGACGGCGATCGCCATCGGCCAGCGGGGCTCGCCGAGACGGTTCTTCTGTTGCGGCGGCGGCTCCGCAGGGGAGGACATCGAGCCATCATCCCCCACAGTGGGTCCGAAATTGGTGACTCCGCGACCGTCCGGCAGCGCAGCTAGGGAACGTACGCCCCCTGAAAGGCGAGCACGGCGTAGAGCCCCAGGGCGGCACCACACAGGACGTAGACGGCAGTGGCGACTCGGGCCGACCGGAGCAGGGTCGCCGCCGCCATCACGAGGGGGAACGCGCTGAGCGCGTAGCGCTCGAACGAGTCGAGGTTGGATCCGGAGAGGGCCACCACGACGACGCAGACGGCGAACGCGCCGTAGGACACGGGCAATCGCCAGAACGCCACCACGATGAGCACCACGGCGACCGCGATCCACGGGACGTGGAGCCCGTCACCGATGTGGTGTCCGTGCGCCAGGTTGGAGAGTGAGTGGGAGATGGTCGAGAGGGGATCGGTGAGCGTGCCGTGGTGTGCTTGCTGCTGCTGGATCTTGAGCGGCTCGAGAAAGCCACCCGCCGTGGCACTGACCCAGCCCAGATACGTCACCGTGCCGGCGACGGAAGATCCAATGGCCGCGACCTTTCCGGGCCACCGGCTCCATCGGTCAGCGGGCCAGGTGCGAGCCACCTCAATGACGGCGGGCACGACCAGAAGGCAGCCGATGGGGCGAGCCGTGCCGGCCAGGTACCCGAAGAGCGCGGCCCACCACCAATTCCCGCGCCGGATGGAGATGAAGAAGGCAACGGCCAGGAGGACCAAGAGCGCCTCCGAGTAGCCCATCACAAAGACGAACGCGGGAGGGGCCAGCATGATCAGCCAGACGGCCCGGCGAGCCAGCAGCGCGTCTTGGAACTCCGAGCGAACCAGGGCATAGATCCCCACCCCCAACAGGAGGGCGGCGACGTTCGTGATGAGGAGCGAGGCGATACCCACCGTGAGGGACGTGACGTCGTGCAGTCCCCGGTCGAGGAGCGGGAGAAGTGGGAAGAATCGAGTGGCGGATCGCGGGAGCGCCCCGTAGCCATGCGCAGCGATCGTCTGATACCAGCCCGCATCGGACCCCAGCAGCCCGTCGTGCGATTCGAGCACCGCCTTGGCATCCGTGATGTGAAAGTGCTTGACCTCGTATTTCGCCAGCCCGAGCGCGAAGAGCGTGATGGCGCGTGCCAGGACCCACGGCAGCCACGCCACGCTGAGGGCTTCGAGGATCAGGCCCCGACGGCCGCGCCAACGACCGACCAGGCCGGGCGAGGGGCCGAGATCGGCCGCGGCGTGGGTCTCACCACCTCGCGTCATCGGCGTGGCGGTGTCAACTGCCCCCGAAGCCATGGGTGGATGTTTGCACGTGGCCGGCATCGGCGTGAGGCTTCAGGGACGGGCGGCAGCCAGGGTGCGATAGAGCTCCGCCAGTTGGATCCCTGCTCGTTGCCACGAGAACATCCGCACACGTGCTGCGCCGGCGCTGATGAGGCGTTTTCGGGTCGCCGCGTCCTCGACCGCCGCCACCAGCGCCTCGGACAGCGCCGGCCCGTCACCCGGTGGGACCAACAGCGCCGCATCGCCGACGACCTCCGGAATGGCGCCGGCCGTGGTGGCGACCACCGGGACGCCGAGCGACATCGCTTCGAGCGGTGGCAGCCCGAAGCCCTCGTAGAGAGAGGGATAGGCGAGCACGTGCGCACCAGCAATGAGCGTGCTCCTGTCGTCGGCCCAGCCGATGCGATGAATGCGCGCGCCATGGCGGGCGGCACGGAGGCTGGCGGCCAGATCCCCTTCACCCCAACCGGGCGGCCCGGCGATTTTGAGATGGACCTCAGGAACGGAGTCGGCGATGCGATCGAAGGCCTCCACCAAGACGGGCAGTCCTTTGCGTGGCTCCACGGTCCCGATGGCGAGGATGTAGGGAGGTTCCGATTCGTCGCGGGCGAGCGGGGGCTGCAGCGGCGTGAGCCCGTTGTGGATCACGTGGACGCGATCACGACTGAGATCGAACGAGGCCACGACCTCATCGGCCATGGCTTGGGAGACCACGTGGATGGACGCACCCTGACCAAGCGCCCGGCGGATCAGTGCGGGATAGCGCAACGACGTCGGGCTGCAGAGTTCGGGGAAGCGCATGGGGGTCAGGTCATGCACGGTGACCAGCCTCGCCGCTCGGGGGGACGGCGGCACGACGAAGTTGGTGCCGTGCACGACATCCACGTTGCCCGTCCAACGCTCGATGGCCGGGTGGTCGAACCGCGCCCAGGCCCGGAGGCACAGGCTGGCCGGGATCGGGACTGCGCGGCCGGCCCGGACCGAATCCGGTAGGCGCTGCGGCAGCGTCCTCCCCGCCGCAGCGCTGAGGGCGTACCCGACGACGTCGACTGCGGGGTCGCTCGACACTGCCGTGAGAAAGCCGGCGACGGATGCACCCACACCCGTACGCACGCCCAACAGCGGGGTGGCATCTGCGGCCACAACGACAGACGGGACCGGGTTGGGCATCACCGAACACTAGGGAATCGGGGCGCAACGGCCGAGCGTTATCGGCAGTTGCGGCAGCGACCGAAGATGGAGAAGTGGTGCGGGTCGATGGTGAAGCCGAACTCCTTCTGGGCCCGGTCGGCGAGGCTGACGAACAGCTCGTCCGGTGCTTTGACCGCACTGCCACAGTGCTCGCACACGAAATGGCAATGGGCGCTGGCGGCCAGGTGATAGGTGGCCGGGCCGTGCCCGAGATGAGAGTGGACGACGACCCCGAGTCGTTCCAGCTCCTCGAGGTTCCGGTAGATGGTGGAGAGGTGGACGTCGGGAGCTCTCGACTGGACGATGGCCGCGAGATCCTCGGCGCTGTGATGGCCCGGGTCGTCGAAGATGGCCTCGAGGAGCAGGCGACGTGAATTGGTCACCCGCCCCCCGTTCTCACGCACCAGGGCGAGGACGTCGTCGACGGAGCTGACGTCGTGCCGGGGTGCGTCTGCGCCGAGTGGAACGCCCATGACCTCCCCAGTGTACGGTCCAGAAGTATCTTGCAAGTCATTCGCAATTGCTTTACCTTGGCGATAGGGCACCTCGATACTGCGCACTGAGGGTGAGACGACATGGCGGACCCAATCGGTCGAATCAGCAGGATCCGGCACGGCCTCACGTCGCACGAGTGGCTGAAGGTCGGCGGCATGGCACTGACGATCATCGGCCTCAACGTGCTCGGATGGGGCATGTTGGTGCTGGCGCTCCGCGGTCACCACCACATCTCGAAAACCGAGGTGTTCGGGTTCGGCACCGGGGTGCTCGCCTACACCCTGGGGATGCGTCACGCCTTCGATGCGGACCATATCGCCGCCATCGACAGCACGACGCGCAAGCTGATTCAGGACGGCAAACGCCCGCTCAGCGTCGGCTACTTCTTCTCCCTCGGCCACTCGACCATTGTGTTCGTTCTCGCCGTCCTGTTGAATTTCGGCATCCGGGCGCTCAATGGCGCGGTGAAGAACGACGGTTCGGGGCTGCACTATTGGACCGGGATCATCGGTACCTCCGTCTCAGGGACGTTCCTCTACCTGATCGGTCTCCTGAATCTCATCGTGCTGGTTTCGATCATCAAAGTGAGCAGGGAGATGCGTCAGGGTCGGTACGACGACGCCGAGCTCGAACGCCAGCTGGACAGCCGCGGGTTCATGAACCGCTTTCTTGGCGGGTATGCCAAGCGCATCGACAATCCGTGGAAGATGTACTTGGTCGGGGTGCTGTTCGGGCTCGGGTTCGACACCGCGAGCGAGGTCGCCCTCCTCGTGCTGGCCGGATCCGCGGTGGTGGGTGGCCTGCCGTTCTACGCAGTGATCTCGTTGCCGGTCCTCTTCGCCGCCGGTATGTGCCTCTTCGACACAATCGACGGCTGTTTCATGAACTTCGCCTACGACTGGGCCTTCGCCAAGCCGATCCGCAAGATCTACTACAACCTGACGATCACCGGACTGTCCGTCTTCATCGCGCTGTTCATCGGCACCGTCGAGATTCTGGGTCTCGTCGCCCAGGAGCTGAGTCTGAGCGGTGGTTTCTGGGGCTTCATGCAGAACTTCAACATCAACCGGGCCGGGTTCATCATCGTCGGGGTCTTCGTGGCGACGTGGATCGTTGCGCTCGCGGTCTGGCACTTCGGTGACATCGAGCGCAAGTGGGAAACCCAGGCAGCACAGGCCTACGCGAATGCCGGGACGGTTCTGGGCGACTGACTCCGAAGGACCCACCGACCGCCCGGTGTGAGGACTTCGAGGATGGCGGTCGGCTGGGCTCCGGGGCGACCGGTTGGATGTTTGCCGTCCGGGTCTGACCTGAGGATGGGTCGAGGTAGGGAGAACCCGGGCCGAGCTGTCGGGCCACGCGCGGGATCGGTTGCGTCTCCAGTGCACGTGCTGGCGGAAAGGTGTTCGTTCTGCGTTGCCCGCGCGGGATTCCCCCGACGTCGAAAGAACTTTTGCCGATTTGCGGGATCTCGACATCCATGGCCTCGGCGTCTCCGAAAAGAGGACAGAGCGGAGCGGAGGTTTGGCCATGAGCGAATCCCCAATGGAGGAGACCGACCAGTCCGACGGTGGGCGGGGAAGCCTCAGTCGGCGCAGCTTCCTGCACCGTGGCGCGTTCACCGCAGCGGCCGTCGCTGTCGCCGGGAGTGTCCCGGGTTTGTCCGGCCTGGTCGCGAGCACGGCTCCCGAGGCTCCGGCTGTCGACTCGGGTGTCACTGAGGCAGCGGACGAAAGCGGTGCCCTCACGGAACCCCTCGTGGCCCAGGTCAAGGACCTCACCACCGGCGAGATCAGCCTGTTCCAGGGCGAGCGCGAGGTCGTGGTCCGGTCGCCGGCCCTGGCCCGAAGCCTGCTCTCCGCCGCCCAGAAGTAGTCCAGACCAATTGCTCCATCGATCAGTAGGAGGGAATCATGTCGTCACACCGAGAAGCACCCGAGATCTCGAAGGACCCGGTCGCGGACAGCACCGACGTCTATGCCTTCGTCAGCCCGGATCAGGCGCAGACCGTCACGCTGATTGCGAACTACATCCCGCTGGAGGCGCCGGACGGAGGACCGAACTTCTACGAGTTCGCTGACGACGTCCTCTACGAGATCCATATCGACAATACGGGCGATGGCAACCCCGACATCAGTTACCAATTCCGGTTCACGACCGTGAACAACATCCCCTCGTCGTTCCTCTACAACGACGGGCCGATCACGTCGTTGACGCCGCCATCCCCGTCGTCCAACTGGAACCGCCAACAGACCTACACACTCACCCGTGTCGACAACAACCCGGGCAATCGGTGGAGAAACGCGTCGATTGTCCTCGGCTCAGGTCTGCTCTGCCCGCCGTGCAACATCGGTCCGCTGTCCACGCCGAACTACGCGGGACTGGCGAGCGCCGCGGTCCACTCCGTCGGGGCGGGACCATTCTCGGCCACTGTTTTCGCCGGGCAGCGGGCGGAGGGTTTCTACGTCGACTTGGGCGCCGTCTTCGATCTCGGAGACCTCCGGCCCTTTGCGGGAGACCATGCGGGGGGTCCCGTAGCCGGCCTGATGAACGGCATGCCGGGCGTGAACTCGACGGCAGATGTCAACGTGCATTCACTGGCCCTGCAAATTCCGACGAGCCAGCTCACGCGCGCGACGCCGACGGGACCCGGTGACCCGGCCGCGGTCATCGGCGTGTGGACGACGGCCAGCCGCCAGCGGGTCCGGGTCTGGGGCAACTGGTTCAACGGGGGCGATCTCAGGAGTGGACCGTGGACGCAGGTGTCACGGCTGGGCAACCCGTTGGCCAACGAGCTCCTCATCGGCATAGGGGCGAAGGATGTCTGGAACACGCAGCCCCCGACGACCGACGGCAGCGAGTTCCTCAATTACTTCGCGCAGCCGTTGCTCGCCCAGCTGTTGCCGTCTCTCTACCCCGGAGTCTTTCCCAATCTGGCCAAGTACAACGGTGGCACGCCGAACTCCCGGCCCGACATTGAGGCCATCTTCTTGACCGGGATCCCGGCGGGAGTGATCACCCAGGCCCCGACGTTCACCAACTACAACGGCACGGGCGTCAAGGCCGAAATGCTCCGCCTCAACACGGCGATCCCACCGTCCTCGAGCCCGAACAACCTCGGTCTTCTCGGTTTGGATGTGGCGGGGTTTCCCAACGGGCGCCGTGTCCTGGACGACGTGGCGACCATTGCACTGCGCGCGGTGGCGGGGGCGACGCTGGGCTACGTCGTACCGTCGTTCACCGCCGACGCGGCGGCCGGCCAGGTCGACTTCGGGCTCACGACCGGGGGTACCGATCTGTCGGCGAAGGGGACGCAGCACTACCTGAGCACCTTCCCCTACTTGGGCGTGCCCTACAGCGGGTTCTCGAACCCCTCCACGACCCCCGCGTCGGTGGCACCGTAGCCATGGACCACAACATGGGAACCAGCGAAATGGGATCCGTCGTGCTCGACATCGGCGGTGAGTGCGGCGCCGCCATTGTGCACGCGCCGCCCAGCCTCGACGGCCTGGAGATCGAGATCCGCCGTCGGGGGACCGCATGGGACGGCAAGCATGTCGCGGTGCGGCCGCGGCGGATCCCCGATGGCTTGGTGTACGCCGCCCTCTTCCCGGAATTGATCCAAGGGGACTACGAGGTCCGCGTTCGAGGGGGCGGGTCGGACCGCCCCGCGACCCCCGTCGCCGTTCACGGCGGGCGGGTGAGCCAGGCTCACCTGCGCTGAACGAGAGCACCGTCGGCGCCACGTCTCGAGACGACCTCTGCGGTCGGTCGATAGGGTGTCGACATGGCTCACGAAACAAGCACGGGATCGTCTCCGATCGTCGAAGGCCTGATGAACGGCCTGCGAGAGATTCTCCCGGAGGATGAGCGATCCAAGCTCGCTGCGTACGCGAAACGGGCCGGGGACACAAAGCCTCGCGGTGATTTCCATCGCGCCCGGCACTGTTTGCACTGGGCGATCGAAGTGACGGAGCAGCCCAAGCATTCCCATCTCTCCGGTGTGGCCGTCCGGTTGAAGGAAACGTACAAGGCGTGGCAGGACGTCGTGCTCGGAGCCGAATTCGGTTCGGACGTGAAGATGGGGACCGGCAATCCGGCCCAGGAGATCAAGGGGGATCAGAAGGTCGGCCCCGGGGAGGACATTGAACTCCTCTGGGTCGGTGAGGCAGTTGCCGTGGCCAAGAGCGCAGCAGAGAAGTCTGGGTGGGACGCGGTTCCCTGGGAGAACCTGCTGCAGGAAGTGCTCGAGATCGCGTAGGGATGGTGCGGTGGCCCTCATGTTTGCCCCTTCCGGCACAGTGCGTTGAGTAGGCCGACACAGCCAGCTTCACTGGCGACGCCCGGGCGCTTCCGCCAGTGGGTGGGAACGATGCTTGCCCATCGGCAAGGTCACGGCGTGCATCACGACGCGGCGCGCGCCCATGCCTTGTACCAGACGTCAACCATGTCGGCTCTGCTCGACGGGATATACGACGGCAGCGTCACCATTGCAGAGTTGCTCGAGCATGGGGACTTCGGGCTGGGCACCTTCAACCATCTCGACGGGGAGATGGTCATCAACTCAGGCGTCTGCTTCCACCTCTTCTCCAATGGTGAGGCGCGGGTTGCGCGCCCCGAAGAGCTGACCCCCTTCGCAGCGGTCACTTGGTTCGAACCCGACTTGACGATCGATCTGCACGCGGCAACGTCTCGCACCGAGCTCCTCGCGCAGGTGAATCAACGTCTCTCGAGCGAGAACCTGTTCCACGCCATCCGTGTCAGTGGGTCGTTCTCGACCGTCTCCACCCGGACCGCGGCCCGACAGGAAGCGCCATACCCTCCCCTTGCGGAGGCGACGGACTCCGAATCCCAACGGTCGATCGCCGGCGTCAGGGGCGTCGTCCTCGGATTCCGCGCGCCGGACTACGAGCAGGGTGTCTCCGTGGCCGGGTACCACCTGCACTTCCTCAATGAGGAGTGCACGGGTGGTGGACACATCCTCGATTTCGTGGTGGAGGAGGGCGTGGTCGAGATTTCGACGCTGTCGGAGATCCATCTCAGCCTCCCGACAACCGGACCGTTCCTCACCGCCGACCTGCAGGCCAAAGACATGGACGCGGAAATCCGCAAGAGTGAGAGCTGACAGCTGACGCGGGCGGCGACCGCCTGCACCGTGATGCATTGGGGTATCAGCCGGGATCGGGATGAAGCGCGGGCAGCGCCGGGGCGGCGGGGGCCCGGCGGGTCAGATAGTGCCGATCCACATTGTGGCATGGGAGGAGCCTTGAGCTACGGGTCACAGAGCCAGGTGTCAGCACACGGATGGATCGAACTGGGTGGGAGAGGCCTGCGGCACCGTGGTCGTCGTCGCCGAGGGCGCTTCGGTGGTACTCGAGGATGTGACGGGCGTTGACGGGATTGACGGCGAGAACACCGTCTGGGGGGAACCGCTGTCATTGAGGGGTGGTGTGGTGACTGGCAGCGGCGGTGGACCACCGAGGAACTGTGCGATGACCTGCTCTGCCTGGTTCTGCTGAACGACCTCAACGTCTCCGAAGTCGCTTGTCATCACGCCTGTCGTCGGGAGTGTCCACGTTTGCAGACTGGAGCCCGAGAAGGCGTGATAGTGGGTAGCGAGAGAGACCAGGTCGTTCCCCGAGAGCTGAGGGTCCTTGGAAATGTCTCCCACGACCGCATCGAGCACTCGGTTCAAGTCGAAGGGATTGAGATCGCTCTTGGCTTTGTCGATGACGGCGGAGATGACGATGTTCTGACGTTCGATCCGACCGAGATCGGAGCTGGGATCGGAGTGCCATGAGCCGTTCTCGTAGTACTGGTAGTAACGGGAGCGCGCAAGTGCTAGGGCCATGTTGCCGCTGAGAGGCTGACAGCCAGGATGGGTGATCTGGAGACCCGAGTTGTTGTTCCCGCCGTCGTCATCGCGGACGGGATAGGGAAAGTCGAGCGAAATCGTTCCCACGGCATTGACCAGGTTGATCACGCCTGAGAAGTCGATCGTCACGAAATGATTGATCGGGATTCCCAGGGTGTTCTGGATTGTCTGCACCAGCGGCTCGATACCGTCGTCGAAAGCGGTATTGATTTTGTTCTGCGTGGAGAGTTCGGAAGTCGTCGGCATGCCCGACAGGGAGACGAACGTGTCCCGGGGTATGGACAGCACCTTCGCTGTGCCAGCCGCCGGATCGACATGGACGACTTTGATGGTGTCGCTGCGTTGACCACCGACCTCGCTGGCGCTCCCGAAGGACTTCGCGGCCGATCCTGTGTCGCCCACCCGCGAGTCCGAGCCGACGACGAGCACATTGAACGCCTTTCCCGGTACCGATTTCTTGCAGGAGCGGCACTTGATCGACGTGATCTGGGAGAGCTTCCATTTGATATAGCCGTATTCGCCCCCCGCCAGCCCCCCAGCCACCACGAGCAGAATGACTCCCACGATCAGAACTGTTCGCCAAGGCCTCCGTCGCCTCCCGTGACCCACGGTCCGAGAGCGTCGCCGAAACGAGGACCGGTCGACGTCGTCGCCAAGCTGCTTGAGTCCGGCCAGAGGATCTGATGCGGGTTCGAGTCTTCTGAGACCGGCGAAGGGGTCGTCAGGTCTTCGGGCGGCCGAAGCCCTTCGTGACGATCTCGGGTCTCTGCGCTTTCGTATGGACATTGCACCGCATCACGTTCTGCCCCGAAGATGGTCCGACCGTGCTGGGAGGCGCATGGTGCTCGCACCACGCAGACCCCCGCATCGGCCGGATTGACGGCGACCTTCTCTGACCTTTCGGATGTGCGAACACGGCCCGGCGTTGGTAGTCGCTGCGAGAGGTCATCATCCCTTGGTCGCAGCCCGTTGTGGATAGTCCCGGAAGTGTGCCTTGGTTCCTTAAGACACTGTTAAGAACACCTTGGCTGAAGACTCTTGACAACGAGAGCCGTTCACTGCGTTCTCAACACGAAAACGAAACCCCACACTGAGGCCTACGCGCCAGGGCACCTCGACCAATGTCACGGTGCCCATACGGGTCCAACTGAGGAGCGGCACCTACCGGGTGGCGTTGTACTCGGGACCCACGTCCCCCATCGGCCGCGCAACAGCCACTCGCCGGGAGCGACGTGACCCTGACGGTTCCCTTGGGAGCCTCCTCGTAGCGGGTGCAGGGATGGATCAGCTAGCTGACCACGCGGGCCGGAGCGTTGACTGCATCCGTGTCGATCCCCTGCCTTCCGTGTTCCCGCCAGGCCTGCGGGCCCTCCCTTGACCGACCTCATACGCATGCCCGCAAAGATGTCGCTGTTGACCCAGCGCCCCTAGAACGACAGCGGCGTACGGTTGAAGCCGAGCCACCGCATGGAGAGGCTTCCGTGACGCAGATTGGAACTCGTTGCTGTCTTCTTTGGCACGTGGTGGGCACGACATCTGAGCGCCGAAATCGACCTCCAGTCGACAGGGGAATCTGAACTGGGCCTATCCAGTGGTCGGGACCGGCGTCGATCCGGTGACCTCATGCTTTTCAGGTGGGATGCGCTTGGAGGGATTCGAGTCAGCAAACGGGCCGAAGTCGAAACGCCCAGGCCACGCCCAATAGGAACTGAGGGTCTGGCTATCGCTGTGCCAGCCATGTCGCGATGTCTCGCGTCTGTGTGGGCACGCTTTGGGCACGAAACTTCCTCATTCAAACTCTTGCGTCGAGCCGGAACCATGATGTATTCCGTTCGTCTCGTGATGCCCACGATCGAAGGTGGGATGGCGAACGCAGCCAGTGGTCCTGCCAGGGACAGGTGTACATGACGCTTTCACCCGATTCTGTACTTGAACTCGCACCTGGGATCCGCACTCGACGCGACCACGCGGGCCACGTGATCGTCGACTCGCCGGTGGGAACGATCATCGACATCGGCCCGCGAGGCTTCGGCGTCTTGTCCCTGTTCTCGGAGCCAATACGACTTGGCGACGCCATCGAGCGACTGGAGATTGAACACGGACACTCGACGGACTTCGCTCCAATTCTGAGCGTGCTCAACATGCTCATTGAGGAGAGCGCACTGATCCCGCCGGACGCGGAGCGAGCACCGACGAGCGGTTGGGCCGATCCAGTTGAACACGCTCGCATGCTCCATGACGAGCGGAGGACCGGTGATTTCCTGGCCGCCCTGGCGGCGGCGGTCCGACCCGACGATGTTGTGCTCGACATCGGCACCGGGAGCGGCGTGCTTGCCCTGGCGGCGGCCCGGGCCGGTGCTCGGTGCGTCTACGCGATCGAAGCCAGCGACATTGCCGAAGTTGCTGCGCGGGTGTTCGCCGTTAACGGCGTGCAGGATCAGGTCACGCTCTTCTCGGGCTGGTCCCGTCTGGTGGAGCTGCCCGAGCGGGCGGATCTCCTTGTGGCAGAGGTCGTCGGGAATGAGCCACTCGAAGAAGAGATCCTCGAGACCGTGCTCGATGCCCGCCAACGACTGCTGAAGCCGGGAGCCCGTATGATCCCCCACGCACTCACGCTCTTGGCGCGTCCCATACTGCTGCCCGAAGCCGAGGTCAGGCAACGCGCCTTCGGCGTAAAAGATGTGGAGCGATGGCAAGCTCTCTACGACATCGACTTCACTCCGTTGCTCGACGCCGCAATTCCTGGTCCGACCCACACCATCACCGAGGGGGAGGTTGTGGCGACGTGGCCGCCGGTCGGTCCTCCCGTTGAGGTGACTCGCGTCGATCTGACTAACTTCGACGAGCCTTCATTGCACACGTCGACCGATCTCGTCGTTGAGCCACCTGGTCTGGTCAACGGTATCGCCCTGACATTTCGCGCCGAGTTGTACGAGGGGATCACCCATACGCTCGATCCATGGACATGGCCGGCGTCAAGCTGGGCGACATCGGTGTGGGTTCTTCCCGATCTGATCGAAGTCACCGCTGGGTCGGTCCTACGGGTCGATTATCGCCGCAGGGTTCCCGGAGTTCCCGACGGGCTCATCTGCGAACTCCTGGACGGACGACAGTGAACAGGTCGCACTGTCCCCAGGAGGACGAGATCTCGTGACCAGTCGGCTTCACTCGAACCTAGTGAAGGTCCTTGCAGTACCAACGTGTCGCGGTCCCGGCCGGACAATCCTCCAGCACACCGACGGTGCGGTACCCCAGACGATCATAGAAGTCGCCGATCAAGACGTCGTAGGTGAACCCCATGACGAGCCGGCATCCTCGGAGTCTCGCTGCCCGCTCCACTTCGGCCATAAGCGCTTTCCCGATACCGCGGTTCCTCCAAGTCTCGTCGACCCATACGACATGAAGCTGACAGCCCCCGCCCCACATGGCTCCTGATGCACCAGCGACAAGGCGTCCGCACTGACGTGCGAGGACCGCGAACTCGCTCTCGTCGCCGACGCCGGCAGCCGCCACAGCGGCCCGAGCCATGTGATCCTCCAGGAACGCAAGATCCCGGGGGTCCGGCTTGTCCTCGAATTCGAGGGAGTACGGGTCGCCCATGACCGCTCGACGCGGAGCGGCCTATGTCGCCAGCATTTGTTCGAGCAGGCTGGAATCGTCGAAGTAAGCACGCACCGCACTGATTTTGGCCTGCTCGAAGTCAGCCACGGCCGCCGCCCCGAGCAGAAGCCTCTGGTGATTGGGCTCGATCACAACCGACTCGTCAATCACGAACGGTCCCGAGAAGAGCCCGGCCACGCGGAATTCTGCGAGTCCGCGGTTTCCGAACACGTCCAAGGTATCGAAGTGGATGTCGACATCGGAGAATGCTGATTCTCGGAAGGCGAGGCTCGCCTGAAGGTCCGATAGGCCTGTTGCGAGCATGTTCGGAGTCCAAACGGTGGCGTCAGCCGTGAGCAACCGATCCAGGTTCGCGATGTTCTCGTCACTGGGTGAGATGAAGATCTCGATGGCGTGCCGCAAGGTGGAGGCGCGAGGGTGCTCGACCATGATTGCTCCTCTGTAGTAGGTCGGCGCGCTACGTGCCGAGAACCTTCTGCTTGGCGGCGGCGAATTCCTCGTCGGACAGGGCACCTGACTGGTGCAATGACGCGAGCCGCTCCAGCTCGCCAGCAGCATCGTCGGCATTCTGTGCCGGCGGTGGCGGAGCAGCTGGCGGAGGCTCGGCGTAGACCGCCTCATCCTCCGGGGCCGCCCCTTGAGAGCGGTTTCTCCCTGCCGCGTAAGCCATGCCGCCGGCAACCATCATGGTTCGGCGTCGAGTCCTACGGCGCACCATTCCCATGGGAGTGTCCTCCTAACCTTGTCGTTCGACTCTCTCGTCAGCGATCGCGACGATCCTGCCTGCGGTCTTGGCGGTCGTCTCTTCGGTCCTCACGTCGGTCATGGCGTCGCTCGACACCGTGGGCGACAACGGCAGCCGTACCAACGACGGCAGCCGTGCGGGCTACGGGGGCACCGATAACGCCTCTGCGGGCGGCGCGGGCTGGTCGGAGTGGCATGTCAAACTCCTTGAGTTATCTCGTCTGCTTCCAGGGCGGCGAGGATGGCTTGGATTGGAATGCGTCCGTTGGCAATGAGCTGACCGCCGGATCTGCGGGCTGCGGAGGCGAAAGGCGCGGCCCAGCTGTTCTCCCAAACGAGCACACCAGCGACTGTGCCTGGTTTCATCGCAGCTGCGAGATTTACGACGTCCTCGGCCGCCAGCAAGTCCGCCAACTGCGTTTCGGCCCGACGCAGCTCGTCGAGCTTGTCGAGGTCTTCGATTTCCATCCCTTCGACTTGTCCGTTCTCGTCCTTGGCCAAGATGAGAAGGTCCAACAGGCGGACGGTTCCACCGTCGATCAACTTGGCCAGCTCGGCCGCCATTTCTCCAGTGAAGTGCGACACGCCGGGCGGGAATTCGACTACCAGATAATCGACCGGGCCCAGTTCGTCCAGCTCGCTTTCAGCCATAGTCTGTCTCCGTTTTCTCGTTTTACGATTGATACGGGATTCGCAGAGAGAGTCCCGTCGGTGCCTACCTGGCTCGCGTGTTCCCTCTCGTGTTGGCCCCGTGACCTCACGTCCCACTCGTTTTCCTGCTCGCGGTGAGCGCCAGAGTTCAGAGTGGTCCACTCAGTATGCGGTTCCCCGCTTGGCCGGTCATCACCCCGCACGGGGTGATTCGGAAGGCGACCCGAGCGAATACGCGCCGAACGCTCGACGTCTCAGTGGAGGCGTCCACTGGCATGTTGGTGCCTGGTGGCATTGCATCCAAGCAACTTTGTGCCGCAGTGAGTTTTATCGAGTTTCATCGAGTCCTTCACCCGGTTCTCCTCGCTCTCTGTGCGATGCGATCGCGGCCCGCACGGTTGGAGCGACCCCGGCCGGCCCCAACGCCGTCGTGATTCCCGATGTCTCCATGACATCGCGAACCTGGCCATGCGCCCGGGCGACGACTAGCCTGACCTCCAGCTCGGCGAGGCTTGTCAAGAGCTCCAGAAGGACCGAAGCTGCGGTGGTATCCAGGAAGGTGATTGCTCCGGCATCGAGCACGACTGTGGCGACCGGGTCCGGTGCCGCTCGGACGAGATCCAATACGTCATCGCGCAGCCGCCGGCAGTTGGCGAAGAACAGCGGCGCGTCAAACCGGTACACGACCACTCCCGCGGTCGTGACCGTGTCAAAACGCTCTACGTCCCGAAAGGAATCCTCGTCTGGGACGTACCCGAGCACCGCCCGATGCGGCAGGGTGGCGTGGTAGACGAGAGCCACCAGCGAGATTCCGACGGCAATGAGGAGGCCCTCGAGGACACCAAAGGCCAGAACACCGACAAGCGCGATGACCCCCATGACGAAATCCTCTCGTCGGATCTGCCAAGCGCGGCGCAATCCGGGAAAATCGAAGAGTCCGCTGACCGCGACGATCACGACTGCGCCAAGGGTCGCCGCGGGCAGATTCTTGAACAGCGGGGTCAGAAAGAGCAATGTGAGCCCGACGAAGACTGCGGCGACGATACCGCTGATCTGTGTTTGTGCACCTGCATCGCTCGCGGACGCTGTCCGCGAAAAGCTGCCGTCGACCGGAAACGCTTGAAAGAGCCCAGCACCCAGATTCGCAACTCCCAGCGCGACAAGCTCTCGGTTTGCATCGACTACATATCCCCTCTGGTCTGCCATTGTCTTGGCAACGGCGATCGATTCGACGTAGCACACGAGGGCAACCCCCAAACAGCTGAACGCAAGGCTGCCGAGATCGTGGATCCCGACCTTGGGGACCCGTAGGGAGGGAAGTCCGCTCGGGACCGTCCCGGTTACTGCCACTCCGTGGCTGGCAAGGTCCAAAAGACGAGAGACGATGATGGCCAGAGTGACGACAATGAGCGCGGCGGGCCAGCGCGGTGCGAGCCGACGCAAAAGCACAATGGCTCCCAGGGAGAGTGCGGCCACGAGCACCGTCAGTCCCTGGATGTTGCCGATACCGGCGATCGCGTGCACGACGAGTTGGAAGAAGGTGTCCCCGCTGACGTTGTAGCCAAGGAGTTTTCCCAGCTGGCTGGCCGCGATCACCAGAGCTGCCCCGGTGACGTAACCGGAGAGGACCGGCTGCGACAAGAAATTCACCACGAACCCACCGCGCAGCAGACCAACAAGAATGCAGACGCCACCAACGAGTAGCGCAAGCGTCCCCGCCAAGGCCAGGGCCTGAGTGGGGTTCCCGTCGCTCAGGGGCTCGATCACCGTCGCCGTCAGGACGGCAACGGTCGCCGTCGGTCCAAGGGCCAGCTGCCGCGACGAGCCCAACACCGCATAGATCAGCAGCGGTATGAAGCTTGCGTAGAGTCCGTTCACCGCCGGCAGGCCGGCGAGTTCGGCATAGGCCATCCCCTGGGGGATGAGGAGGGCTGCCACAGTGACGCCGGCGGTCAGATCTCGGACCGAGAAGCGAGAGCGACCATCGCGCAGTTGTGCGACGATCGGGAAGGCGGCGGCAAGTCTTGGTCTCATCGCCCACCGGTGTCGATTAGGTCAATAGGACGTAGAGAGACGCAGGCCATTCCGCCGTCGGGCTGCTTCCCGGTCCGTCGCCGGTTACCAAACGGTAGCTTCATGGATCGCGGGAGAAGCTAGGCGACGGTCGTCGTCCAAATATGGGGTCGGTATTCCCGAGGACGAGGGTCACTCTTCGTCATCTCGTGCCTTCCGCACGGCGACCAGTTCGAGCCCGAGAGAGCGGATCCGTTCGATCACCCCGTGCAGCGCGGCTTGGTCCGGGACGGCAGCCCGCAGGGTCGTCAAGCCCTCCTTGGTCGAGACCTCGAGATCGTCGAATGCCGCCGACACGGCTCTGCCGGCCTCACCCCTGAAGGTGATCACGTAGGTGGTTCGTTCCATTGGCCCAGATCATTGTGATCGTCGTCGCCGAGCACGTAATCACCCTCGCCCGGGTGATTGGGGGTTTGTTAGCCTCTCTGCGTGATCGGCGCTCAGCCGGCCGTGACAAAGTTCATCCGGCCCGCCCTGCCGGACGCCTTGATCCCCCGGGCGGAGCTTCTGAGACGCATGGATACGGCCGCGCGGTTTCCGTGCACGTTGGTGGCGGGCAGCCCAGGCATGGGCAAGACCATGTTGCTGTCCACTTGGGTGGCAGAGCGGCCCGAAGCTCGCTGCGCCTGGCTCTCATGCGACCGCTGGGACCACGACGAGCTCCGGATCTGGACATCTATTGCCGCCGCGTTCGCCTCCGTCGAGCCGGAGTCCGTCTCCGATGCACTCGACCTTCTCGTCGAGGGTCCCGACGACATCGATGACGTCGTCGCATCGTTGGTCAACGAATTGGCTCTGTGGTCCCAGCCGACGTGGCTGATCCTCGACGATCTGCACGTCGTCGCTCCCTCCGCTCTCGCCGGCCTGGCCACCTTCGTCGAACGACTCCCCGAGACGGTGCACGTCGTGATCGGGACCCGCGTGGATCCCGTTCTGCCGATCCAACGCTGGCGGGCCCGGGGCCAACTGGGTGAGATCCGGGATGCGGATCTCCGACTGGAAGAAGAGGACGTCCGCACCCTCCTCGGGTACTACGACCTCGACCTTTCCGGGGCCGACGTGCAGACCTTGACCAGGCGGACCGAAGGCTGGCCGGCCGGAATCCAGCTGGCGGCGTTGGCTCTGCAACACGACTCTGACGACCCGTCTTTGTTCATCGGACGTCTCGCCGGAACTGACCGAGTGGTTGCTGATTTTCTCATCGAGGAGGTGCTCGACCAGCAGTCCGCGGAAATGGTGGAGTTCTTGCAGGCAACATCGGTCGTCGATGAGTTCGATTTGGAATTGGCGAACTCTCTTCTCGGGCGTGAAGACGGTGCGCGCCTGTTGCGCCAAGCAATGAGCTCGGGTCTCTTTGTCGTCTCCCTCGGAGGGGACCCGCCCCACTACAGGTACCACCAGCTTTTCCGAGAACTTCTGCATGCCCAGTTGGGAGCTGAAGATCCGTCTCGTGCTAGGAGTCTTCACGCAAGGGCTGGTGAGTGGCACGAAAAGACGGGTTCGTATGTGCCCGCCGTGGATCACTTCGTGCAATCCCGTGACCTCGACCGGGCCTTCGCGATCCTGCACGACCATGTGGGACACGAATGGTTTGCCGGCCGAAGTGCCAACGTGGACACTTGGTTGGGGCGGCTCTCCGAGGAGGACCTCAGAGCCCACCGCGGTCGCATGCTCGACTACTCCATTGCGCTTGGTCTCGCCGGCAGAGTCGAGGAGGAGGGCTGGTGGCTCGCTCAAGCCGCCAGTGCGCCCGGCGACCCGGACGTTGACTTTGACGTCCGATTGGCTGCTGCCGATGCGCAATGGCACGGCATGCGGGGCGAACCGGATCCGGCCCTTGAATTCGAGCGGGACGTGTTCTCGCATCTCACACCCGGTACGAACTTTGTCCTCGATCAGTTCCCCGTTATCTCGACTCGGGCCCGGCTCTACCGTCTGGGACCGATGTCCTGTATCGCCGGTTGCGATCTCGCCCTCGGACACGCTGATCCCTCCACCCGTGCGGTGTTGCTCGGTATCAGATCCGGTGCCCTCTTCGAACTCGGCCGGTTACACGAGTCGCGAGAGGCCGCGAACGCAGCACTCGAAGCTGCCCGTCGACGAGGCGTCGAATACCATGTCGGTCTGTGTGACGCAGTTCTCGCCCTCGGCACCCTCAGCCTCGAGGCGGACGAGTTGGACGAGGCAGAAAGCTTGATCGAAGAAGCAGTTCGCCGGTGCGAGAAGATCCGGCCTCCACTCGAACTGCTCGCCCTCGTCGAGAGGGCGCGCCTGTTTCGTGCCCGAGGCGAATTTGTCGAGGGACTCGGCCTTCTCGAACGGGCGAGGGCAGTGCTGCCAGCCGGAGTGGATTCGCCGTTGCATCTCCGCGTGGACGCCCTCGAGGCCAGGATCCGCCTCGACCTCGACGAGCCGGAGCGGGCGGCCGACCTGGTCCGGACGTTCCCTCGTTTGTCAACAGGCGGCCTCCTCGAGGTGCGTACGTTGATAGCGCTGGGGCAAGCGGATCGGGCGGATGTCGCCCTTGCCCGCCTGGACCTCAGCGACCTTGGCGTGCGACCGGCGATCGAGCACGCGTTGCTCCGAGCCGACGTGCGCCGGCGTATGGGGCTCAACTACCAGGACGACCTCCGCCGAGCCGTCGAGATCGGACGTCCGCAGGGGTTTGTACTTTCCGTGTTGGACGCGCCGTTTGAGATCCGGGACGATCTGGCTGACCTCCTCAGGCATTCGCCACGCGACGCGTACGTCGACACCCTCCTCACGGTGACAGACCACATGGCCGCCAGGAGCGCGATCAGCTTGCCCTTAAGTGGCAGCGAACTGAGCGCTCGCGAGCAAGGCGTGCTCCTCTATCTACAGACGCGCCTTACCACTCGGGAGATCGCCGGTGAACTCTTCATCTCCATGAACACGCTCAAGTCACACCTGAAGAGCGTCTACCGCAAGCTCGATGCGTCATCCCGATCTGACGCCGTGGTCCGGGCCAGGGCGGCTGGTCTCCTCTGATTCTTGGACGGATGTCGGGTCGCGCAAAGAGCCCCGACGCCGCAGGACGCTTCGATACCTTCATGCAATTTGCGAGGTGAATCACCCCGCACGGGGTGATGACCCACCGGAAGCGGATCGACATACTGACACCTGTCCGGCAACTACTCCGTCACTTGGGAGGATCAATGCTCGCGTACACCTATCCACTTCTCAGCCTCTTTTGGACGATGCTTCTGTTCTTTGGATTCGTCGTCTGGATTTGGCTCCTCATCGTCGTTTTCGGCGACATATTCCGCAGTCACGACATTGGGGGCTTCGCCAAGGCCATGTGGGTGCTGCTCGTCATCTTCCTGCCCCTCGTCGGGGTCCTGATCTACCTGATCGCTCGCGGCGGAAAGATGCAGGACAGAGCCGCGAAGGATGCCCGTCAACAGCAACAGGAATTTGACAGCTACGTGCGCGATGTGGCGGCCTCGGAGACCAGTCCAGCGGATCAGGTGGCGAAGTTGGCCGATCTGCGGAACCAGGGAGTGATCACCGAACCCGAGTTCGAGGCCCAAAAGTCCAAGGTGTTGGGTTGAGGTTCTAAACGTCGCGCGAGGTCCAAAAATGGAGTGTCAGAGCGGGAGCTCAGCGTCGGCTCTCGCTCGAATTGCCGAGTCAAGGAGCGAGTCCCCCGCGTCGAATCGCGGTGCCAGTTCTGCCGGGCCCGTCATGAACGCAAGGAACCAGAGAAATGAATCCACCTCCAAGCGGTAAATCTCAACCGCTGACCCGAGAGCAGCACCTTGACCAGGGGAAAAATGCTCGCCGGCGAGCCTCCAGGGAAGCCCAAGCAGAGTGGAGTACGAGTCTTCGCACCTCGGATCCGCTTGAGCTCCTTGTTGGTCAAGAGGCGACGCGCGTGCCTGAGCTCGTACCCATCCGACACGGGCGTATGGCCGCTTCGGCGTTCGCCTTCTACAGGGGGGCCGCTTTGCCTATGGCCGCGGACCTGTCCACCACCCCGAACACCGGACTCAACGTCCAGTTATGCGGCGACGCCCACCTGGCGAACTTCGGCGGATTTGCTTCGCCGGAACGTGACCTCGTCTTCGACATCAATGATTTCGACGAGACCGCCGTCGGCCCGTTCGAGTGGGATGTGAAGAGGCTCGCCGCCAGTGTGGAAATCGCCGGACGCGAATTGGGATACCCCGACCGTGCCCTCCGTGATGTGGTGCTGGACGTCGGACGCACCTATCGGCAGATGGTGCGGTACTTCGCACGAACAACGAAGCTCGATACCTGGTACGCCCGCCTCGACGTCGCAGCAATCACGGAACGATGGGGTTCGAAGGCGGGAGCGAAGGCGGTCAAGAACTTTCGACGCGCAGTTGTCAAGGCGGAATCGAAAGATCGGCTACGCGCCAGGGACAAGTTGACCACGATCGTCGGGGACGAGCTCCGCTTCTTGAGTGACCCTCCGCTTCTTGTACCCGTGGAAGACGTCTACAGTGAGCCAGAAGAGGCGCGACAGGTGGAAAGAGTGATCGAAGGCGCGCTCAGCTCCTATGGGGAAACGCTCACGCCCGATCGCCGGCATCTCCTGAACCAGTATCGATACGTCGCGCTGGCCCGAAAGGTCGTCGGTGTCGGCAGCGTCGGCACTCGTTGCTGGGTTGCGCTCTTTGTCGGGGAGGATGCGAATGATGTCCTCTTCCTTCAGGTGAAAGAGGCGGGGGAGTCGGTACTGGAACGCTTCACCTCCAAGAGCAGCGTCAAGAACCAAGGTCAAAGGGTTGTCGAGGGACAGCGACTCATGCAGGCATCGAGCGACATCCTCCTCGGATGGCAACGAATCGACCTGCCGGATGGAAACCACCGAGACTTCTACGTTCGCCAGCTGTGGGACTGGAAGGCGTCGGCCTCTGTTGACACGATGAACCCCGAGACCTTGCAGATTTACACAAGTATTTGCGCCTGGACCCTGGCCCGCGCTCACGCTCGATCCGGTAGCGCCACGGCCATCGGCGCATATCTCGGCTCGAGAGACGTCTTCGACCAGGCCGTCGCCGACTTCGCGCAGTCGTATGCGAATCAGAACGAGCAGGACCATCAGGCCCTGGTCGGAGCAATCGACTCGGGCACCATTACCGCTGAGAAAGGGATCTGAGTGACCACTCCGGCCCCCTTGGTCAAGCGGCGCCGGTCGAAGCAGAGATACTGCGGCCGTTTGGCTCGATCAACGGATTCGGGCTGATGCCCGAGCCCCCACTCTCGGGCGAGGCTCCCTCTTCGCCACCCGATCCGGAAGTCTTACTGCGAAGCAAGGAATACCGGATACTTCTCGTGTTTGCGGCAGTGATCGGCGTGCTGGTGTCGTTGGTCTCGTGGGGATATCTCGAGCTGATCCACTATCTTCAGGAATGGCTCTATAAGGACCTCCCGAGCGGGCTCGGTCTGTCACCGGTCCCCACCTGGTGGCCGCTGCCCATCCTGGCTGTTGCTGCAGTACCGATCGCGTTTGCCATCGCCCGGCTGCCGGGAAGTGGCGGCCACAAACCCGCAGAGGGTCTCAAGGCGGGACCTCCCACACAGCCGATTGAGCTTCCCGGGGTCTTAATTGCTTCGCTCGCCTCTATCGGTTTCGGTATGGTCCTCGGTCCTGAGGCCCCATTGATCGCGCTTGCCGGCGGCCTCGCAATTCTCGCAGTGCGAGCTGCGCGGAAAGACGCACCGGATCAGGTGGTGGCTCTCATCGCCGCGGCTGCAAGCTTCGCGGCCATGTCTTCTCTCTTCGGCTCTCCCATCGTCGGAGCCGTGATCATCATCGAGGCAGCCGGTCTGGGGGGAGCGATCCTCCCCGTAATCTTGCTCCCTGGACTGTTGGCTGCGGGCATCGGCTCGCTCGTGTTCATCGGCATGGGTTCTTTGACTGGTCTGAGCTCGAGCTCTTACGCCATCGCACCGCTGGCGCTGCCGAAATACCACACACCGACTCCATCGGCTTTCGGATGGACCATCTTGCTGGCCGCACTTGTCGCGGTCGTCATCTTCGCCATTGCGCGGACCGGGCTGATGGTCAACAAGGCGACGTCCCGACGGCCATTCGTCATCGTTCCGTTGGCTGCGCTCAGCGTTGGAGCGTTGGCCATCATCTTCGGGCACCTGTCGGGGAAGCCGGAGGACCTGGTCTTGTTTTCGGGCCAAGACACCATGGGCGCAGTGGTGAACCAGGCAGCAAGCTTCTCGCAATCTGCATTCGTCCTCTTTCTCGTCTTCAAAGGACTCGCCTATGCCATCTCGCTGGGAAGCGCCCGAGGAGGTCCAACCTTTCCCGCCATGTTTCTCGGCATTGTCGCCGGCCTCTTGTGCGCCCATCTCCCGGGCTTTTCCGAAACACCCGCCGTGGCGGCACTGATGGGAGCGGCAACGGTCTCGATTCTCCGACTTCCCTTGGCCTCGATCATCATTGCCCTGGTCGTTTCCCAGGGCGGGGCCGCCACAACCCCTCTCATCATCGTGGCGGTGGTCGTGGCATATCTGGTCGTTCTGGGCTTGTCGGCCTCCATCGCCCCGAAGGACGCCCAGGCGGTAACGGCAGACTCGCCGGAGGCTGACGGACACGGCGCGTCACCAAGAGTCTCTACCGACGAGCTCCAACGATGACAACGTCAATTCGTCAAGCTATTGGGCAGGCGCATTCCTGGCCGACCGTTCCCCGAGAGGCGGACCAGTGACGACAGCGGCTGTCGGCGGCTCGTTTCGGTTCCCGACGTTCCGATCCGTAGTCGAGTTCGATAGCTATGGCGGCGTGGTGATCGCCATCTTGATCACGTACGTGCTCTCGATCAACTTGTCTCAGACCTGGGGCCAGTCAGTCATTGTCGTCATACAGATAGCCACCGTCTCAATCATTCTCCGAATTTCGCGGGCACCCCACCTGATCCGAGTCGCCGCCGCCGTATGTCTCACCGTCGCCGTCGCTGCGGCCATCCTCGCGCTCTTTCTTCATCACGACGTCGCCGACAAATTCCTGCCAGCGGTGAGCGGCCTTCTCTACCTGATCGCACCCGTGACGATTCTCCGCCATCTCGTGCAGAGGACGGTTGTGGATCAAGAAACCGTCTTGGGCGCGGTTGCCGCCTACCTCATCATCGGGATGTTCTTTGGATTTGTCTATAGAGCAGCTGCCGCGAACCAGGCCACAGCTTTCTTCGGTGCCCAGGGCGACGGGACCCTTGCCCAGGACCTGTTCTTCTCGTTCACCACCCTCACGACGACGGGCTACGGAAATCTCGTCCCCGCGGAGAATCCGGGCCAGAGCTTTGCCCTAGCTGAGATGCTCATCGGACAGCTGTTCTTGGTGACCGCTGTGGCAAAAGTCATCAACTCCTACCGGCCGGCGAACAGGCGTGGCCTGGCAACGCAAGAGGCGGGTCCAGTCTCTCGTGACGATTCGCCGCCCGCAGAGAGGTCATGAGAAGACAATGGTTCTGAGCTCGGTCACCCAACGGTGGAAGTCCGCGTTCTCCCTTCTCCAGACCATGGCCCCGACCGCCCGAAGATCATGACTCCTACCGACGAGTCTGACTCGTTCTCCAGCCATTTCCGTCCCCGGCAGAGGCTCGAGCGCCGGATGCAATCGCTCGAAGACACCTACACGGGCTCCTCGGCAGCGCATCTGTGGAATCGGCTCAACTCGCTGGACTTCATCAACAAAGGGATGCTCTTCGCCGCCGTGCTGCTGTTGTGCTTCTTTCCTTTTGTGATTGTGGCGAATGCGCTCGTTGGGCAGTCGACGGTCACCGGCTTGGTGCGACATCTTGGATTGAACCAACAGGCAGCCAAGGACGTAAGCGATCTGTTCACCTCCTCTTCGTCGACATCGGATGCCGTGACGGGCACCGCATACGCCTTCTTCATTCTGGGAGGCATTGCGGCGGCTTCGGCGGTCCAAGATCTCTACGAGCGCTCCTTCGAGTTGGACTCTGGCGGCCTCAAGGACGTCTTCCGCCGCCTGGTATGGCTCGCGGCGACGGTCGGGTGCGTCTCCCTGGCCGCCGTAGCCGGACCGTGGGTGCACAATGCGGTCGGGATCTGGCTCGTGGGCTTGCTGGGACTCGTTGGACTGACTGGCTATTGGTGGCTGACGATGTGGTTCCTGCTCTCGAGGCGGGTGTCATGGCGCGCCCTCTTCCCCTCGGCGATCGCGACGGCGCTCTTTTGGGTCGGCATGGAGGTGGTGTTCTCGTTCATCTTCTCTGGAACCGTGATTTCGGATGACAAGAAGTACGGTCCGATCGGGGTCGTGTTCGCTCTCATGTCCTGGCTCGTTGCGATCGGCGTCGTCATCATTCTGGGCGCGGTGGTGGGACTCGTCTGGCGTGAGCGAGAGCTGTCCTTCTCCCAGGCGTTCCATTGGCTCCTGCGATCGTCGGACCGGAAGAAGGCGGGCCGCGCCGCCGCAATTGGCGAGGTTCAAGGAAATGAGCGGCGTCCCTGAGTTATTGGCCACTCGGTGGGGCGAGTGCTCAGTGCGCGCGGGAAAGGTGGCTCCAGGGTGTCTTCGAACGAGCGAAGAAGTTCCATCGGGATCCCGTGTGCTACCAACACCGGCAGCACAGCACATCTCCGTAGTCATCGCAGAAATCGAAGCCGCAATCACCCCGGCAAGGGTGATGACTGGCGATGCCTCTGTCGTCACACTCGACCGTGGGAGTCACACGACCCGTACCCGTAGGAGAAAAGATGTTTGCGTACACGTATCCACTCCTCAGCCTGTTTTGGACCATGCTCCTCCTTGCGGGCGTAGTTCTCATGATCTTTTTCATCATCTGGTGTTTCGTGGACAACTTCCGCCGTCATGATCATCATGGCGGGGCGAAGGCCGGCTGGACCGTGCTGATTCTCTTCCTGCCCATCATCGGTGCACTGATCTACATCATCGCTCGCCCCGCGGACGCCTGAGATACAACGGAGGAACGTATGACAAGCAGCGAAACTGACGTGCTCGGATCGGCCGAGTTGCTCATTGACGGATCCCTGACTGGGACGTCAAAGAAGCGGCGATGCAGGCGCGCTGTCGCTCTGATCGCGCCGTCCCTTACCGCCATTCGCTGCTCGAACGGAGGACGATAGACATGAGCGACATCGATCGCAGCCATCTCCCGATTCGTCGACCGTCCTTCTCGGGGACCATCCGAAAGACTCTGGACGGATCCCAACCCGACTGGAATCTCATCGGCCATCCGGTACCGCCCGCCGATGCACCGAATGTGCTGCTCGTCCTGATCGACGACGCCGGGTTCGGGAATCCGAGCACATTCGGCGGACCGATCCGGACGCCCAATCTGAGCCGCGTCGCCGGCGACGGTCTCCGCTACAACCGTTTCCACGTCACCGCTCTGTGTTCTCCGACCCGCGCATCGTTGCTGACCGGGCGCAACAACCACACGGTTGGGTTCGGCTCCATCGGGGAACTCTCCGGTGGCTTCCCGGGATACTCGGCGACGCTGCCTCGCGACTGCGCCCCCCTCCCTCGGATTCTGCGTGACAACGGTTACAGCACCGCCATCTTCGGGAAGTGGCACCTGACGCCAGACGGGCAACAGGGCGCGGCCGGTCCGTTCGATCGTTGGCCGAATGGCTGGGGATTCGACTACTTCTACGGGATCCTCGGTGGTGGATCGAGCCAGTGGGATCCCTGCCTGGCCGAGAATCAAAAGATCATCGGCACCCCGGAGAAGTACTACGACGAGGACGACCCGTATTACTTCCCAGACGCCATGGCGGATCGGACGATCGAGTGGCTCCACGCCGTACGGGCCCAAGATGCTCACAAGCCCTTCTTCGTCTATTACTCCACCGGCTGTAGCCATGCTCCACACCACGTCACTGCGACGTGGGCCGACAAGTACAGGGGGATGTTCGACCAGGGGTGGGACAAGTTGCGCGAGGAGACATTCGCTCGCCAGAAGCAGCTGGGGGTGATTCCGGCTAACACCGAACTTACGTCGCGCGATGCGGCGTTCCCGGCGTGGAGTGACCTGTCCGATGATCTGAAGAAGTTCTACGCCCGCCAAATGGAGGTCTACTCCGGGTTCTCGGAGAACGCCGACCACAACGTCGGGCGCGTGATCGATTCCATTGAGGATCTCGGCGAGATCGACAACACGCTGATTGTGTGGATCTGGGGCGACAACGGGGCCAGCATGGAGGGAACTATCACAGGATCCTTCAACGAGCTCACGACTCAAAACGGAATCCCGTTGACAGCTGAGATGCAACTGCAGCTTTCGGAGCAGTACGGCGGCCTGGACCAGTGGGGTGCTCCGATCATGGATCCCCACTATTCCGCGGCATGGGCCTGGGCCGGGGCCACGCCTTTTCAGTGGGGGAAGCAGGTCGGTTCCCACCTTGGCGGGACCCGCAATCCAATGGTGGTGCGGTGGCCGACTCACATCAAGGACGCCGGCGGACTGCGTACACAATTCACTCACGTCATTGATGTGGCCCCCACCATTCTCGAGGCCGCCGGCATCCCAGAGCCCGATACGGTCGATGGGATTGAGCAGGACCCGATGCATGGCGCATCTTTCATCACATCGTTCACCGACGCCGCAACCTCTGAACACCGCACGCAGCAGTACTTCGAGACGGTCGGTAATCGAGCCATGTACAAAGACGGCTGGTGGCTGGCCATGAAGACCGAACGCATTCCGTGGGAGCTCACGCCTGATGCCCTTGCTCCGTACGCACCGGGCGTATGGGATCCCGATGCCGGCCCGGCAGAGCTCTACTACCTGCCCGATGACTTCTCGCAGGCCAAAGATCTCGCGGCCGACCACCCTGAAAAGGTGCAGGAGCTCAAGGATCTGTTTTGGGAGGAAGCCGAACGCTACAAGGTGCTGCCACTACTGGCTGCGCTCTCGACGTTCTTCGGCATCGTTCCGCCGATCACGGGAGAGAACACCTTCGAGTTTCGCGGTGACGTGCAGAACGTACTTTCCGGCATGATCCCGAGGATCTACAACCGCTCGTACACCATTACTGCGGAGCTGGTTGTACCGGAGACGGGTGCCGAAGGTGTCATCGTTGCTGAGGCGGATCACCTCGGCGGGTTCACGCTCTATGTCAAGGATGGGAAGCTCACGCACACCTATTCGATGATGGGCGTGTTCGTCTATACCCAAGTAGCCGAAGAGGATCTGCCTGCCGGCGAAGTCACGGTGCGCATGGAATTCTTGGCTGACGGGGCGAAGCCGGCCACCGGCGGGGACGTGACGCTCTTCGTCGATGACCGCCAGATTGGCAAGGGAAGAATGGACTACACGGTGCCGATCCGTTTTTCTGGTTATGCCGGCATGGATATCGGGCGTGACAATGGAGGCGTTGTCGACCGTGTTTACGAGGATCTGAAACCATTCGCGTTTACGGGAACAATCAACAAGGTGGTGTTCGACATCACACCGCACGCCACCGACGAGGACGAACTGCACGTCCACACTGCCCATCACCACGGTCTGGCCGCACACGCATTGTCCGAGTGAACGAGAGTGAATGACGGATGGGACGTACGGGTGCGGACAGCGCCCGCCGCTCATGAACCAAGGAGCGCGCTCTGACTCAAGATCATCCCGTGCTTGACTTCCCGCCCAACGCCCTGCCAACGCAAAGGCGCTCGCCGATGAGCCGAACTTGGGTTAAGACACCAGGCCGCCGCCAAGTCTCTGGGTGCAAGCTTCGTCCCACTCAGGGAGCGAACGGGCCGGGGGCAGGACGTCGAAATCGCCTCACACGGGACTCACCAGTGGTCGGGACCGGCGTCGATCCGGTGACCTCACGCTTTTCAGGCGCGCGCTCTACCAACTGAGCTACCCGACCGGGTAACCGGGACCGAGGCCCGCTGCGGCCGGGCCTTGATCTCGGTGGCGGACCTGACGGGATTTGAACCCGCGACCTCCGCCTTGACAGGGCGGCGTGCACTCCGAGCTGCACCACAGGTCCGTGGCGACGATGGACGTCGTGCTCTCCGGTCGGGTTGTGGGCCTCCCGTTGAGCAGCCCCCAACTCTAGTCGGTCCCGGATCCGGTCCCTCCTCGGGAGGAGTGCGGCCGAGCTACGGGGTGGCCACTCGCAGGGCCTTCACTCCCGCCTCGAACTCGGAGTAGTCGGCGGGGTCGAGGGCACCGGCCAGTGCCGCGGCGCAGAGCCGGTCAGTCATCGCCTCCGCCTCGTCGTGCTTGCCCTTGATGGCGGACACGTCGGGGAAGGGTTCGGGCCAGCCGAAGAACTTGGCCTGGCCGTTGCCCTCGTTTGTCAGGATGGCCTCCAGCGGCGAGAGGCCGACAGCGGTGGTGGACACAAGGTGCAGTCCACCACGCCACTCCCTCAGCATTTGCATGAGCTGGGCGGCCCGACCCGCCGGGTGTTCTGAGCGGACGGCCTCGCGCCAGCCGGCGAAGAGGGGGATGGCAGACACATCGACCCCGTCAACCAGCTTCTCGGCGACGGCGACGATGTCGTCGATCCCTGGCACCTCGCCGTAGTACTTCTCGCCCCACAGTCCGTGGGCCTCGGCCATCCGGGCCGCCGCCGCCGTCGCACCCAATACGCTCGCGCCTTCGGCGTACATGGATCGCGCCGTCTTGGGCTCGAACCACCCGAAGGCCGACGCGACCACGTCCGGACCGACGTCACCGAGCATGCCGCCTCGCCCGGCGAAGTAGAAGGCAAACGGGTTCGACCAGCCCCACTCCGCGGCCCAGCCCAAGAGGTCCGGGCTCATGTAGATGGCCGTCCCCATGTCGTGGATCGGATCGTACGTTGCGCGCACCACGGCCGTTGCCGCGCCAGCGTTTGTTGCATCCATGGGGCCTCCCTGTTTGCTCGTTCGGGTCCGCGTTGCCGCGGCTCTGGTCAGTCGTCCCCGAACTGCGAGGGCGGTGTCATCGCGACCCGGATGATCTCGCGCACGCCTGGGATGGTGCCCGCCACTGAGGCGACGAAGCGGACCAACTCCGTCACGATCGCATCGAGATCGAGGACGAGCGGCGGATCGTCGGCAGGAGCGGCGTCCAGCTTCTCTTCGGTGACGACTTCAACGGTTGTCCCGCCCAGGCGACCAGCGAGGAGGCGCAGGGCGGAGGTCGAAGAGAGCGGCGTGCGGGAGCTGTCCATCAGGCCGACCGCCTGCTGCAGCCCGTTGACCGCTTGCGCAATGCCAGTAGTGGCGAAGTCGACGCCGGTACCGGCGAGGCCCATGCCGCCTTGAAGCGGCTCGAGCAGCATCAAGAGTCGGTCGATGCGCTCGGTCAGCGCATTGATCCCCTCGAGCGTGTCGATGGCCGCGCTGGGGAAACGGATCAGCGCCCCGGGAAAGCGGGTGATGGCCTCGAATAACGACGGTGATTCCACCCCTTGATCATGGGCCGGATGATGCAGGGTGTCCAGTAGCCCCCGTGCGTGGCCGCGGCTCGGTTCACGGTGACGGGGTGTCCGGACCGTGCGGCAGGAGGGCGACTCATGAGAGCTCGGCCTCGATGGCGGCTCGCAGCTCCTCGAGCACCGGGCGACGTACCCGTTGCTTCGTCGTCAAGTGGGCGCGGCGGTCGAGCGAGGCGAGGTCCTCGGCTACGGCTCGTGCGGCCTGGTCGAGGTCGGCGGCCGACACCACGACGTCGAGCAGCCCGGCTTCCCGGGCCGTCTCCGGGCTGAACATGTCACCGGTCACGGCGGCGTGATCGAAGTGCGCGGGGGTGAGACGGTGCCGCGCCAGCACGACGGCGAACCACGGCAATGTCAGTCCGATACGGACCTCGTTCAGGCCCAAGCGAAACGGTCCGGCAGCGCCGAGGCGTACATCCGCTGCCATGAGGAGGAATGCGCCGGCCGGAAAGGCATGGCCCGTGCAGGCAACTGCCACCGGGGCGGGGAAGGTGAGGATGCGCTCGGCCAGGGACGCCCCCAGCCTGAGCAGGGTCAGGACATCTTCGGGCGGTCCGCTGAGCGCCTGCAGGTCGAAACCCGCGGTGAAGCACCCTGGTCTCCCTTTGACCAGAACAACGGTCCCGTCCTGTTCGGCCAGGTCAAACGCCTCGTGGAGCGACCGCAGCATCCCAATGGAGAAGACGTTGACCTTCCCGTCGTCCATGGCGACGGTGCTGACCAGGTCGGTCCGGCTGTAGGTCACGGTGTCGCGCATGATGTCTCCAATCAGGCGGGGAGGATATATTGAACCAATGTTTCGAAACAATGATCCTAAACCCGCTTCCCGGAGTCAAATTTCTCGTTCCACGCGGCGGATCTGAATGCCTCGGACCAAGCAGCGAACTCCGGAGCTGCGGGAACGACTCCTCGCCGTTGCGGTCGAGCTCCTCGCCGAAGAAGGAGCTGCCGGACTCACGGCCAGATCCCTGGCGGCTCGGGCGGAGACATCGGCCCCCGCGCTCTACGAGCTGTTCGGAGACAAGTCGGGGGTCGTGCGCGAGCTCTACTTCGAGGGTTTCCGACTGCTCTCGAACGACCTGTCGGTGCTGGCCGAGACGTCCGATCCGTTAGCGGATCTGTGGGCTCTGGCCGCTGCGTACCGCAGGTTCGTCAGGGCCAATCGGGAACTGGCCGAGGTCATGTTCTCTCGTCCCTTCACGGATTTTTCGCCCGGACCCGAAGAGCTGGCGGCGACCAGTTCGGTCCGGCTGCTGATTGTGGGTCGGGTGCGACGGTGCATTGAAGCCGGACGCCTGCGCGGGGACGAGACGGACGTGGCACACGTCCTGGTGGCTTTGATACAGGGCATGGCATTTGCCGAAGCCGCCGGCCGCCTGGGGACCTCCACCGAGTCTGTAGAGCGCCGCTGGCGATTGGCCATCGGCGCCACGCTTAACGGATTCGGCGGGCGCGCCTAGCTGTACCTCGCGACGCGCCGGCCGCAAAGGGGGTCAGCGACGGAGGGAGCTGGCGCCTCTCGTCAGGAGTGATTGATAGATGGTCGCCGGCATTCTCGACACGAAATCAATCACTTTGGCGTCCGGGCCGATGAGCGCGCGACGCCGGTCGCGGCGGACGGCGGTGAGGATCTGCGTTGCCGCTTTGTCGGGACTGGTGATGAAGGCTCGTTCAAAATCCTTGATGGCCTTTTCCGGATCACCGGCAACGTCACGGACGCTCGCGTCCATACGGGCGTGACGAGCGATGTTGGTCTTGACGCCGCCGGGATGGATCGTGGTGACCGAGACCTTGGCGTCTTCGATGTCGAGCTCCATCCGCAACGTGTCGGAAAACCCACGGACGGCGAACTTGGCGGCGTTGTAGGCGGATTGCGTAGGCACGCTGATCAGACCAAAGACGCTGGAGACATTCACGATGTGACCCTCGCCTGCCTGCTTCAGGTGCGGCAGGAAGGCCTTCGACCCATACACCACTCCCCAGAAGTTGATGTTCATCAGCCATTCAAAGTCCTCGTACGACATCGACTCCACCGTGGCACCGAGTGCCACACCGGCATTGTTGACAACGAGGTTGACCCGGCCGTGATCCCTGACGACGCTCTCGGCCCACGCGTAGACGGCATCTCGATCCGCCACGTCCAGATGTCGGGAGGTGATTTTGATGCCGAAGCCCTCACATTGAGCCACCGTCTCGGCCAAGCCCGTGTCGTCGATATCGCCCAACGCGAGATGCGCCCCCTGCCGCGCCAGGGCTTGGGCTAGCGCGCGTCCGATGCCCGAACCCGCCCCGGTGATGGCGGCAACGCGACCTCGGAATTCCCTCATTGTTTGTCGCCCGTCAGTCTTACGATGCGATCGGTTCGAGGGAACTCTGGGGCCTCGACGAACCCGAGAACTCCATGACGGAGTCGTCGACGTCGCTCATTTTGAGGGCACGGTAGTCGCGCAGGTAGCTCTGGTGGACCTTCCAGGGGTGCTTCGTCCCTTGCTTCGGCAGCAGGTGAGCCGAGCGCTGGATGTACCCCGAGGTCAAACCCAGAATCGGACCGGAGGCAGTGGAGGCGTCCCGGTTCCGTGCTACGCACTCGGAGAACCCGCGTGCACGCATATGGTTCAGCAAACGGCACACGTAGTCGCACGTGAGGTCGCACTTCAACGTCCAGGACGCGTTCGTGTAGCCAATGGCCAGTGCCAGGTTCGGCACGCCCTCGATCATCATCCCCTTGTACGTGAGCCGGGTCGCAGGATCCACATGCTCCCCGTCAACGGTGAGGGAGATGCCGCCCAGGAAGAGCAGTTCGAGTCCAGTGGCGGTGACGATGACGTCGGCCTCTATCTCGTCGCCCGAAGCGAGGAGCAAGCCCTTTTCAGTGAATCGCTGGATCTGATCGGTGATGACCGATGCGGAACCGATCGAAAGTGCCTTGAACAGGTCTCCGTTCGGCACCGCGCAGAAGCGCTGGTCCCACGGGTCATAGCGGGGCGTGAAATGGGTGGCGATGTCGTACCCCGATGGGAGCTGGCGCTCCAAGCCCTTGGCCAGCATCCGTCGAACCAGGTTGGGGTACTTCCGGCTCAGTTGGTAGAAGGCCTGGGTCAAAATCGCATGGAACCATTTGGCGGCCGTGCCGGCCTGTTTGGGCGGCAGGACCTTGCGCAACATCGCCACCACCGGGCTTTTCTCCGGCAAGGAGGCGATGTAGGTCGGGGAACGCTGCAGCATGGTGACGTGGGCGGCGGACCGGGCGAGCGCCGGCACGAGCGTGACAGCCGTCGCCCCACTGCCGATGACCACCACCTTCTTCCCGGCATAGTCGAGGCCTTCGGGCCAGGCCTGCGGGTGCACGACGATGCCGGCGAAGTCGGACATCCCCTCGAAGTCCGGTAGGTAGCCGTGGTCGTAGCGGTAGTAGCCGCTGCAGGAAAAGAGGAATGACGCCGTGACCTCGATCGGCTCGGCGGTGTCCGTCGACTCCGCGGTGATGTGCCAGAGCAAGTCCGTCGAAGACCAGTCAGCCGAGGTGATCCGATGATTGAAGCGAATGCGGGCGTCGATGCCGGATTCTTTGGCGGTGTCCTTGATGTACTGCAAAATGGAGTCGCCGTCCGCGATCGACTTCTCGCCGTCCCAGGGTCGGAAGGAATAGCCAAGAGTGTGCATGTCCGAGTCGGACCGGATGCCCGGATACCGGAAGAGGTCCCAGGTCCCCCCGATGGCGTCGCGTGCCTCGAAGATGGCGTAGTCGGCCCAGGGGCACTCGGTCTGGAGGTAGTGGCCGGCACCGATGCCCGACAGGCCGGCGCCGACGATCACGACGTCGAAGTGCGTGGCGCCCATGGCGGTCGATGGTTCCATCAGGCTGCTGCTCCGATCAGTTTGTCGTTCAAAGCGCCTTGTTCACCGAAGAGCTTGCTCCTCCAGGCTTCCACCAATTTCGTTGTATCGCTGTCGTCGGGGTGGAAGTCGTGGCGGTTGTAGTCCTTCAGCTGCGCCCACAGCGCGGGGTCCGCGATCGGAGAGGAAGTCAGCCTCCGCCAGCTCCGGCGCAGGTTGCCCTTGCGGTAGGAGGCGCGGTCGCCGAGGAGAGAGAGAACGACTGCCAATCCCATACCGATGACGAATCCGAACCGGAAGAAGTTCATCGTCCAGACGCGGAGACGCTCTCCGCCCCCGACCGCTTTGTAGACGTCGAAGGCCACGGCCTTGTGCTCGGACTCCTCGAGGGCGTGCCAGACGAAGAGGTCGCGGACCGCATCGGCCCCCATGAGGTCGCGGATCTCCTGGTTCGTGAGGACGAGCTCCGCCAGCGTGGCGGTGAAGTGCTCGAGCGCCGCCGTGGCGGCCAGATTCGAGATCGGGGGAAGGACGCGCTCCCGGAACCGCAGACCCGCCCTCGTGAACCTCTCGTAGCGCTTGGTCGGATACCCGAGGGCGGCAAGCCGGTCGTTGAAGACCCGGTGCTCTCGTCCGTGTACAGCTTCCTGACCGATGAATCCGGCGACGTGACGCTTGAGCGCCGGATCGGTGATCCGGTCCCGGTAATGACGGACAGACCGGACGAAGTAGTCCTCCCCGTCGGGGAATACGGAGGACAACGCCATGATCACGTGAGCGGAGATCAGGTCGCCGTCAGCAGCGAAGGACCGGGGCAGGTCCTGCATGGATTCCTCGAAGGACATCCGCCGCGTCGGCACCGTCTTCTCGGGGCTGCTGGTCTGGGCCCGTGTGGCCACCTGGGTCATTTCCTTCGCCTCCCGCTCGGCCGCGACCTCCCATGGTAGACTAAATGAGATATTTACTCAAATACTCTATTTCATCGGAGTTGCATGCGCCCCGACGCTGACCTGACGGCGGAATCCAAGGGAGCCCAGACACGTCGGGCGATCCTCCAGGCGGCGATCACGCGGTTCGGCCGGGATGGATTCCGTGCCACCTCGGTCGCCGACATCGCCCGGGATGCCTCGGTCGGGGGCACCGTCGCCTACGCATACTTTCCGAACAAGGAGGCATTGTTCCTGGCCGCGGTGGACGAAGACGCAGCCGGGGTGATCCAAGAGGGCCTGGCCACTGTGCTCGACGAGCCGGATGTTCGGCGCTGGCACGACACTCTGATCTTCACGCTGGTCGACGCGGTTGCGCATCACCCGCTTGCTCGCCGGCTTCTGGCCGGGCTGGAACCCGATGTCACCGTCCGGGTCCTCGAGATTCCCGCGCTGAATGAGCTGCGTAAAGCCTGTTCGGAGCTGTTGCGCCGGGGCCAGGCGGCCGGCACCGTGCGGAGCGACATCGACCCGGGAGCCGTGGGCAACGGCATCATCGCCTTGATGCTGGCTGTCCTCATGTCCGTCACCCAGCTCGGGAACGAGGCAGCGGTCGCGTACCGGCACGACGTCGCCGCCGTGTTCGAGGCGGCGTTGACCTCCCCGACCGCCGCGGGCTGATCGTTCGACGCGGTCATCCCTGGTCTCGAGGTGCATCAGCCACGCTGATTCATGACCCTGACGTTAACGTTAAGCTTCTCAGGGTGAGCACGACCAGGTTGTTGAACGGCGACGGCCGGGTGCCCATCATCGTGCTGCCAGACCCCGGCCCGTCCCGCTACCGATGGATCGCGCTGGCGACCGTGACGCTGGGCACCTTGATGGTCTTCATCAACCAGTCCATCGTCCTCATCTCCCTGCCCGACATCTTCCGCGGCATCCAGCTCAACCCGCTCACTCCAGGCAATACCGGTTATCTGCTCTGGATGCTGATGGGATTCACGGTGGTGCTCGCCGTCCTCGTGGTCACCCTCGGCCGCGTCGGGGACATCTTCGGTCGAGTGAAGATCTTCAACCTCGGCTTCATGGTCTTTACGGCCTTCTCGGTTCTTCTGGCGGTGACCTGGTTGACGGGTATCCCGGCCGCCATCTGGCTCATCGTCATGCGCATCGGACAAGGCGTCGGTGGGGCCATGCTGTTCGCCAACTCGTCGGCCATCATCACGGATGCGTTTCCGGCCGATCAGCGTGGCCTCGGATTGGGCATCAACAACACGGCGGCCATCGCGGGCTCATTTGTCGGGCTCGTCCTCGGGGGTGTGCTGGCCCCCGTTCAGTGGCATCTCGTGTTCCTGATCTCCGTGCCGGTCGGCATTCTCGGCACGCTGGTCGCCTACACGAAGCTGGAGGAAAGGGGAGTCCGCACCCCGGCCAAGATCGACTGGTTGGGGAACGCCACGTTCGCGGCCGGTCTCATCCTTGTCCTGATCGGAATCACCTACGGGCTCCTGCCGTATGGCGGGCATTCCATGGGCTGGACCAACCCAAAGGTGCTGGCCGAGATCTTCGGCGGCGTGCTCGTGCTGATCTTCTTCGGCTTCGTCGAGACGAGGGTGAAGGAGCCGATGTTCAGGCTCTCCCTCTTCCGTATCCGTGCCTTCTCGGCCGGCAACGTGGCCAGCTTCCTGGCCTCGCTCAGCCGTGGCGGTCTGATGTTCATGTTGATCATCTGGCTCCAGGGGATCTGGCTACCGCTGCATGGGTACAGCTTCTCCGAGACGCCCCTGTGGGCGGGCATCTACATGATCCCGTTGACCGTGGGGCTCCTGGCGGCGGCTCCTCTGAGCGGCATGCTGGCGGATCGATACGGTGCCCGGCCGTTGGCATCCGGCGGCCTCGTGCTGGCCGCGCTCACCTTCATCCTCCTGAGCCTGCTGCCGGTCAACTTCTCTTACCTCGGGTTTGCTGCACTCATCTTCTTCAACTCCGTGGGTATGGGTATGTTCATCGCGCCGAACCAGACGGGCATCATGAACAGCCTGCCGGCGGATCAACGCGGTTCGGGTGCTGGCATGGCTGGGACCTTCAATGCCTCGGCCCAGGTCCTCTCCATCGGGCTCTTCTTCACCCTCATGATTCTGGGTTTGGCCTCGACGCTGCCGTCCGCGCTCTATCACGGTCTTACGGCGCAGGGCATCAGTCCGGCGGTCGCGACCAGGGTGTCGCACCTCCCTCCGGTGGGAAGCCTCTTCGCCGCCTTCCTTGGATACAACCCGATGCAAGTCCTTCTGGGTCACGCCGAGCTTTCGCATCTCCCGCACTCCACCGCGCAGTACCTGACCAGTCGCCAGTACTTCCCCCGCCTGATCGCGCCCGCTTTCTCGAAGGGGCTGACCGAGGCATTCTCCTTTGCCGCCGGGGCGTGTTTGCTGGCAGCCGTGGCCTCGCTCCTCCGCGGGGGCAAGTACCACCACGAAGACGAGCTGACCGACGAGTCGGATGACGAGTGGGTCCCGGCCCAGGAAGCCATAGCCGAGACCGAGTCCTTGGTGGTGGACTGACGTGGCTGTCTCGACGCAACGCAACGCGACCGCTGCGCCCGTTTTGAAGGATGGCGGTGATGCGGGTATCCGTATCAGTGACGCCGCGACCCGGGTCGGCGTCTCGGCCCGGACCCTGCGTTACTACGAAGAGCTCGGCCTGCTCGCGCCTTCGCAGTACACCGCCGGTGGTGAGCGTCGCTACACGCCAGAAGACCTTGCCCACCTGCGCCGGATCCTCGAGCTGCGCGAAGTGCTCGGCATGAACCTCGACGAGATCCGCGAGTTCCTGGCCCTGGAGACGAGGCTCGACGAGCTCCGGGCCTCTTACCGCGCCACCAAAGGTGCGACGAGCAAGAAAGCGCTCGCCGCACAGAAGGCGACACTCCAGGAGGCTCTTGTGCTCAACGAGTCGTTGGCCGAACAGATCAGCACCAAGCTGGCCCGCATGGATGACTTCCGGTCCAAGCTGCGCAGCGATGCCCAACGGTGCCGCGACCTTTTGACCGAGCTGGGGTAGGACCGCCGCGTTCCGCGACAGGCTGAGACAACGTTGCGTACGCTGGTGACGTGGCGTATGACGAAGATCTCGCCCAGCGCATCAGGTCCCTGGTGGGCACCGAGCGCCACCTCACCGAGAAGAAGATGTTCGGCGGTCTTGCCTTCCTCGTGGGGGGGAACATGGCGATCGCCGCCAGCGGGCGGGGGGGCGTTCTGGTCCGGGTCGACCCGGAGCGGTCGGACCAGCTGGTAACGACGACGAAGGCGTCGGTGGCCGTCATGCGCGGCCGGCCCACACCGGGCTGGCTCCGGGTCGGTGCCGACGACCTCAGGACCACCCGCCAGCTGGCCAAATGGGTCGATCTCGGAGTCGGCTTCGCGCGCTCCCTGCCCGCAAAGGGATAATCCGCTCTCCGCCATGATGCGCTCCGCCCTGTGACCGACCCGACGACGTCAGTGCCCCCCGCTCCGGCGCGGTCCGGCGTCGTCCACTGGATCAGATCGAAGGACCCTGACCTCCTCGTGGTCAAGCGCTCCGTCAGGGCCGCCGTGGTCATGCCGTTGGTGTTCGCCCTGACCCACGCCGCGTTCTCGAACCCCCAGGTCGCCCTGTTCGGCGCTTTTGGGTCCTTCGCGCTCCTGCTCCTGGTTGAGTTCACCGGCCGACCTCCGACACGCATCGCCTCCTACGGGGGCCTCTACGTCGTGGGGGCCTGTTTCGTCGTACTCGGCACCTTCGTGTCGACGAACAGGGTGGCGGCCGTCGTGACGATGGCACTCGTGGGTTTTGCCGTGCTCTTTGCCGGCGTTGTCGCGCCCCAGGCGGCCACGGCGACGACGGCCGCGCTCCTCACCTTCGTCCTGCCCGTCGCCGTAGCTCAGCCGGCGTCGGCGATCGGGCCGCGGCTGATCGGGTGGACGATTGCTGCCGTCTTCTGCATCGCGGCCTGCATGTGGGTGTGGCCGCCGCCCTGGCACGACAACCTCCGACGCCGCTTGGCTACGGCGATCTCGGCTGTCGGCCGCCTGGCCGACGCCCGCTCTGCCGGTACGGACGATGCGCTGGTGTACGCCGACGTGACTACCGAGCTGCAACGGCTCAGCCAGCAATTCTCTGGTACGCCCTACCCTCCGACAGGCGCCGCGTCGGGGGCAGTGGCGCTCTCCAAGCTGGTGGGCCGGGTCGAATGGGTTGCCGAGAACACGGCCATGACCGGCGACGGGAACTGGTCGACGGACCCGCTCCCCGCCCGAGCTGTGACCGAGCAGGTGGCCGAGACACTCCATCAGGTAGCCGCACTGATCTGCGACGGTGAGGGGCACCCGGTCCACGATCAGGCGCGCATTGCAGCGGTACAAGGGTCGGCTCGAAGACTGGACCAGTTGATGGTGGCCGCCCTCGAGGCCGACGTGAGCGCGCTGACAGAGGCGGAGACGGCGGCGCCGTCGTCCTCCGGCCCCCCCGTGGAGTCGGGAAACGGGGTGAGCATCGCCGGCACGCTCGACCCCGGTTTTCACGCCAGGGCGCTGGGCATCGCCACCGAGCTCGTGGCGGATGCGGCACTCGAGGCAGCCGGCGCTGAGGCAGTGAGCGACCGCCGCCTGGGCATGGCCGACGAGTCCGCCCCGCAAGCCCTCGCGCATCGTGTGCTCTCGCACCTCTCCTTCCGTTCCGTCTGGTTCCGCAATGCCCTGCGTGGCGCGGTGGGTCTGGCATTGGCCGTCGCGGTGGTCGAGGTCACGAACGTCTCGCACGGCTTCTGGGTCGTGCTCGGCACCATGTCGGTGTTGCGCTCGAGTGCCCTCGGAACGGGAGCCACCGCCCTGCGCGCCATCGGAGGAACGGCGGTTGGCTTCATCGCAGGGTCGGTGATCATGATCGGCCTGGCGGATCATTCCGTTTTCTTGTGGGTGGTTCTCCCACTCGCCGTGTTGCTGTCGGGCATGGCACCTTCCATGATCTCCTTCGCCGCGGGGCAGGCGGCCTTCACCTTGGTCGTGATCATCCTGTTCAACATCATTCAGCCCGTCGGGTGGAAGGTCGGACTGACGAGGTTCGAGGATGTGGCCATTGGCTGCGGGGTGAGCATCGTTGTCGGGATTCTGTTTTGGCCTCGGGGTGCGACCGCAGCACTCGGGCGTGCCCTTTCCGCGGCGTTTGTGGCGAGCTCCGCGTACCTGACCGATGCGGTCGGGCGGTTGACGGTGACCAGCCGGCACTTCGACACCGATGCCAGCCAGCAGGCCTCACACCGCGCCTACCTCATTTGTGACGACGCCTTCCGCCAGTTCTTCGCCGAGCGGGGAGCGAAGGTGGTGTCCGTGGAGACCATCTCCCGGCTCTTCACGGGATCGAATCGGCTGCGGCTGGCGGCGTTCACGCTCGCCACGTTTCCTGTCCGCCCTCCGGACGCGGGGCAAACCGAAGTCGAGTCGGTGGCCGTCGCCGAGGCCGTCCTGCGAGATTCCTACGCGGCAGCGCACCGCTGGTACGAGCGCTTCGCCGACATGCTGTCCGATCGCAGCGAGAGCGTCGACGAACCAGTACCCCACGGTGCGGTGCTTCATGACGTCCTGCGCAGGGCGTTCGAGGACGTCCGGGAGCAGCAGCGGGCCGATCGGGTACAGACGACGTTGCAGATGCTGTGGGCCGATGAGCTCCTGGAGACCCAGAACCAGATGCAAGTCGATCTCCGGTCTTCAGCCGATCTCTTTGTGCGGGGAAAGCGGCGCGGGCGTCTGATCTAAGGAGCCCGCGGCGGCGGCCCCGGGCTAGCGGAGGCGATACCGACCCGGAGCCGCACAATCGAGTGACGCCTGTGCACCGCTCTCTACGATGGACTGGTTACAGTCGTGCGGGCTCAGCGAGAGCGATGGCGGACGAGAGAGGGAGCTGATGGGGCTCAGGTTCACCTATCCGAAGAAGGCCGTCTTCGCCGTCGCGGTCATGGTGTCCGGCCCCTTGCTCGGTGCGATCGACGCGACAAGCGCGGGAGGCGCCACCTCGACGACGGTCGCGCCCCGGCCGTCAACGACAACGACAACGACCCAGCCTCCGACGACCACGACGACGACGACCGCCGCGCCGACCACGAGCACCTCTGCCGTCCCGGCGCCGGTCGCCCCGTCGACGACCGCGACCACGACGCCGCAACACGTGGTCAACCAGCCCAACTTGGACGCCCTGACACCGCACGTCGTGGCCCTGCGCGGTTCGGGGGTGCAGTACCAGAGCAGCAGCGGGGTGTCTTCACGGGGAAACGGCCCGAATGTCCCGAGCTATCTGAGCTCACCCGGCGGCCCGTATCTCTATGACGCCAACGGGCGAGTCATCCTGCTGCACGGCGTGAACGTCGTGTACAAACATGCGCCCTATATCGCCTACCCCGATCCGGGCGAACCATGGAACTTCGACGCCACCGACGCCGCGAAAATGCAGCGTCTCGGTTTCAATGTGGTGCGCCTCGGCATCGAATGGCAGGCGCTCGAGCCGGGATCAGGCGGACCCAACCAGCCCCAGGTCTGTACGCCGGGAGCTCCGGGCAACGCGCACGAATGGAACCGGGCCGTCGCAGAGCGATACCTGCGCCACGTGGCGGCCACAGTCAAGCTGCTCGCCCGTTACGGGATTTATACCCTGCTCGACATGCACCAGGATGTCTACAACCAGAACTTCCGCGGCGAGGGCGCGCCGAATTGGGCGGTGTGCACCAACAACGTGCCGATCGTCCCCAAGGGCGGCCGGTGGTCGAACAACTACTCGAACCCCACCCTCCAGACAGCCGTGGGGCACTTCTGGAGCAACGACGTGGTGGGGAATCTCCAGGGCAACTACGACCTCGTGTGGAAGACGGTGGCGCAGTACTTCAAGAACGACCCCTGGGTGGTCGGCTACGACCCCTACAACGAACCCTTCTCCACGGAGACCCAGACGGCATCAGAGTCCACCTTCACCGGGCAGCTGGAGTGCTTCTACATCGGCAAGGCGCATTCGGCTCTCCTGGCCAATGGTGCGGGTGCGCTGACCTGCCCTGCCGGAGATCCCGACAACGGCGTCATCCCGACCATCCAGTCGGTCGACAGCCATCACCTGACCTTCGTCGAACCGGACATCTATTGGGTGACGGGGGGCAACATTCCTTCACAGTTGGGCCCACTCCCCTTCAAGCGCGTCGTCTTCAACTTCCACACCTACTGCGGCGATCGCAGCCCGGTGACCGGCAATCCCACCGACCTCATCAAGTGCCTGCAGGCGGAGGAGACCGCCGCCTCTGAGCAGGACATCACCCGCCTCTCCATGGGCTCCGCCGAACAGCCCAGCGGGCCCGCCATCTTCATGAGCGAGTTCGGCGCGACGACGAGCGTCCCCTTGGCCGGCTTCGACGTCGAATGGGCCGGTTTGGACCAGTTGGGCTGGATCTACTGGGCGTGGAAGTACTACGACGATCCGACGGGCTCCTCGGCCGAGGGACTCGTGCAGCCGGATGGGTCCTATTCGCCGATCGTGACGGTGCTCTCCCGCACCTATCCACAGGCGGTGGCGGGCGACCCCAACTCCGTCATCTTCAATCCGTTCACGGGGGCGTTCAACATGGTGTATGCGCCGACGGCGGCCGCGCACGGCGTCACGACCATTGCGATCGCGGCCTCGCAGCACTACCCGAACGGGTGGTGTTCGGCGGTCAAGGGAGGCCAGATCACCTCGAAGCCCGGGGCGAGCCACCTCACCGTGCAGACGGTCGGGCATCCGGCGCAGGTGTACATCACCGTCACGGCAGGAGCCTGCCCGTCGTCCTGATCACCTGGTGCTACGAAGGCTCCTGGCTGTGCACGTCGAAGGAGATCGGCAACAGGTACTTGACATAGAACGTGTGCACGGTGAGGCCGGGATACGCGAGGTCCTCGCGACGCTGAACCGAGACCCTGTCGTCCTTCTCGGCGAACCGCTCGCAGGCCTCGAGAGCGTCTTCGACCTCCTGGCGGGAGTCCAGCAAGAGACCAAGGTGGTCGGAACCGGGCGACTGCATGGGCCGCTCGCTCTCCAGGAGCTGAATGAACTGGCGCGCGCCGCACTGCAGCAGACGGCAGGGCCGTCCGGCCACATCGATATCGAACCCGCTCCACCCGAAGATCGAGCCGTAGAAGCCGTCGATCTCTTCACACAACGCCGTGGTCAAGCTGCCGACCGGTACCGTCAGCTCCATGTGGTCGAAGCGCATTGTTCTCCGCCTCCTCGTCGCCCGTCCGCTGTCGTGATCCTGACCGAGGGAGCTATGCACGCTCCATGCTCTGCACGTCGAAGTAGATCGGCAGCAGGTACTTGACGTAGAACGCATGCACGGTCAGGCCCGGGTAGACGAGGTCCTCGTACCGCTTGATCGAAACCCGATCGTCCTTCTCCGCATACCGTTCGCAGGCGTCGAGGAGGTCGTCGACCTCCTGACGGGTGTCCTGCAGCAACCCGAGGTGGTCGTAGCCGGGCGAGCTGATCGGTCGTTCGCTCTCGGCCAGGAGGAGGAATTGATCGGCGTCGGGCATCAGCAGGTGACAGGACTGCCCGACGACGTCGGTATCGAGACCCTTCCAGCCGAAGATCGAGCCGTAGAAACCGTCGATCTCCTCTCGCAGCGCCGTGGTCAGGCTGCCGACCGGAAAGGTCAACTCCATGTGGTTGAACCGCATCGTCCCCCGCTCCTTCGTCCACTGTTCTCTTGTGCACAGTCTGACCGAACTCGGGCGACCGCGCCTCGACCGGACTGAACCGGACCGCCCTGGCCGGCGCGTGGAGCACCACCGGCCGCGTTCAGGGCCGGCGCTACCGTGGGTCCGGATCGAGCAACTCTCCCCCTACAGCGAGGACGACAATGCCACTGGTCAACAACGCGGTGTACGTCGATGGCCGACGCAGTGCCGATCCTCACAGTCTCGATGAGACCTACGAGGTGCTGCGCGAGCGACGGGGCATGGCCTGGATCGGCTTGTACCGCCCCGATGTCGAGGAGATCCACTCGGTCGCCCACGAGTTCGACCTGCACGAGCTGGCCGTCGAGGACGCGGTGGCGGCGCACCAACGGCCGAAGCTCGAGCGGTACGGCACGACGCTCTTCACGGTGTTGCGTCCGGCCCGGTATGTCGATGCGGAGGAGACCGTCGAATTCGGGGAGCTGCACGTCTTCACGGGGGAGGACTTCGTCGTGACGATTCGTCACGCTGAGACCCCAGATCTCGGGCTGGTGCGCAAGCGATTGGAGGAGTCGCCCGAACTGCTGCGCCTGGGCCCCGAAGCAGTGCTCTACGCAATTCTGGACCAGGTGGTCGACGAGTACGGCCCCGTCGTGAACGGGTTGGAGAACGACATCGACGAAATCGAGGACCAGCTCTTCAGGGGCGATCCCGCCGTCACCCGGCGCATCTACGAGCTGTCACGCGAGGTGATCGAGTTCCAGCGGGCCACGCAGCCCCTGGGCCCGATGCTCGACGCCCTGGAAGCTGGTTTCGAGAAGTACGGGGTGAACCTCGAGCTCCAGCGCTACCTGCGCGACGTCAAGGACCATGTCATCCGCATCGTCGAACGGGCCGATGCCTTCCGGACGTTGCTGCAGAACGCGCTGACGGTGCACAGCACGCTGGTCAGCCAGCAGCAGAACGACGAGATGCGCAGCCTGACCGAGACGAGTGTCGCCCAGAACGAAGAGGTCAAGAAGATCTCGGCGTGGGCCGCCATCCTCTTCGCCCCCACGCTGGTGGGGACCGTCTATGGCATGAACTTCGAGCACATGCCCGAGCTCCACCTCTACTACGGATACCCGCTGGCGCTCGCCCTCATGGTGGTGACCTCGACGACCCTATACATCGTCTTCAAGCGGAGACACTGGCTCTGATTCAGCTCACGAAGCACCCCCAACGGGATTCGAACCCGTGCTGCCGCCGTGAAAGGGCGGTGTCCTAGGCCGCTAGACGATGGGGGCCGGGCCGTGCGCGTCGGCACGGAACAACTGAGCCTAATGGGCACCGATCGGGACGCCCGCCGCCGAAGGGTCGCGGACGAGCGGGGCGGACAGCACCTCGGGAGCGTGGTATGTGCAGGCCAGGAACGTCTGCACGGATCCGATCACCAGGGCCGTGGCGCCCAGGATGTGCACCTCGACCAGGAGCGCCGGCAGGTGGGTGAAGTACTGGGTGTACCCGACGGCCGCCTGCGCCACCATCACCACCAAGAGGACACGGGCGGAGCGACGCACCCGCTCGGGAACGTCGCCCATGTGGATGGCCACCACCAGGCCGATGGTGACGCCGATGAGCAGCAGAGCCAGACTCGAGTGGAGCTCGGCCATGTCGCGCAGGGCGATGGGAATGCGCTTGGCCACCTGCTGCCCCGAGGCGTCGCCCGCGTGGGGACCGGCGCCGGTGACGGCGGTGCCGGCGGCGATCACCAGCGCCAGGATCGCCAGGGCGCCGTAGTAGAGGCGAATGATCGGTCGGGGCACCAGCAGGTGCGCCGACCCGGGGCCGTAGTCGCGAGGTGAGCGATGCACCAGCACCACCGCGTCGACCAGCAGGAGCATGGTGGCGAAGAAGTGCACCATGACGACGTAGGGGTTGAGTTTGGTGTAGACGACGATCCCGCCCAGCACCGCCTGGGCCAGGACGCCGGCGACCAGCCCGCCACTGAGCCAGACCAGGTCACGACGGCGCGGGGTGCGGAAGACCGACCCGAGGAAGGCGGCGATCACCGCCACGGTGAGGACGACGGTGACCAGGCGGTTCCCGAATTCGACCAGGCCGTGGAACTGCAGCGCCGGCGTCAAGTGGCCGACCGAGCATTCGGGCCAGTCGGCGCAACCGAGGCCCGAACCCGTCAGGCGGACCGCCGCCCCGGTCAGGACGATGAGCGCCGTCATGACCAGGGCCAGGACGTCGAGACGGTGGCTCAGCGAGGGCGAGACGGTGGGGGTACGGCGCCGCGACACTCCGGGCAAGCGTATCGGCGCCCGTCGCCTGGTCCTGGGCGTGCCCTCCGCCGTAGGCTGCGTGGACATGTCCATTGAGGCGCCCGCCCTTCCGGGCCGGCGAGCCAAGTGGTCCGGATCGACCGTTGGGGCCTACATCGCCCTGACCAAGCCTCGGATCATTGAGCTCCTGCTGGTCACGACGCTGCCCACCATGGTGGTGGCGCAGCGCGGCGTGCCCCCGGTGTGGCTCATGGCGGCCACCCTGGCCGGCGGTGCGCTGGCCGCCGGCGGGGCCAACGCCATCAACATGGTGGTCGACCGCGACATCGACCGGTTGATGAACCGTACCAAGAACCGCCCGCTGGTGACCGGGGCCATGACGCCCACGGCCGCCCTCGTCTTCGCCCTCACGCTCGAGGTGGCAGCCTTCGTGGAGCTGTGGCTGGCCGTCAACCTGCTCTCGGCCGTGCTGGCCATTTCGGCCACCCTCTTCTACGTCTTCGTCTACACGCTGTGGCTCAAGCGTCGCTCGACGCAGAACATCGTGATCGGCGGCGCCGCCGGTGCGGTGCCAGTGCTCGTGGGGTGGGCGGCCGTCACCGACAGCCTGGCCTGGGCACCCGTGGTGCTGTTCGCCATCATCTTCATCTGGACGCCGCCGCACTTCTGGTCACTGGCCGTCCGTTACAAGGAGGACTACCGGGCGGCGGACGTGCCGATGCTCCCGGTGGTGGCCTCCATGAAGCGCACCACGACCGAGATCGTCTACTACACGGTGGCGCTCGTGGCCGTATCGTTCCTCTTCGGACCGGTGGCGCACCTCGGTTGGATTTACATGGTCACCGCCGCCGTCCTCGGCGCCGGGTTCCTCTACCTCGTCACCCGGCTGTGGGGTTTGGCCCAGAGCGACCGCGCCACTGGGCGCGACGCAATGAAGGTCTTCGGGTATTCCATCACCTATCTCACCGTGCTGTTCGTGGCCATGGCGGGCGACGTACTCATCACCAATCACCTTCACTAGCGTCCCGCCGTATGTCCGACGCGCCGCCTCCTGACCAGCCGCTGGCCCCTGCGCCGGCACCGGAGGCGGCACCTCCGGTCCGCCCGCCCCGCAAGCGGTTCATCCTCATCGGCCTCGGCATCGGGCTGCTGATCATCCTGATCGTCGGGCTGACCACCAGTATCGGCACCACCTCGAGCACGACGACCGCCCCCCAGGAGGGCGGCCCGGTGCCCTCCTTCACCGCCCAGAACGTCGGTTCTTCCGGCGCGGCGGACGTCTCGGTGCCGGGCGACGGCGGTGGGAACGGCACGCCCGTTGTCTTGCTGTTCTTCGGGGCCTGGTGCTCGAGCTGTAGACAAGAACTGCCTCCGTTGGCCGCCGCCGTCGCACAACAGGACAAGGCCGGGGGTGCGCTCGCCAAGGTTCGGGTCATCGGCGTGGACAGCTTCGACAAGACCTCGATCGCCAAATCGTTCATTCAGAGCGAGGGGGTGAGGTTCCCCGTGGCCTACGACCCCGCCGCCGGCATCACCAGCGGAAAGTTCTTCTTCCGCGGCGACCCCTACGCCGTCTTCGTCAAAGGGGACGGCACGATCGACAAAATCGTGGCGGGCGCCCAGCTGACGCCCTCATCCTTCACCGCCGACGAGCGCGCGCTCCTTCCGAACGCGACGTAGGAGCTCGACGCGTCAGACGATGGCGCCGTGCGCAGCTATTCCCATCTGAAGGTGAGCGCAGCCGCAACGGGCGCTGCGACGGCCCAGGCGGCCAGCACCGCCCACGACTCGGCCGGCACGGCGGCACCGCTGCCGAGCGTGGCGTGCAAGGCGGACGAGAGGGCGGCCGCCGGCAGCAGCTTGGCGAAGCTCGCCAGCCCGCTCGGCAACTTGGCCAGCGGCACGATCATGCCGCCGAGGAGCAGGAGGATGAGATAGAGGCCGTTGGCTGCGGCCAGGTTGACCTCGGCGCGCAGCGTCCCGGCCATGAGGAGGCCGATGCCGGCGAAGGCGGCCGAACCGAGGAGCACGGCACCGACGGCACCGGCCACCGCGGCGGTCCCGCCCCCCCCCGGGTTCCAGCCCAGGGCCAGCCCGACCGGGAGCAGCACGGCCGCCTGCAGCAGCTCGACCGCGACGATGGTGATGATCTTGGCGCCGAGCAGGCGCGGGCGGCCGAGAGGGGTGGCCCCGAGGCGCTTGAGCACGCCGTAGCCGCGCTCGAACCCGGTCGCGATGCCGAGCGAGACCATCGCAGTCGACATGACGGCCAGCGACAGAATGCCGGGCACGAAGAAGTTGGCCGGCGTGGCCGTCGGTGTGGACACCACCGAGACCTTCGAGAAGAAGAGCAGGAACACGACGGGAATGCCCAGGGTGAGCAGCAGGGTCTCGCCGCGGCGCAACGTCATGTGAATTTCTGCGCCGGTCTGCGCGCCGAGTGGACGCAGGGCGCCCGCGGTCGTGCTCATCGGGCCCGCCTGCGCCGGCGCTCGCGCCCACCCCGGCCCGGCTCTCTGCCCGGGGGCAAGGTCTCGGGCGGAGCGGTGGCGGCCGCCGCCCCCACCGTCTCGAAGTAGATGTCCTCCAGGGTCTTGCCCACCACCAGGTCGGTGAGCGTGGCGCCGCGCGCCGCCAGGAAGTTCGCCACGGCGGCGGTCACGGCGGGGGTCTCTGCGTTCGGGGCCTCCACCCGGTAGCGGCCGGGCGCGGTCTCGGTGGCCGTGGTCCCGGCTCCGACCGCGGCCGCCAGGGCGGTGACGTCGAGGGCCGGGGGAGCTCCGAAGGTGACGACCGGCGGGGCGGCGTCCGCCGATCCGGCGCCGGTGCCGGCGGCGAGGCCCTGGGGCGTGCCCTCCAGCACGACGCGGCCGGCGGAGAGGATCACGACGCGGTCCGCCATCTTCTCGGCCTCGCCCAGCTCGTGGGTGGTGAGCACGACGCACGCGCCCTTCTCCTTCAGCCCGGCGACGACGGCACGCACGGCGAGGCGGCCCTCGGGGTCGACGCCGGCGGTGGGCTCGTCGAGGAAGGCCACCCGGGGCCGGCCGACCAGGGCGAGCGCGAGCGAGAGCCGTTGCTGCTCGCCGCCGGAGAGGTGGCGCCAGGGCGTGGCGGCGACGGCGCGCAACCCGACCAGGTCGAGCAGCTCGTCGGCCGGGACCGGGTCGGGGTAGTAGCCCGCGAAGAGCCGGAGGACGCGGCGCGGCCCGAGCATGGGGTACACCCCGCCGCGCTGGAGCATGACCCCGACCCTGCCGCTGAGCGCGGCATGGTCCGTGATGGGATTGAGCCCGAGGACCCGCACCTGACCGCCGGCCGGGCGTCGGTAACCCTCGAGCGTCTCCACGGTCGACGTCTTGCCGGCGCCGTTGGGGCCCAGCACGACCAGCACTTCACCCGCCGCGGCATGCAGGTCGATGCCGTCCACCGCGGCGGGCGTGCCGGCGGGCCCGTAACGCACGGTGAGGCCGGTGACCTCGACAGCTGGCACGGCGTCGCAGGCTACTTTGAGCAGGAGTGATCGATATCCGGGCGCTGCGCGAAGACCCCGACGCGGTCAAGGCCGCGCTGGCCCGACGCGGCGTCGAGGCGGACGAGGTCGACGCGGTCCTGCGGGCGGACGCGGCGTGGAGCGCACGGTTGCGCGTCGCCGAGGACATGCGGGCCGAGGTCAAGGAGCTCTCGCGCCTGGTGGGGCAGGCCAAGAAGGCGGGCGACGAGGCCCGGGCGGCCGAGCTGAGCAAGCGGAGCCGCGAGCTGGGCGACGACGAGCGGGTGGCCGCCACCGAGGCCGAGGCCTTCTTGGAGGACCGACAGACGGGGCTGCTCTACCTCCCCAACATCCCGGCGGAGGACGCGCCGGACGGGATGGGCGAGGACGACAACGTGGAAGTCCGCCGGTGGTGGCCGGGGCAGGACGGCGGGCGGCCGGAGCCCGGACGGGCCGCGCACCAGGAGGTCCCGCACTGGGAGATCGGCGAGGCCCTGCAGATCCTCGACATGGAACGCGGGGCCCGGCTGGCCGGGTCGATGTTCCCCCTCTACCGGGGCGCCGGCGCACGGCTGCTGCGGGCGTTGACCGCGTTCGCCATCGACCGCCATGCGCCCACGTACGAGGAAATCCGCCCGCCGACGGTGGTGCTGACCGAGACCATGACCTCGACGGGCCACCTGCCCAAGTTCGCCGACGACGCGTACCACGTCGAGCGCGACGACCTCTGGCTGATCCCCACGGCGGAGGTGCCGCTGACGTCGATGCACCGCGGCGAGATTCTGGAGGAGCCGCAGCTCCCGCTGCGCTTCACCGCCGCGACGGCCTGCTACCGGCGTGAGGCGGGCTCGGCCGGCCGCGACACCAGGGGTCTGCTGCGGGTGCACGAGTTCGACAAGGTCGAGCTCTTCGCCTACACGACGCCCGAGGGCGCGCTCGAGGCGCAGGCCGACATCCTGGCCCGGGCGGAGTCGCTGCTGCGGGACCTGGAACTGCCGTACCGGGTGCTCGACCTCTGCTGTGGGGACCTGGGCGGTCCGTCGGCCCGCACGTTCGATCTGGAGGTGTACGCGCCCGGGGTCGATCGCTGGCTCGAGGTGAGCTCGGTCAGCTGGTACCGGGACTACCAGGCCCGGCGGGCCAACGTGCGCTACCGGCCGGCCGCCGGCGGTGCGTTGCAGCTGGTGCACACGGTCAACGGCTCGGCGCTGGCCTGGCCGCGCATGTGGGCCGCGCTGGTGGAGCACGGTCGGCAGCCCGACGGGACCGTCCTGCTGCCCGAGTGCCTGGCGCCCTACGTCGCCGGGGAACTCTTGATCAAGGCGCCATGACGTGACCGTCACCGGCATCGAGGGGAGCGGGCCGGCGGAGCATTTCGGCTTCGGCGACCGGCTCGAGATCATCGCCGAGGAGAGCCGCCGCATGGTCGACACGGTGGCCGCGCTCGATCTCGCGGCCAGGGTACCGACCACGCCCGAGTGGTCCGTGCGCGATCTGGCCCACCACATCGGTGAGGTGCAGTGGTACTGGAGCGAGAACGTGCGGGCCCAGAACGCGGCGGAGCGCTCCGGGGCCACGCTGACCGCCCTGCCCGAGGACAGCGACCTGCTGGCCTGGATGGGCTGGTGTACCTACTCCCTCCTCGGCGCCCTGCGCGAGGCGGGTCCCGACGCGCCGTGCTGGGCCTGGTGGCCCGAACCCCACACCGCTGGTGCCGTGGGCCGGCACCAGGCCCAGGAGGTGTCGGTCCACCGCTGGGACGCCGAGGGCGTCACGGGTGCGTCGGCGCCGCTGCACCCGGGGCTGGCCGACGACGGCGTGCCCGAGTTCATAGAGATCATGGTGGGGGCCGACCTGGGCTCCCTGCCCGGCGCCGTCACGCTGACCGCGACCGACACGGGGGCGAGCTGGCTGGTGGCCGGCAACGCCGGCGCGGGAGCCTCCCGGGTCTCCGAGCTGCGGGCCTCGGCCTCCGAACTGGTGCTCATGCTGTACCGGCGCCTGCCGGTGCCCGACGCCGCCGTGGAGGGCGACCCGGTCCTGGTGGCGGCGCTGCTCTCCCTCGCCGACACGCGATGACCGAGCTGACCTTCCTGGGGACGGGCAACTTCGTCGCCCCGCTCGGCCGCTACTGGAACAGCTTCGTGCTGGACGGGTCCGTCCTGGTGGAGCCCTCGCCCACCGCCCTGCCCAACCTGCGCCGCTGCGGGTTCGCCCCCGACGACATGGAGGTGGTCGTCCTCTCGCACTTCCACGCCGACCACTGCTTCGGGTGGCCCTTCCTCATTCTGGCGGCGGCCGAGAACGGCGGGGGCCGCACGCTCCACGTCGTCGGGCCTCCCGGCGTCGAGGCCCACCTGGCCCGGCTGAACGAGGCGGGTGCCGTCGGCTCGGTGACCGCCCTGGCGTACGCCAACCTGGACCTGCGCTTCGTCGAGGTCGACGGCGGTTGGCAGGAGGCGGGCCCCCTGCGCTTCCGGGCCGTCGAGGTCGACCACGTCCCCTACCTGCGCTGCTTCGGCTACCTCTTCGACCGGGGCGACCAGGTCGTCGCCTATTCGGGGGACACCACGCCGTGCGCCGGGCTGAGCGAGCTCGCCCGGGAGGCCGACGTCCTGGTGGTGGAGTGCAACGGGCGGCACACGCCGCCCGGTGTCCCGACCTCGCATATGGACGAGGAGTCGGTGCGTGCGCTGCGCGCGGCCCACCCCGACGTGCACCTGATCCTCACGCACCTGGGGGAGCAGGTGGACACGGCCTCGCTGAGCGGCGTCACCATCCCGGACGACTTCGAGCGCCTGACGGTCTGAGCGGCCGGACCAGCCCGCCCCGGCCGGACCAGCCCGCCCCGGCCGGATCAGCTCGCCGGCGCCCCGCCCACCACGGGATCGACCATCGGCCGGCCCCCCATGGAGCCGAAGAACCCTGCGCTGCCGTAGTTGAAGACGCCCCCGTCGGCGGCCACCAGCCAGTAGCCGCCACCGTCGGTCGTGGCCGCGATGCCCACCACGGGCGAGACGAGGGGCAGGCCGCCCGTGGAGCCCTGGAAGCCGGCGTCCCCGAAGCTGAACACGCCCCCGTCGCTGGCCACCAGCCAGTAGCCGCCCCCGTCGCTCGTCGCCGCCATCCCGACCACCGGTCGGTTGAGGGCCACGGACCCCGCCGAGCCGTGGAACGCGGCGTCGCCGAAGCTGAAGATCCCCCCGTCCGAGGACACCAGCCAGTAGCCGTGGCCGGAGGCGTCCGCCGCCATGCCCACGATGGACCCGTCCACGGGTTGGCCCCCGCGTGATCCGTAGAAGTGGGCGTCGCCGAAACTGAAGATCCCCCCGTCCGAGGCCACCTCCCAGTACCCCCCGCCGTCCGGGGTCGCCGCCATGCCCACGATCGGCGCGTTCAGCGGATGGCCGCCCATGGAGCCGTCGAAGCCGGCGTTGCCGTAGTTGAAGATGCCCCCGTCGCGGGCCACCAGCCAGTACCCGCCACCACCGGGAGTGGTCGCCATGCCCACGACCGGCTCGTTGAGGTGCCGTCCTCCCGTCGAGCCGTAGAAGTGGGCGTCGCCGTAGCTGAAGACCCCACCGTCGGCGGCAGCCAGGTTGTACCCGTGGCTCGAGACGGCGCGCAGCGGCACGGCCTGGGTCCCGTTGGGGCCGGTCACCTCCAGGGTGGCGGTGAAGACGCCCAGCGACGGGGGCGTGAAGGTCAGGGCGAGGTTGCAGGTCGCGCCGGCCGGCAGGTTGCACTCCGTGCCGCCGAGCTGGAAGACGCCGTTCCCGCCGTTCAGGGCCACCGTGATGTTCATGCCGGTGCCGGAGGCCCACAGCTGGAGGGAGGACGACTGCGACTGACCCGGCAGGACCGAGGTGTTGACGCCGAAGGGGAACACGCCGACCGGGAACAACGGGACCTCCTGGGCCCAGGTGAAGTACGGGGTGTCCGTGGTGTCACCCCCCACGAAGAGCTGGGTCGTCGAGGGCCCGGAGCCGACGCCCATCAGGGCCGGCGCGGCGTACTGGCCCAGGATGATGTCCCGGTGGCCCCAGCACCCGCTGCCGCCGGTCGGGGGGCAGGCCGAGTTCGTCCCGCCGGGCCCGTCGTCGTACATCCACATCGCCAGCGAGACGCCCAGCGAGGGCGAGGACGAGTAGGTGCTGCCGCCGCCACTGCCGTAGGGCGGGAAGCTCGGGTCGCGCTGCGCGTCGGCCCCGGCCTGGGCGTAGGCGTTCAGGTTGGCCGCGAGCCCGGCGATGGGGGCGAGGCCACGGTCGACCCGCTCCAGGTCGGTCAGCACGAAGAGCTGCTCGGCCGGCGTCAACGAGTTCCAGTTGGTGGGCAGGCTCATGGGGCCGAGACCCTCGGCCTGGCGGTCGCCGTAAATGGTGGTCAGCCCGGTGGGGCAGTAGAGGTTCGGCTGGGCCACGCTGCCGCAGGGACCGAAATACCCTGGTGGGGGCGAGATATTGCTGCTCGGGTTCTGGGGCGGGACGATCGCTGCACCTGCCGTGTCCTGGAGAACCGCCGGGAGAAGGAGCGCGAGTGTTGCGAGGGCCGCGCAGGCGGCGGCCTTTCTGACAACTGGCAAGATCGGACCATCCTCAACCGTCGGCGGACGGGGGGAGTGTTCCAGTTGCTCTCTACCTGAGCAACCTCAATTGGACCCGTCCAGGTCAGCGCATTGAGGGGCGTTCAGGCACGAACAACGGACGAACAACGGGTGATTCAGGCGGCGGCGAAGCGGTAGCCAACGCCCCGGACCGTCGTGATCAACACGGGGGTTGAAGGGTCGGCCTCGATCCGCGAGCGCAACCGCTTGATGTGCACGTCCAGCGTCTTGGTGTCGCCGATGTAGTCGGTGCCCCACACGCGGTCGATGAGCACGTCACGGGTCAGGACCCGCCCGGAGTTCTCGACCAGGAGGCGGAGCAGCTCGAATTCCTTGCGCCGCAGGTGGACCTCCTCGCCGCGCACGAAGACGCGGCGCTGGTCGAAGTCGACCTTGATCCCGTTGGACTCCCAGATGCCGTCGCTCCCGAATTCGATGGATCCGCCCAGGTCACCGGACTCGGAGCCCCCCGGGGCCCGCCTGAGCACGGCCCGCATGCGGGCCACCAGCTCGCGGAGCCGGTAGGGCTTGGTGACGTAGTCGTCGGCCCCCACCTCGAGCGCAACCACCGTGTCGATCTCGGTGCCCTTGGCCGTGACCATGATGATGGGCACCTGCGAGCGGGTGCGGATGGCCCGGCAGACGTCGATGCCCGAGAGCTTGGGCAGCATCAGGTCCAGCAGCAGGATGTCGGGGACCGTCTCGTCGAAGAGCTGCAGGGCCTCGTTGCCGTCACGGGCAACGGTGACCCGGAAGCCCTCGTTGGTCAGGCCGATGACCAGGGCTTCAATGAAGGACTCCTCGTCCTCGGCCAGCAGGACCTTGACCGGCCCCTCGCCCGCCGCCGACCGACCCGTCTTCTTGGTCGTCTTGGCCGGCGCGGTCTTGCTCACGCCACCCGCTCCGCCTGTATCGGCAGGACCAGGGTGAACGTGGAGCCCTCGCCCTCGCGCGACTCGACGTCGACCCAGCCCTGGTGGTTGTTGGCGACGTGGCGGACGATGGACAGGCCCAGCCCGGTCCCGCCGGTGTCCCGGCTGCGCCCGTGGTCGACGCGGTAGAAGCGCTCGAAGATGCGATCGAGGTCGCGGGCCGGGATACCGACGCCGTGATCCTGCACCGAGAGCCGCACGTTGTCCCGCTCCTCGACGCGCCAATTGGGCGAGGCGGCCGCGCCGGTGTCGGCCGGACCGGTTCCGGCGGCGTCACCCTCGGCCGTCACCACGGGGGGGACGGGCATGCTGGGCGCCGTGGTCCCGGTGGCGGCGGAGGCACCGGGGGCGCTCTGACCAAGCGGTGCGTACTGGTCGAGGATCTCGGGGGTGAAGACGGGCTCCACCGAGGCGCCGTCGTCTGTGCCGGCGTTCTTCCCGCCGGCCGTCTCGATGTTCTCGCCGCCGGCGTTCTCGACGCCCGCAGCCTGGCCGGCCGCGTTCTCGCCGCCCGCTGCGGCGTCGGCCTCCGGGCGTGCCCCCGAATCGGCGGACACGGCCGGGTACTCGCCGGTGACGGGGTCCGTTTCGGTGCGGGCCTCGGTACCGGACTCGGTACCGGCCTGAGCGCCCGCGACGGAGGGGTGGCTCAGGTTGGGGTTGAAGTGGTGTACGGCACCGGTCACCACGACCTTGGAGTTGTCGTAGGAGTACGTGATGGCGTTCTCCAGCAGGGCGTGCATGGCCGAGACCAGCTGGCGGCGGTCGCCCATGACGGCCACCGGGGGCGAGGGCTCGTGGAGGACGATCTCCAGGCCGCGCTGGTCCGCCGTGGCGCGCACCCGCTCAATGGCATCGGCCATGACGAGGTTGACCAGCACGGGCTCGCGGGGCGGCGCCTCTTCGGACTCGATGCGCGAGAGGTCGAGGAGGTCGTCGATGATGCGGCTGACCCGGAAGGCCTCGTTGTGGATGCGGCCGGCCAGGCGCTGGGCCACGTCGGGATCGGGCTCGGAGACGAGCGTCTCGGCCAGGAGGCCCAGGGCGCCCATGGGCGTCTTGAGCTCGTGGCTGACGTTGGCCACGAAGTCGCGGCGGATCTCCTCGAGCCGGCGGCGCTCCGAGACGTCCTCAATGAGGGCGATGACGCCCAGCGGCCGGCGCCCGTCGTCGATCTGGCGGGCGCGCACCTGCAGCGTGCGCCGGGGCGGGCCGTAGAGATCGAGGGTGCGCTCGGCCGAGCCCTCGTGCCAGGCGTCCTCGAGGACGTCGGTCACCGCCTGCGCGGCGAGGGCGTCGCCGTGGCGGCTGACCATGAGCGCGTTGGCGCGCCCGTTGCGGTAAATGACGGTGCCGTTCTCGTCGCACAGCACGACGCCCTGGGTGAGCGTGTCGAGCGAGCGGCGCAGCCGGATGGCGTCGGAGCTCGACTCGGTGACCGCCTGGGCGGCGCCACCGGTGACCTGCTCCAGGTAGGCCAGGGAGGTCTCGACGTTGTACTCGTCCTCGGGCGGATCGAGGCCGAGCCGGGTGCCGAGGGAGGCCAGGCGCTGCGAGATGGCCCGGCGCCCCGAACGCCGTCCGAGAGCGGCCGCCACGAAACCGACGATGGCGCAGACCGCAACGGCGACGACAACGAAGATGATCGCCTGGGTCATGCTCAAATTGACTTCGCCCGGCCCACTGAGCGGCACGCCCCCAATATGACAGGGCTGGGGTGTGTCGGGCGAACAGCCCCGGCGATTGTTCGGCGCATGACGTGCCGTTTCCTGCGGTCTCCTCCCGACCTCGACGACGGCCCGCGCCCTGAGCTGCCCTTCTGCAACCCCCGGCGGCGGGGTGAGGTCGCCCACCTTTCTTTCGGTTGTCGCTCACGCGATGGAGGGACGGAAGGAAAAAGGAAGCAAGGCGACATCGGTGGTCCGACCAACCGTTCTCCGGCCAAGCGACGTCCCGGAGAGTCCGGCGCCGCCGCTCAATCACGGAGGGCACCCATGGTCGTGTTGCACCTGGCCGATGTCTCGCTCAACCCGAGCGTCAACGCGCTCCCGGGCGGGGGGACCCTGCAGGACCTGACGAACGGTTTGGGGGCCTGGGCGTTGATCGCCGCCCTGGCCGGCCTTCTGATCGGTGCCGCCGCCTGGGCCCTGGGCGTCCACTCCCAGAACTTCCAGCAGTCGATGGTCGGGCGCCGCGCCGTGCTGGTGTCGGGGCTGGCGGCGCTCCTCATCGGCGCCGCGCCGCCGATCGTCAACTTCTTCTTCCACACCGGGACCAACCTGCACTGATCCGCCCGGGTCTCCGTTCCCATGCTGGCCGCCGGCTGCACCGGTCTCGACGCGCTCAATCCGATCTGCCAGGCCGGCAGCATCGGCGGCTCCGTGGTCTCCTCGGGCTTCGAGTCGGTCCTCAGCGGCATCAGCCAATGGGTGGCCAGCGGCGCCGAGTGGCTGCTGGACCAGATCGGTGACGTGCTGAGCTCCACGACGACCGTCGACGTGGGGGCGACCTGGTTCAAGACCCACTACGGCCAGATGACGGCGCTGGCCGGTGTCGTCATCCTCCCGATGCTCCTGGCGTCGACCCTGCAGGCGATCATCCGCCAGAACCCGGGGCAATTGATCAAGACGTTCCTGTTGCAGCTTCCGTTGGCTCTGTTGTTGGCCGTCGTGGCGATCCAGATCGTCGTCTTGAGCTTGTCGGCCACCGACGCCATGAGTGATGCCGTCGCGGGCGGCACCAACGCGGATGTCAGCTCGTTGCTCACCGGCGTGACCTCCGGACTGGTGACCGCCGCCGCCGATCCCACCATCGCCAGCTTCGTGCTCTTGCTGGTTGCGCTGCTGATCGCCGTGGCGGCGTTCGTGCTGTGGCTCGAGCTGCTCATCCGTGCCGCCGCCGTCTACGTCGCCGTGCTCTTCCTGCCCCTGGCGCTGGCGACCCTCGTGTGGCCGGCGGTCTCGCACTGGTGCCGACGGCTGGTCGAGACGTTGGCGGCCTTGATCATCTCGAAGTTCGTCATCGTGGCCACGCTCAGCCTGGCCGCCGGCGCCATCTCCTCGGGCACCGCCGGCTCGGGGTCGCACGGCTCGGGCTTCTCGTCGGTGCTGGCCGGGGGCGCACTCCTCCTGATGGCCACGTTCGTGCCCTTTGCCGTCCTGCGCATGATCCCGGCGGTCGAGGCGGGTGCGGTGGCACATCTCGACGGGTTACGCGAGCGGGGGACCGCCGCCGTCACGCGGGGGGTGCCCAGGACCGCGGCCAGCCACGCGCTGCACGAAGGTTTGGGAGCGCTGGGCGACCAACGGTTGCTGGCCCGGAGGGCCGCGGCGGGCGGGGGTGGTGCGGGTGGGGGTGGTGCGGCCGGCGGGGACACGGGGGACACGGACACGGGTATCCCTCTCGCCCAGGGTGACCCCGAGGCCCCCCGACTGCTGCAGGAGCTCGCCGGCCAGCATGTCGAGCCCAGGCCCAGGGGACCCATCCCGCTTCTGCACGCGCCGCGGTCGGGTTCGGGGGCCGGATCGGAATCCGGGTCGGGAGCCGGGGCCGGTCGGGCTTCGAGCTCGACCGAGGGCGATGAGCCGGCCGCAGTGGCGACCGGATTCGAGCCGGACCCGGCCCAGCGGGTGGGGGCCAGGGAGAGCTACGGGACGGGCGCGCTCCTCGGCCCGGCCACGCCCGAGGACGTCTGGATGTGGGAGAGCGTCCCGCCGGGCTGCGGTCTCATCAGGAGGTACAAGCCGGGCGAGCGGCGCTTCTATATGGGTAAAGACGGGGGTCCGTCCCTCAAGGCGTTGCCCCCGGCGTGGCCGGCGGGTCAGGGTCCCGACGCGTGAGCGCCGAACGGGGGACGCGCTACCGGTTCGGGCCGCGCGAACGCGGGAGCGCGCTGGCCGGCTGGCGGGCCGGTCAGATCGTGACCGTGGCGGTCGGGCTCGTTTTCGGGGTGCTCGTGCTGCGCTGGGAGCCGAATGCGCTCGGCGTGGCTGCTGCCGTCGGGATCCTCGTCATCTACGGCGCGCTGGCGACGGTGCCCGTGGCCGGCCGGACCGGCGACGAGTGGCTGCCCGTCGTCGTGTGCTGGGGCGCGCGGAGGGGCCGCCTCGGGGGAACTGGTGCCGGTGGCGTGCGCGCTCTGCGCGGCCTGCGCCTCCTGCGCGCCGATTGGCAGGACATGGGTGTCGTCCACGACCGTGCCGGGCGAACGCTTACGGCTGCGTTGTCACTGCGCGGCGGCAGCTTCGCATTGCTCGGGGCCGACGAGCAGGACCGCCGGGTGGGCGCGTGGGCCTCCGTGCTGTCGTCGCTGGCCCGCGAAGGCTCGCCGGTCCAACGGTTGCAGTGGGTGGCGGCGTCCTTCCCCGACGACGGGCAGGAGTTGCGCTCGTACGTCGCGGCGGAGGCGGTATCCGACGCGGCCTCGGTCTGCACCGCCTCGTACGACGCGCTCCTCACCGACATGGACTCGCACACCTGCGCGCACGATGTCGTCCTGGCCGTGCAGGTCCGGTTGACCCGGTCGGTCGAGGTCGGGTGTGCGACCTTGGCCCGCGAAATGGGATCGCTGGTCCGTCTGATGGCCGACGCCGATGTACAGGTCGAGTCCGTCCTGTCGGTGGAGGACGTGGCCCATCAACTGCTCCGTACCTACGAGCCGCACGCGGTCTCGGCCGGCACCGCACCCGCCCAGGACCACTGGCCGATGGCCATGCAGGAGACGTGGTCCCTGGTGCGGGTGGACGGCATGGTCCACGCCACGTTCTGGGTGGCCGAGTGGCCGCGCATTGAGGTGCGCAGCGATTTCCTCGCGCCGCTCCTCCTCGGCTCGGCCCGTTCGACGCTGGCTGTCGTCATGGAGCCGCTGGGTCCCGACACTGCCGTGCGCAAGGTCGAGGCATCAAGGACGGCGGACCTGGCCGACACCGAGTTGCGCCGGCGCGGTGGCTTCATCTCGACGGCCCGGCATGCCCGCGAATCGGAGGTCCTGGCTCGCCGCGAGGCCGAGCTGGCCGAGGGGCACGCCTCGTTCCGTTATTCGGGCTACGTCACTGTCTCCGCCCCGAGCGAGGAGGAGCTGGTGGCCGCGTGCGACGTGGTGCAGCACGCGGCGGGGCAGAGCCGGTTGGCCCTCCGTCGCCTCTATGGCGACCAGGCCTCGGCCTACACCTGCACGTTGCCTCTCTGTCGCGGGCTGCACTGATCGGTCGCGGGCTGCACTGATCATTGAGGCCTCTACCATGACCCTGTGGCGAACCGTCCCGATGCAAGACCTCCGGTGCCGGGCGATGCGGAAACGGGCGGTGGGCCCAGCAATGTCGTCGTCTTGCTGCTCGACAGCCTCAATCGGCACATGCTCGGCAGCTACGGCGGCACCGAGTTCGACACGCCCAACCTCGACCGCTTTGCCAGCGAGCGAGCGGTCCGTTTCACGTCCCATGTCACCGGTTCGCTGCCGTGCATGCCGGCTCGTCACGACATCTTGTGCGGTTCGCTCGACTTCCTCTGGCGGCCCTGGGGCTCCATAGAGATCTGGGAGGAGCCGATCACGGCGCAGCTGCGGCGGGCGGGGGTCACGACCATGCTCGTCTCGGATCACCCGCACCTCTTCGAGGTCGGGGGCGAGAACTACCACACGGACTTCAGCGCCTGGGATTATGTGCGCGGCCACGAGGGCGACCCTTGGCGCACCTACCCGGACCCGAGCTTCATCGGGACGCCGGCGCTTCCGGCCCGGGGCGGCGGGTGGTTCTGGCGGGATCGCCTGGGTTGGGCGGAGGCGGGGGATCGTCCGTACGACCGCTCCCGCACCTTCTTCCGGGCGGAGTCGGACTACCCGGGGCCCAAGACGATGCGGACCGCCGCGGCGTGGCTGCGTGAGGGCGCGCCGGACGACGCGCCGTTCCTGCTCTTCGTGGACGAGTTCGATCCCCACGAGCCGTTCGACACACCCGAACCGTGGGCCGGTCGTTATGACGCCGGGTGGAACGGCGAGCTGCTCATCTGGCCGCCCTATGACGTCGGCGCGGTGGCGGCGGGACGCCTGAGCGAGCGGGAGGGCCGGCAGATCCGCGCCAACTACGGCGCCAAGCTGAGCATGATCGACCATTGGGTCGGTGAGGTGTTCGGCGTCCTTGACGAGCGGGGACTGTGGGACAGCACGGTGGTGGTGGTGTGCACGGACCATGGGCACTATCTCGGGGAGAAGGACATCTGGGGGAAGCCCGGGGTCATGCAGTACGAGCCGCTCGGTCACATTCCTCTGCTGGTGCACTGGCCGGGGGTTCCGGGTGGGACGTCGTGCGGGGCGCTGACGACGAACGTCGACATCCACGCCACGCTGGCCGACGTGTTCGGTGTGCCACGCGGTCACGTCTCGCACGGTGCCTCGCTGGCTCCGCTGGTGCGAGGCGACGCGGCGCAGGTGCGCGACTGGGCCATCGGAGGTGTCTACGGGAACTGGGTGCAGGTGACCGACGGCCGGCGCAAGTACGCCCGCGGATCGGCGGGGGACAACTTCCCCCTGTCGATGTGGTCCAACCGCTGGTCGACCATGCCCGTCCACGGCCTGGAGGACGCGGTCCGCCTGCCGCCGCCCGATCGGCGGGCCCGGCTCGACTTCATGCCCGGGTCGGACGTCCCCGTCATCCGCCAGCCCTTCGAGCCGGGTGACCGGCTGCCGTTCTGGGTCGGACGCAACACGGTCGACGCCCACTTCCTCTATGACCTCGACGAGGATCCCGAGGAGGACCGGAACCTCGTCGGTGCGGCGGTCGAGTCCGACATGGTGGAACTGCTGCGCGCGGCGCTGATGTCGGTCGAGGCGCCGGGCGAGCAGCTCGAACGGCTGGGGATCGCCTGAACGGTCCTCGGCGGCGGTCGGCGATGGTCGGCGGTCGCGGGTGTCGGCCGGGTGATGGGGCGGAGGTCCAAGAAGAAGGAACCTGCCCCTAAGACCTCGCGTGAACCAAATGTCCCGTTCTTCGCAGGTAAGTTGCGCGGGTCCCGTCTCCATTCGGACACCATGACCTCACCGAGCAAAGAGGGTCTTTGCGCATGTTCCGGCTGTTGCAGCGGTCTCGAGTCAGTCGAGGCACGTTCGTCGTCTCAATGACGCTGACCGTGGCGCTGACAATCGTCGGCGCGCCGGCGCCGGCGGGAGCTGCTGCACCGTCCGTCAGCGTGAACACCCTGGGGGTCTACGTCGGCTACCAGTCCCCAGGTCGTGTCAGCGCGTTTGGCCGGGCCATCGGTCAGCGGCCGAGCTTCGCCATGGACTTCTTGGACGGGGATTCCTGGTCCGCCCTCCTGAGGACGGCGCCGTCCTACATGGCGGCTTGGAAGGGCTCGGGCTTCACCATGATCTGGGGTGTTCCGATACTTCCGTACTCTTCCTCCCCGGGTGCGACCTCGACCAGCGGGGACAGCCTGCAACAGGGGGCGGCAGGGGCATACAACTCCTACTTCCGGAAATTGGCCCGGGACATGGTGGCGGGCGGCCAGGCGAATTCGATCGTCCGTCTCGGCTGGGAGTTCAACGCCGGGTGGTTCCCGTGGGCGGCCGTCGGTCAAGCGGCCACGTTCATCGGCTACTGGCGGCAGATCGTCGACACCATGCGTTCCGTGGCGGGTCAGAACTTCACGTTCGAATGGAATCCGAATGCCGGCGGCACGGACGACCTTGCGGACTACTACCCCGGGAACGCGTACGTCGACCTCATCGGCCTCGACCTCTACGACCAGGCGTGGGGCAACTACGGCGCGTCCGACTGCAACGGGGCGGCGTGCCAACAGGAAGAGTTCCGTACGCTTCTCACGCAACCGAACGGGTTGCGCTGGCTCGCCAAGTTCGCCGCCGCCCAAGGAAAGCCCGTTGCGCTGCCGGAATGGGGTCTGGCGGCGTCGAGCCCGACTGACCTCAATGGCACGTACGTCGATGAGGAGCTCGGGGGCGGCGATGACCCGACCTTCATCAACGCCATGGCGCAGTGGATCAACCGGAACAACGTGTACGAGGCGACGTACTGGCAGTTCAATAGGAGCCGGATCAGCCCGACCGCCAATCCTCTGAGCGACGCGGCGTTCGTCAGTGACTTCGGGCTCCCAGCGGCAACGGTTGCGGGGGACGGCGGCGGCGGGAACGGGGTCTCTGCGGCGGATCCGGCGGCGGCCGGTGGCGTCCAGCCCGTTGCCCGGGGCAACTCGCGGACGAGCGTCCGGGTCAACCCCACCTTGTTGCCAGGGAAGCGCGTGCAGGTCACTGCGACCGTGCAGGGACGGTCAGCGGCAGCGGGCACGCCCACGGGCACGGTGAACTTCGCGCTGTGGGACAAGACGGGGCGAGCCATCCGTTGCCGAGACGGTGCGACCGCGCCACTGCAGGCCGCGACGGCATCGTGTGTCTTTGGTGCAGCGTCGTCGACGGCGGCGCCCTACTTCGTCAGGGTCGCCTACGAGGGGGATGGCAACTTCATCGCCAGCACTTCGAAGGTACGGGGCATCACACTACGGAAGCGGTCCGTCTTCTTCGCGCGGTGACGGTGTGGTGCCCGGCCGTCCCGGTTGCCCAGGGCCGACGTCGGCCGGGAGGGCGGGGGCTATCCGGCCAGGCCCAGTTCGAGCGGAGCAGCTCGAGAGAAGTAGAAGGCGGTCGCCGCCACGAGGCCTGCAGCGATGCCGAGGGACCAGGTCGCCCCCGCGTGCAGCACGAGGATGGCTCCGACCAAGGCACCTCCGAACATGGAGAGGACCGACGTCGTCCCGAGCCGTGCGTGCGGGTTGGAGCCGCCGGCCAGCCGCGAGCCGGATGCCAGCCCCGTCAAGGTGCTCGTCAGCACCGTGGTGGACATGTCGGGGACGCCCATGCGGCGGACAGCAGAGTTGCGAAGACCGATGGCACCGGCCAGAAGCGCGATGACGGCGTAGCGGGGCCACCCGGAGCCGACGCCCGGGACGGTGCCGGCGACGATCGCGGCCGCCGTCGTACAGGACGCTTCGATCACCATGGCGACCAGGAGCAGGTTTCTGGGCGGGCGCACCCTCTGGGCGAGGCGGCCACCGGCAACGGCGCCGACGAGGAAGGCCCCGACGGCACTGAGGCTGGCCGCAACGGAGAAGCCGGGCGCACCAGCAGCGGCGAACCCGATCAGCACCACGTTGCCGGTCATGTTGGCCGTGAAGACATGACCAAGACCGAGGAAGCTCACAGCGTCGACGAAACCACTGACGACCGTCAGCGCGGCCAGGGTCACCACGAGAGGAGGGGGTGGATGATCCTGGCTCATGCGTCTCCATCTTCCCCGCGACAGGTGTGATGGTCGCGGTTCCGTCAACGTAACGGAGCGGCCGGCCGACGAGGGCGACCGTTCACCCGCCATGAGGGAACGAATGCCGCGTGTCCCGGCCCACCAGGTGACCACGCGGAACCTCGGCGCGGCGTACCCGTTCATTGCGGAGGCGGGCCTCGGTCGACGTGGCGTCGTCATCGGCGACGACCTGTTGGGCGGCTCCTTCGTCTTCGACCCTTTCGAGCTCTACGCGGCCGGGGTGGTGTCCAATCCCAACATGGTGGTGTTCGGGCAGATCGGCCGTGGAAAGAGCGCCTTCGTCAAGTCCTTCCTGTGGCGTCAGGCCGTGTTCGGGCGCCGGGCCTGGGTCGTCGACCCCAAGGGCGAGTACCGCGACCTCGCTGACGCGTGGGGTGTCCGGCCCGTGGCGCTGCGTCCGGGTGGTGCCATCCGCCTCAATCCGCTCGACCCGGGTCCCGACGTCGACGCTGCCGCGGGGCCGGACGCCGGCGGGCGTCGGAGGATGGAGTTGCTCTCCTCCCTCGCCAGTGCCTGTCTCGGACGCGGACTGGTGCCCCGCGAGCGGGCAGCGCTCGGCGCGGCCCTGGCCGAGTCGACGCGATCAGTCGCGGTGCCCACGGTGCCCGTGGTTGTCGAAGCTCTGCTCACGCCGACCGCAGATGCCGCCCGCTCGTTGCGCACAGAACGGCGCGATCTCCTTGAGGACGGACGGGACGTCGCGTTGGAGTTGCGTCGGCTCGTGCACGGCGACCTCCGCGGGATGTTCGACGGACCGACGACCCCCGGTTTGGACCTCTCCTCACCGCTCGTCGTCCTCGACTTGTCGGCGCTGTACTCGTCGGCCGCCCTCGGCGTCCTGATGGCGTGCGCCACCGCCTGGTTGCAAGCGGCACTGGCGCGGACGGCGGTCTCTGCGAACGGTGTCCCGCCAGAGCGGGGTCGTTTCTTCCTCGTGGTGGACGAGGCCTGGGCGATCCTCTCGAATTTGGGCGTGGCGCGTTGGCTGCAATCATCCTGGAAGCTCTCCCGCGCCTTCGGCGTCTCGAATGTCGCCGTGTTGCACCGGGTCTCGGACCTCCGCTCGGTGGGCGCGTCGGATTCCGAGCAAGTGGCGCTGGCGCAGGGGCTCCTGTCGGATTCGGAGACCCGTGTGGTGTACGCGCAGTCGCCGGGTGAGCTCGAGGCCGCGGCGGAATTGCTCTCGTTGTCCGCCACCGAGACGGATCTGCTCCCGCAACTCCGGCGGGGCATCGCACTGTGGAAGGTGGGTCAGCGCTCCTTTCTCGTGCAGCACCGTCTCGAGCGCGACGGAACGCTCCATCGTGGATACCGACGCGGCCATGACGGCGCACTCAGCGTGACGGGATTGCTGTCGCTCGCCTTGCCGCTCGGCCTCGGTGGCGCGTTGCTGGCCGGCATCTCGCAGACGGGAGGGGGATGGACGGAGCGGGGCCACCGAAAGGCACCGAGGGGGGCCCGTTGGGCCAAGCGACGCGACCTGCGCCCTCTGCTCGTCGCCGCCGACGCAGCACCTGCCGGCCGACTCCTACTCGGCGAGGTGCCCGGTGTGGCGAGGTCGAAGGGCCTGGCAGCCGAGACGGCGCAGTCCCTGGTCGTGGTCGGTCCCACCCAAAGCGGGAAGACCACCTGTCTGGCCGTTCCCGCCATTTTGGGCTGGCAGGGGCCCGTCGTGGCCGCCAGCGTCAAGAGTGATCTGCTCCGGCACACATTGGGGACGCGGACGCGTCTGGGCCAGGTGTGGTGCATCGACCCGACAGGCTCCACGGCGGCGCGGGCCAGCAGCTGGTCACCTCTCACGGGCTGCGGGCAATGGCGTGAGGCCTGCCGGGCCGCCGCCGAGCTGTGTGAGGCGGCGAGGGGTGCGGGCACGACCGCCGACGGGGAGTTCTGGTACGCCACCGCAGCCAAGCTCCTGGCCCCGCTGTTCGTCGCGGCGGCGCTGGACCGTCGCACCATGGCCGACGTGGTCCGCTGGGTGGACACGCAGGAAGTCGGCGAAGTGGCGGCGATCCTCGAGCGCTCCGCCCCGCCCGAGGTCCTCCATGCGGCGGAGGCGACCTGGTGTCGCGACGAACGGACCCGCAGCTCCATCTACACCACGACCGAGACGGTGCTCGCCCCTTTCGCCCACCCGCCGCCCGGGCCACCGACGGTCGGCACCTTCGAGCCGGACCATCTTCTGCACGGCCCGCACACGCTGTACCTCTGCGCGCCCGCCCATGACCAGCGCCGCCTGCGCGGGTACTTCACCGCGCTGACACAGGCGGTGTTGTCGCGTGCGTTCGCCGTGGCCACGAAATCGGGTCGTCCGCTGGACCCGCCCCTCCTGGTGGTGCTCGACGAGGCGGCCCACATCGCCCCGCTCCCCGAGCTCGACGGGTTGGCGGCGACCTGCGCGTCGCACGGGATTCAGATCGTCACGGTCTGGCAGGACTTGGCACAGGTCAGGGGTCGCTACGGTGCACGGGCACCGACCGTGCTCAACAACCACCGGGCGAAGCTCTTCTTGCCCGGTATCGCCGATCCCGACACGCTTGACTACGCCAGCCGCCTCATCGGTGACGAGGAAGCCCAACAGCCGTCGGTGACGCGAGACCCCGCCGGTCGTCGTTCGACGACCTCGACAACGGCGCCGCGCCGGTTGCTGCCACCCGAGGCCCTCCGTTGCATGGCGCATGGTCGTGCCGTCCTGGTCTACGGGACGTTGCCTCCCGCGCGGCTGCAGTTACGACCGTGGTGGGGGCGCGGCGGCCGGCGATGGATGCGGTTCAGGAGGCCCCGTCGGGCTTCGTGAGCGTCGACGACGCCTCGACGCTCGCAGCCCGCGCGCGGCAGGCGCGGGCTCGCTCCTCGGACAAGGTACGTTCCCGGGTGTTGGTGGCCAGGGCGGCGGCCCGGTCGAACTCGATTGCGGCCTCGGCCGGGCGTCGGAGCCGGTCGAGCAGGTCGCCCCTTACGCTCAGGAGAAGTTGGTACCGCTCCAGCGTGCCCGTCTCCACCAGCTGGTCGACGAGGTCGAGCGCGACCTCCGGACCCGAGGCCATGGAGACGGCGACCGCGCGGTTGAGCTCGACGATGGGCGACGGAGCCGTGCGTGCGAGCTCGCCGTAGAGCGCGACGAGCTCGTGCCAGTCGGTCTCCTCGGCGCGAAAGACGCGGGCGTGGCAGGCGGCGATCTCCGCTTGCAGCGTGTAGGGCCCGCGGGGTTCTCCAAGTGAGGTGGCGCGGGCCAGGGCGTCTTCGCCGCGACCGATGTGGAGCCGGTCCCAGGTCCGGCGATCCTGATCGAGCAGGAGGACGGGTGTCCCCGTGGGCCCGATACGGGCGCGCAGCCGCGACGACTGGAACTCCATCAACGCGACGAGGCCGAGGACTTCGGGCTCTGTCCGTGTGAGGGCGGCCAGCACCCGGCCGAGGCGGAGGGCTTCCGCACAGAGCTCGGGGCGCAGCCAGTCCTCTCCGGAGGTGGCCGAGTATCCCTCGTTGAAGATGAGGTAGATCACCTCGAGCACCGAGGCCAGGCGGGCAGTCCTGTCGCTTCCCTCCGGGACCTCGAAGGGCACCCCTGCATCGGCGATTGTCTTCTTGGCGCGGACGATGCGCTGCGCGATCGTCGACTCCGGCACCACATAGGCGCGGGCGATCTCGCGGACGGTCAACCCCCCGACCAGACGGAGGGTGAGTGCCGTTCGAGCGGGGACCGGCAGCACCTGGTGGCATGACACGAACATCAGCCGCAGGCGGTCGTCGGCGATCTCCTCCTTCGATTCCGGGTCGAAGTCCATGTCGCCATCCGGCAGCGTGACCGCCCTCTCCAGCTCCCGGCCCAGCTGGGTGTACTTCTCCCGCAGCGTGCGGTTGCGCCGGAAGAGGTCGACCGCCTTCCGCTTGCCCACGGTGGTGAGCCACGCACCAGGGTTGCGGGGAGCGCCGTCACGGGGCCACTGGGCCAGTGCGTCGACCAAGGCGTCCTGGGCCAGGTCCTCGGCCAACCCGATGTCGCCGACGAAGGCCGCCAGGGTGGCGACGACGCGGGGGAACTCCAACCGGAAGACGGCCTCGACGGAGGCGGTCGAATCGGCAGCCGGCATGCCACCGATTCAACCACCCGGTCCTGGCCCTGTGGCCGGTGCGGTCACATGACCGGGCGGACGCGGCATTCGCCCGCGCCGAGGACACTCAGGAAGCGCTTGGTCCACTCAATCGCCTCGTCCCGGTCCCGGCACTCCATGAGGGCCCAGCCGCCAACCAGCTCCTTGGCCTCGGTGAACGGCCCGTCGACGATGCTGAACTCACCGTCCTTCAGCGTGACCTTGGCGCCTTCGGCTGTGGGGGCGATGCCACCCGTGGCGACGATCACGCCGGCATTGACCGCCTCCTCGACGAACTTGCCCATCTCCTCGTACAGCTCGGGACGAGGGGGCTCCGTCGGTGTGTCCGCTTCGTTGGCCAGGGTGTAGCCCAAGAACCGCATGGTGGTGCTCCTTCTTCTCTCGGCGGAAGCGTCTTTCGCCTCACTCTGGCAGAGCGTCGAACGGGATGGCGCGGAATCGACATGGTCTCCGAAGAATTTTGGGGACCAGTGCGATGGGCGCAACCGCGGCGGCGGCTCCCGGCTCGTCACCTTGCCCTCCGCGGCGCCCCTTCCGTAGTCTCGCCCCGGGGATTCCAGAGGAAGGGGCTCAGCATGACCGACCAACGTGGTGCCGGCGAAGTGCGCATGCTCATCGACGGCGAGCTGGTGGAAGCGGCGTCGGGCAAGCGGTTCGACAACGTCAATCCGGCCACCGAAGAGGTGCTCGGCGAGGTGGCCGATGCCTCGGCTGCCGACATGCAGCGGGCCATCGACGCCGCTCGCCGGGCCTTCGACGAGACCGACTGGTCCACGAATCACGCGCTGCGCAAGCGCTGCCTCGAGCAGCTGCAGTCCGCCCTGGAGGCCGAGCGGGAGGCCTACCGCGACGAGATCATCGCGGAAGTCGGATCGCCGCGCATGATGACCTTCGCGGCGCAGGTCGACTGGCCGATCGACGAGGCGCTGGGTTGGCCGACCAAGATGATCGACGAGTTCCAGTGGGAGCGGTCGCTCCCCGACTCCGAGATGATGGGGATGAAGAGCCGGCGCGGCGTTATAAAGGAGCCGATGGGCGTGATCGGCTCCATCGTGCCGTGGAACTACCCGCTGGAGGTCACGCTCAACAAGCTGGGCCCGATTCTGGCCACCGGCAATACGACGATCATCAAGCCCGCGCCCGACACACCGTGGAACGCCACCCGGCTCGGGCGCCTCATCGCCGAGAAGACGGACATCCCGGCCGGCGTCGTGAACGTGGTCACCTCGGCCGATCACCTGGTCGGCGAGGAGCTGACGCTCTCGCCCAAAGTCGACCTGATTTCGTTCACGGGCTCGACCGCCACGGGCAAGCGGATCATGGAGAAGGGCGCAGCCACGCTGAAGCGGGTCTTCCTGGAGCTCGGCGGCAAGTCGGCCCTCATCGTCTGTGACGACGCCGACTTCGCGTCAAGTGTGCCGATGGCCGCCATGGTGTGTGTGCACGCCGGCCAGGGCTGCGCCATGCAGACGCGTCTGCTGCTGCCCCGCTCCCGTTACGACGAGGGCGTGGAGCTCATCACCGCCGGCATGGCCGGGGTTCCGTACGGCGACCCGTCGAGCGACGCCGTCGTCATGGGGCCGGTCGTGAGCGCCAAGCAGCGCGAGCGCGTGCTGGGCTACATCGCCAAGGGACAAGAGGAGGGTGCCAAGCTCGTCTTCGGCGGTGGGCGTCCGGCCGACCAGCCGAAGGGCTGGTTCGTCGAGCCGACGCTGTTCGTGGACGTCGACAACTCCATGACCATCGCCCAGGAGGAGATCTTCGGACCGGTCCTGTGCGTGATCCCCTACGAGGACGACGACGACGCCGTCCGCATCGCCAACGAGAGCCACTACGGGTTGTCGGGCGGCGTCGTGTCGGCGTCGGAAGAGCGGGCGACCGCCATCGCCCGGCGGATCCGGACCGGCTCCATCGGCGTCAACGGCGGCCTCTGGTACGGCGCCGACTCGCCCTACGGCGGCTACAAGGACAGCGGGATCGGCCGCCAGTGCGGCATCGAGGGCCTCGAGCAGTATCTCGAGACCAAGGCCATCGCCTGGCCGGGCTGATTCCTCGACGTCAGGTCGACCACTCGGCCAGTAGCTCGTCGGTGGTGGCGAGCCGGGCCACGAACGCGAGGCTGTGCCGGAGCATCGACGCGTGGTGCTGGGGCGGGGTGCCGACCGTGGCGTCCGTGGCTACGGTGACCCCGAAGTCCTCGTCGGCCGCACCGACGGCGACGAGCGGGATAGCCAGGTTGGTCGACACGCCGGCCACGACGACATCCTCTACGGCCATGTTGCGCAGCACGCTGAGCACCTCGGTCCGGTGCACCGGCGAGATGCCCTGGTGCCGTGGCAGCACGAGGTCGTCCGGACCGAGACCGATCTCCGGCACGATCTCGAGCGCGGCGTCGGAGTTCCGCCAGGCCGCCGTCGACGTGGTGGCGCGCATGAGGGGTGAACGCTGGCTGGCCGAGCGGCCACCCGCCAGCGGGAGATAAGTCAGGTGGACAACCTGCACGCCGGCGTCGCGGGCACCGGTGGCGAGCCGGGCCATGGCGGCGAGAGCCGGCTGGGCGGCCTCGGCGAGCGCCGGCAGCACGGACAGATCGCCGATCACCCCACGCTGGCACTCGACGTACAGCAGCGCCGTTGTGCGGGGAGTGGCCATTGGATCAGTGCTTGGCGATCGGCGTCGGCACTAGGCCAGCACCCCGGCCACCTTGAGCTCGATCATCTCCTCCTCGCTGCAGTCGATATCGGCGAGGATCTCCTCGCAGTGCTCGTTGAACTCGGGCGCCCGCCTCGGCGGGGAGGGGACGCCGGCGAACTGCACCGGTGTCGTCACCAAGGTGAACGCGGTCCCGTCCGCGGTGGCGGTCTCGCCGAGGTGGCCGTTCGCCTCGACCTGGACATCCTTCGTGACCTCAATGCTGTCCTGCGCCACGGCCCATTGGCCCTCGAAGTCAGCCAGCCGGACGCGCCACTCGCTGAGTGGGGCGGACTCGAAGGTCTCCTTGAGGATGGCGCGGGCGTCGCCCGCGTTGGCGGCCAGCAGCTCGTGTGAGGTGAATCGCTCGTCGGTGATCAGGTCCTCACGGCCGATGACCCGGCAGGCGCTCGGCCAGTAGCGGAAACCCTGCAGGCACGAGAAGGCCAGGAACCGGTTGTCCTGGGTGAGGTAGGTGCCGACCAGTGGGTTGGGCAGCCCGGGGCCGCCGCCGCGGCTCGGACCGGGGCGCCAGGGCATATCGAGCTGCAGCGAGAGGGCGATGGCCGGGCTCATGGCCCACATGCCCACGCCCAGCAGCGAGACGTCGAGCGGCAGGGCCTCACCCGTGCGCTCCCGGTGGAAGAGCGCGCCGAGGATCCCGCCGGCGATGGTCATGCCCCCGATGGAGTCGCCGTAGCCCGGCCCCGGTTGCGCGGCGAGATAGTCCACGTCGGTCGGGGTCGTGCCCATGGCGCTCCCGGCCCGGCACCAGTAGCTCAAGAAGTCGTAGCCACCACGGTCGGCCTCCGGCCCGCGCTCGCCGGCACCGGTGCCCGCCACGTAGATGATGTTCGGGTTGTGGGCCTTGATGTCCTCGAGCTCGATGTGCAGCTTCTTCCTTACCGCGGGCACCTTGTTGGTCAGGAAGACGTCGCACGTCGCCGCCAGCCGGTAGATGAGGTCGAGGCCCTTCTCCGTGCTGACGTCGATACCGATGCTCTTCTTGCCCCGGTTGGAGTGCTCCAGGAGCACGTGCACCGCTCCCATGGAAGGCATGACGCCGCTGGAGGCCAATCCGCGCATGGCGTCGCCTCGCTCAGGGTGCTCGACCTTGATCACTTCGGCGCCCCAGTCGGCCAGGATGGCCGACGCCGCGGGCACGAAGGTGTGCTCGGCGACCTCGAGGATGCGAACACCCTTCATGATGTCTGACAACGTGGATCCCTCCCCTGCGTACGTGACCGACGCAGCTTCCCCGATGCAGTGCGCGGGACGCCAGCCGGGCCTGGTCGGCCCTCCTTCGGGGGAGGCGGGCTCAGGCGGTGCCGTATTCGGCGGGTCGGCCCTCCAAAATGACGGTCTTCGTCTCGAGGAAGGGGTGCAGCCCCTCGGTGCCACCCTCGCGGCCGATGCCTGATTGCTTGAAGCCGCCGAACGCAATGCCGAAGTCGGTGCGGAACGCGTTGTGACCGACGGTGCCCGAGCGCAACTGGCGGGCGACATCCCGGGCCCGTTCCACGTCATTGGTGAAGACGGAGGCGTTGAGCCCGTAGATCGTGTCGTTGGCGATCGCGATGGCGTCCTGCTCGTTCTGCGCCGGGATGACGCTCAGCACGGGTCCGAAGATCTCCTCTTGGGCGATCGTCGAGGAATTGTCGACGTTGCCGAAGACGGTCGGCTCTATGAACCATCCCCGGTCGAGGTGCTTCGGCCGTCCTCCACCTGTCGCCAGGGTGGCCCCTTCCGCCACGCCCTTGGCGATGTAGCCCTCGACCCGGTCACGCTGCCGCTCGGCGACCAGGGGACCCATGTGGGTCTGGGCGTCGAAGGGGTCGCCGACCTGCACCTGGGAGAAGATGCCGGCCAGCGCGTCGACGAGCTCGTCGTGGCGGTTCTGACTGACGACGATCCTCGTCAGTGAAGAGCAGACCTGTCCGGCCAGGAAGCACTCGGCGCGGGCCAGAGATGTGGCCGCAGCGGTCAGGTCCATGTCGTCGAGGATGACGGCGGCGGACTTGCCGCCCAGCTCGAGGGTGCAACGGGCGATCCGCTCCCCGCACAGAGAGGCGATGCGGCGCCCCGCAGCCGTCGACCCGGTGAACGTGATCTTGTCGACGCGGGGATCGCGTACCAGCAGCTCGGAGACCTCCCGGTCGGCAGTGACGACATTGAGGACGCCCGGAGGGAGGCCGACGGCTTCGGCGATCTCCGCCATGACGTAGGCCTCGCCCGGCGCTTCCGGCGACGCCTTCAGCACGACGGTGCAACCGGCCAGGAGCGCAGGGGCGATTTTGTAGGTGATGAGGCCGAGGGGGGCGTTCCACGGGATGATCGCGCCGACGACGCCGACCGGCTCGCGCACGAGAAGCCCGAACTTGCCGCCCATGCTGGGCTGCGCCTCCTCTTCGAACGGGAATGTCTGGGCCAGTCCCGCGTAGTAGTTGAAGGTCGCCGCCGCGCCGGCGACGGATCCCTTGGCGACGAGGTGGAGGACGCCGGACTCACGGGGCCAGATTTGGCCGAGGTCCTCGGTCCGCCCTTCCAACGCGGAGGCGATGGCGCGCAGGTACTCGGCCCGCTGCTCGTGGCTCAGACGCGGCCAGGGTCCCTGGTCGAAGGCCTGGCGCGCCGCGGCAACTGCCCGCGTCATGTCGGGCTCCTTTGCCTCGGCGACGCTGAAGAAGAGCTGCTCGCTGGTGGAGTCGATCACGTCGATCACGGCGTCCGACGACGGCTCCACCCACTCCCCGCCTATGAAGAAGCGATCCGCGTGTCGCAGGGGTGCGCTGATGTCGTTGGCGAGAGTCATGGCGTCTCCAATCGTGAGGTCATTCAGCTTCCGTACGGCAGCACCCGGAGAACCAAGGTACGGCCCGGCTCACCGTAATCGGGCCGGGTGAGAACTGCAGGGCCGCGTCAGAGCGACTATCCGGCTTCCGCCCCCCGCCAGATCTCGCTTGGACGTGGTTCGGGGGCCGGTCATACTGAGAGAACAGAGTGTACTGAATCCGGGGAGGCCGAGATGACCGATGTGTCCACCGAAGCGGGGGAATGCCCCTATCCGGTCCGCGCCTTCAACGAGGCCACGACCGGGCCCGTCCTGTCGCACGCCGAGGAGATCGACGCGCTGCGGCGGGAGCATCCCTTCCTGCGCAGCACCTACGGGAACGGGTTCTGGGTCTTCACCAACGCCCCGCTCATCCGGGACGCGCTGCAGCATGCCGACGTCTTTTCGAGCACGGTGGTGACCGTCCACGATCCCGACCCTCCGTACAAGTGGATCCCGGAGATGCTCGATCCGCCCGAGCACACCGTGTGGCGCCAATTGCTGGCGCCCCATTTCGCGCCGCGGGCCATGGAGCGGCTCGAGGACAGGGTGCGGGAGCGCTGCACGGAGGTCATCGCCGAGATCGCCCGGAGCGGACACTGCGACTTCCTGCGCGAGTTCGCGTGGCGCTACCCGACCACGATCTTCATGGAGCTGATGGGCCTCCCCCTCGACGGCCTCGACCAGTTCCTGGCCTGGGAGCACCAGATCCTGCATCCCGCGCCCGGCGATGACCCCGAGCGGGCGGGTGCCTTCGACGCCATGATGGCCGTGATGGGCTACTTCACCGAGCTCATTGAGGAGAAGCGGGAACACCCGACGGACGACCTGCTCTCGAGTGCGCTCGAGTGGCGCATTGGGGGACAACCGATTCCGCATGAGGACCTGCTCTCATGGTGTCTCCTGATGTTCATGGCCGGGCTCGACACCGTCTCGATCCAGCTGAGCTACGCGTTCTGGCACCTGGCGACGCATCCCGCTGATCGCGTACGGATCGTGGAGGATCCGGCGGTGATTCCCGCCGCGGTCGAAGAGTTCCTCCGCCAGTTCGCCTTCGTTGCGCCCGCACGCAAAGTGATGCAGGACACCGACTTCCACGGGTGCCCGCTCAAGAGGGGCGACATGGTGTTCATGCCGCTGTCCGGCGCGACCCGCGATCCTGAGCAGTTCGAGGATGGCGCGACGGTGCGCTTCGACCGTCCGGTGAACAACCACATCGCGTTCGGGGCCGGCCCCCACCGGTGTCTCGGATCGCATCTGGCCCGGCGCGAGCTGCGAGTGGCGCTCGAGGAGTGGCACCGAGCCATCCCCGAGTACCGGTTGACCGAGGGTGTCGCGGTGACCGAGCACGGTGGCGGCCTCTATGGCATCGACCGGCTCGAGCTCAGCTGGGATGTGTGACGTCCTTTCCTTCGCCGGCGGAGCCATCGGGGATGAACAACGGGACGAAGACCTCACCGTGCTGTTCGAATTGCACGCGTACCGGCATCCCGATGTGGACTTCCTCGGGTGGGCATCCCACCACATTGGTGGTGAACCGGAGTCCTTCTTGATCCGCCAATTCGACGATGGAGATGTCGTAGGGCAAGGGGACTGCGGGGTTGTACGGATGTTCGTTCGTGGTGTGCGTGAAGACGGCTCCCTTCCCGCTCGTGGCCTCGTACACGGTGGAACCGCCGCAGTCGGAGCACGTGGCCGACAAGGGGAAGACCCAACGCCGGCACGACCGGCAGCGGGTGATCCGGAGTACACCTTCAGCACCGCCCGTCCAGAACGGCCGGTTGAGATCATCGAGATGCGGCGTGATGCGGGGAGCGATCTCGGTCATGCGTCCACTGTAGGGTTCGCCGCGTGAGCGACGTCGTGGAGCGGGGCGCGATCATCTCGGGGATCGGGATCTCGCGCATCGGGCGCAAGACGGGCATCGCCGGGGTCGAACTCACGGCGGAATCGTCTGCGGCGGCCATTGCCGATGCAGGGCTCTCCCCTCTCGACATCGACGGCATCTCGACAATGGGCGAGACCCCCGTCTCCGAGGCGGCGACCCATCTGGGCATCGAGCACACTTGGACCGGCTCACCAATTGGGCGGTGGGGGCTTCTCAGTCCAGTGGTCAACGCCTTCCACGCCGTTGCAACTGGGCGGGCACGCCACGTCCTCGTCTACCGGACGGTGAACATGATGGGAGGGTCCGTCCTGCCCCCGCCCGGCGCCGCTGCTGACGGGGCGGCATCGCCGTCGCCTTCGCTGGAACGCCCCCCGTCTCCTGCGGTCGAAGAGAGAGATAACCCGATGGCTGACGTGCCTCGGCTTCTCGCCATGCACGCGTACTCGGCCGCCAACTGGCTCGCCCTGCATGCCCGGCGTCACATGCACCAGTACGGCACGACCAAGGAGCAGCTCGGCTGGTTGGCCATCAACAGCCGGAGGAACGCCGCATTCAACCCGCGGGCGACATACCGTGATCCGCTCTCCATGGATGACTACCTCTCGGCCCGCATGATCTCGGACCCGTTCGGACTTTTGGACTGCGACGTTCCCGTCGACGGTTCCGTCGCCTTCGTCGTCTCCACCGCGGCCGCTGCCACCGACTGCGACCACCCGGTTCGTGTTGAGGCCTGTGGCGGCGCGCTCGGGCTCGGGGGCTGGGACCAGCGGCCCGACTACCCCAAGATGGCATCGACGGACGCCGCCGCCGAGATGTGGGGACGCACCGATCTCAAGCCGGTCGACGTGGACATCGCCGAGCTTTACGACGGGTTCACCTTCCTGACATTCGCGTGGCTGGAGGCGCTGGGGTTCTGCGGTGACGGCGAGGCGGGGCCGTTCGTCGAAGGCGCCGCCCGCATCGCGCTCGACGGCCAGCTCCCCCTCAATACCTATGGTGGTCAGCTGTCAGCGGGTCGCATGCACGGGAACTGGGTGCTGCACGAGGCCTGCCTGCAATTGAGGGGCGAGGGCGGGCCCCGTCAGGTCCGGAAACACGACGTGGCCGTCGTCTCCAACGGCGGCGGTCCCATTGCAGGCTGCATGGTGCTGACTACATAAGTGGACGCGCGGATGGTGTCTGCCGTTACGAGGTGGTCAGGTCCTCGCTGTGGGCGCGGTCGGCACGTCAGTACTCGACATCCGGTTCCGCCGCCATCGATGCGCACTCGCGCACCTCCGGCCGTGATCGAGTCCAGATTGCGCGAGGATTCGTCCGTGACCTTCTCGGTTGACGAATCGGGCTGGGATAGGCGGCGCAGCCTGTTACAGGCGAGATACGAGCAGATCGCCTGGGGTCTTTTCGTCAAACACGGATTCAGGAACGTCACGGTGGAGGAGATCGCCGAAGCCGCCGGTGTTTCAGCGCGGACCCTCTTCCGGTACTTTCCCATCAAGGAGGACTTCCTCCTCGGGTTCACCCGACGCGGGCTGCAGACTCTGGTGGACCTGATCGCGGAACTCGAGCCGAGCCCGGATCCCGTGCGGACCGTCTGGCAGCTGATCCGTACTCATTCGCTGGAGGACCCACAGGATGTCCGGCTCCTCACGCTGTGGCGGCGAGCTGCGGCCGACGCGCCCGAGATCCATGCCCGCGTCCGCGGCGAGCGGATGCAGGCGCTCACCGAAGCGGTCACCGCTTATTGCGCCAGGTCGAAGGGTGATGCCGCTGCCGAGGATCCCGAACCCCGGGTTCTGGCCGGTGTCGTGGTCGGAGCCGAGATGGCGGTGATAGAGCTCTGGGGCCGGTCGGGCCTCGAGCTTCCAGACATCTTCGAAGCCGCAGAGGCAGCTGTCCCCAACCTGACGCAGAAGAGGAGAGACAGGCGTTCCTGACTCGCGGCGGACGAAATCGACCCTTGCCACGAGCGCGATCCGGGCTTAGATTGTCAGAACGTGACGATTCTTCCCATTGGGTGGGATCTCGTTCCGGGGGGCTCAACATGCTGCACGAAGACGTCCAGGTGATCTCGGTTGACGACCACGTGATTGAGCACGAGAGGGTGTGGCTCGATCGGCTCCCGGCCAAGTACCTCGAGGCTGGGCCGCACATTGTGGAAGTCGAGGCCGGGAAGCAGGCCTGGAGTTTCGAGGGCAAGATCATTCCGACCATCGGGCTCAATGCGGTGGCCGGAAAGGACCCCAAGGACTTCGGCGTCGAGCCTGTCAGCTTCGACGAGATGCTCCCGGGTTGTTACGACGTCACCGCCCGACTTGCCGACATGGATCTCGACGGGGTGCACGCTCAGATGTGCTTTCCCTCCTTTCCGGGCTTCGCAGGCGGCACGTTCTTCTCCGCGGACGACAAGGAGCTTGCCGCCGCGTGTGTGGTGGCCTGGAACGACTTCATCCTCGACGAGTGGTCTGCCGCTGCACCGGATCGGTTCATCCCCATGATGATGGTCCCCTTCTGGGACGTGCAGGCCTGCGTGGCCGAGGTCGAGCGCACGGCCGCCAAGGGTGCCAAGGCCATCACCTTCACCGAGGCTCCGCATCGGCTGGGCCTGCCGTCGTTCCACAGCGACCACTGGGATCCGTTCCTCTCCGCCGCCCAGGCCGCCGACATGCCCTTGTGCCTGCACTTCGGTTCTGGCGGGGCGCCCGCGGTCGCCCCCGACGCCAACTTTGCCGTGGCCATTGCCCTCTTCGGCATGAACTCGCAATTCACCACCGTGGACCTGTTGCTGTCCCCGGTCTTTCACAACTTCCCGCGTCTGCGCGTCGCGCTCTCCGAAGGGGGCATCGGGTGGATTCCCTATGTGCTCGAACGGGTTGATTACACATGGGAGCGCCACCGCTGGTACACGGGCGTGGATCCCGATGTGTTGCCCTCCGATCTGTTCCGCGACCACATCTTCGGGTGTTTCATCGCTGACAACGCCGGAATCGAGGAGCGCGGACTCATCGGCATCGACAACATACTGTTCGAGGGTGACTACCCCCACAGCGACAGCAACTTCCCGGCTTCGCGCAAAAAGCTGGCCGATGTCCTGTTCGAAGTTCCCGACGACGAAGCCCGCAAAATCGCCGAAGACAATGCACGTCGTGTCTTCAACTTCCCCCGGAGGTAGTCGCACATGACCGGACCACTCGACGGTGTGCGCGTGCTCGAGGTCGCGGCGTGGACGTTCGTCCCGGCCGCTGGCGCAGCCCTGGCCGACCTCGGCGCCGACGTGATCAAGGTCGAGCCACCGAACGGCGACCCCCAGCGGGGTCTGATGAATCTGCTGGGCAGTGCCGAGCGGCCCGGACCCAACCCGTTCGTCGAGATCCCGAACCGGGGGAAGCGTGGGATGACGATCGACCTGGCGACGGGTGCCGGTCGGGACCTGCTGCTCGAGGTGGCGGCCACGGCCGACGTCTTCCTCACGAGCTACCTGCCGGCGGTGCGGAAGAAGCTCGGGATCGAGCTCGAGGATCTGCGGGCGGCGAACCCCAACATCATTTATGTGTGTGGGCACGGGTGGGGCGCCCGGGGCCCCATGCGGGATACCGGAGGATTCGATCTCGCCGCAGGATGGGCGTCGGCGGGCATGGCCGCCAAAATGACGAGGCCGGGGGAGGAGCCGATGTTCCAGCCGGCTGCGTTCTTCGATCTGCAGGGAGCCAACACGATCGCCGGTGCGATCGGCACCGCCCTGTTCCAGCGGGAGCGCACCGGTGTCGCCACCGAAGTCGACGTGTCGCTGCTCGGTGTCGGCATGTGGACGCTCAGTCCAGACATCATGGCCGGGCCCTACGTGGGCACAATGCCTGCTCCTGATCGCACGAGCTCCCCAAACCCGCTCACGAACAGTTATCCGACCTCGGATGGCCGCTGGCTCTACCTTGTCTGCCTCCAGGCTGACCGGTTCTGGGCCGAGCTCTGCGAGACCATCGGCCGGCCCGAGCTGACTTCCGACGAACGCTTTTCTGACATGGTCGTGCGAGCCAAGAACGCCAAAGCGTGTGTCGCCGAGCTCGAGTCGACGTTCGTATCGAAGTCGCTCGAGCACTGGCGCACACAGATGGCCGGTTTCACCGGCGTCTGGGCGCCCGCCCTTACTCCGCCCGAGGTGCACGGGCACGTCCAAGTCGACGCGAACGGGTACCTGCCCGAGGTGGTGGCTCACGACGGCTCCACCTTCCGACTTCCCGCGCCGCCGATGCAGTTCGGCGGCGTCTCTCCGGTGCCAAAGGGGCCGGCACCCGAGCTCGGGCAGCACACCGAGGAAATTCTCCTCGAACTGGGGCACGATTGGGACGCCATCGCCAAGGTGCGCGAGTCCGGGGCGCTCGGCTGAGGACGGGTTGACGACTATGGAGCGAAGGACGGAGACGACGAGATGACCTGGAATTACGAATTGTTCATTGACGGCACGTGGACTTCTGAGGGAGCGGAGGGCTCCATCGACGTCATCGATCCCGCCACCGAAGCGGTGATCGGATCGGTTCCGGACGCCTCCACCAAGTCCGCCGTGCGCGCCATTGAGGCAGCCCGGCGCGCCTTCGACGAGGGCCCCTGGCCCTACATGAAGCCGTCGGAGCGCGCCGCCAAGCTGATCGCGATGGCAGAGATCCTGGAGTCACGGGCCGGAGACCTGCGGGAGCTGATCATCGCCGAGACGGGATCCACGGGCTTTCTCACCGACGCCGTCCAGGGAGCCGGGTCGATCGGGATGCTGCGTTCCAACGCCTCCCTCGTCGAGCACGCGTTTCCCTGGGTCGAGAACGGCGCACCGACCGGAGGGCCCACCGGCCTGGCCGGCAACGCCATCGTCCGCGAGCCCATCGGCGTGGTGGCCGCCATCACGCCGTTCAACTTCCCCTTCATGCTCAACGTGGTGAAGGTGGCGCCGGCGCTGGCCGTCGGCTGCACGGTGGTGCTCAAGCCGCACCCCTGGACACCGCTCGATGCGATGCTGATCGCCGAAGTCGCCGCCGAGGCCGGGATCCCGCCCGGCGTGCTCAACGTGATCACCGGGCACGGCGAGGTCGGCGACGAACTCACGTCCAACCCGATGGTCGACATGGTCACGTTCACGGGGTCGACGGCAACTGGACGCCGGATCATGGCGTCGGCGTCGGGGACCGTGAAGCGGGTCCAGCTGGAGCTCGGCGGCAAGAGCGCAACGGTGGTGCTCGGTGACGTCGGTGAGGACTATGCGCGCTCAGTGGGCTTCGGGCAGGTGCTCATGCACTGTGGTCAGGGCTGCGTGCTGCACACCCGCCTCCTGCTGCCCGAACACCTTCTCAATGCCTACAAGGAGGGACTGGACGCGATGCGTCCGATGATCACGATCGGCGATCCGCGCAACGAGAGCACCGTGCTGGGGCCGCTGATCCGTGAGCAGCAACGCGAGCGCGTCGAAGGCTACGTGGCGTCAGGGCTCGAGCAGGGCGCCGAGCTGCTCTGCGGAGGCAAGCGTCCCGACGGCATGGAGACAGGCTTCTATTACGAGCCGACGGTCTTCGTGAGCTCCAATGACCTGCGGATCGCCCAGGAGGAGATCTTCGGTCCTGTCCTCACGGTGGTGCCGTACTCGGGCGAGGACGAGGACGCGGTGCGGCTGGCCAACGACTCCATCTACGGCTTGGGTGGGGGCGTGGTGTCGACGTCGGATTCCCGCGCCTTCAACGTCGCCCGCCGGATCCGGGCCGGCCTCGTCACAGTGCAGAAGGTCGGGACCGAACCCCTGGCCGACGTCGGCCCGGGCGGCGGCCAGGGCCCGGGATGGGGATCCGAGTTCAAGGGCATCGGGCAGAGTGGCGCCTTCGGCGGCTACAAGCAGTCGGGACTCGGTCGTGAGTGGGGGCGCCACGGGCTCGAGGACTTCACCGAGATCAAGAACCTGGCCTGGAGCTGATCGGCGATCGTGGGGGCGCTCGAGGGAAAGATAGCGGTCGTCACCGGGGCCTCGAGCGGGTCGGGTCTCGGGATCGCCCGTCGATTCGTCGAGGAGGGTGCCACCGCCCTCCTGCTGGCCCGGGGTGGCGAACGCCTCGAGCAGACGGCGAAGGACCTTGGGCCCGGCGCCATTCCGTTCGTGACGGACGTCGGGGATCCGGGCAGCGTCGGTCGGACCTTCGCCGAGATCGGCGACCGCTTCGGCAGGATCGACATCCTGGTCAACAACGCCGCGGTGTACCGGCCGTGCCGGGTCGAGCTACTGAGCGATTTCGACATCCGACAACAGATCGCCACCAACCTGGCCGGCCCGGTTTACACGTGCCGAGCCGCCATCCCCCTGTTGCGGGCCGCCGGTGGCGGCGACATCGTCAACACGTCGAGCGAGTCGACACTGCACCCGTTCCCCATGCTGTCGATGTACGTGGCTACCAAGGCGGCTCTGGAGGCGTTCGCGCTCGTCCTGGCGCAGGAGGTCCGCGATGACGAGATCCGCGTCACGACCGTGATCCAGGGCGGAAGCAACGGGACGGGGGGCGGGTCGACGGACTGGGAGTGGGACCCCGAGCACGGCGCGGCGGCCATGAACCTCTGGACGGAGACCGGGCTCATCGCCGAGGCCTACGGGCACAACGGGGGCCAGAACGCCGAGTCGGTGGGCGAGGTGCACGTCTTCGTCGTGACCCGCCCGCGGAACCAGAAGATGGACACGGTCTACTGCCGGAGCTTCTGAACAACTGACACACGGGATCGACCGATTGCAAGGAGGACACATGGCTGGACGCCTGGAGGGCAAGGTTGCCTTCATCACCGGGGCGGCACGCGGACAGGGCAGAGCCCATGCCATTCGCATGGCGCAGGAGGGCGCGGACATCATCGCCATCGACATCTGTCGGCAGATCGACTCGAACAACTACCCCCTGGGCACGCCCGAGGACCTGGCGGAGACCGAGCGGGCGGTGAAGGAACTGGATCGACGCATCGTCGCCCGCCAGGCCGACGTGCGGGAGCGCTCCGAACTGCGCGATGCGCTCGAGGCGGGCATCACGGACCTCGGACGCCTCGACATCGTCGTGGCCAATGCCGGGATTCTGCCGATGGCGCTGGGTGACCCCCATGCGTCGGACTTCGTCGACGCCACCGACGTCGACCTTCTCGGCGTGATGAACACAGTCGCGGTGGCCCTTCCCCATCTGCCCGACGGCGCCTCGGTCATCATCACCGGGTCAACGGCGGGCCTCATGCCCGGTACGACCGACAACCCGGTGATGGGTCCGGGCGGCGACGGGTACGGGTGGTCGAAGCGGACGCTGGTCGGGTACAGCGAGCAGATGGCCCGGCACCTGGCGTCCCGGTTCATACGCGTCAACACCATCCACCCGACCAACTGCAACACCCACCTGCTGCACAACGACGGGCTCTACCAGATCTTCCGTCCCGACCTCGAGAAGCCGACCAGGGAAGACGCCGAGCCGGCGTTCAACTTCTTCCAGGCCATGCCCATCCCGTACGTGGAGCCCGAGGACATCGCCAATCTGGCGCTCTTCCTGGCCAGCGACGAGTCCCGGTACATCACCGGGCAACAGATCAGGGTCGATGCAGGGTCGCTGCTGAAGTTCCCCAACGGCCCGGCCGGCTGACGCGGCAGGGAGGATCACATGACGAACGCAACCGACCGCGAGCTCTACTACGACCCGTACGACTTCGAGATCGACGCCGATCCCTACCCGGTGTGGAAGCGCCTGCGCGACGAGGCTCCTCTCTATTACAACGAGAAGCACGACTTCTACGCGCTCAGCCGTTTCGACGACGTGAAGAGCTGCAGCACCGACTGGAGCACCTACATCTCGGGCAAGGGATCGGTCCTCGAGCTCATCAAGAGCGGCATGGAGATCCCGCCGGGGGTCATCCTGTTCGAAGACCCCCCGGCACACGACCTGCACCGGAGCCTCCTCAGCCGCGTCTTCACACCGAGACGCATGGCGGAGATCGAACCGCTGGCGCGGGCGTTCTGCGCCCGGGCTCTCGATCCGCTCGTCGACCAGGGGAGATTCGACTTCATTCACGACCTGGCGGCGGAAATGCCGATGCGGGTCATCGGCATGCTGCTGGGCATTCCGGAGGAGGACCAGGAGGAGATCCGCGACCAGATCGACGGCGGCATGCGGCTCGACGAGGGCGAGGCCCCCGTCGCGTCCGAGGGCCTCGGCGTGATGGACGGGGGCAGGTTCGCCGAGTACATCGACTGGCGAGCGGACCATCCGTCGGACGACCTCATGACAGAGTTGCTCAACGCCCAGATCGAGGACGAGAGCGGGAACGTCCGGGGGCTCTCCAGGGATGAGATCCTCAACTACATCGGCCTCCTCGCCGCCGCGGGCAACGAGACGACGACCCGACTGATCGGGTGGGCCGGGAAGGTGTTGGCCGAGCATCCCGACCAGCGCGCCGAGTTGGCGCGCGATCCTGCACTCGTGCCCAACGCGATCGAGGAGCTGCTGCGCTACGAGTCCCCCTCGCCGGTGCAGGCCCGTTCTGTCACCCGTGACGTGGAGCACCACGGGCAACAGATACGGGAAGGCAACGTGCTGTTGCTGATGACCGGGGCCGCCAACCGGGACGAGCGCACGTTCGATGATCCCGACCGATTCGACATCCACCGCAGCATGCAGCAGCACCTCGCATTCGGCTACGGGATCCATTTCTGCCTCGGGAGCCACCTCGCCCGGCTCGAAGGTCGCATTGCGATCGAAGAGGTCCTGGCAAGGTTCCCGACCTGGGAGATCGACTGGGCCAACGCCGAGCAGGCGCACACGTCGACGGTCCGGGGATGGGAATCGTTGCCGGTGGTGGTGCCCTAGGCGCGACCGCCGTCGAGGCTGCCCATGCGGTCTCCGTCAGGGGTCGATCTCGAACTCTGACAGCACGCGAGCCGTGTCAGCCCCGAGTGGTGACGCCGGCGTCTCGACCGGGCGCGCATGTGGTTGCGCCACCGCGAGGTCCCGGGGAACGGGAAGGCTCGGGCCGGAGAAGGCCGAGCTCACGGCCGACATCGACACATTGAGAAACCAGCGTCCGCCTTCGGCCAGGGCGCGCCGGCAGGCGTCCGCCGCCGCCAGGCCGGTGAGAGGATCGGCGACCGCGTCGGCGCAGAACAGCGGGAGATCCTTCCTCCAGACGACCAACCCGCCTGCAGCCGCGGCGTCGTCGCCGAATGCGACCCGGTTGGCCGCGTCACCGGCGCTCCCGTGACCGGTGATGGAGACCCAGACCTGCGGACCACCGGTCCGCACCAGGTCGTGACTCTGCAGTCCGAGCTGGGCCAGCGCGCGCGGCCGGCTCGCCTCGATCACCACATCGGCGCGTCGGAGCAGGCCGTGCAGGATCCGTACACCATTGTGGTTCTGAAAATCGAGCGCGACGGATCTCTTGCGCCCGTTCAACAGGTCGAAGAACTCGGCCGGGCCCCGGCGCGCGCCGTCCGGCCGCTGTGTCGACTCGACTTTGACCACCGTGGCGCCGGCGCGGGCGAGAAGGTCGCCGCACAGTGGGCCGGCCCAGAGCGCCGAGAGGTCGATGACCACCAAGCCGCTCAGGTCGGGCCGTGGCGAGGCATCGCCAAGCCGCGACCGGACAACGCCGACGTGCGCCGCCGACTCGCCGACCCGCGCTGCCGGGAGGCCCAGGAGTTGTGCCCTCGCCAGGAGAAGGTCGGGATCACCGTGGTGCAGGTGGGAGGCCACGGACGACCACATGGCCGGGACGGACTCCGGCACCACGTCGAGCTCGAGCCAGGCCGGCACGGATTCCATGTCTTCGGCTCGCGGGAGCGACACGGCCATGAAGCCGTCGCCGCACGGGAGCAGGCGGCAGCTCCCTCCGCAGCTCGTGGCGCCGCGCCGCCACAGCCCCATCAACGCGGCGCGTTCACCGAGCAGCGCCAGCGCGTCCAACCCTGGGAAGGAGCGGGCGACCCGATCGATTCCCTCGACGAGGCCTTCGGGTGGGCCCATGGGGTGGTCGGGCAACCCGGTCAGCGCCATGGCGCCGCTGTCGGCCCAGCGCGTCACCCGGAAGTCCTCCACTGTCGGCAGGGTAACGTCTCGCGATCCTCGAATCCCTCAGCGCCGAAGGACTGCTCGCCGAGCTGGAGAGCGACATCACGCCCGAACGCAGCGGCGCGGTGAAGGTCCCCCTCCACGAAGGGGTGCCATCCCCGAAGGACGGAACGCAGGAGGCCCTGGCCAGCCTGCCCTTCGTCGTGGTCGGTGTCATCAGCGGGGCGGTCGACAGCCGCTGGCTCGACCTGTGCGACGTGACCGTCACGGCCGGCGACGACGCCCTCGACCGGATTGAGGAGAACCTGGGTCGGCATCCGATCACCGCGGGCACGCTGGCTCTCCTGCTCCGGGGGCAGGAGAGCCTGTCCGTCAGCCGGGGCCTGGTGGCCGAGTCTTCCGCCTACTCCGTTCTCCAGTCGGGACCCGAGTTCGCCGCATGGCGGGCCGCACATGGCGCGCGGGCCGGGAAGGACGACGGCGATCGTGTGCGGGTGGATCGCGCGGGCGATTCCCTTCTCCTCACCCTCACGCGACCCGATCGGCTCAACGCACTCGACGCACCGATGCGGGACGCGCTCGTCGAAGCGCTCACGCTTGCTGCTGCCGACCCCGAGATCACACGGGTCGAGCTGCGCGGCGAGGGCCGAGCCTTCTGCGCCGGCGGCGACCTCGACGAGTTCGGCACCAGGCCGGATCCGGCGACGGCACACCTCGTCCGCCTGGAGCGGAGCGTCGGGCGCGCGCTGCATGCCCTCCGGAAGCCCGTGACGACCTACCTGCACGGCGCGTGCATGGGTTCCGGCATCGAACTCGCTGCATTCACCGACACCGTCGTGGCGGCGCAGGATGCGCAGATCGCCCTGCCCGAGATCGGTCTGGGTCTCGTGCCCGGAGCCGGTGGGACGGTCAGCCTCCCTCGTCGTATCGGCCGCCTCCGTACGGCGTGGCTGGCGTTCTCCGGATGCACCATTGACGCCGCCACGGCCCACCGCTGGGGCCTGGTCGACGAGCTCGTGCCCTGACCACCTCCCGGCCCGGAGGTGGGGAGCAGAACAGTGCCCTCTATCCGCCGGGCGAAGAGGGGAGCCCGGCCCGCCGTGCCGCGGCCCGTAGACCCCGGTCGTGCGGGTCGTCCGCGAGGTAGGGAGAGACGGCGATCACCTCGAGCTCGTCGGCCAGGTCTTCCGGCCGGTCATCGACGAAGACGACGTGCCCCGGTCCGAGCGGGAGGTGTGTCGTCAGGTAGCGGCCCTCGGCATCACGGCCATCCTTCGAGAAGTAGCCGTTGACGAGGTGGTCCATCTGAAACTGCTCGGCCCGAGCCCGGGCGTAGGCATCCCCGCCCGCGCTCCAGAGCAGCACCCGGGCGCGGCCGGCGAGGGAAGCGAGAAGCTCCCGTGCCCCGGGCCGGAGCGACGTCCCGGTCAGCGAGTCGATCAGGCAGCCGTCGACGTCGAAGACCCAACAGTCTGCGGCGGCAGAGCTCTCCCCTCCGGTAGAGCGTCCCTGGTGGGGGGAGGTCGTCACCATTATTGGTATACTCTATTCTCGATGAAACACCCGTGGGACCGGCGGCTCGGATTCTGGTGGCTGGCGGAAGAGTATCCAGATCAGCCGGCCGTCGTTGGCTGTCCTGCAGGCGTCACGCTCACCTTCTCGGAACTGGCCGGGCGGGCCCACCGCCTCGTCCACGGGCTGCGGGCCCAGGGACTCACCGCCGGTGACATCTTTGCCTATGCCCTGCCCAACGACATCGACATTCTGTGCTGGCAGCTGGCGGCCAACGAGGGGGGCTTCCAGTGCATCGCCCTGAATCCGGCTCTCTCCGGAACCGAGATCCAGCGCATCGTCGACCACTCCGAAGCGGTGGCGATGATCCTCCACCACGACTTCGCCGATCGCGTGGGCCAGATGTCGGGCACCGGGTCGATCAAGCTCCGGGTCTCGGTCGGTGGCGATATGGAGGGCTTCCTCTCCCAGGAGTCGCTCGTCGAGGATCAGCCGACGACGGAGCCGCCGGACCGCCAGCTGGGACTCCCCATCGCCTATTCCTCGGGCACGACGGGGCAGCCCAAGGCCGTCGTCCGGCCGGGGCTGCGCAACCTGGACCCCTCGGTGGCCGCCGACATGGCCAAGAGCTTCGGCCATGCGTTCCAGTTCCAGCCCCTGACCGGGGTCCACTTGGTCTCGGCCGGCATGCACCACGGCGGCTGCCAGGGCTTCTACCTGGGCGCGTTGAACGTCGGCCAGGCGCTCGTGATCCTCGGCAAGTTCGACCCCGAGAAGACGTTGGCCGCCATAGAGCGGCACCGGGTCACGACGGCCTACATGGTGCCGACCCAGTTCGTCCGCTTCCTCCGCCTGCCGCAGGAGGTCAAGGACAGGTACGACCTCTCCAGTCTGGAGGTCGTCGTCCACTCCGCCGCGCCGTGCCCGCTCGAGGTGAAGAAGCAGATGATGGACTGGTGGGGCCCGGTCATCTGGGAGACCTACGGCGGCATGGAGGGAGCGGCCACCATCGCCAAGCCGTACCGCTGGCTGGAGAAGCCGGGAACAGTCGGTCGATCGGTCGCCGGCATGCACGTCAAGATCCTCGACGACGAGGGGAACGAGCTCCCACGCGGCGAGGTCGGCGGCGTGTATCTCGAGCCGGAGCGCGGGTCCTCCTTTGCCTACAAGGACGACCCGGAGCTCACTGCGTCGGTCAGCCGGGGGAAGGCCTTCACCCTCGGCGACATCGGCCTCATGGACGAGGACGGCTATCTCTTCATTCGCGACCGGGCCAAGGACATGATCATCAGCGGCGGCGTCAACATCTACCCGGCGGAAGTGGAGGGGGTCCTCTCCGAACACCCCTCGGTGGGCGACGTCGCCGTCATCGGCATCCCCGACCCGGAGTGGGGTGAGCAGGTCAAGGCCATCGTCGAACTCGTGGACGGCGTGGGGCCGAGCGACGAGCTGGCCGAGGAGCTCGTCGCCTACTGCCAGGAGCGGATGGGCCGCTACAAGTGCCCGCGGAGCGTTGATTTCCGCGAGGAGCTCCCGCGTACCGACGGTGGCAAGCTCTACAAGCGCATCTTGCGCGAAGAGTATTGGTCCGGCGCAGAGCGCAAGGTCTGATGCGGGCCGCCACGGACCGGGGAGGCACGCGCTAGGCATGGATTTCGGGTTCGGCGAAGACCAGGAGCTCCTCCGCTCGACGACGCGGCGTTTTCTCACCGAGCATCAGTCACTGGCCGAGGTCCGGCGTTTCCTCGAGGAGCCCGAGCTCTTCGACGAGGCGATCTGGCGGCAGGGGGCCGACCTCGGCTGGACGGCGATGCTCGTCCCAACCGAGTACGAGGGCGGCAGCGTCACCGATCAGCCGCTGGTCGACCTCGTCGTGCTGGCCGAGGAGCTCGGACGCGAGCTGAACCCCGGGCCCTTCGTACCCTGCAACGTGGTGGCGGACGCCATCACCCGGTTCGGGACCGATGTGCAGGCAAAGGAACACCTGCCGCGCATCGCCCGAGGTGAGGCGACCTGCGCCTGGTGCCTGAGCGGCGACGGATCACCGGAGCAGTCGGCGGTCGAGGTGCGCGCCACCCGTGCCGACGCAGGGTGGCGTCTCAGCGGCGTGGCCCGTTACGTCCATGCTGCCGGCGATGCCACGTTGTTGCTCGTGACGGCGAAGGACACGGAGGACGACGCCGTCGTCAACCTCCTGGTGCCGCGACCGGCGGTGGGCCTGTCCGAACGGGTCCTGACCGGTCTCGACCTGACACGCCGCTTCGCCGAGGTGTGTTTCGACGGCGTCTCCGTTCCCGCCGCGGCCGAGCTGGCGGGGGGGTGGGCCGTGGTGGAGCGCTGCCTCGCGCTGGCCACGGTGCTCCAGGCGGCGGAGTCCGTTGGAGGCGCCGACCTCGTGTTCACGTCGACCGTGGAGTATCTCAAGAAGCGGGTGCAATTCGGCCGGACCATCGGGAGCTTCCAGGCCATCAAGCACCGCCTGGCCGATCTCCTTCTGGACCTGGAGGGCATGCGGGCCGCAGCGCACTACGCCGCCCTGGCGCTCGCCGAGGGCCTCCCCGACGCCGCCGAGGCGGTGGCCACCGCCGGAGCCTACGTCGATGACACCTTCGCCCGACTCTGTGGTGAGGCGCTGCAGCTCCATGGGGGCATCGGCTTCACCTGGGAACACGACGTCCACCTCTTCGTGCGCCGGGCCAAGGTCAACCAGGTCATGTACGGCGACGGCGCGTGGCACCGCGAGCGCCTGGTCCGCTTGGTCGAGGCCGCCGCGCAGCAGACCGTGGAGGCATGAGCCGTGGATGTGATCGTCCCGCCGATCCCTGAGAGCTACGACCCCTATCGGTCCGCGCTCCGAGCCTTCCTCGCTGATCACAAGCCGACGCTGCAGTGGAAACAGCGGACGGGCTTGCGCGTGCCCGACCGCGCCGACGACGTCGAGCTCCTCCGGGACTACGTGCGGGCCATCTATGACGCCGGCTACGTCATAGCCCGCCTCTCGTCTGATCCGGGCGATCCCTACGAGCAACGCATCCTGGCAGAAGAGTTCGCCGCGGTTGGGGTTCCGCACGTGCTGGGCAATCCCCTCGTGGCCGGAGCCCTCAAGCATTTCGGCACGGACGAGCAGCGGACCGAGTACCTGCCGCCGATGGCTCGGGGCGATCACATCTGGACACAGCTGTTCAGTGAGCCCGATGCCGGCAGCGACCTCACCTCGCTCCAGACACGAGCACAACGCGACGGTGACGCCTACGTGGTTGTGGGCCAGAAGGTCTGGAGCACGTGGGCTCAATGGGCCGACTACGGCTACCTGCTGGCGCGCACCGAGCCGGTCGACGGTCCCGCCGGCATTTCGGCCTTCATTCTCGACATGCGGAGTCCCGGTGTGGACGTGCGGCCTCTGCGCGAGATGACGGGGACGACGGACTTCAACGAGGTGTTCTTCGACGAGGTGCGGATCCCCGCGGCCAACATGATCGGTGGGCCCGGGGAGGGTTGGCGGGTCGCCGGAGCCAGCCTGGCCGAGGAGCGCTCCGGGGTCGGTGGTGGCGGCGGTGACCCGGTGGCGCGGCTCGTCGACGTGGCACGCCACCACAATCGAGGTGGCCTGCCCGCCCTGCGGGACGGTGCGATCCGCCAGCAGATCGGCGCCTTTGCGGCCCGGGCGCGTATCCAGCGCCACCTGGGTCAACGCGTGGCCACCAAGGCGGCCAGGGGCGAGATCACCCCGGCCGACGCCCCGCTCTCGAAGATCTGGTTCAGCGAGCTGAACCTCGAGATGGCCGAAGCGGCCCTGGCCCTCCAGGGTGCCCGCTCCATGGCGAGCGAGGGTGACCAGCTCTCGTTCGAGGATGGGCGCTGGCAGGACGCTTTCCTTTACGCTCGGGCGTGGACAATCGCAGGAGGATCGAACGAGATCATGCGTAACCTCATTGCCGAGCGCGGCCTGGGGCTTCCCCGAGAGCCGAGGGGGCAGTCGTGACCTCGACGTCCCGGCACACGCACTCGCACCCGCCCCACGCGCAACGGGCCCGGGGCGCAGCGGCGGCCAACGATCCCTTTCCCGGGGTCGAGAAGGTCCGGCCAGGGTTGTGGAGCATTCCGGTTCCTCTGCCGAACAACTCCTTGCGCTACGTGCTCGTCTACCTCTTCGAGACCGACCGCGGCCCCTACCTCATTGACGCCGGTTGGAACACAGACGATGCGTTCAGCGCGCTGAGCGACGGCATCACGGAGGCCGGGTGCAGCATCGGCGACGTGCAGGGCGTGATGGTCACCCACATCCACCCGGACCACTACGGGCTGGCCGGCCGGATCCGCGAGGCGTCGGGTGCCTGGATCTCGCTCCACCCCGCCGACGCGGAACTCATCCACGACCGCTACGACGAGCCCGACGACCTGCTCGACCGGGTTGCGGCCGCACTGCGGCGCATGGGTGCACCGCCGGAGGAGTTGGAGCCGCTCCGCAACGCGGCCATGCCGGTACGCCCCTTCGTCGACGCGGTCGTCCCGGACCTGTTGCTCGAGGACGGCGCACGGCCCGAGGTGCCGGGGTGGGACCTGCAGGCCATCTGGACGCCGGGTCACTCGCCGGGCCACCTCTGCTTCTACGAATCCAGGCAGGAGCTGATGCTCTCGGGCGACCACGTCCTGCCCCGCATCACCCCCAACATCCCGTTCCACCCCCAGGCCGGAGCGAACCCTCTGGGCGACTACCTCGACTCGCTCGACAAGCTCGAGCCCTACGCCGTCGGAGAGGTCCTCCCCGCCCACGAGTACCGGTTCGACGACCTTTCAGCGCGACTGGAGGAGCTGCGTCAGCACCATCGCGATCGGTTCGCCGAGGTGATCGCCGCGCTGCGGGACGGCCCCCACACCGCCTGGGAGATCGCCGCCCACATGAAGTGGTCGAGGTCGTGGGACGAGATCGCCGGCTTTATGCGCCGGGCCGCCGTGGGCGAGACCGTCTCGCACCTCCGAGTCCTCGAGATCGACGGCGTGGTGCGGGTCGAGGACGGCGAGCCCGCGCTGTGGTCGCTGGCGGCGCAGCGCTGACCGAGCCGCACCTCGACCGTCTTTCCCGACCAAAGGGACCGATGGGGAACAGAGCAGCGACGCTCGGCGACACGACGGTCGGGGTGGTGGACATCGCCGATCGGACCGTCGGGTCCCCGAGAAGGACCGAGCCGGACCAAGCCACGGACGTATCGAGATGAGCGACGAGCGGTTGAAGGTGAGCGTCCGCGAGGAAGCGCGGAGGTGGATCCAGTCCCACTGGGACCCGACGCTCGAGCTGTCGGCCTGGCGCCGGCAACTCCACGCCGCAGGGTGGGCGTGCCCCACCTGGCCGACGGAGTGGAGCGGTCGTGGACTTCCGGCGTGGGCCGATGACGTCGTCAGAGAGGAACTCGTGGCGGCGGGCGCAGTCGGCACGCCACTCGGGTCGGGCATGCTCCTCGCCGCTCCCACCCTCCTTGCGCACGGTTCGTCAGCCATGAAGCATCGCCTTCTCCCGAGGATCGTGACGGGCGCGGACACCTGGTGCCAACTCTTCAGCGAACCAGGAAGTGGTTCGGACCTCGCCGGGCTGACGACCACCGCCGTACAAGACGGTGACGTCTTCGTCGTCAACGGACAGAAGGTCTGGAGCACGAGTGCGCACCATGCCGACCTCGGTATGTTGCTGGCGCGGACGGACTGGGACGCTCCGAAGCACCAGGGGATCTCGTGGATGGTCCTGCCCATGCACCAGCAGGGTGTCGAGGCTCGACCGTTGCGCCAGATGAATGGTTACGCGTCCTTCAACGAGGTCTTCCTGAGCGATGCGGTCGTCCCGGTCGGCAACGTCGTCGGCCAACTGGGCGACGGTTGGGGGATCGCACTCACGACCCTCGCCCATGAGCGCGGATTCGGCTCGGTTCGGCGCAGTGCCTTCGAATCCGAGGGAAGGGCCATTGAGGAGGCCAAGGCCGAGGCCGAGGAGTACTTTGCAACCTACAGCTGGTACCCACAACGGGCCGGCAGAGTCGACCTCATCGCTGAACACGCCCGGGTAACCGCACGGAACGGCGATCCGGTCTGCCGCCAGGCGATCGCTGGAGTGACGGCACTGCACAGGGCACATCAGTGGACGGCGGACCGCGCGCGAGTGAACCGTGAGCTGGGTCGTCCCCCGGGAGCGGAGGGCTCCATCGGGAAGCTGGGTCTGAGCGAGGTCGCCAAGGCGGCTGCGGGGACGCACACGGAGATCGCCGGCCCGGCAGGAATGCTCGTCGGTCCGGACGCACCCTTCGACGGTATGATCGCCGAGGTTCTGGAGTCGGTCCCCGCTCAGTCGATCGCCGGCGGCACCGATGAGATCCAGCGGAACATCACTGCCGAACGGGTTCTCGGACTGCCCAAGGAACCCAGGGCGGGATCAATAGTCTCATTTCGTGACGAGACGAAAGCACGGTGATACCGACCGGAGCGGGCCTGGCGTCCCTATCTCGGAGCGTCACCCATCCGGTACTCGTTGGTCAGTTCATTGAGCCGTGACCTCAGATCGTCCTCGAGCACGAACTCGGCCGCATCCAAGCTGGCGCCGAGCTGATCCGAGTTGCTCGCCCCGACAATCGGAGCAGTGACGGCCTCATTCGCCAAGACCCATGCAACGGAGAGCGTCACGAGGCTCACGCCGACCTCTTCGGCAATGGCGAGGAGCCGATCGACGGTGTCGAACTCCCGGTCGTGCCAATAGCGGCCCTGATACATGCGGCCGGCGTTGCCGAGGGTGAAACGGCCCCCTTCCGCCGGCGGATCGTCGCGACGGTGCTTCCCGGACAAGAGGCCACCGGCGATGGGGTTGTAGGGAATGACCCCGACGCCCTCCTCACCACAGAACGGGAGCAGTTCACGCTCCACCTGGCGGAACAACAGGTTGTAGCGAGGTTGCACCGAGTCGAACCGGGCCAGCCCGAGCGTCTCGCTGCGTCCGACGGCGCGGACCAGTTGGTACGTGAGGAAATTCGAACACCCGACGTACCGGACCTTGCCTTGATGCACGAGATCGTCGAGCGCGCTGAGCGTCTCGTCGATCGGAGTCTCTGCATCGAACCCATGCAGCTGATAGAGATCGATGTAGTCGGTCTGCAGGCGACGCAACGACGCCTCAATGGCGTCGAAGATGTGCCTTCTCGAGTTGCCGGCATCGTGCGGTGACGGTCCGGTCCTTCCAAAGCATTTCGTGGCGAGGACAAACCGGTCCCGCTTTCCGTGCAGCCAGCGGCCCAGAATCTCCTCCGTGCGACCTACGGTGGTGAGGTCGCCACCCAGCGGATACACGTCGGACGAATCGATGAAATCGATACCGCCCTCCGTAGCCCGATCGAGAATCGACACAGAAGTCGGTTCATCGCACTGCAATCCGAAGGTCATCGTCCCGAGACACAGTTTCGATACCTGAAGGCCCGTTCGCCCGAGTCGCGTGTGTTCCATGACTGGAAAGGTAGCGCCTGCGCACCGGACCGAGTCCGCCTACCGACCGCAAGCGAACCCAGGCGCTCATGCCCCTTCTTCCGTAGTTCATCGACGTTCTACAGAACCGTTATTTCGGAGATCGGGCGTGAAGGAGGCCTCGTACCGGCGTCAACGCGACGCGGTGATCCCCAGCGCCCTCTCACAGAACGAGCGAACCTGACGTGATGCCTCGGCGCGCGGCAGCTTGTCCCGCATCGGGTTGAGGCCCGCCGCCGCCCAGGCCACCGACTGCACCAGGGGCGCGTCCGCCGCCGGGTCGGCCAGTGGGAACGAGCCGTCGGCCGCACCCTGTTCCAGCAGTGCTTCGAGGGGTGCCATCAGAAGATCGGCGGCATGGCGCGTCTCCTCGGCGTACCCCTCGGCTCGCATCGCCCCAGGCGACCCGAGGACTGCCACGCGGGCCGCTTTGGCGCGGTGGTGCCCGAAGCTCAGAATCTCGTCGATCCACGCGTCGAGTGCGGCCCGGGGGTTCGGCGCAGCCTCCACCTTTGCCTGCAAGCGCAGCGCGGCCGCCTCCGCTTCCCGCCGGTACAGAGCGCACAGCAGCTGGTCCTTCGACTCGAAGTGCCGGTAGAAGGACCGGGTCGACAGGTCGGCCTCGCGCAAAATGTCGGCCACGGCGGCATCGGCGTACCCGTTGCGCTCCATCACGGCCAGCGCGGCATTGAGCAGGAGGCGCAGTTCGTCCTCCGCCTCGAAACGCCTCGGGCGCCCGGCGCGGGTGGCCGGCACTGTCTTGGAGTCGCCCATGCCGACGTCAGGCGATCCGGGCTCGGGGCAGGGGGAGTGTGTCGCTGACCTGGTCGAACCAGACCTGAACCTTGTCGCCGATGTGGACGGCTTCTGGGTCGGCGTCGGTGATGTTGAGCAGCAGCCTGGCGCCCGCCCCCTGGGTCCCGTCGAGCTCAATGACGCCCGAGACGTACGGCACGGCATCGGCCAACTGCGGGGCCAGGGGGTGGCGTACCACGGTGTAGGTATAGATGGTCCCGGTGCCGGGCAGGTCGACCCATTCGAACGCCTGGCTCTGGCATTCGAAGCAGAAGGGTTGTGGCGGCAGGACGAAGGTCCCGCAGACCGTGCACCGCGGCGCACTGAGGCGACCCTCCGCCGCGGCGTCCCAGAAGGGCTGGGTCGAGGCGTCGGCGTAGGGATCCTTCAGCATGGAGGGGAACGTGCCCCGGATGAGATCGTTCATGGGTCCTCGGGTTCTCGCTCTTCGGTCGATCAGTTGTGCAGCAACGTGCCGCTGACGGGAAGTCCGGACGGCCCACCGGTGACGACCGCCACCTCGGCCCCGTCCACCTGGTTCACCGCGTCACCGCGCAGCTGTTCCACCGCCTCGCGTACGTGCGTCATCCCGATGATGTATGCCTCGGACAGGTGGCCGCCATGGGTGTTGACCGGAATGGTGCCCCCTTTCCAGCGGATGTTGCCGTCGGCCACGAAGGGGCCTCCCTCGCCGACGGGGCAGAAGCCGTAGTCCTCGAGCTGCATGATCACCATCGGCGAGAAATGGTCGTACAACAGCGCCACGTCGACGTCTTCGGGTCCCATTCCCGCCATGTCGTACATGCGCTTGGCCACCGGCCGGTTCCCGGAGGAGGCGAAGTATTCGTCGGGCATCTGGAAGTACGTGAAGATGGCCGAGCCCCAGCGGCCCGCACCGCCGTGCGCGCTGCCGCCGATGTACACGGGCTTCTGACGCAGATCCTTCGCACGCTCGGCCGACGTGACCACGGCGGCCACGGCGCCGTCGGACTCCATGGTGTAGTCGAAGAGGCAAAGCGGATCGCTGATCATGCGCGCGTCGAAATACTCGTCGAGCGTCAGCGGATCTGTGCGAATGGCGGTCGGGCGCCGGATGGCGTTCTCGCGTTGCGAGATGCACACCTCGGCCAGATGCTCGCGCTTGGTCCCGTAGAGCTCCATGTGGCGCCGGGTCAGCAGCGCGAAGCTGTGCCCCGGCGCCATGAGCCCGGCGCCGCCGATGAAGGCGGCGTAGTTGGGCACGCCGCCGCCACCGTAGGGACTTCCACCGCCGCTGAGCCCGGGACCGGCGCCGTCCACGGCCGACCCGCCCAGCCGGCGCTTGGCCTGCTGGAGCGTCATCAGTGTCACGCACACCTCGGCCTGCCCGGACACGATGGCCGATGCCGCCAACCCGAGGGAGCCGGCCGATCCGCCGCCGCCGGAGGTCAGGGAGGCGGCGAACCGCACTTCCGGCACACCGAGAACCGAAGCCACCTGGGCCGGATCGCACGAGCTGGAGTAGATGGTGAACCCGTCGAGGTCCTTGATCGTGAGGCCGGCGTCGTCGAGCGCGCCGAGGATTGCCTTGCACGCGAGCTCGAGCTCGGTCTGGGGCAACGACTCGCTCCGCTTGTAGTACGGCGTCGCGCCGACGCCCACAATGGCGGTCTTGTCCTTCAATGTCTCGGGCACGGTGCGTCCTCCGTTGGAGCTAGTCCGGCAGCGACGCAGCCAGCACGGGCACCTCGGCCAGGGAGCGCAGCGCGTCGTTGAGGTGAGTGCAGCAGTCGGTGGCTCGCAGTCGGGCCAGCACTTCGGTGCGCATCGCCCGCAGCTCGGTGCCCGCCATCCACGATGCGTTCGGTGCCGCACCGGGACATTCGGCGTAGGGCAGCACGCGTGGCACGGCCGTGACAGAGAGCAGTACGCCCGACGTCCGGTCGGCCTGGCCCAGCAGCTGGTACTCGTGCACCACGATCTCCCGGCCGTCGGGGTCCCAGGCGCTGTCGCGGAACATGGCGTCGATGCCGAGGGCGCCTCCCTCGTCCCACACGTCAATGCGGCGAGCGCGCCGCATGGCGGGAACGGGAGGCTCATCGAGCTCGTGCCAACCCAGTGGGTCGGTCGGATCGGCCAACGGACCCGGATACGCGGTGTTCTGGTTGTGGATGATGGAACCGTCGGCCCGCAGGGCGCTCGAGCCGGACTGGAAGCCCGAACAGATGTCGATCATCCGGCGGTTCGGCGGCGCCTTGGTGAAGCGCTCGCGCATTTCGGGGAGGTGGTCCAGCCAGCGGACAAAGACGAAGCCGGAGATGAGCGTGGAGCCCGCCAGGTCGTCGAGCAGCAGGTGCAGCGGGGTGCCGTTCGCTTCCTCCTCGGGTAGTTCGGCCGCAATCGCCTTGCGCAGGTTGCCGCCGCCCCGGCTGCCGACGAGCCGCTCCAGACCGGCGGGCGCCGGATCCGCCTCAATCCGCTGAATGTCGCGCTCGGGGCCGGTCACCGCGCAGAGGTCGGCTTCGCTGACGACCGATGGTTGCCCGTCGACCGGCGTCAGCAGATCGCGGGCCCGTCCCTTGAGGTGGAGGTCGGTGCCCAGGCCCTCGGGCCACGACATGAGCACCGTCGACGTGCGGCGCACCGAGCCAGGCCGTCGGGTGGGTGGTGCGGGGGCGGGGTCCGACGGAGGGGGGCTCAGCAGCAGCGACACCGCGCGGCCCCCTTTTCGCAAATCATGTTTTCATGATAGGTGGGGATGTGCCGGCCCGCACAGTTCCGGCCACTCTTTTATCGAATATGCAGGTCAAAAGTCTGAGAAAGGCATGGTGCGGGTAAGCTTGGCCAATGACGTCGCCGACGGCCACGCGCGAGATGACGCGTCCGGGCACCGACTCGAACGCCAAACGCGCCGCCAAGGTGGCGGATCGCATTGTCGAGGATGTCATGGCAATGGGCTGGCCCGTTGGTGAAGTGCTCGGGTCGGAGGCCGATCTGCTCGAGCGCTATCACGTGAGCCGTGCCGTCTTCCGGGAGGCGGTACGCCTTGTGGAGCATCAGCAAGTGGCGCGCACCCGTCGGGGCCCCGGCGGGGGTCTGGTGATCACCGAGCCGACGGTCGGTGCCGTCGGCGATGCGGTGGTGCTCTACCTGCACCGGGTCGACGCCACGCTGGACGAGATCTTCGAGGCGCGCATCATCCTCGAGGAGCTCGCCTGCCAGCTCGCGGCCGAGCGCACCGACGAGGCTGACCTGGCGGCACTCCGGCGCTTCGCCGTCGAGGGCCCGCTCGAGCCGGGGAGCGATCCCCGCGGGCTGCACCTGCTGGTGGCGGAGATCAGCCGCAACGCCGGGCTGGCGCTGTTTGTCGACGTCTTCAACCAGGTGGCCCAGCTCTACTCGCCGGACTGGCAGAACTTCGGGAGGGCGATCGGCAGAGAGACGGAGCACGCCCACGCCAAGATCGCCCAGGCGCTCATGGCCGGCGACGCCGGCCTGGCCCGCAACCGCATGCGCAAGCATCTCGAAGCCGAGGCCGATTTCTTCCGCCGCCGCCGCTCGACGCGGCAACTCCTTCCCGACTCCGTCGTGTTGGCCGAGTCGGCCCAGGGCAAAGGGGCGGAGGCGGTGGCGCGTCACATCACGCAGACCGTGGTGGCGGAGGATCTGCAACCGGGCGATCTGGTGGGGACCGAGCCCGAGCTGATCGAGCGCGAGGGGGTGAGCCGGGCCCTGCTGAGGGAAGCGGTCCGGTTACTGGAACACCATCACATCGCGCGGATGCGCCGCGGCCCAGGTGGCGGCTTGTTCGTCATGGCCCCGAGCGCCAATGCCGTCACCGAGACGGCCGCCATCTACCTGGCCCGCCAGGGCATGACGCTGGCCGAGCTGGCGGAGCTGCGCACCGGCGTGGAGGTGGCCATCACGGACCTCGCCGCGCAGCGCATCGACGGCGAGGGCACGATCGGCATGCGCGACGCACTGATCCGGGAGGCGAAGGCCACGGACGTCGAACTGGTCGAGGCCGTGCACGACCTGCATGCGGCGGTCGCCGCCGCGGCGCACAACCGGGTCCTGGACCTGGTCGCCCTCGTCCTCATCCGCTTGAGCCGGCTCCACCAGATCGAACGCCTCGCTCCGAAGGCACGGAGCCAAATCAAGGCCGAGGTGCTCCGCACCCATGAGGGGATCGCCGCCGCCGTCGATGCGGGGGACAGAGAGTTGGCCCGTCACCGGATGCGTCGCCACCTCGAGGCGCTCGGCTCCCTCATGCGCTGATCGACCGGCGCCGAGGGTCTCGTTTTCCCTCTGGCCTTGACAGGAGCCCGATATGAGAACATCATTTTCATATTGACCGCGGGCGCCGGGCTGCTCGGGGATCCGCGCGGGAGCCGGCTTGGACGTTGGAGGAGACATGAGTGACCTGGGAGAGAAGAAGCTGTGGGCGAATTCGGGCGATTCGCACCTCATGGAACCACCGGACCTCTTCGCCTCGTTGCCCGACGACATTCAGGACCGACTACCTCGCAGCGTCAAGGACCCGAGTGGTGACTTCGAGACCATCTACATCGACGGCCAGGAATTCCGACGCGACCTCCCCAAGAGTGACAAGCCGAAGAAGGGTCTCGGGATAAACGCCCGTCCGACGGACTCCAAGGAAGAGGACTTCATCAACCGCGTCATCGGCGGCAACGACCCGGTGGCACGGATCAAGGACCTCGACAACGAGGGCGTCTGGGGCGAGGTCATGTACCCCTCGCTCGGCATCTGGACCTTCAACGTCCGTACCCCTGGGGTCGTGAAGGAGGGCTGCCGGGCACTGAACGACTGGGCGCTCGAGTTCCAGCAGCACTCGCCGCGCTTCGTCTGCGTGGCCTCCATCCCCTTGCTCGACGTCGACGACGCGGTGGCCGAGGTGACGCGGGCCCACGCAGGAGGGTTCCTCTGCGGCTTCCTGCCCACTCGCCCTCCTCTGGGACGGCCGGAATGGAACGATGAGGAGTGGGACCCGCTCTGGGAGGCCTTTGCCGAGACCGGCATGGTCATCGGCTTCCATATCGGCACCGAGCCGCACGATCCCACGGAGCGCACGGGCGTCTATTACCGAGGCCGCGGCGGTGCCGTCCTCAACTACGTCGAGACCACCTACGGCGGCCAGCGGGCGGTCACGCAACTCATCGCCTGTGGCGCGCTCGACCGTCACCCCGGCCTCAAGGTCCTGGTCTCCGAGGGTGGGGCGACCTGGGGCCCGTTCATTGCCGACCGCATGGACGAGGGCTACCGCCAGCACGGCGCGGCCGTCAGGCCCACCCTCTCGAAGCTCCCGAGCCGCTTCCTCTACGACCAGGTCTACGCGTCGTTCCAGCACGACATCTCCGCCGTGGCCGCCAACTCGGCGATGGGATGGAAGAACGTGATGTGGGGCAGCGACTACCCCCACTTCGAGGGCACCTTCGGTCACACGCAGAAGACGCTGCACGAGCTCTTCGACGGCGCGGACGACAGAGTCAGCCGGCGCATCCGCATCGGTGCCTTCCAGGAACTCTTCCCCAGCGTGCCCGCGCCGCCGGAGGACTGACCTCCTCGACGCGTCGGCCGCCGACTCACGCCCCCGGGCGCGACCCGGGTATTTTAGGATACTCTTTAGGCGTCAAGATCGGGAAGAGGCGAGGGGACCAATGACCACCACGACGTCGGAAGAGTTCAAGAAGGCGACCGACTACCAGTTCAAGGAAGAGGACATCGAGCGCGCCAAGGCGCTCGTCGGCCGCTGGGCGCCCTCGGGGTCCCGTGAGTTCCTGACCACGGCGACGCCCGATGCGATGCGCAACTTCGCCCGCGGCTACGGCGACGACAACCCGCTCTTCGCCTCGGAGGACTACGGCAAGACGACGCGTTGGGGTGGCCAGGTGGCTGCCCCCATGATTCCGATCGCACTCAACCGGCCGCTCTACGCGGACCCGCCCAAGGAGAGGATCAAGCGACCCTCGTTCCGCGGTATCCACGTCTTCGTGTCGGGCAGCACCTGGCAGTGGTTCCGCCCGCTCATGGAGGGCGACTCGCTGTACAGCTTCGGCGGTACCGAGTCGGTCGTCGAGAAGAAGTCCGAATTTGCGGAGCGCTCGCTGCTCGTGACCTACACGAGCGTGAAGATGAACCAACGGGCAGAGATCGTGGCCATCTCACGGACACTGGCCATCCACACCGAACGCAAGACCGCCCGGGAGAAAGGGAAGTACTCCTCCCTCGAGCCGGCCACCTACTCCGACGAGGACATAGAGAAGATCGATGCCATTTATGCGGCTGAGCAGGTCCAGGGGCCGGAGCCCCGCTACTGGGAGGACGTGCACGTCGGCGACGCGCTGAACCCGATGGCCAAAGGCCCCCTGACGACGACCGACATGATCGTCTTCCACGCGGGCGGGTACGGCTTCGTGCCCTACGAGCCCTGCGCCAACCGGATTGCGTACAAGAACCGTCTGCGCATCGCCCCCTTCTACGTCAAGAATGAGTACGGGGTGCCCGATGTCGCCCAGAGGGTCCACTGGGACTCCGCCTGGGCGCAGGCCATCGGCAACCCGATGGCCTATGACTACGGGGTGATGCGTGACTGCTGGCTGAGCCACTACATGACGGACTTCATGGGTGACGACGGCTGGCTCGTTTCGCAGAGCTCGGAGATCCGCAAGTTCAACTACATCGGCGACACCCACATCTTCACTGGCGAGGTGGTCGACAAGCGCCAGGAGGATGGGCGGTGTGTCGTCGACATCGAGATGCGCGGCACGAACCAGCGCGACACGGTCACCTGCCCGGCGAAGGCCACTGTCGCGCTGCCGAGCCGGGAGCGCGGGCCCGTCCGCCTACCCGAGCCGCCTTCCGATCTGGCGGCCCAGGCCGTGCAGATGCTGGAGCGACACCACGAGATCGTCGCCGAACGAAGGACCAAGGGCGAGGGCGAGGGGTGAACCCGGGCCAAGGCGGGGGCCTCGCAGCCGGCGTCCAGGCCTGGGTTGACGCCAATTGGGACACGTCCATCACCGTCCGCGAATGGTGGCGCCGCTTGGCCGACGCCGGCTACGCCTACCCGAGTTGGCCCGAGGGGCTGGGCGGCTCGGGGGCGTCGCGAGGCGATGCCGCAACCATCTCCGGCGTCCTGGCGCAGAACCGGGTGATCGGCCCACCGGTCGGCGCGATGGCCGCGCGCCTGGCGGCCCCGACCATCCTCCAGCACGCCACTGAGACCCTCCAACGGGAGCTGGTGCGGGCCATCGCGACGGGCGAAGCCGCCTGGTGCCAGCTCTTCAGCGAACCAGGATCAGGATCGGATCTCGCCAGCATCGGCACCCGCGCTGAGCGCGACGGTGATGAGTGGGTCGTCAGCGGTCAAAAGGTATGGAACTCCGCCGCGGACGCGTCGGACATCGGCATGCTGTTGGCGCGGACCGACGTCGAGGTGCCCAAACATGCCGGCATCACGTACTTCGCCATCGACATGAAGCAGCCGGGGATCGAGGCGCGGCCGCTCCGGCAGATGAACGGCGCGTCGAACTTCTGCGAGGTCTTCCTGACCGAGGCCAGAGTCCCGGCCGACCGGGTGATCGGCGAGGTCAACGACGGTTGGCGGGTGGCGCAGACGACGCTGCTCAACGAACGCAACTCCGTCGCTGGCGGAGGCCTGTTCGGCCTTGTCATGGCTCGCTCAGGATCGGACGGTGACCTCGACCGCAAGGTGGGCGAGGTCGTCGATCGCGCCCGCGAGGCAGCACGGGCGCGCAAGAGCCCGCTTTCGGCGGGAGCAGTGCCGGCCAAGGTCATGGTCGAGTTGGCGCAGACGTTCGGCGTTTCGGACCATCCGGTCGTTCGACAGGAGCTCACTCGTTACGTTTCCCAGGTCCGCGTCAACGGGTGGACGATGCGCCGTATCGGCGCTGCGGGGGGGAAGCTCACGGGTGCCGACGGCTCCATCGCCAAGCTCACGACGGCCCGCATCTGCCAGCAGTCACGGGACCTCTCGTACCAGATCGTCGGAGCGCAAGGGATGTTGATGGGAGCGACGTCGCCCCTGGAGGGGGACCTGCAACTGGTGAATCTGGCCAGCCCGGGGACCCGGCTCGGCGGTGGGAGCGACGAAATCCAGCTCAACGTCCTCGGCGAACGGGCCCTCGGGCTGCCCCGCGAGCCCACCAGCGACAAGGACGTGCCGTATCGCGATCTGAAGGTGGGGACGCAGGTCGAGAGGTGATGGCGGCCCGTGCCGCGGGCGGCGGAAACCGGGGTGAGCGGCGGGATTCTTCGAATGTTCTTAACTGGCCCTCGGATTCTCCACACATTTTGGGCACAGAGTGGATCAATGAAGAAGCATCCCGGCCGGGTGATCGCCGCCGGCATTCTGTGCTCCATTGCGGCGACGTTCGCCGTGTGGAGTGGCCCGCTGGCGTCGGCATCGGGCGCCCTGCACTCCAGCACCGCGCATGTCTCACTGAGCAGAGCCGGGACGTCCCACAAATAGCCGGTCAGGTTTCGGGGGTCTGCTTCTCCGCCGCCTGTTTCCGCGCGAGGCGCTCCATCATCAATGTGGCTGACTTCCCCTGGTTCTCGGCCTCGTGGGCGAAGAGCCAACGACGGCGTTCCACCTCGTCCTCGGCGGCATTGAGGTTGTCCTTGATGAGGGCGAGGAGCGCGGCCGGCGTCCGCACGAGCTTGTTGGCGACTTCGTAGGTGTAGGCGCGCAGCTCGGCCGGCGGGAGCACCTCGTGCACCATGCCGAGCTCCAGCGCCCGCGGCGCGGAGATCTTCTCGTTCAGGAGATAGAGGCGCCGCGTGAGCGCCGTCCCACCGATGCGGGTCCAGAAGAAGGAACCCCCGTAGTCGCCCGAGAGCCCGTTGGGCGAGAAATTGGTGGAGAACACAGCGTCCTCCGAGGCGAAGCGGAGATCGCACGCGGCGGCAAGGCTGCACCCGGCTCCGACAGCCGGCCCACCCACCATGGCGATCGTCGGCTTGGGCATCAGGTGCAACCGCATGGCCGCGTGCAGGTCGTGGCGGGACAGGTCGCCCTCCAATGCGTCGGGCGGCACGCCCTTCTCGCTGCCCGGGGAACCGCGTTCGCCGCCCTTGACGTCACCACCAGAGCAGAAGCCGCCGTGTCCTCCGTCGGGCGCTGCGCCGGTGAGGACGATGACCTTGGCGTCGGGTTCGTCGGCCATCCGGCGGACGGCTTCGTCGAGGGCCCCGATGAGCTCGCCGTTGAGCGCGTTGCGCCGCGCCGGGCGGTTCAGGGTGATGGTTCCGACGCGGTCCACCACTTCGGTCAGGATCACGGGCTCCGCTCCGCCGGGGGTCGGTTCAGTGTCGGCTGCCACGTTCTCCTCACTTCGCTTCCTGCGCTAATTCAGTATACTCTAAAGGCCCGGACTGGTCATTCGGAGAGTCCCACCCCGGGGAGGCGCTGATGGAGCACGATGCCACGTTGCGGTCCGTAGGGCCGCTTGCGGGTCTCCGTGTCCTCGACCTGTCGAACGGCCTCGCCGGGGCCCAGGCCAGTCAGACACTGGCCGATTTCGGAGCCGAGGTGGTGCAGGTCGAGCCGCCCGGAGGCAGTTCCCTCCGAGGCCTGCCGTCGTTTCCGATGATCGGGCGCGGGAAGAAGTCGATGGTCCTCGACCTGCACGACCCGGATGGAGCCGCGCTGGCTCGTGCGATGGCGGTCGGGGCCGACGTGGTGATCGAGACCTTCCGTCCCGGCGTGATGGAACGCCTCGGACTGGGCTACGAGGAATTGTCGGCCGCCAATCATCGGTTGGTCTACGGCTCGGTCACTGGATTCGGCCGCAAAGGGCCGTACGCCGATGCCAAGGGCTATGAGGCCCTCGTCATGGCCCGCGTCGGCGCACTGTGGGCGTCGCAGGCGATGGTGAGCCGCGAAGGACCAGCCCATGTGTCCGTGCCGTATTGCAGCTACGGGGCGAGCCAGCAGCTGCTCACGGGTATCTGCGCCGCGCTGCACGAGCGTGAGCGCAGTGGCCGGGGCCAGAGGGTCGACGCCACGCTGGTCAACGGTGTCGCGTCTCTCGGCACGTGGAATTGGTATCTGAACGTCATCACGTCGAAATTCCCCGAGGCTTTCACCCCGTCGTCGCCCATCGGCCAACACGGGACCCCGCTCACTCCCATGGTGTTCATGTTGCTCATCGCCCTCAGCAAGGACGGGCGCTGGCTTCAGTTCTCCCAGGTCCAACTGCACCTCTACATGGAGATGCTCAAGGTGATGGGCCTGGACTGGATGCTCCAGGACGACGAGTGGAAGGACGCCGTGTGGGCGGCCGACAGCCCCAAGACGGGCGAGTTCTGGGACAAGCTCTACGAGGCCGTGCAATCCAAGACGCTGGCCGAGTGGAACGAGGTCTTCGAGAACGATCACAACGTGTGGGCGGAGACCATGCGGCACGGGAGCGAACTCCTGGACCATCCGCAGATGCGGCATCTCGGTGCTGTCGTCGAGATCGACGATGCGGAACGCGGCCTCGTGCGCCAGCCGGGTCCCATCGTGCAGATGTCGGCCACGCCCGCCGTGTTGGAACACGGTGCACCCATGCTGGATGCTGACGGCGCTGCGCTGCGGGCAGCTCCCTGGCCGGCGATCGGCGGGGTCGACGCGGTGCCGGGTACCGGTTCGGATTCTGGGGAGGCGGCTCTGGGCGACGTGACGGTGCTCGAACTCGGGACGTTCTTCGCCGCCCCCTTCGGCGGCACGGTGCTGCGCGAGGTGGGAGCCCGGGTGATCAAGGTGGAGCCATTGGAAGGTGAGCCCATGCGGACATTGCTTCCCTTCCCGGAGCTGGGCGCGGCCAAATGCGTGCAGGGGAAGGAGTCCATCTGCGTCGATCTGTCCACCGAGGAGGGACGGTCGATCCTGCACGCGCTCGCCCGGAGGGCCGACATCGTCCTGCAGTCGTTCCGCGCCGGGGTGGCGAAGCGTCAAGGGGTCGACGCCGAGACCTTGCGCGCCGTCAATCCCGACCTCGTCTACCTCAACTCGCCCGGCTACGGGATCGACGGGCCGTGCGGTGACCGCCCCGCGTACGCCCCCACCATCGGCGCCGGCAGCGGCCTCGTCATGCGCAACATCGGTACGGCCATTGATGAGCGACCGGGACTGTCCCTGAAGGAGATCCGGGCCGATGCGTTGCGCCTCTCGGGTGCGGGCACCACAGAGTACGCGCAGGCGGACGGCATCTCGGCGCTCACCGCGGCGAGCGCCATGGCGCTGGGCCTGCTGGTACGCGACCGGACCGGCGTGTCCCAGGAGTTGCTGACGACCATGCTGACCTCGACGGCGCACGCCTTGGCCGACGACATGGCGGAGTACAAGGATCGTCCGCCGACGCAGGCGGCCGACGCACAGCTCCTGGGCTACTCGGCCCTCTACCGGCTCTACCGTTCGGCCGACGAGTGGCTCTACCTGGCGACACCCTCGGCCGGGGACTGGACCGCGCTGTGCGCGGCGTTGGTGGGAGAAGCGGAGCTGGCCGCCGATGCCCGATTCGTCGATGGGGCGGCCCGGGATGCCAACGACGCGGCACTGGCCGAGGTGCTCGAGGAGGTCTTCGCCTCGAAACCCGCCCAGCACTGGGAGGACACACTGCTGGCTGCCGGCGTGGGATGCGTGGTGGCGCATCGCGAGCCGCCCGAGAGCGTCCTGCAGTCGGCCGAGTTCGCGGGTGCCGCGGACATGCTGGTGGAGGTGGAGCACCCGACCTTCGGTGACCATGTGCGATTGAAGCCGTACGTCTCGTTCTCGCGGAGCGCCACGGTGGCCGAACCCGGCGTTTTGGCAGGCCAGCAGACCGACGCCATACTGAGCGAGCTCGGCTACTCGGTCGAGGCCATCGCAGATCTGCGAGAGAGGAAGGTCGTGGCCTGATGACGGACACTGGTGCGGAGGCGCCGGCAGAGCCGGTTCTCGTCAAGGAACGGCGCGGCGCGGTGGAAGTGCTGCGACTCAACCGGCCCGAGGCGCGCAATGCGTTGAACCCCGAGCTGCTGACCGCCATCGGCCTCGCCATGCTGGAGGCCGAGAAGGATCAAGAGGTGCGCGCGGTGGTGCTCACGGGGACCGGCGACCGGGCCTTCTGCGCCGGCATGGACCTGCGCGGGTTCGCCGGGGGCGGCTCCGGCGGCATGAGCGGCCACCCCGACGCCATGCGCGGCTTCGCCCGCTTCAGCCAGGGGGAGATCCGCCTCCCGATCGTCGGCGCGGCCAACGCCTCCGCCGTGGCCGGCGGTTTCGAGCTGCTGCTGGGGTGTGATGTGGTGGTGGCATCGGAGGCGGCCTCGTTCGGCTTTCCCGAGGTGAAGCGGGGCCTCTTCGCGGCCGGCGGCGGCGTGTTCATCAGCACGCGCATCCCGCTCGCGGTGGCACTCGAGCTCACGCTGACGGGCGACTCCATCGACGCCGGGCGGGCGCTGTCGCTCGGGCTGATCAACCAGGTCGTCGCCCCGACCGAGGTCCTCGATGCTGCCGTGGCGCTGGCCGAGCGGATCGCGCGCAACGGGCCCCTCGCGCTCCAGGCGACGAAGCAGGTGGTGCGCACGGCGTCGACGGACCTCGAGCGCGCCCGCACGCTTGCCGCCGAGTGGCAGCCCAAGGTGTTCGGCAGTGAGGACGCCAAGGAGGGCGCTACCGCCTTCATCGAACGGCGCGACCCCGTGTGGAAGGGCCACTGAGCGCACGGGTCAGGACGTGTCGGCTGCGCGGTCGGCCGGTGGCTCCGCCGCCGGCTTCGGCTCCGAGCCGGCCGTGTGTTCCGGATCGGACGGGGGCCGTTCCAAAGGCACGGTGACCCGGGCCACCACGACGTCATCACGGCCGCGTAACGCAGAGGAGAGCACGAGGTCGAGCTGGTTGTGCAGGATCCGGTAGCGCAACTTGTCCGGCCGCACGACGGGGATCAGGACGACAAGCTGATCGTCCGGATGCTTGGCTCGCAGTTCGTCGATGAAGGCGACGATCGGCTGGGTGACCGAGGCGTACTCGGTGTGCAGGACCCGGAGGGGTATGCCGCAGTTCCACCGTTCCCAGCCGTCGAAGAAATGCTCGGCGTAGGCGGCGCCTTCGTCGCCTCCTTCGAGGACGACGGTCACGGCAATGACCTCCTGTCCGAGTGACTCGGCCTCGCTCAGCGCGTGCTCGGTCAGCCGCGAAATCCGGTTGACGGGCACGACCACGATCGTGCGCTTCGGCTTGGGCCTGCCGGGGTCCTCGTCGAAGCGCAGCTCCTTGGCGGCCCGTTCGTAGTAGGCGTGGATGCGGAGGAAGAGCACGATGAAGGCCGGGATGGCGATGACGACGACCCAGGCGCCCTCGGTGAACTTGGAGACGAGGAAGACGATGGTGGCGATGGCTGTGATGCACGCGCCGAAGCCGTTGATGGCGGCACGGCGGCGCCAGCCGGTAGGACGTTCGCGCCACCAGTGCACCACCAGTCCCGCCTGTGAGAGCGTGAATCCGATGAACACCCCGATGGCGAAGAGGGGGATGAGGGTGTTCGTGTTGCCGTCCACGGCGATGAGCAGCGCGCCCGCCATGACCGTGAGTACCAGGATTCCGTTGCCGAAGGTCTGCCGGTCGCCCCGGATGGTGAAGAGGTGGGGGAGGTAGTTGTCCCGTGCCACCAGGCTCGCCAGGACGGGGAGCCCGCCGAAGGACGTGTTGGCGGCCAGGGCCAGCACGACCGTGATGGTGATGGAGATGATGTAGTAGGCCCAGCCTCGGCCGACGGACATCGCCATGATCTGGCTCAGGACGGTCTGGCCGGAGCGGGGACCGATCTGCCAGCGCTTGGCCAGGACGGCGAGACCCAGCAGCATGGCGCCGAGGATGAGGCCGAGCAGGACTTCGGTCCGCTTCGCCCGCACGGTCCGGGGCTCCCGGAACAGGGGCACGCCGTTGGCGATCGCCTCCACGCCGGTCAGCGCACTGCACCCGGCGGAGAAGGCCTTGAGGACCAGGAGGAAGGTCACCGCCTTGAGACCGGTCGTGGGCGTCTGGGACGTGCCGAGTTGCGACTCGTTCAGCCCGAGTGGATGGATGAGGCCGATGGCGATGATGGCCAGCAAGCCGACGATGAAGAGCAGAGTCGGCAGCAGGAAGGCGCGCGCCGTCTCGCCGAGGCCGCGCAGGTTGAGCACCATGATGAAGAGGAGGATCCCGAGACAGAGAGGGATCGTGGCTCCGGCCAGGCTCGGGAAGGCGGACTGCAGGGAGGCGACACCCGCCGCGATGGAGACGGCCACGGTCAGCGTGTAGTCGACGACGAGCGAGGCGGCGGCGACGAGGCTGGTATGCGCACCGAAGTTGGCCCGCGAGACGGCGTACGCCCCGCCGCCCATGGGATAGGCGTCGATGACCTGCCGGTAGGAGAAGACCAAAATGGCCAAGAGCAGGACGATGGCGATAGTGATGGGCAGGACCAGGTGCAGTGCTCCTGCGCCCGCCACCGCCAGGACGAGGATGATGGCCTCGGGTCCGTAGGCCACGGACGTGAGGGCGTCGAGCGAAAGGGCCGACAGCCCCTCGACGGGCGTGATGCGGTCTTTCCCGCCACCGAGCGCCGATTTCGGTGGGCCGATCAGCAGGTTCCAGACCCCGGAGACCCGGCCGCCGTGGGAGTCAGGCTCAGGCATGTCCGCACTCTACGAGCCGGTGACAGTCACGTCGCGTAACCGGATTCTGTCCGCCACCTCGTGCGTAGGATCAAGCTGCGTCCCGCTCGGACGTACCTCGAGACCGAGAAGGAGCCAACGTCGCCGTGGAACTCTGGGAGCTTGCCGCACGCGAGGCATGTCGCGACACGCTGGCGCAGTACACGCACGCTGGGGATCGTTACAACTTGGAGGACTTCGCGGGGGCGTTCTGCGAAGACGGCGTGCTCGAGATCCGGGGAGCGGATCCCTTGCAGGGTCGGGACGCAATCATGGCCCGCTTCGGTGGTGCGCCGGCGGCGACACGGGCGCAAGAGGAAGCCGCCAAGAAGCGCGACTCGGGGGCGCTGCGCCGCATTGTGCGCCACAACGTCACCAACATCAGGTTCGAGGCGCTCCAGCCGGACGAGGCGGTGGTGGCCAGCTACTTCACCGTGATCACCGAGATCGGCCTCGATCACATGGGCCGGTACCGCGACCGCTTCGTCCCCGTGGGCGACCGGTGGTTGATTGCGCACCGGTTCGTCTCGACGGACTGGCGGTCGCCCGAGACGACATTCGGAGCGGAGCCGACGAGCGACTAGCTCCCGCCGGGTACTCGACCGGCGTCAACCGCCCGCGTCGAGGACCTCGCCGAGCCAAGGAACCCGTTCCAGGGCTGCGGCGAGAGCTTCCTCCTCCGCGTCGTAGCGCCGGCCTGAGTAGTACGCGACGGGGGTCCAGACGCCGCCGTCTTCGGGATCGCGCCGGAACTCCTCGAATCCGAACGTGCCGTCCGGTCTGAGGAAGATGTCGACGCAGCGGTCCACACTGGCCGTTGAAGGGCTCGCCAGGACCTTCCACGACTTGTCCAGCCGTGATGACACGTCCTCAGACTTAATTGACCGCACGATGTCGACCCCGAGCGAGGCCGTTCCGGGATGCGGCTAGTTGATGAGCGGGTCACGCGGCAGGCCCAGAATGCGCTCACCGATCTGGTTGCGCTTGATCTCCGAGGTCCCACCGGCGATGGACAGGCCCCGGTGCATCAGCACCATCATCGCCGTCATCGCCCCGGCGCCGTCCGCATAGGCCGTGTCCGGACCGCCCAGTGCGGCCAGGATTGCCGCCGCCTCGTGGCCGGCCTCCGTCAGCACCAGCTTGGTGACGTTGCCCTCGGGCCCCGGACCGCCGCCGATGACGGCGCGGTGGGCGCTGCGCATGTTGAGGACGGCCATGGCCTCTCTCTGGGCGATGAAGCGCCCGACGCGCCCGGCGCCGCCCGCCAGGCGCTCGGGGTGGGCATCGAAGGGTGCGATGACCATGTCGGCCGGCATGGAGCCGCCGCCCTGGCCGCCGCCGATGGACACGCTCTCGTTGCCGAGCGTCGCCCGCGCCACCGTCCAGCCACCGTTGACCGGGCCCACCACGTCGTCGTCGGGGACGAAGACGTCGTTGAAGAAGACCTCGTTGAACTCCGACTGGCCCGTCACCATCTTGAGCGGACGCACCTCGACGCCTTCGGCGTGCATGTCGATGACCATGGTGGTGATGCCCTCGTGCTTGGGCACGTCGGGGTCGGTCCGGATCGTCGCCAGGCCGAAGCTGGCGACATGGGCACCACTCGTCCACACCTTCTGCCCGTTGACCAGCCACCCGCCGTCGACCCGCGTGCCACGGGTCTTGACCCCGGCGGCGTCGCTGCCCGCGTCGGGCTCGCTGAAGAGCTGGCACCAGATGACGTCCTGGCGCAGGGCGGGCATGACCCACCGGGACACCTGGTCCTCCGTCGCGTGCTGAATCAGGGTGAGGATGACCCAACCGGTGATGCCGTACTGCGGACGCGACACGCCCGCAGCGCTGAACTCCTGCTCAATGACGAGCTGCTCGACGGCGCCGGCAGCGCGACCCCATGGCTTGGGCCAGTGCGGCATGACGTAGCCGGTTTCGATCATGGCCGCCCGCTGCGCCGCGGCATCGAGGCCCTTCATCCGATCGGCGAAGGCGCGCACCTCGTCGCGCATCGGCTCGGCTTCAGGGGGCAGGTCGATGGTGCGCACGCGCCGAGTGCCGGCCCGCACCAGGTCGGTGATGTCCTGCGCCGCGCCCTCCGCGTCCACGACCGCCTCGAGGGCGGTGGCCCGGCGAAGATACAGGTGGGCGTCGTGCTCCCAGGTGAAGCCGATGCCGCCGTGCACCTGGATGTTGAGCTGGGCGCACTCGTCGGCGGCCGACAGCGCGAGCCCCGCCGCCATGGCCGCGGCGAGCGACAGCTGCGCACCTCCTTCCTCGGCAGCCCGGGCGGCGTCCCACACCGTCACCGTGGCGAGCTCGGAGGCCACCAACATGTTGGCGCAGTGGTGCTTGACGGCCTGGAACGTGGCGATGGGCCGACCGAACTGCACGCGCACCTTGGCGTAGGCCGCAGCCTGCTCGGTGCACTCGCCGGCGATGCCGACCGCCTCGGCCGCGATGACGAGCCGCGCCAGGTCGACCAGGACCTGGCGCCCTCCGGTGATGACGTGCGCGGGCGCGCCGTCGAGCGTGACGCGGGCGGTGCGCCGGGTGGGATCGAGGTTGCCCGGCACCTCGACGGTCACGCCGCCGCCCGCGGTCTCGACGACGATGGCGTCGTCGCCTGCGGGGAGGACGAGGATCTGGGCGAGGCCACCGCCCAGGACCGCCTTCGCCGTGCCGGCGGCCTTGCCTCCGGACACCGTGATGTCGGACGTGAGCGCGATGCCGCCGAAGGCGGATCCGTCGGCCAGTCCCGGCACGAGCCGCGACGCCACCTCGTCCGGAGCGGCCGCGTCGATCACGGCGCTGGCGATGACGGTGGGCACGAAAGGTCCCGGTGCCACGGCGCGGCCCAGCTCCTCGACCACGACGACGAGCTCGGGCAGACCGAATCCCGAGCCTCCCCGCTCCTCGGGCAGGTGCAGGCCCAGCCAGCCCAGGGACACGAGGTCTACCCAGAAGGCCGGCAACGCCTCGGTCTCTTCCAGGAGCAGGGCCCGGGCGGCCCCCCGGGCATCGCGCTTGGCCAAGAAATCCGAGGCCGTTTGCCCAAGGGCACGGTGGTCTTCGGTGATCGCAATCGACATGGGTAAATAGTATCCTCTATTATTGGAAGGGGCCAGGCACCGCCACGCTTGCGAGAGGAGCTGGACCATGAAGCTGGGCGCGACGGTAGGGATGCGGGACGATCCTGACAAGTTCGCCGCGTACGCCAAGCGCCTGGAGGACGTGGGCGTCGAGTATCTCTGGACGGGCGAGGCCTACTCGGCCGACGCCGTCTCCAGCATGGGCTTCCTGGCCGCCGTGACCAGGAAAGCGCAGATCGGGTCGAGCATCCTGCCGCTCTACTCGCGCACACCGACGCTCATGGCCATGACGGCGGTCGGCCTCGACAAGCTGTCGCGGGGACGCTTCGTCCTGGGGCTGGGCGCCTCCGGGCCGCAGGTCATCGAGGGCTTCCACGGGGTGCCCTACGACGCGCCGTTGGCCCGCACCCGGGAGATCATCGAGATCTGCCGCTCGGTGTGGCGGCGCGACCGCCTCGTCCACGACGGCGCCAATTACCAGGTGCCGCTGGCAGAGGGACAAGGCACCGGTCTGGGCAAGGCCCTCAAGATCATGGACCACCCCGTGCGCGAGCGGATCCCGATCTTCGTAGCGTCCCTCGGGCCGAAGAATGTGGCCATGACGGCCGAGCTCGCCGAGGGGTGGCTCCCGTTGCACTACTGGCCCGACCGGGCCCACGAGCTGTGGGGTTCCCCGCTCGAAGAGGGCAAGGCCGCTCGGTCGCCCGAACTGCAGCCGCTCGAGATCGTGGCGGGCGGGCCCCTGGCCATCGGCGACGACGTCGTCGCACTGCGCGATCGGGACCGCCCCATGCTGGCCCTGTACTACGGGGGCATGGGCGCCAAGGGGAAGAACTTCTACAACGACGTGCTGCGGCGCTACGGCTACGAGAAGGAGGCCGAGCAGATTCAGGACCTCTACCTCGGGGGCGATCGCAGGGCGTCAGCAGCGCTCATCCCCGACGAGTTGGTCGCAGGGATGTCGCTCATCGGCGACGCCGGCTTCGTCAAGGACCGCGTCGCTGCGTACCGCGAGTCCGGCGTCACCGTCCTGAACGTGCAGCCCGTCGGGCCGAACGGATTGCAGGACATTGAGACGATCGCGAACTGGGTGACCTGAGCGAATCCGCGGGAACGTCTCAGTGGCCGGTCGGATGGTCCCTCTGGGCCTGTCGCAGCTCCGCGAGATCGCGCGGCTCGCGGCCTTCGTTCGCTGCCAGCTCCGCCTCCTGCCGTAGCACCTCGTCGACGACGTCGGACATCGACCCGGGCAGCAGGAGCTGCTCCTGGTGGATCGTGGCACCCAGGACGCCGCGCTGGTCCCGCAACGAACCCTGGTACAACCCACGCGCGCTGCGGGCCTTGACCGGCCGGAGATCGACGAGCACCCAGTCGTCGGCCCGGATGTTCTCCTGGAACCACATGGAGTGGTCGATGGATGGTCCACCGCGCCCGATGATCGCCTTGTCCTGCTGACCGAAGCCCGTGCCGAGATCCGAGAGATAGGTGAGCGCGGCCCTGTGCATCAACGGGTCGTCCCCGAGCGGTGCGGCGGAACGGACCCAGAGGCAGTCGGTGAACACACCCTTCAGGAAGTCGGTCGGCGTCACCGGGCGCACATCGAGCAGCGTGTTCCACTCGCCCTTGGCGATGTCCTCGGGTGCAGGCACGTCGCGCCGGGGCGCGTCGTCGAAGACCCCGCCCTCGCTCTCTGCGTGAAAGGACGTGATCATGGAGAAGATCACCTCGCCGTCCTGAACGGCGACGACGTGGCGGGCCGAGAACGAGCGCCCGTCCCGGTCACGGTCCACCTCGAGGACGACGGGCAGGTTGCTCCGCCCCGCCCGCAGGAAGTAGCCGTGGAACGAGTGCGGAAGGCGGTCGGGCTCCACGGTGGCCGCCGCGGCGAGCAGACATTGCGCCGCCACCTGCCCGCCGTAGAGGGTTTGGCGTGGTCCGTAGTTGGCGTTGCGACCGCGGAAGAGGTCACGGTCGACCCGCTCAAGGGTCAGCAGGGAAGGGAGGTCTTCGGCGCGGTCGAGCTCCATCATCCGCGCGCCGCCCGCACCCAGTGCGCCCACGTCTCGATGCGCCGCCAGAAGAGCTCGCGCGTCCCGGCGAAGTTGTGCATGTGTCCCATTCTCGGGCAGACGAAGAGGTCCACGCTCCGGGACGACTCGTACGCCCGCGGCTCCCCTCGGGGATCCACCAGCACATCGCGTTCGCCCAGGCCCACGAGGACGGGGCAACGGATCGCCGCCGCCTCGGGCAGCGCCCCGCCGGGCGTGAGGCACCACATGGCGACCGTCGCCGGCACGGTGGCCGATGCCCACGGCGGCAGGTCGCCACCCCGGGAGGGGAAGTCCCCGAGGTCACGCCGCACGATGTCGGGATCGACGTCGTCGTAGTGGAAGCCCCAGGCCATGGCATCGGCACCCGGTCCCGCCGCAGGGTCGATCTCGGCCAGCGCGGGGCCATTGGTGAAGATGCCGTCGGACGGCAGCGCGTCACGGGGGACCCACGGCATGACGATGGGCGGCGTGCCGGGCGCGGTCGGCGGGTGCGTGTGCAGCACGCTGTAGCCGAGCACACCGATCCCGTCGTAGCCGTGATACCGCCCCTGCTGCACGACCGTCAGGCAGCCCCCCATCGACTGCCCGATGCCGATCGTCAGCGGACGCTCGACCTTCGGGAGCCCGTCCATCAGGGTGCCGGCCGCCAGCTTCTGCAACACATCGGCTTCTGCGGCCTCGCTCGCCGCCACGACGGGCGTGTACGACAACCGCTCCGGGTCGTGCTGGGAGCTCTCCCCGACACCGAGATGGTCGACCGACACGAAAACCCAGTCACGCTGCGCGTGCCACTCGGCCTGAGCGCCCGGACCGGGTCCCGGTAGATCTGCCGTGTAGTAGCCCCGCGCGTATCCGCCGCCCGGCTTGGCGAAGCAGACGACGGGCTCGTGCGGGAGCGCGTCGGGCGCAGTGACGGTGAGCGCAATGTGGGCGGGCTCGCCCAGGCCCGCTGCCTCGGTGACGTCGATGTGGAGGTCGATCGATCGCACCGTCACGTTGTGCCTCCCGGATCCGGTCGTCTCTCCCTGGTCTACTTGGGAGCGAAGCGAGTGCCTGCATCGAGCCGGATGCAGAGGCCGTTGAGCATGGGGTTCTCGACGATCGCCACGGCGAGCTTGCCGTACTCCTCCGGTCGGCCCAACCGCTTCGGAAAGGCTGCGTCCTTCGTCAAGGTCGCGGCGAACTCGTCCGGGATGCCCTCGGTGAGCCCGGTCGCGAAGAGGCTCGGTGCGATTGCCATGGCCCTGATGCCCAGGCTGCCCAGATCGCGGGCCATCGTGAACACCATGCCGACGATGCCCGACTTGGCAGCGGCATACGCAACCTGCCCGATTTGGCCCTCGAAGGCGGCGATGGAGGCGGTGTTGATCATGACGCCGCGCTCGCCGTCCTCGGGCTCGTTGGTCGACATGTGGAAGGCCTGGAGGCGATTGAGGTTGAACGTGCCGATGAGGTTCAGCTCAATGGTCCGCCGGAACGTGTCCAGGGGGTGCGGCCCGTCCTTGCTCAGCGTGCGCTTCGCGGCACCACCACCGGCGGTGTTGACGGCGATGTGCAGCCCGCCCAGCGCGGCCACCGCGTCGGCCAGGGCGGATTCGGTCTGGTTTTCGTCGAGGATGTCCACTTCGTGGAACGTGCCGCCGAGCTCCTTGGCGACTGCCGCGCCGGCCGTGTTCGGCAGGTCGAGGATGGCGATATCGGCGCCCTTTTGACGGAGCAGTTCCGCCGAGGCCTTGGCCATACCCGACGCCCCGCCGACGATGACGGCCTTCTTCCCGTTGATCTCCACGGAGTGTCCCTCTCTGTCTGTTTCGCTGTCCGGTTCTCGGTCGTGTGATGCTGTCTGGCCCGCACGCTCGGCCGCAACCCGAGAAATAGAGTGTACCATTTTGCCCCATTCGGATCGTTGGGGCCCCAGGGAGGAACCATGGAACGCGAAGCCATCCTGTTCGATGTGGCGGACAACGTGGCCACCATCACGCTGAACCGTCCCGACAGCCTGAACTCGTTCAACAAGGCCATGGCGGACGACATGACCTGGGCCTGGGAGACGGTCCGCGACACGGACGAGATCCACTGCGCCATCATTCAGGCGAACGGCGAGCGCGCCTTCTGCACCGGCGTCGACATCAAGGGCGACAGCAGCTGGTTCATGAAGGACAACGTGTGGAACAGCGTTCGACCCCGGATACCTCCTGGCGCCGAAGGTCCACCACCGGGTCTGGAAACCGGTGGTAACGGCCGCACACGGGCTCTGCGCCGGCGGGGCTCAGTACTTTCTCAACGAGGCGGACATCGTCATCTGCTCCGACGACACCGTGTTCTTCGACCCCCACGCCAACGTAGGGATCGTCAGCTCGCTCGAGCCGATAGGCATGCTGCACCGGGGCGTTCCCTTGGGCGATGTCCTGCGCTGGGCGCTCATGGGCAACGAGGAGCGCATCACGGCCGAGACCGCCCTCCGTCTCGGACTCGTGACCGAGGTCGTCACCCGAGAGCAGCTGCGTGACCGTGCCCGGGAGATCGCCCAGTCGATCGCCCGGCGGAATCCCAAGGCGATTCAAGGCACGATCCGGGCCATCTGGGAGTCGCTGGACGCGACGCGCACGGCAGCTCTTCACAACGGATTGTCGTATACGCAGATCGGCAACTTCCCCCCCGCGCCCCCGGCGCCGCGGGACAAGAGCGAGACGCAGTACCGCTAGAGGCTCTCGGGCGCCAGCGCCGCCGCGGCTGCCTCGAGGTAGGGCCAGGCCAGGTCCGGCGGGAGGCCACCGACCAGCGGTTGCAGGCCGAGGGGCATTCCCTTTTCGACCAGGCTGCGGGCCTCGCCGGGCGTGAGGATCTGGTACGCGCCCTTTTCTTGCACCATCTCCTCGATGCTGGCGGCTCGTGAGATGGAGGCCGTTCCCTCCCGGTGGGCGTTCCATGCGGCGTAGCTGGCCGAGTCCTGGAACAGGTATTCGCCGATCTCCGCCCAGGCCCGTTCCGGGTCGTCGGCGACGAACACGGTGATCGGCACGCCCGGCCTGCGGGAAGAAGCAGCCGGGAGCAGAATTCCCTCCCTCGGCGCGGTAGGCCTCCTCGAGCGTGGCGTCGTGTGTCTCGGCCACGAAGAGGAGGCCCAGGCGTGCCGCTCGTCGCGCCGCCGCCTCGGTGCCGCCGCCGTAGGCCAACGGTGGGCCCCCGGGCGTGTAGGGCAACGGCGTCACCCGGACGGACCGACCGTCGATGTCGACGTGTTCCCCGGCCCACAGGCGTTGGAGCAGGGTGATGCGCTCCTCGACGAGGGCGGCGCGGTGCCGACGGTCGATGCCGAACATGGCGAACTCCTCGGCCCGGTAACCGATGCCGACGACGTAGGAGACCCGGCCCCGGCTGATCAGGTCGACGACCGCGAGGTCCTCGGCGAGTTTGATCGGTTCGTACAGGGCCAATAGGAGGGCGGCCACGTTGATGGGCATCGACGTGGTCCTGGCGGCGATGGCTGCGGCCAGCGGAATGGGAGAGGGGAGGTAGCCGTCCTCGGCCGCGTGATGCTGGCTGAGCACGGCGGCCACGCCGCCCCTGCTCTCGGCCCACGCACACATCTCGATTGTGGTGGCGTAGAGCGCGGCCCGAGCATCCGGGTCAGGCGTGCTGGACCGCATGGCAAATCGCATCATGAACACCGCCGATGCGTACCATGTGGCGACGGGGCGACTCAACTGTGGTCAGGCGAGCCTGGACGGCGCGGCTGCTCGCCTTTGTCAGAGCAGAGGGCGCAGGTCCCGCTTGCGCACCTTCCCGGCGGCGGTGCGTGGCAGCGAGTCAGTGAAAACGACCTTCGTGGGCAGCTTGTGCGGTGCCAGCCCCGCGGAGGACGCGAAGTGCCCGAGTACCTGCACGGTCGGACCTTGTATTCCCTCGCGTGGGACAACGACTGCACAGACTGACTCACCCCACACCTCGTCGGGCGTCGCGCAGACGGCGACCTCGGACACGGCAGGATGCCGGGCCAGGACCTCTTCGACTTCCCGGGCCGAGATGTTCTCCCCGCCGCGGATGATGATGTCCTTCACGCGGTCGGTCACCACGAGATACCCGTCTTCGTCGAAGCGGGCCAGGTCGCCGGTCCGGAACCATGTCCCATGGATGAAGGCATCGGCGTCGGTCGCCGGGTCCTCATACCCGAGGAACTGTTTCTGCCCCCTGGCCACGATCTCCCCTTCGTCGCCCGGCGCGACGTCGCGGCCGTCCTCGTCGAGGAGTCGAACCTCGTTGCCCGGGGTCACCCGGCCGTCGGTGAAGCGGCGTTTGTCGGGCGGATCGGTCGGACCACCTGAGCTGATGGCGGGATGCTCCGTCGATCCGTAGGTACGCCAGGTCACGATGCCGGCCGCCTCACTCCGCTCGACCAGGGCAGACGGCACGGCGGCCGCACCACAGAGGAATCGGTCCAGCGACGAGATGTCACGCCCGTCCCGTTCGGCCTGGTCGAGCAACGTCGTAAGAAAGAACGGTGTGCCTGCACTGGTCGTGATGGCATGCTGCTCAATCAGTTCGGCTGCCGCCCGGGCGCTCCAGCGGTCCATCACGACCGTTGTCCCACCGGCAGTGAGCGGCCGCAAGAGACCGATCAGCGAGGCCACATGGCCGGCGGGGAACGTGGCGAGCATCCTGCTGGTGGCGTCAGCCGGCACGGCGGCGAGCCCGCACAACAGCGTCTCGTGACTGTGCTGCACCCCCTTGGGTGCTGCCGTCGAGCCCGATGTGTAGAGGACGCAGGCCACCGACCAAGGGTTGGGCCGAGGGCCCGAGCGGACCGGAATCGGTTCGACGGAGGCGAGAGCCAGTGCGCCGTCGAGCGAGGTCTCACCAATGACGACCACCTGCTGCAACCCTGGCAACTCGGTCTCTGCCACGAGCGGGGAGACCAGGTCACGCCCGCGCCACTCCGGAGCGACAACTGCATACCGCGCCCCCGTCTCACGGATGGCGTGCGCCACCTCGTCCGCCGTCGCCGTGGTCGCGAGGGGGACGGCCACTGCGTGCAGCAGCCAGACAGCGGCCAGGATCTCGGTGCCCGTGAGGTCAGCGGGCGCCTGCACGACCACGGCGTCACCCGCTCTCACACCTGCTGCGGCCAACCGCCCAGCGGACGCCTGCGCCCGCCGGAGGAGCTCCCCCAGGGTGACGACCGTGGTCTCACCGTCGACCCGGGCGAACACGATGTGGTCGCCGGCATGGGAGGTGCAACCGGTCACGATCGCTCCGCCGACAGTCTCGTCGGGGTACACGCCGGCGACGCGCCAGGCCGTTCGGAGTGCGTCGCGGTCCGCCCGTCCGCGATCGACCTCCGTCACAAGGCGAAGGTGCGGATGAGGTCGGCCAGGACGAGAGGCTTGTCGCTCTGTACGGCATGCCCGGCCCCTTCGACGACGACCACGTCCAGCGAGGGGAGGCGTCGCTGCATCTCGTCAATGTCCTCGTCGAGGACGAAAGGAGACGAACCGCCGTGGACGAGAAGTGCCGGGATCGTGATGGCACTGACGTCGTTCCAGAGTGAGGTGAAGTCGACCCAGTTCGCCGCGCCCTCTCGAGCACCTTGGCCGGGAGGGGGACCGAAGAGGTCGTAGCGCCACGTCCACCGGCCGTCGTCAAGCCGACGCGAGTTGTGGCGCACCCCCCGCCGGACGCCGGCAGCCCCCCGAAATGGGCTCAGGGCGACCGCGGCATCGGCCATCTCGTCGAAGCTGTCGTAGACCGGAGGTCCGGCGATGAGCGAGACGGTGCCCCGCTCGGCCGTGCTCAATTGCCGGGACGGGTCGTTGATCTGCGGCGTCACGTCCACGAACACGGCGCGGCGGCAGAGGTCCGGACGTTGCGCGGCCAGGCGGATCGTCGTGGCCCCGCCGAGCGACATGCCGATGACGCAGCGGGCGGCGGGCGCCGCCGCTTCCAGGACCGTGGCCACCGCCTCGGCGTTCTGCCAGGGCCCGTAGTCGCGATCGTCCCGCCGGTCCGAGTGTCCGTGCCCTGGGAGGTCGACGGCCACGGCCGGGTGGCCCAGGGCCAGCATGACGGTGTCCCAGGTGTGGCCGTTCTGCGCCCCGCCGTGCAGGAAGACGAGTTCCGGCTCGCCCTCACCCCAGCGCAGGTAGGAGAGAGCCTGTCCCGAGGGGAGCGTGAAGGACTCTCGGGAAACGACCGGCTGTCCCGTGAAGGAGATGTCCCATTCGGCCGCGTTCTCGCCGAGCAGCCCGAACTCGTCGTACTCGTCCGAATCCAGTGTGTCCCGGAGCGAGGTCATGGAGCTGACACCCACCTCACTGACGTCTGGTTGGTCGTCACGGACCCCGACTCCGGCTCCGTCGCTAGACCCGCTCGATGATCACCGCCGGTGCCATGCCACCGCCGGCACACATGGTGATGAGTGCGACCTGCTTGTCCTGGCGCTCGAGCTCGTCAAGCGCCGTCCCCACCAGAAGTGAACCGGTCGCGCCGATGGGGTGACCCAGCGCGATGGCGCCCCCATTGACGTTGATGCGCTCGCGGTCGATGTCGAGGTCCCGGATGAACTTCTCGGGGACGACGGCGAAGGCCTCGTTGACCTCGAACAGGTCGATGTCGCTCAACGACATACCGGCCCTGGCGAGGACCTTGCGGGTGGCCGGGACGGGCGCGTTCAACATGAGCGTAGGGTCATCGCCGAGATTCGCCGTCGCCACGATCCTGGCCCTCGGCGTCATGCCGTGCGCGGTGGCGTACTCGGGGCTCGTCATGAGCAGGGCGGCCGCGCCGTCGACGACACCCGACGAGTTCCCGGCATGGTGGACATGGGTGATCTCGAGGCCGGGGAACTTCTGCAGGACGAGCGAGCGGTAGGTCGTCCCGTTCTCGTCGAGCGGGATGTCGGCCAGCGCCTCGAAGGACGAAGGCAACGAGGCAAGCGAATCGACGGTCGTTCCCGGGCGTGGGTACTCTTCGCGATCGAGCAGAGGGGTCCCGTCGACGTCGTGCACCACCACAATCGACTTGTCGAAGCGCCCCTCCTTGATGGCGATCTCAGCCCGACGCTGGGACTCGGCGGCCAGTGCATCGACGGCCCGTCGGTCGATCCTCTCCAGCGTGGCGATCGCATCCGCCGCAACGCCCTGGTTCGTCTGGGGATGGATGGCACGCAGATGATCGTTGCCGCTGTCGAGGAAGGGCGAGCGTGACTTCGAGACGTTGCCGGCGTAGGACGACATCATTTCTGTGCCCCCGGCGATGACGACGTCCTCCATGCCCGACATCACCGATGCCGCGGCGAAGTTGACCGACGAGATGCCGGATCCGCAGAAGCGGTCCAGGGTCACGCCGCTGGCGGTGATGGCGTAGCCGGCATCGAGGGCCGCCATGCGGCCGAGGTCGCCGCCCTGGGTCCCGACCTGCATGGACGTGCCCCACACAATGTCGTCCACGTCATTGGTGTCGAGCCCATTGCGCTCGGCCAGCGCACGGAGGACGGTGGCACCCAGTACCTGTGGGTGCAGCCCGGAGAGTGCACCCTTGCCGACCTTCCCGATTCCTCGCGGGGTGCGGCAGGCGTCGATGATCCAAGCGTCGGTCACTGCGTTCCTCGTTCCTTTGCGCCGATCGTGTCCCGCCCTGTGGGGCGTACCGTAAAGAGTATCCCAAATAGACGAACCACATCGACTCGAGGAAAGGGCGACGAACAGCCTGGTAGACCGAATACCGATGCCCAGAGACATCAGGGAGTTGCGTGACGACCCGGTGGCCTACGCCGCCGAATTGCGCCGACGGTGGGGCGGCCTCCTGAGTTACCGCTACATCGGTCGCACCTGGGGGTCCATGGATGTCGGCCCGACCGACGACACCGTCACGCTCCGGCGCGACATGCGGAACGCGTGCGGCGGGATCCTGCTGGCTGTCCTCGGGATCGCCTCGCCCGAGGGCGGGGGCAAGAGTGACCTCGAAGCCGTGCCGAATCCGGTGATCCACTCGTGTCAGGTGCTCGATCCGGGGGGCGACGTTCGGCGCATTCAGGTGGTGTCCGAAGTCCTGAAGCACGGTCGGCAGATGGGCTACAGCCGCTCCCGCATCGTCGACGCGGACCGGCCCGACCGGGTCCTCGCACTGACGCAGGGTCAGGGCATCAGTCTCGGCGCGCCGCCGAGCGGGCTCGAGAGAATGCCGGTCGAGCCGATCGTCGTCGAGGACGGCCCGGACCTCCCACCGCTCTGGCAGGTCTTCGGGGCGGAGCGTCGCCCGGACGGGCATTGGGCCCTGCCCGTGTTGTCGGCGGAAGTCGCCTCGCCCGACGCAGCACTCCACATCGGGCCTCAGTTCGTTCTCCTCGAGACGGTGGCGTCGGAGCTGGCGGCCGACCGGGCCGGGACCGACCGCCTGCAGGCGATCTCGTCCCACGTGATGTTCCTGGCCCGGGGCAAGGTCGGGCCGTTCCGGGCGGACGCCGAGGCGCTGCCGGGGTCCGACGGCGTGGTGGCAGTCCGGATCCTGCTCCACGACGAGGGCGCGGACGACCGTGCGGTCACGGCCGGCTCGTACCAGTTCCGCGTGGGCGGGTAACGGCCCTCACGACGGACCGCCGGTGATGTGGCTGTCCCGAGGACGGCCTACCGTGAGGGGACATTCCATCCGGATGGAGCAGATCGAGTCAGGCAGGGCGCTCTGACTGGGGAGGACGACGGTGGCCACGACACGACAGTCAATGTTCAAGGAGATGCCGGGCGCGGCACCGGACGTCATGCGGGACTACGACCTGGCGACGCTCGGATACGAGGAGATCGAATACAGCTTCGAGGGGACGGCGACTTCCTACGGACTGCAGGGGGACCGGGGCGCCGACGGCCGCTGGGACGTGAGCCCCGGTGCCGACGCTCCGTTCCGGACGAGGTTCGTGGCGCGCTGGCCCTCGGACCCGCTCCGGTTCAGCGGCACGGTCGTGGTCGAGTGGCACAACGTCTCGGCCGGCATCGACGCCGCGCCCGACTGGGGGTTCTTCCATCGCGCCCTTGCCGCGGCGGGGCACGCCTGGGTCGGCGTGTCGGCCCAGAAGGTCGGCATCGACGGCGGAGGCTTCGTCGAGAGCATCCACCTCAAGCTGCTGGCGCCGGAGCGCTACGCAGACCTCGAGCACCCCGGCGATGCCTGGTCCTTCGACATCTTCACCCAGGTCGGCCGGTTACTGCAGCTGCCCAGCGACGAGAACCCGCTGGTCGGCCTGAAGCCATCGCACATTCTGGCGGCGGGGGAGTCGCAATCGGCCGCCTGCCTGGTGACCTATATCAACGCCGTCGATCCGCAGACGCAGCTCTTCGACGGGTTCTTCGTGCACGGCCGACCGGCGTCGGGCGTCTCGATCGACGGGGTGTTCATCCCCGCCTCGCAGCGCCTGGGCATGGAGGCGACGCGGGTGGCAATCTCGTCGAAGGGCGAGCGCATCCGCGACGACGCCCGGGTGCCGGTGCTGGTGCTCCAGAGCGAGACGGACGTGGTCCTGTTGGGCGGACGGCTGGCTGAACAGCCCGACTCGGACCGACTCCGGGTGTGGGAGATGGCGGGCGCGGCGCACGCCGACACCTACACGGTCAGTGCGGGCCGCCACGACGACGGCACGCTGACCGCCGAGCGGATGGCCGAGCTGCTACGACCGACGACGAACCTCATGATCGGCCAGACCGACACGCCGATCAACGCTGGCCCGCAGCAGCACTATGTGGCCCAGGCCGCTCTCGTGCACCTCGCCCGATGGGCGGCGGGCGGAGAGGCTCCCCCTTCGGGCGCTTCGCTCGAGCTCAATGGCGACCGGACGGGCTACGTGCTGGACGAGCGCGGCATCGCCCAGGGCGGTATCCGCACGCCGTGGGTCGACGTGCCGACCGCGGTGATGGGCGGCCTGGGACAGTCGGGTGAGTCCTTCGCCATGCTGTTCGGTCGCACCGAGCCCTTCGACGACGCCACCCTGTCGACGCTGTATCCCGGCGGGGAAGACGAGTATCTGGAGCGGTTCACGGCGTCGCTCGACGCGACGATCGCCGCCGGTTTCCTGTTGGAGGAGGACCGCATGGAGATCCTGGCGGTGGCGGCCCACTCCTTCCCGCTGCGCCTCGCCGACGGGTGAGGGCCGGGAGCCTCGGAATTCATCACACTCTTTCTACGCAACTGCGGGCCGCGGCAGTGGTGGCCTGGGCGGGAATTGCACCCCTGACCTGAGCGGCCAGGTGCCGACCTGAGCCCGCGTACCTGCTCTGCTATGGTGCAAAAAGAGGGTCCTCTTTTACCCTGGGGAGGGTGCATGGAGCAGTCAATGTTGCGCTGTGAGGGCCTGCGCAAGAGCTACGGCGACCGGGAGGCCGTCAAGGGCGTGTCATTCAGCATCGCCGAGCGCGAGTGCTACGGGCTGCTCGGGCCCAACGGGGCCGGGAAGACCACCACCATCTCCATGCTGTGTGGCCTGACCATTCCTGATCAGGGAGAAGTGACGGTCGACGGGTTCGCCGGTGGCACGCTGGAGGCGAAGGCGGCGGTCGGTTACGTCCCGCAGGACCTTGCCCTCTACCCCGACCTCTCGGCGGTGGAGAACCTGACCTTCTTCGGCCAGCTCTACGGGCTCGGCGGCAAGGAGCTGCAAGGACGTATCGGCGAGACGCTGGAGCTGGTCGGGCTCGCAGACCGGGGCAAGGACCGAATCGGGACCTATTCGGGAGGCATGAAACGGCGGGCCAACATGGCGGCGGGCCTCCTGCACCGGCCCAAGCTGCTCGTCCTGGACGAACCCACGGTCGGCGTCGACCCCCAGAGCCGCAACGCCATTCTCGAGACGGTCGGGCGACTGGGCATCGCGGTGCTGTACACGACGCACTACATGGAGGAGGCGGCGAAGCTGTGCGACCGCATCGGCATCATTGATGACGGGCTGCTGATCGCCGAGGGGACCGCCGAGACCCTCATCGGTGCGCACGGCGGCCGGGACAAGGTGCACTTGTCCTGTGACGGTGCCTCGCTCGACGTGCTGTCCGCCGCCTGCCTCGAGCTCCACAACGTCCACGACGTCCATGAGCACGAAGGCAACCTGGAACTGACCACCGACCACGGGCCCGCCGTGTTGTCCGCAGTGGTCGCGGTCGCAACGAAGCACGGCGTCGACCTCACGGGTGTCGAGGTGCGCACACCGAACCTCGAAGACGTCTTCCTGAGCCTCACCGGGAAAGAGCTCCGCGATTGATCCGCGTCATCGCGTGGAACGAGCTCCACCGCCGGCTGCGCGATCGCTCCGTCCTCATCGGCTGCCTGGCGGCACCGCTGCTCATGGCGGCCGTCCTCGGGCTTTCCTTCGCCGGCGGCGCCAGTGCGACCCCGGTCCACATCGGCATTTCGGGGGCGTCGCCGCAGATGCTCACGGCGGCGCTGCAGGCCAGCCAGCTCCCGAAGAACGTCACGGTCACCACGCTGCCGAGCCAGGCGTCGGTGCAGAACGCCGTGTCCAGCGGGACGCTCGACGGCGGGGTGGCGGTCCTGCCGTCGCAGCTGCGGCTGCACACACTGCTCGTGCCCATCGTCGACCCCGGCGCGACGCACACACCCGGCTTCGACGTGGTGACGCGGGGCACGTCCCCCCTCGGCCAGGAGTACGCCGAGTCCGTAGCGGCCGGGATCTCGAGCGTCATGTACGCCGGCCGGGTGCCCCACGCCAGCCTGACGGCCGACCCGGCGTCGGTGGCCATCAACAGCCAGAGCGTGGGTCACGGCGGCAAGGTCAACCTCAACTTCTTCGCACCGAACATCGCGGTGGTGTTCCTCTTCATCGGCAGCGGTCTCGGTATGCGCTCCCTGTTGATGGAGAGGTCAGCCGGCACGCTCGCCCGGATCACGGCGGCACCGGTGCGACCGACCCAGATCGTGCTCGGAAAGCTGCTGGCGATCTTCCTCACGGGGCTGGCGACCATTTTCGTGATCTGGGCCGTGACGACCTACGGCTTCGGGGCCGACTGGGGCAACCCGCTCGGCGTCCTGTTGATGGCGATCGGCGCCACGGCCGCCATGTGCGGCATCGGCGTGTTCCTCACGTCGCTGGCCAAGACCGAGCAGCAGGCCTTCGGCATCACCTTGTTGGTGGGTCTCTTCCTGGCGCTGGTGGGTGGCAACCTGCTCCCGTCCGGCTCGCTGCCCGACGCCTTCCAGGTGCTGGCGCTGGGCACCCCGAACGGCTGGGCCCTCGTCGGATTCGGGCGGCTCGACCAGCTCGGTGAGCCGGCGAGCAGCATCATCGGCCCCTTCGTGATTCTGCTGATCATCGCCGTCGTGGCGGGTGGCCTGGCCATGACCCGTGTGCGGCGGATGGTGGAGCCGTGACGTGATCGCCGTCATTTGGGTGAACCTGCGCCGGGCGATGGGCGACCGCCGCCTGCTCATCATCGGCACGCTGGTGCCGGTCGTCATCATTCTGATCACGGGCCTGCTCGAAGGCAGCCCCAAGGAGCCGATCGGCTTGTACCACCCCTCCGCTCGGCTGCTGCACCTGGCGCAGACCACGGACGGGATCAAGGTCCGGGTCGAGAGCAGCAAGACGGACCTGACCGATGACATTCTGCGGGGGCGGGTGGTGGCGGGGATCGTCCAGCTGCCGTCCTCGGGCAACTCCGTCAAGGCCGATTTCCTGGTGGAGTCGGCGACGACCGACGCGGTGCAGGCCCGCACCGACGCCGTTGCGTTGATGGATCTGATGGCGGCCGAGGGCTCGAACACGAAGTTCACCGACGCCACGCTCAAGGCGACCCCGGTCGAGGCTCCGCTCAGTCCGTTCTGGTACGTGGCGCCGGCCAACCTGGTGTTGTTCATGGGCATCGCCGTGCTGGTGCTGGCGGCCGGCATGGTCGAGACGCGACGGCTGGGCGTCCTGCAGCGACTCTCGGCCGCGCCCGTGCGCAAGCGCGCCATTGTTTTCGGGCAGATGGCCAGCATGATGGTGACCGCGGTCACCATGGCGATCGGGTTGATCTTCGTCGGCTACGTGCTGTTCCGGGTGCACTGGGGCAATCCGTTGAGCGTCTTCCTCGTGATCTTGCTGCTGGGCATCAGCATCGCCGCGCTGGCCGTGATCATCGGGACGTGGTCGCGCTCGCAGGAACAGGCCATCGCCACCGCGGTGATCGTGGCCATCGTCGCCGGCATGTTGGGCGGTTGCGTCTACCAGCTGAGCGCGGTGAGCACGACGGTGAAGAACGTGGGCCACATTGTTCCGCAGGCGTGGGCCATGGACGCGTTCGTCAAGCTGATATCGGACCACGCGTCCTTCACTGACACGCTGCCCGAGATCGGCGCGCTCGCTGTGTTTGCGGTGGTCCTGAGCGTGCTGGCCGTCTGGTACTACTCGCGCAAGGTGTTCTCGACGACGTAGTCGGTCGACGTTCAGCGCAGGTAGCTGCCAATCGCCTCGAGGTGGCGGCGCAACCGGCGACGGGCGAGCTCAATGTCCCCGGTGGCGAGGGCATCGGCAATCGCACCGTGGGCTCGGGACACCTCGAAGGCAGCAACCTCCCGCTGCTCGTCGGATACCTCTTCGACCTGGTGGATCCGCATGAGGCGGATCAGGACGAGCAACACCAGCTCCAGCGCACGGTTGCCGGCCTGGACCGCGATTACGGCGTGCAGGTCGTGGCCACCGTCCGCGAACTCGGCAACGGTCAGCTCCCGCTCGTGGTCGAGGGCGCCGCGCAGCTCGGCTTCCGACTGGGCGCCGTCAGCACGGGCCATGGCCAGGTCGACCAGCGCGAGCTCGACTCGGATGCGCAGTTCACTGAGGTCGGCCATCGAGATGTCACGGCGGGCGAGGTAGACAGCGACCACGTCGCTCACCCCGCGCACGCTGGGCGCGCTCGACGAACAGGCCGCCTCCAGGCCCGCGCCGCATGACGGCGATCTGGTGGTGTTCCAGGAGGCGGAGCGCCTCGCGGAACACCGCCCGGCTGGCGCCGTAGCGTTCGATCAACTCGGTCTGCGATCCGAGCAGCGTCCCGGCGGGCAGGTCGTCGGCCACCACATCCTGCAGGATCGCCCGCGCCACGTCCTCGGCCCGCTTGTTGCTCACGCCACCGCCGAGGGCCACGCTGCGCGGCAGGAACTGGCGGGACAGCTTGCGGTTCTGCAGGAAGGCGGACTCGGCTTCGAGGTGGCGGCGCATGCGGCGGCTGGCCGTCTCGGCGTCGTGGTCGAGCACCGCCTCGACGATGCGGGCATGCGCCTCCCGTGACGCCGAGAGCGTGCTCTGGCCCAATGAAGAGCCGTCGCCGCGGAAGTACAAGAAGGCCACCCGGTTGAGGATGTCGACGAAGAGCTCGAGGGCCGGGTTGCGGGTGATGGCGGCCAGGCGGGCGTGCAGGGCGCGGTGGTCGCGCTCCTCGACCTCCTCGAGCGCGCGCAGACCGGTGGCATCGTCGGTAGTCAGGCGCTCGGTCGCCAGCTCGGCGGCAATCACTTCGAGGACGATGCGCGCCTCGAACACTTCATGGAGGCGGGTGTTGGCCCGGTGCAGATACAGGACTGCTGCATCAATGATGGCGTCCACCGTGGGCTCCGTCACGACGAGCCCGCCGCCGGGCCCCCGTCGCATGGTGGCCACCTGCTGGTTCTCCACCAGCCGTACGGCTTCGCGGAAGACGGCCCGGCTCACCCCGTAGCGCTCGATCAGCTCGGTTTGCGAGCCCAGCACCTCTCCCACGGGCCAGCCCCGGTCGACCACGTCGGCGAGGATGCGACGGGCCACGCTTGCTGCCAACGTCGACTCGGACTCGGTCGGGGCAGTCGACGATGACGTCGTGTGAGCCGCCGGGACGAGGGCGGTCGAAGAGGCGGCTGCCATCAAAATAGGTTATACTCAATAGGTGTCAGGAGCCTTGAGCCCCAGGTGGAGAGGCCGGTGACCGACACGGTGACGAACCTGGCCGACCCGGTCATGTTCGCAGATCCGTACCCACGCTACGCGGAGCTGCGTCGGCGCGGTGCGGTCTCGCCGGCGTACTCCAAGCAGCTGATGGGGGGCGCCGGCTTCATGCTCACCCGGCACGAACACGTCCTGTTGCTGCACAACGACGTGCGCTTCTCGAGCGACCCGACGAGCGGCGGCTCGAGTCTCATGATGCGGCACCTGCCGAGGATGTTCCGGCTCCTGACCAGCTCCATGGTCTACAAGGACGACCCGGACCACGCCCGTCTGCGCCGACTGGTCAACAAGGCCTTCACGCCCCGCATGGTGCAGCAGATGACGGCGGACATCGAGCGGATCGTGGGCGACCTCGTCGACGAGCTCGGGCGCCGGGGCAGCGAGACGGTCGACCTGGTGGCCGACTTCGCCACGCCGCTCCCGCTGTCGGTGATCTCGACCATGCTCGGGGTGGCGGACGAGGACCGGGACGAGTTCCATATCCTGATGGAGCGGTTCGTGGTCCGGCTGGGTAGCGGGTCGGGCGTCGACGCGCTGCGGGCGATCCCGACGGCGCGTCGGTTGTACGCGGTGCTGGAGCGGCTGGCGGCGGCGCGGCGTTCTGCGCCCGACGACGGACTGATCTCGGGGTTGCTGGCGGCCAACGAGGACGGCGACGTGCTCAGCGACGACGAGGTCATCGCCATGATCTTCCTCCTGATGCTGGCCGGCCACGATACGACGGCCAACCTCATCGGGAGCTCGGCCGTGGCGCTGATGGAGCACCCCGACCAGGCGGCCCGATGGCGCGACGAGCCCGAGTTGTCGGCGACGGCGGTCGAGGAGCTGCTGCGCTTCACGACGCCCGTGCCGTGCGGTACGGCCCGGACCTTGTTGGACGAGGTCTCGATCGAGGGGGTGACGATGCCCAGGGGGTCCAAGGTGATGGGGATGATCATTTCGGCGAACCGGGACGAGGCGGTGTTCGACCAGCCTGATGCGCTGAACCTGGGTCGGGATCCCAACCGCCACCTGACCTTCGCCTTCGGGAAGCACTTCTGCCTGGGCAACCAGCTGGCCCGATTGGAGGGGCAGATCGCCATCGGGGCGCTCATGCGACGGTTCCCGAACATGCGGTTGGCGGTCCCCCGTGAACGGCTCGAGTACAAGCCGGTGCAGGCGTTACGGGGCTTCCGGACGCTGCCCGTCACACTGCGCTGACCGGTCGACGGGCTCGACGGTCTGTCGGGCGAGGTCGACGAGCCCGACAGTCGGGCGCACCAGCCCGTAACGTCGTCGCCGAGTAGGAGGGGCATGCCTGCAATGACCTTCGTCGAGTCGTACGGGCCCTGGGCCGTCGTCGCCGGCGCCTCGGAGGGCGTCGGAGCCGCGTTCGCGGCTGCCGTGGCCCAAGAGGGCGTCAATGTCGTACTCCTCTCCCGTCGACAAGGTGTCCTGGACGAGGTCGCCGCGGTCATTCGGGCGGAGTCGGGCGTCGAGGCCAGGGCCGTCGCCGTCGATCTCTCCGCACCGTCTGCCATGGAGACGGTGGCGGACGCGACGAGCGACGTCGACGTCGGCCTTCTGACGTACTGCGCCGGCGCCGACCCGAACTACCAGCCCTTCCTGGCCAATCCGGTCGAGGTGGCCACGGCCATGGTGCACCGCAACTGCACGGTGCCGGTCCAGATGTGCCACCACTTCGCCGGCCCCATGGCGGCCCGTCGGCGGGGCGGGATCATCGTCCTCAGTTCCGGAGCCGCCTTCGTCGGCGCGCCCAACATGGTCATTTACGGCGGGTCCAAGGCTTTTGACGTGGTCTTCACCGAGGCGTTGTGGGCGGAGCTCCATCCGCAGGGCGTCGACGTCCTGAGTCTCGTCCTGGGTGAGACCGACACGCCGGCACTGCGACGCATCCGGGTCGAGCGGGGCTTCGCCGACGATCCGAATGCCCCGCTCCCCGGTGTGGCCACCGTCGACCAGGTCGTGGAGGATGCACTGGCCCATCTGGCGCACGGCCCGAGCTGGATCGTCGGCGAGCAGACCCGGGCCGGCCTCCAGATGCTCGGCGGCCTGCCCCGCAACGAGGCCGTCGGCCTCATGATGAAGGCGGCGGCCGCCACCATGGACCATGAGTCGTGACGTCGTCGTCCCAGCCCGACCACGTCCGCACGTCGAAAGAGGACATCGCGGAAGTCCTGGTCCGCTACGCGTCCGGCATCGATCGCCGCGACTGGGATCTGTTCCGCTCCTGCTTCACCACGGACTGCCATGCCGACTACCCGGGCATCGGCACGTGGGAAAGCGCCGACGCCATCACCGCCTTCATGACCGGCGCCCACGCCGAGATGGGTCACACGATGCACCGCATCTCCAACATCACCATCGACGTGGGCGAGGACGGCCAAAGCGCAGTGGCCCGTTGCTACGTCGACGGCACGCTCATGGCGCCCGACGGACAGAGCGGATTCAACCCGGTCGGCTTCTACGACGACGAGCTCGTCCGGACGGCGGACGGGTGGCGCATCGCCCGCCGGAACTTCACCATGGTCCACTTCCGCACATTGCCGTAACCCGGGGACCGTTCCCCCGGCAATGGACGTCGCCACCATGACTACCGAGGCGATTATGGAAGAGGCCGCCGCGTCTTCCCGCCGCATGGCCTGTGAGGCGGGGCTCTTCGTTCAGCTCGCCGGAGAGCTCGACAGGCGCGAGGGTTGGCGAGCCGAAGGGGCGACGTCGCTGGAGGCCTGGATCGTGGAGCGCTGTGGCGTCTCCCTCGCCAACGCACGAGCCTTCGCCCACGTGGCGGAAAAACTCAGCGACCTGCCGCACCTGGCCGCCGGCCTCTCGTCGGGCGATCTCAGTTTCGACAAGGTGCGCGCCGTGGCCGACGTGGCGACGCCGGAGACCGACGGGGATCTGGCGGTGCAGGCGCAGGAGTGCACAGTGCGGCAACTCCACGAGATCGCACGAACGGAGCGGGGCGTGCCGCGCGGGCGAGCGCAGACGGACTACGAGGCGCGCTCCGTCCGGTTCAACGACACGGTCCGGACGGTGACGGCCCAGCTGCCGCCGGAGTCCTACGCCGAGGTGAAGTCCTGTCTCGAGTCCCGGGCGCGTGCGCTCCCCTCCGACGGCGAGACCTCATGGGACCAGCGCCTCTGCGACGCCCTCCGGGACGTCATCCGGGCCGATCACGGGACACGGCCTGGTGCGGGCCCGACTCCTCATGTCGTGGTCGTCCACGTTCCGCTGGCCACACTGACCGACGAGTCGTCGGAGCTGGCCGGCGAGCTCGAGCGGGACGGCCTCATCAGCGGCGAGACGGTGCGCCGTCTCGCCTGCGACGCCACGGTGATCGTTGCGGTCGACGACGACGTCGGCCACACCATGTACGAGGGTCGGGCCAGACGGTTCCCGACCGAGGCCCAGCGCCGCGAGATCGTCCGGCGGGACCGGCACTGCCGCTTCCCGGGATGCACCAATGCCACGTTCACGAACGTGCACCACGTGGTGCTCTGGAAGTTGGGTGGGCAGACCGACCTGGACAATTTGGCGTTGCTTTGTGAGCACCATCACCACCGGGTGCACAGCTCGGGCTGGTCCTTGACGGGGAACGCCAACGAGGAGCTGACCTTCATTCCGCCGACCGGACGCGTCATGACGTCGCGCCCATCGCCGCTCTGGGCTACCAGATAAAAGGCACCAGCCGCTTGTGGCTGGCGGCGTAGGTGTCGTAGCGATCGCCGAGCTGCAGGAGGAGGGCGCGCTCCTCCACGCGGATCCGGAAGAGCATTCCGCACAACACGCTGGCCGTGAGCCAGGCGAACGACCACCAGGAGCCGAGGAAGAGTCCCGCGCCCATGACGATCAGGAGAATGGCAGCGTAGCTCGGGTGTCGCACGAACCGGTAGGGGCCACTGCTGATCACCGGTTGGTCGGGGCTCGTCTGGACAGTGAAAGTGAAGTAGCGGCCGAGCGCGCGAAAGCTCCAGAACCGCAGCGCGATGCCGCACCAGACAACGACGAGTCCGACCCAGGCAACGTCCGGATTGATTCGGCCCGACGAGACGTTACGGGTGATGACGACGGCGCCCAAAATCCCGACGATGGAGGCGATGCGGATGTACTGGCGGCTGCCTGCGTCGGACTCGGTGGCCTCTGGTCGTCGGTTCGTCGACTCCCGTAGCTCCATCACGAGCCACAGCACGGCGCTGACGACGAGGAGCAAGCGGGCGGCGGGTGGCGCCGCCGTGTAGGGATGCACGACGGCGACCCTATCGCCGGCGATTGGTCTCCCACTGGGCGCGGCTGAAGTAGCTCTGGTCCTCTCCGAAGCCCTGCACCCCGTCGTCCCATCTCCACTGCATCAGGGAGTCGCCCCCGTGGCCGCGCCAGTGCCGACTGACCGCGTCACCCCGGACGGAGAGCCGGCGATCGAACTCGTCGACCGCTTCTAGCTCAATGGAGAGCGGCCATCCTGTCTGCGGGTCGAAGGTGACCCGCCGCTCGCCCGCCAGAATGTGGCCGTAGTCGCCACCGCGAAGCAGGAACCCGCAGGAGATCGGCTCGACCTCGGGGCCGGGAACGGCATACGTCAGCCAGGCTTCTCCCGGTCCGGCGGCGCAGAAGGAGTAGCCGACGCCCCCGAACGACCGGGCGCCCGTACCGGCCGGCTTTGACTCGTCGGCCACCCGGGCCTTCGGTTTCGGGCGTCCCTGCGGTCGGGGCCCCCAAGATCGGTCCCGGACCGAGTAGCAGTCGATCGGGATCTTCTCGCCGTGCAGCACCATCGTCCCCGTCACATGGCCGGCCTGGTCGAAGTGCGCACCCTTCAAGAACGGGACCACGCCGTCGGGGTGGAGGTTGGGCGCCATGATGGCCTGGAACGTCAGGTCGACCTCCAACGCGCCCGGGTCGTTGTAGCGGACGGCGTAGGTGGTGAGTGGCTCCATGACCCGGACCTCGACACCGTTGGGCCACTGGAAGTCCCGCATGTCCCGTTGGGCCCGCGGCGGCAGCTGCAGCCCGGAGTACTCGGCCCGGTAGGCCAACTCCCACGGGTAGGCAGCCGTGTCGTCCCACACCCAGGCCCCGCCGTTGCAGATGTTGGCGTTCGGCCGGGCCTGGCAGTACGTCCACCCGCCGAGGCGGCGCTCGGGCACGTTCCAGGAGAACCAGCACGTCTCGGTCTCCCACCAGCGGTCGGTCAACTCCTCGTCGTGGAAGTCGTCGTCCGCCGGGACGAGCTCGCGGTACGTGCGCTCGGCGCGCCGCTGGTCCAGGTCGACTCCGAAGAGGGTGGTCATCGGCTCACCGGAGCGGAGGCCAGTGCCGGTCGGCCAGCACACCCATCGCAGGCCGGGCCAGCTCCGTCTCGCGGGCGACCCGGCGCCACAGCGTGATGACGTAGTCCTCTTCGGACGTGTCACCTGCCACGACCGCCGCCGCTGCCTCCGCCCGCCCGCTCGCCACCGAATCGGGCCGCCGCCCCAGCAACTTCTCCAGGTCTCCCAGCTCGCACTCCTCGTAGTAGGCGCCGTAGGTGTCAACTTGCGCGAGGTACTTGATGATGCGGGCGATCCCCTTTCCACGGGCCGCCGCCAACGGATCCGTGGTGCGGGGAACGATGACGTCTCGTAACTGGGTGAGGACGGCGTCGTACATCCAGTCGTTGTCGCGGGAGGTCCGTGCCAGCGGCGTCTCGGCGGCGCTCAGTTCCAGCCCGTTGGCGGTGGCGAGCGCCTCCAGCCACAGCCGTCGATGGAGGACCTGGTAGATGAAACCGTTGCCGACGTCACCGCCACCACCCTCCACGCCACCGTGCCCATCGTCGTCGTCGGGCGGTCCCCGATGGCCCATCACCTGGAGCTTGGTCTCGGCCATCACCTGGTAGTAGTGCACCCGTTCCTCGTCAATGACGTTGCCCGACAGCGCCTCGTACTCACCCAAGCGGGTCGGGAAGTCCGTGAAGGGCTCCTGCGTCGCCCGCAGCGACAGCCACGCGATGTCGTCCATGGGGTCGCCCAGGTGCGCCAGCTCCCAGTCGACGACCGCCGTCACCCGGCCGTCGAGATACATGAAGTTCCCCGGACCTGTGTCCCCCTGCACCAACACCGGCGGCCCGTCGTAGGAAGGGATGTGGCGCCGCAGCCAACGCAGCGAGAAGACGAGTGCCGGGTCGGGCGTCCCGCCACGCGCCGCCAACACCTGCTCCCACTCGTCGAGCTCGGCCACGACGGCCTCGGCGATGGAGCTGACGGCGGGAAACGAGGGGAGGTCCAACGCCGCCGCGTCGAGCGAGTGCAACGCCGCCAACTTGGTCATGAAGTCCCGCGCCGTCGCCTCCTGCTCGGACGGGTCGGTGATGCGGGAGAACCAGTTCCCGCCCTGTACCCGCTCCGACAGCATCGCCTGGTACACCGGGTGCACGCCGAGCACGCGCGGCACGGGCACCGGCCCGTCCTGCAGGGCGAGGTACACCGTCGCCTCCCGGTGCAGCGTCCACGGGTCCTTCGTCCGAGCCGGATCGGAACGGTCGTAGCGCAGGAAGTACGACCGCACCGCCTCCTCCGAGTCCTCCACGTCGATGAACCAGGCCTCCTTGCGGGCCCCACCCGGCATGCGGTCGGCCAGCACGACACGCCCCCCGCCGACCTCTTCGATCCACGCCACGAGGTCGTCGGGCAGCCCGACGGTGCCGTCGCTCACACGATGCGGGTGTCGTGCGACGCCCAGTACTGCTCGCGCAACACCCCCTTGTACAACTTCCCGGTGGGCAGTCGGGGCAGCTCGTCCACGAAGTCCACGCTGCGCGGGCACTTGAAGTGCGCCAGGTGCTCGCGACAGAAGGCGATCAGCGAACGCTCGAGCTCGTCATCGCCCACCACCCCGTCGACGGGCTGCACCACGGCCTTGACCTCTTCTCCCAGGTCCTCGTCGGGCACGCCGATCACGGCGGCATCGAGCACCGAGGGGTGGGTCACGAGGAGGTTCTCCGTCTCCTGCGGGTAGATGTTCACCCCGCCGGAAATGATCATGTGCGCCTTGCGGTCAGTCAGGAACAGATACCCGTCCTCGTCCAGGTAGCCCACGTCGCCGACTGTTGACGTCTTCCCGCCGTCCCGGCGTGTGCTCGCGGTCTTCTCGGGGTCGTTGAAGTACTCGAAATCGGTGGCGCCGGCGAACCACACGGTGCCCGACGTGCCAACCGGACACGGCCGGCCGTCGTCGTCGAGGATGTGGATGTCGCTCAGCACCGACCGTCCGACGCTTCCCTTGTGCGTCAACCAGTCATCGGACGTGATGAACGTGCAGCCGTTCCCCTCGGTGGCGGCGTAGTACTCGAGCAGGATCGGACCGAACCACTCGATCATCTGCTCCTTCACCGGCACGGGGCACGGCGCGGCGGCATGGATGATGACCTCCAACGACGACAGATCTGCGGCGGCGCGCACCTCTTCTGGCAGCTTGAGCATACGGCTGAACATGGTGGGCACGACCTGCGAATGCGTGACCCCGTAGCGGTCCACCAGCTCGAGATACAGCGCAGGGTCGAAGTGCTCCATCACGACCGCCGTGGACTTCATCCGCAGGGCGATGGCCACGCTCACCTGCGGAGCGGTGTGGTACAGCGGCGCCGGCGACAGGTAGACCATTCCCTCGCGGCAGCGCCACAGGCCGGCGATCCCCAGCACGGCGATACTCGTCTCGGACGGATGGATGTCGTACATGGGGCGGAGGATGCCTTTGGGTCGCCCCGTCGTTCCGGACGAATACATCATGGGGGCGCCCATCTGTTCATCCAGGACGTGGTCCGTCGGCTGCGAGCTCACCGCGTCGTCCCACGACTCGAACGGTGCTGCGATGCCGGTGCGGCCGCTGCTCGTCATGATCCAACGCTCGACGTCGGGGCACAGCGCCGGCAGTTGCGCAGCGACGTCCGCCTTGGCCGTCGACGTGAAGACGACCCGGGACCGGGAGTCGTTGATGACATAGGCCACTTCCTCGGCCGAGAGGTAGGAGTTGACCGGGGTGAAGTAGAGGCCCGTGCGCTCGGCCCCGGCCTGCGCCAGCAGCATGGCCGGATGGTTCTCCATGAAGATCGCCACGTGGTCGCCCTTACGCAGGAGCGTGTCGCGCAGGACGTGGGCCACCTGATTCGCGCCGGCCTCGTACTCGGCGAAGGTCAGCGTGCGCCCGGAGGGCGCCATGATGATGGCCGGCTGCTCTCCGTGCTCGGCTGCATGCTCAGCTGCGTACATCGACGCCCCCTTCCCCAAGGCACGAGTACAGCACGTCGACCAGGCAGGCGCCCATGAGAGGGAGCGCCTGGTTCTCGAGGTGGTTGCGGACGAACCCGCAAGCCACGTGGGCTGTCGGGTCGGCGAAGCCGATCTGCCCGCCGGCTCCCATGTGACCGAACGCCCCGTCATTGGGGCCGTGCATCGGCGGGGCGCCCGGGACCAGCGCCGGAGGCTCCAGCGAGTAGCCGACGGCCCACCGGGTGGGGACGCCCATGACCGCGTCACGGCCGCAGACCTGCTCGGTGCGGAAGCGCTCCACCGATGCCCGCGAGACGAGCTCTTCTCCGTCGGCCAGCGCGGCGTACGTCCGGCCCAGCGCCCTGGCCGTCGCCGTCGCTCCCAACGCGCCGATCTCGGCTTCCAGCACCTCAGGGGTGTTCATGAAGTCGGCGAAGCGGGGCTGGCCCTGTTCGTCGGCGAACATGCTGCCGTGCGGGCCCGCCAGGACCGAACGGCCGGACTTGGATCCGGGATCGATGGCCCGCAGCGCGCTCTGTGTACCGGGCTTCACGGGGAACTCCATGACCGTCGCCACCGACGGGAGCTCGGAGGCGCGGGTCCCGATGGAGCAGGCCACCCCGAGCGGTGCGGCCACCTCCGCCTCGAAGAACGTTCCGAGGCTCTGGCCGCTGATGCGTCGGACAAGCTCGCCCACCAGCCAGCCGAACGTGACGCCGTGGTAGCCGTGCCGCGTGCCCGGCTCCCAGGCGGGCTCGCCACCGGCGATGGCGGCGGCGATCGCCTCGGAGTCCTGCCAGCCGCGTCCGTCCCACGACAGCAACCGGTCCGCACCGGGCACACCGATGGCACCGGACTGGTGGCTCAGCAACTGTCGCACCGTGGTGGACGACTTTCCGGCCTGGCCGAACTCGGGCCAGTAGCGGGTCACGGGCTCATCGAGGTCGAGCTCGCCCCGGTCCTCGAGAATGTGCGCGCACAACGTCGTCATCCCCTTGGTCGACGACATGATGACGGCCCGGGTGCCCTCCTCCCACGACCGACCGTCGGGCGCGGCCACACCGGTCCAGATGTCGACGACGCACTCGCCGTCGACGAAGGCACAGAAGGCCCCGCCGCCGTTCCCGAGATTCGCGTGTCGTTCCCGATCGCCCAAGGTCAGCGTGGCCCCGGCGCCCAACGTCTCGGCCACGCGATCGAAGCCGGGAGCGACGAACCCCTTGACGTCGCTGCTGCCGTCGCCCCCGGCTCCGGTCACAACGCCCGTAGCCTCCGCTCGACGTCGGGCCACCAGTCCCTGCGCCACCACGAGACGTTGATGCGGTCGACGAGCCCGCCGTAGCGGGCGGCCACCTCGCCGGCGAGGGCGTCCGGTGCGCAGACGATGGTCAGCGTGTCGAGGACCTCGTCGTCGATGAGGCGCGCCATCTCGTCCCAGCGACCCTTCTTCGAACAGGTGTAGAGCTCGGTCTGAAGGTCACCCCAGCCGTGGAGATCGAGGACGGGCCGGTACGCGGGCGTCGACGCGTAGTAGCCGACGTGGTTCCGCATGGCGTCGCGGGCCTTCTCCATCTTCGACGGGTCCTCCACCACGGAGATGAACCCCGGGCACGTCATCTCGAACGTCTCCCGGCTGCGACCCGCCTTCGAGAGCCCCCGGTCGACCGCCGGCAGGATGACCTCGCGCAGATAGCGCCCCGTGCAGATGCCGTGTGTGATGACGCCGTCCGCCACCTCGCCGGCGACCTCGTTCATGAGAGGGCCCACCGCGGCCAAGAACACCCGGGGCGGCCCGTACGAGTGGGGCGGGGGGGCGAACACGGGCGTCATCAGAGTGTGGGTGTAGAACTCGCCCTCGAAGTCGAGCGTCGCCCCCTCGTTCCATGACGACCAAATCGCCCGGAGGGCGAGGACGTACTCCCGCATGCGTGCCGCCGGATGCGACCACGGGGAGCTGAACCGCTTCTCAATGTGCCGCCGCACTTGCGACCCCAACCCCAGCACGACGCGCCCGCCGGAATACTCCTGCAGTTGGTTGGTCGTGTACGCCATGCTCATCGGGTTGCGGGCGAAGGCCACGGCGATCCCCGTCCCGAGCGACACCGACGTCGAGTGCTCGGCGGCCAGCGTCAAGGAGAGGAACGGGTCGTTCGTCGTCTCGGCGGCCCAGAGGCAATCGAGCCCGGCCGCCTCGGCGGCGCCCACGCGGTCGGCTACCCGCGGCAGCTCCACACCCAGCCCGCTGTCGATCTTCACTGCGTCCGCCCCGTCGGCCCCGACGACCCCGTCCGCCCCGCTCGGCCCGTCACGCCGTCGCCGCCTTCTTGATCCGTCGCCGCACCGGCGCCGGCGTCGGTGCCGGCCCCTTGACCGCCGGCGCGTCGACCGACAGCGAGAGCGGCAGCCCGACCTGAACGAAGCGGCCGGCCGCTGGATGCCGGTATCGGCGCAGCAGCTCGCGGGCCACCACCTGCGGGTCGTCCGGCACGGCGGACGGGTGGACGCTCACCGCCGCCGGCACCCCCTCGGACCGCAAGGCCGACAGCGCCGACTCCACCGTGAGCAGCCCGATCGCGTCGGCGACCTCGTCGACGAGCGGCGCCGTGGCGCCGTCGCCGTCGATACCCCCGCCACCGAGCAGACCCAACGCCCGCAGTAGCCCGGCACGGTGCCCGGCTGTCACGCAGCACACGGTCACCCACCCGTCCGTGGCTCGATACAGGTGGAACCACATGGAGGGGCCCCACAGGTCAGCTCCCACTCGGTCCGGCACGGCACCCTCCACCGCCAGCGCCGCCACGTCCTCGGACTGGAACACCGTCGCCGTCAACGCCAGCGACGCGTCGACCCCCGTCACCGCCACACCCCGAGCCCGCCCGAGCAGCGCCAGCACAACACCGGCGCCGAGCAGCAGCCCCGTCCCGTAGTCGTTGGCCGTGAAGTTGACCGGCACCGGCCGCGCCCCACCGCCCTGCGTCATCTCCATGCCGGTCGCCGCCTGGACGACGTAGTCGAACGACGGGCGGCCAGCCAAAGGCCCCGCCACGCCGAAGCCCTTGGCTCGCGCGTACACGAGGTCGGGATTGGCGGCCCGCAACGCGCCCTCGTCCAGGCCGAGCCGCTCCCACGCACCCGCCATGGCGTTCTCGACGACGACGTCCGAAGCTCGCACGAGGTCCAGCAGCCGCGCCCGGTCCTCGGGAGTCTTGAGGTCGAGGACGATGCCCCGCTTCGAGCGGTTGGCGTCGACGTAGATATTGGGAAGCACGGGCATCATCTGGAACCCGCCCTCGCCGCCCGGCGGCTCCACCTTCACGACGTCGGCGCCCAGCTCGGCCAGCAGTCGTGACGCCAGCGGCCCGGCCCAGAACGATGAGAGGTCGATGATGCGATGGCCACCGAGCGCGCCCTGCTCCCCGCCGTGCCGGCGGCCGGGCCGTCGCGCGCCGGACCCAACGGCAATCCGTACCGGCGGTCCGACCAGTGGCACCCGCCCGAGCACCGGGTCGTCGGTCGGCGCGACGAGCTCGTCCATGCGGGCCTGCTCGTGTGCCAGCCACTCGGCCAGCGTGTTGCACTTGGCGACGGCGGCAGGCTGCACCAAGAGCGCGTCCTCCCACTCCTCCGCCGTCTTGCTCGCAAAGGCTTTGATGACCTGTTGCAGCGTGTCCCGATTCCACTCGCGGTCGGAGAGCTTCGACAAACCCTCCGGCGTCGAGTAGTCGAGGCCGCCATCGTCCATACCCAGGAGGCGGCAGAGCTCGCGCCAGCGTTCCGTGCCGCTGAGGTTGACCATGACGGCGCGGCCGTCGGCCGTGTCGAAGACGCGCAGGATCGGCGACTTGGTCTGGCGCACGATCCGCGGCCGGTGGCCCTCGCGATGGAAGATCGCCGCGGCGTTGAGGAAGAGCAGCGCATCGAGAAGTGACGTCTCGACGTGCTGGCCGTAGCCGGTCGAGACGCGCTTGATCAGCGCGGCCCCGGCGCCCAGCACGGCCACCAGCGCCGCCGCGACGCTGGCGACGGGGAAGGGCAGCCATATCGGGTCGTCCCCGGTGAAGAGGCCCTGTTGTGCGCCCGCCCGGGCGTGCACGAGCGGCTCCCAGCCGGGCTCGTCGCGTGATGGCCCGGTGTCGCCCCACGCGCTGATGGAACAGGTGACGAGCTGCGGCCGTCCGGCCCGCAACGTGCCGGGTGCCAAACCGAGCCGGTCCAGCGCCCCCGGCCGGAGGTTCTCCACCACCAGGTCGGCGTCGTCGATCAGGCCGAGCAACGCGGCTGCTCCGGCCGGAGCGCGCAGGTCGAGCTCGACCGTCTTCTTGCCCCGGTTCCAGGCGGCGAAGCGGGCGGGATCGGCGCGCAGCGGGTCCCCGCCCGGCCGCTCGACCTTCATCACCTCTGCCCCCAGGTCGGCGAAGATCGTGGCGGCCAGCGGAGCGGCGACGTATTGGCCGATCTCCACGACCCGCAGGCCACTGAGCACCTGCGCCTGGTCGCCAGGGGGGAGGGGCGCCGGCGGATGCTCAGTGGCCACGAGTCGTTCCTGTGTCCGCCTTCGTCCTCTTTTGGGCGTCGCTGTCGCCGTTGCCGCGAGGTCCGTCGAGGTCGCCGGGCATGAGGTCGCCTTCGGCGTCCCGCGGCAGCCCGAGCACCCGCTCGGCGATGACGTTGCGCACGATCTGGTTGGTGCCGCCGCCGATGGAGGCCGACTGCGAGCTGAGCAACTGGTCCGACCAGCGCCCGCCGTCGGGGTCGTCCGTGGTCCACGCCGCTGAGTGCAAGCCGACCGTCTCCACCGCGACCAGTGCCGACTCCTGCACCAGCTGCGCCATGGCGAGCTTGAGCACCGAGGCGGCCGCGCCGTCGCCCCCCTTGGCCTTGACCTGCAGGTACGCGGTGAGGTGCCGTAGGACCATCTGGCGGATGCGCAGCTGCACCAGGCGGTCGCGCAGCACCGGCCGGTGGGCGAGGTCGCGGCGTTTGGCCTCTTCCGCCAACGCGGTGAAGCCGCCCTTGCCGCCACCGCCGCCGCCCATGTTGCCCAGGGCCTGTCGCTCGAACGCGAGCATGGAGCGCGCCACGCGCCAGCCGTCGTCGACCTCGCCCACGATGTTGGCGACCGGCACGCGGACCTCGTCCAGGAAGACCTCGTTGAAGTGCGATTCACCGGTGATTTGGCGCAGCGGTCGCACCGTGATGCCGGGCACGTGCATGTCGACGATGAGCATGGTGATGCCCTCGCGCTTGGGCCGCGACGCGTCGGTGCGAACGAGGCAGGCGGCGTAGTCGCTGTGCTGGGCGCCCGACGTCCACACCTTCTGGCCGGTGAGGACGAACTCGTCTCCGTCACGCCGTGCGCGCGTCTGCACGCTCGAGAGGTCCGAGCCGGCGCCCGGCTCGCTGAACAGCTCGCACCAGACATGGTCGCCCCTGAGCAGCGGCGGGATGAAGGTCTTCTTCTGCTTCTCGCTGGCGTGGACCAGGAGTGTCGGCCCGCACATGCCCAGGCCGATCTCGAGCGAGCGGGGAGGGATCTGGAACGCCTTCGACTCCCGGTCGTAAATGCGCTGGTAGCGCCCGGGCAGCCCCCGCCCTCCGTAGGCGGCCGGCCAGGTGATGCCGGCCAGGCCGGCGCCGGCCAGCTGCCGCTGGTAGGCGACGGAACGCGACAGGCCCGAGCCACCGAACGAGACGGTGCCGCTGGCCTCGCCACCCTTTGCCGGCAGCGTCGCCTCCAAGAAGGTCAGTACCTCCTGCCGGAACGCCTCCTCCGAGGGGATGTCGCGCCGGTCTGCGCCCGCGTCGTCGGGGACGTCCGTCATGCCGTTGCCGGGACGGCCGCGACGGGCCGGGGGATGCCGACGGCGAGCAGGCCGCCGAAGACCATGTCCTTCATCACGCGTGCCAAGAGCTCGGGATCCGAGCGGTCGAGAGTGGTGATGGATCGCAGCATGCCATCGAGCATGGTGACGGCCGCCCGGGCCTCGTCCTCCCCCAGGCCCGGCCGCACCTCGCAGAGCAGGTGCACCCACTCGGCCATCCGCACCCGCTCAATCCGGGCGACCCGCCGCCGGGCATCGTCGTCGAGCGAGCGGTACTCCTTGACGAAGACGTCGCGCAGGTTGCCGTTGCGTAGCTGCAGGACGATGGCGGCGTCGATGAGACGCTCGAGGGTCACCTCCGGCGGCATGTCTTCGTTCAGGACCTCGTCGACCGTTCCCCTCCAGATGACGGCAGCCTCTTCGATCAGGACCGAGAGAAGCTCCCCCTTGCTGCTGAAGTAGCGGTAGATGGCGGGTCCGCTGACGCCGGCGGCGGCCCCGATGTCGCCCAGGCTCGTCTCGCGGAAGCCGCGCTCCCGGAAGAGGTCGGTGGCGGCCGCCATGATGGCCTCGCGCGTGCGCTGCCCCTTGGTCTTGGTCGCCTTTCCTTGCGGGCTCATATGGCCACGGATGTTAGTCATCCGTCACAAATCTGGCTGATGGACGTTGACGCGACCCCTGAGACACGCTTAAAGTTTAATCGTCATTCACAAAAGTGCAAGGGAGGGCGAGCGTGGAGTTCGGCTTGTTCATGGAGCTGTCGGTGCCACGTCCGTGGACGGCGGACTCCGAGCGCCTGGTCTACGAGAACGCGCTGGAGCAGGTGCGCCTGGCCGACGAGCTCGGCTTCGACTACATCTGGGCGGTCGAGCACCACTTCTTGGAGGAGTACTCGCACTGCTCGGGCCCCGACATCTTCCTGTCGGCGGCGGCGACCATGACCAAGCGCATCAGGGTCGGGCACGGCGTGGTGGCGTGCGTGCCCCAGTACCAGAGCCCCATCCGGGTGGCGGAGCGGGCGGCGGTCCTCGACATCATCTCGGGCGGACGTTTGGAGTTGGGGACCGGCCGTTCCGCGACGTGGCCCGAGCTGAGCGGCTTCGGGGCCAACCCGGACGACACGAAGAAGACCTGGGACGAGTTCGTGCGGGTCATCCCCAAAATGTGGATGCAGGAGCGCTTCGCCTGGAACGGCCGCATGTTCTCCATGCCCGAGCGGGCCATCCTGCCCAAGCCGCTACAGAAGCCGCACCCGCCCATGTGGGTGGCGGTGACGTCGCCCGGGACGGAGATCGACGCCGCAGACCGGGGGCTGGGGTGTCTCGGGTTGTCGCCGGGTGGTTTCGCCGACTCGGAGAAGAAGGTGCTGAACTACCGGCGCCATATCGAGACGTGCGATCCCGTGGGCGCCTTCGTCAACGACAAGGTCCTGACCGTCAACTTCCTGTCCTGCTGCGAGGACGGTGACCAGGGCCGGCGCAACGGGCTCAAGGTGGCATCGATGTTCTCCTACATGGCGGCGCAGCTGTTGTCCGCCAAGGAGGTCCTGCCGACGCACTCCTATCCGTCGGAGGGGCTGCTGCCGGCGCTGCGGCGGGAGTCGGGCTCGCCCGGGGACGCCGCCAAGGCCTTCAAGGGCGTGACCATGGGGACCCCGGACGACGTGGCCGACGCCATCACCGCGTGGGAGAACGTGGGGTTCGACGGCATCAACTTCATCCACCAGTTCATGGAGGTCGTGCCCCAGCAGTACGTGCTCGACTCCATGCGGCTGTTCGCCGAAGAGGTCATGCCCCGGTTCAAAAGCGGCGACGGGACGGCTCGTCGGGTGACGGTCGCAGCCGGGGCGGGGGTGGCCTGATGCCGCTCGCCGGGTCGCTCGACATCCGCCCACTGATAGACGGCTCGCCCGAGGTCGTCCTGGACGACGACAGCGCGCTGCGGGTCGACGACGTGGACATCCTGCAGGTGCTGTACGAGGTCCGTGTGGCCGACCGGGAGTCGTTGGTGCCGCCCGCCTTGAACCCCACGATCCCGCCGGTGATCTCCTTCCTCGTCTACCGGGCCAAGGAGAGCGAGTTCGGTCCCTTTGCCCTCGCCCAGCTGCGCCTGACGGCGCGCTCGGGCGTGCGACCTCGGGCATATCTGGTGTCGGCGCGCTGCGACAACCCGACGTTGTCTGCGTTGCTGGCCCGCTCGTGGGGGTTCCGTGTGGCGCCGGGGGAGATCTCGGTGCGACGGTTCCACGACCGGGTCGATTGCACCGTGTCCCAGCCTCCGTCCGACGGCGGCCGGGGTACGCGGACGATCCTCGATGTCTCGTTGGTCGATCCCGTGCCGGTGACTGGACACGACGTGCAGTACCCGCCCGGGATGCACCTGGCCCGACTGGAGCGCGACGGAGTCTGGGTACCGCGGATCGTGCAGGTCGACTCCGAATACGAGTTCCGCCGGGCCGACCGCGGCCGGCCATCGCTCAACTCCTTCGACCCGTCGGCCTGGGGTGACGACAGGCTGGTGCCGGACATCGCTGTCTCGGCCAGCTTCGCCGCCTGTGACATGACGATCGCCAACGTCCGCTACATCTGCAACCCGGACATCCCGGCGGCCGAAGGGACCGAGAAGGTCTCGGACAAGTGACGGCCGCCGGCACCGAGGGTGACGTCGCAGCGGCGTTCGGCACGTCGCTCTCTCTATTCTGAGCAGCGGTGGCCACCGCCGATCCGACTTCGACTGTTGCCGACGAGGGGCTGCACCCCGCGGGCGACGACCCCGACTGGCAGGAGAGCGCCTACCTGGCCTGGCGCGATCCGGTCAGTGGGTTGGGTGGCAACCACCGCATCGGCAACGAGCCCAATCGAAAGACGGCCAATCTGTGGTGCGGCCTCTACCACGAGGACGGGACCCGCTTCCGCTGCAACGGCGAAGAACTGGAGCAGGTGGTACTCGACCCGTCCGCCGGCGTGTTCGGTCTGTGTGGCGGGCCGCAACGCATCTTCCATGACGGTGAGTGCCTGCACTTCGTGCTGGAGGGTGAAGGGTGCAGGGCCAACCTCGTGATCACCGACGAGGGGGAGCGGTCGTACGCCAACGCCAAGACGTTCTCCGGTCCATCGGGCGTGGCTGGCACGATCTTCTCCAACAACTTCCACGTGGCCTGCCGCGTGTCGGGCGAGGTGGAACTCGACGGTCGGCAGGCTGAGGTGGTTGACGCCCCGGCGTGGCGCGATCACTCGTGGGGCGTGCGGCGCTGGGACAGTTTCGTCTCCAGCCGTAGCTTCGGCGGCTCGCACGGCACCGGCGATGACGCGCTGCACTTCCGTTTCGCCTCCATGGTCGGGTCCAACGGAAGCTTCTTCCGTATCGGTGCCTTGAGCCGCGGTGGCGAGAAGGTGCCGGTGGCCGACGCGTCCATGCTGGTGCACGTCGATGACGACTCTATCTCGTGCCCCTCGGCGGAGGTCCGCTACGAGCTGGAGGAAGGGGGGACGACGGTCGTCCGGATCGACACCATTGGCGGCATGATCGGCGTGACCGCCCAACGCCACGGCTGGGAGTCGGTTGGCGATGTGATGGTCGATGGCGTGCCGGGCGGCTGGGGTTTCCTCGAGACGACCCTCAACGCCCGCAACGGCGAGGCCCCGCCCCATTTCGTACTCCGTGAGGCGATGACCAACGGCATCGTTCGGCCATCGTGAGGCAATCGGCCGAGGACCGGGCGCTCTACTATCGCCAGCTCCGCCGGACGATCGGCACGGTGTTCGCACCGGAGCTGACGAGCGCGACGGCCAAGGACGCGGCGGGGCTCGTCGACCGGATTCTGGCCGAGTTCATCGTCGAAGAGGAGTGGGCGTCGGCACTCAGTCAGGAGTTCGGCGCAGAGTTCGAGGCGCTGCTCGACGACGGCGCCGACACCGCCGCTACCGTCAATGGATACGACGTTGCCACGCCAGAGCGGTTCGTCGAGCTGCGCCGCAAGGCGGCGGACTACGTCGCGGACAACGCCGGCGATACGGACCCGGCCGAACGCTCGAAGTGCCGAGCCCTCATCGACGTGGAACGTCGCTTCCTCGAGCGCGTGGACGAGTTGCGGCAGGCCGTGCTGAGCGAGGAGCTCACCCCAGATGCCTCGGCCTCACCGGGCGAGTGCTCGGTGACGGAGGAGGAGCTGACGGCGTATCTGCGGCGGCGGTTCCCTGCTTCACCGGACCTCCGCGTCACCCGGCTGGATGTCGTGCCCGGGGGACGTTCCAAGGAGACGCTCCTGGTCTCGCTCGCCGACACCTCGGAGCTGCCCCCTGAGGTCATCGTGCGCAAGGATCTGCCCGTCGGACTCCTGGCGACTCGGTCCTCCGACGAGTTCGCCATTCTGCGGGCCGTCTACGCCCATGGCGGCGTCCCCGTGGCACGGCCGTTCTTCTCCGACGACGCCAAGAATGTCAGCGGCGATCCTGAGGACAGCGGCACCCTGCTCGTCATGGAGCGGGTACGGGGAGAGAAGGCGGGCGAGTACTTCCCCGACCTTGCCGCGCCGCCCGACGAGTACCGACGCGCCATCGGGACACAGCTGGCCACGGCCCTGGCCCACCTGCACGCGGTTCCGCTCGACACGCTGGCCGGCACGGGACTCGACCTGGAGGCGGCAGTGAGCGAGGCCTCCCTGTCGGCTGCTGTAAACGGCATGGCCGCCCGCATCGGCGAGTTGAGCGGGCCGCCGATCGCCGTGGTGCCGCTGGCGCGCCAGTGGCTGCTCGACCACATCGACAGCGTCGTCCCCTCCGGGCCGCTCTCTCTCCTGCAGGGTGACTTCGGACTGCACAACACGCTCGTCGAGGGAGAACGTGTCACCGCATTGGTGGACTGGGAGGCGGCCACCATCGGACCTCCGGCTCGTGAGCTCGCGGCGGCCTGGCCCGCAGCCACGGCGCTCATGGATTGGCCGGGGTTCGTCGCGGCGTACTGCGCCGCCGGCGGCTCGCCAGACGCGACCGACGAGTGGGCCGTGACCTACTACCGCGTCTTCTTCGGGCTCGGGGCGTGCATGTCGAGCCGAACCGGCGGCCATCTCTTCCGCACCGGTGCGAAGAGGGACCTCCTCACGGCGCACTCAGGACTCGACGCCCATTTCCGGGCCCAGCGCAATCTGGCCCGCGCCCTCGCTGATGCGGAGGAGTCGTGAAGGCCGCACGCCAGTGCATGTCGGACATGTTGCGGTACCGCCCGAATACCGCAGGGGAGCCGTCCGAAGACGGTCCACCGAACCCCGGGCGGCGGTACCGAGACGGGCCGCGGCGGCCCGGAGTCACCTGTCCTCCGGAGATTTCTGGGCCTGACCATTTATTTCAGAAGTGTTGCAGTACCTTGGCAACCGGAGGAGCTAAATGGTATCCTCTTTTCCAACCGCAGCCGGGGGGCCGCTGGGGTTGGTCACGAGCACAGACATGGTCCCTTGATCTCCAAGGAGGAAAGAGTGCTCAAGACAGATGCGATCGGGCGGTCGGGCGGGAAGGTCAGAAAGGTCTTGGCGACCGGGCTGCTCGCCGCCGGCGTCATGACTGCAGCAACCATTTCTACGGCCGTCATGGGTGTCGGGACGGCTGGCGCGAGTAACCCCCTCGGCGCAGCCCACCCGGCCACATTGCCAGCGGTCACGATCGGCCTGATCAGTGACGGGGGCGGCAGCAGCTCCATCGGCACCGCTGCGCTCGTCGAGCAGGGCGCCAAGGCTGCGGTGGCCTACGAGAACAAGTACGGCGGCGGACTCGAGGGTCACAAGATCACCCTCTATGTCTGCGAGAACCAGTCGACGCCGGCAGGCGGTCAGACCTGTGCCAACGACATGGTCCAGCACGGCGTTGTCGCCGTGGTCGAGCCCTTCACCGGCCAGGGTCAGACCGAGGTCCCCACGATCGTCGGGGCTGGCATCCCCTACATCACCATCAGTGGAGCCTCCACTCCCGAGCTCACTTCACCCGGTGCGTTCGCCATTGAGGGAGGATTCCCCGCCTACCTCGGAGCCATGGCGCTGAGTGCCAAGCAGCACAATCTCAAGAAGGTCGCCTTCATGGTGGAGAACGTGCCGGCGGCTATCCAAGGCGCGCAGGCGCTCGGCGGCTTGGTCTTCAAGGCGGCAGGCGTTGGTTTCACGGTGGTTCCGATCAACCCCGGTACCGCTGATATCTCGCCACAGTTGCAGTCGGCTGTCTCCGGCGGCGCGGATGCGGTGGGCATGGTCGGGGACGTGACGCTCTGCAGCTCCTTCCTCCAGGCCTACAACACCCTTGCGCTCAAGCTGCCGAAGTACGTGCTCTCGACGTGCCAGGACCCGAGCATCTTGAACTCGGCGACGCTCGACAAGGCACTTGCTGGGTCCTACATCACGACGACGACGAAGTCGTCCAAGGCCGACACCGCGCTCTATGGGGCGATGATGAAGAAGTTCGCGCCAAAGGTGAACCCGGATCCCAACATCAGCAGCAACCAGGCCTCGGGCGTGACCCCGGTTCTGACACTGGGCGCCATCATGAAGGGCTCGACGCAGCCCGTGACGGCAGCCGGGATCAAGACGCAGACGGAGACGGCCAAGAACGTGGTCATCCCGATGTCGGGCGGCCTCACCTTCGCTTGCGACGGCACGGCGATCCCATTGCTCAAGTCGGTGTGCTCGTCGGCCGCCGCCATCGGCGTCATTCAGAGCGGCAAATCCGGCAAGATCACGAACATCAAGGTGTACAACCCGACGCCCTTGTTCTCCAGCTGATTTCCCTGTTGTCGAGGGGGGCCGTACCTCTGCGGAGGGACTGCCCCCTCGACGACGCGGGCGCCGACGAGCCTGGGATACTTGCTCGGTGCGCCTAGCCAGTGGAGAGTGCTGGAGCCGTTTGCGCTCAGCCGAACACGGCATCCTGTGTACCGCCGGTCCCCATGACGTGATCGACGCAGTTCCAGCCTGCTTTGCCGTCGTGTCCGAGAGGATCGTCACCCCGATCGATCGGATCAAACCGAAAGCCACGACTCGCCTGGGTCGGCTCAGGAACCTCGACCGGAACGGAACGGCGACGCTCATCTGTGACGAATGGAATGGGCGTGACTGGTCGCAGCTCTGGTGGGTGCGGGCGCATCTCATCCGTCGGACGACTGGCTACGACACCGAGGGCTCTGTCGAAGCAGATGAGCGCGCACTGCGCGAAAAGTATGCCCAGTACCGGGAGGCGGAGTTCGTCGAACTGGTCGTCTTCGACGTGGTGTCTCTGATTGGTTGGGCGGCCGCTGCTCAGGCAGAATCGCCACCGGTCACGTAGAAGAGATTGAGCCGCTCAAATAGGCTGACTGGACAGCACTGCAGTCCTCTCGGTACTGCTCGGCGTGTCCGGACAGGACGATGCTCCCGTGCACCATCACAATTGCCTCGTCGGCAACCTCGAGGGCCAGCTGTACGTGCTGTTCGACCATGATGACCGAGGCTCCATGCTCGTCGGCCACCTGGCGAATGACAGGCATCAATGACTCCACAGCTATGGGCGCCAGCCCCATCGACATCTCGTCGATCAAGAGGAGCTTGGGGGACTGGACCAGCGCCGCGTGCGATGGCCAACATCTGCTGCTCACCCCCAGAGAGGTCGCCGGTGCGGAGTTTTTCGCGTCGCGACAGCGCGGGGAACAACTCGAGCACCGGATCCAAGTCAGCGTTCCGTGGCGCAGCGAGCTTCAGGTTTTGTATCGGCGTGAGCTCGGTGAAGAGGGCGCGGATGTCAGGGATGAGGATCATCCCGGCCTGATTCATGCGGCGAGGTGAAGATCCTCTGACCGGCTCGCCATTCAGGACGATCGTCCCGGCGCAAGGCGGCAAGAATCCCGCCAACGTCATCAGGAGCGTAGTCTTGCCGGCACCGTTCGGGCCGAGGACGGTGAGGACCTTCCCCTTCTCGAGTGTGAACGTGATGTCACGCGCCACGGTCAGCTTTCCATAACCGACGCCCAGACCTTTGCACTCGAGGACGGGCGCGCCGGCCGACGGCGAGTCTCCCTGGTCCGGCGCGCGGAGAACGACGTCACTCATGTTGCCACGACCTGTTGGTGCGTGACACCGAGATACGCGGTCGACACCAGTTCGTTCCGCCGGATCTCATCTGGGGTTCCCGTTGCGATCAACGCGCCGAAGTCCAGCACGTCGATGGTGTCGCAGAGATTCAAGACAAGGCTCATGTCGTGGTCGACCAGCAGGATCGTCACGCCGGTGTCGCGCACCCCTCGCAAGCGCTCGGCCAGCCAGAGGCTTTCGGTGCTGTCGAGTCCGGCCGCCGGTTCGTCGAGCAGGAGGAGGCGGGGCTCACCCGCTAGGGCGCGGGCGACAGAGACCAGTTGCCGCTGGCCCTGAGAGAGCATGGCGACCTGCAGATCGCGCATGTCGGTCAGGCCCAACTCGTCCAGGATTCTCGTGAGGGTTTCCGGATCGCGTCCGGCCGCCCCCTGTTGTCCGACCTGGACGTTCTCCTCGACCGTCAGGTCGTCCGAGACTCCCGCCAGCTGGAACGTCCGGGACAACCCGAGAGCAGCCCTCCGGTGCGGCGCCGAACCCCCCACGTCCTGTCCGCTGAAGCGGACCGAACCTTCGTAGTCGTGGAACCCGCAGAGGGCGTCGATCGTCGTCGTCTTGCCGGCACCATTTGGCCCGATCAATCCGACGATCTGGCCTTGCTGCACGCTGAAGCTGACATTGTCCACGGCAACGACCCCGCCGTAGCGAACGGTGAGGTTGCTGACGTCGAGCAGTGGCGCCGTCTCGGCGTTCTCCGACGCCCGCGTGTGACCATTGGATCCGACGCCGGCGCCGCTCCCGACGAGCGCGCCGGCCTCGGCCGACACCGGTGCCAGCCCCGAAGCCGGGACGGCCTGCGGCGTGTCGGACACCGCCCGTACCGACGGAACGAGCGCGCCCTCCGGTCGGGCCATGACCCCTCGCATCCGGTGCTGTTCCAGGAACAGGTGGGTTGGGCCGACCACTCCGTCCGGATTGAAGATCACAGTGAGGATGACGCCGATTCCGGCCACAATGCCGTACCAGTTGTCGACGCCACCGGTGCCGACCCCCGATGAGATCACCGCGACCAAGATGCCGCCCGCGGAGATCATTCCGGCCAGAATGCCGCCGCTCACCGACGTGATGCCGGCGACGACCACGACGGAGAAGGTCACGAGTCCGAGGAATGCGTCGAAGTCCTGGAACGTCACGTTCCCCAACTGATATGCAAGCAACGAGCCGCCCAAGCCGGCGATGAATGCAGCGATGGCGAAACCGATCAGCTTGACCTTCACCACGTTGATGCCGGCCGCGGCCGCAGAACGCTCGTCGGCGCGCACGGCGAGCATCGCCGTTCCCAGTCGGCTCGTCCGCAGCCAGCTGACCCCAAGTGCCACCAGGACGAGCACGACCAGACACAGGATTCCGAAGGCCGGCCGAGGGAAGTCCTTTCCGGAGCCGATGCCGAGGTCCATACCGAAGAGCCGCGGGGTGGGGATCGCCAAGCCACTGGCGCCCCCGTCGATGGAATTGTTGTTGAACCAGATCGCCTCCACGCCCGCCGCGAACGTCAAGGTGACGACGCCCAGCATCAGGCCGCGGACGCGCAGCGCCGGGATGCCGATCACCACCCCCGCCGCGGCGGCTACGAGCGCGGACAGGATGGGCGCGATGGGGAACGGGATGCCCCAGGAGGTGGCGAACGTGCTGAGGATGTACGCCGAGACGCCGGCCAACGTGAGCTGGGCCAGCGAGATCTGTCCCGTGTAGCCGGTGACCACCACCAGCGACAAGGTGATGACGCCGGTGATCATGCTGGAGTAGAGAGCGGCCCTGTCGTTGCCGGTGAAGAGGTAGATCGCCGCGATTCCCACGCCGGTACCGACGACAGCGGTGCCGATACGCCAGTGCGGGCGCGGCGCCCGGCCGAGGGTGACCTGGACCAGCGTGCCCCTACTCGGCATGGTCTGTCCGCGGAAGGCCAATACCACCAGGACGAGAACGAGCGGGATGAGCTGTCCCGCGCCCGCCGGGAAATTGGGATGGATGCCGTTGAGGTAGACGGAGAGCGACTCGAGCGCGCCGATACCGAGGCCGGCAGCGATCGCCCAGCCCAACGAGTGGAAGCGCCCAACGACGGCGGCCGCCAACGCCGGCACGATGAAGAGTGTGTACGTGCCGGGTACGAGCGGAACCAGAGGAGCGATGAGGATGCCGGCGATCCCGCACACGACGAAACTGATGATCCAGTTGACCAGTGCGATGCGGTCGGGGGAGAGTCCGCTGACGAGTGCGCCCATCTCGGTCTCGGCGGAAGCCCGTGTCGCCAATCCGAACCGGGTGAACCGGAAGAGGACTGTCAGCACGATGCCGATGCCGATGATCGTGGCCGCCAGGAGCAACCGGTCGACGGAGACGTCAACGCCCAGAAAGCTGACGTGGTTCTGCGGGAAGATCGGGTTCACCAGGACGACCGCCGTCCCGGCCTGATACGTGACGATCGCGGTGAGCAGGCCCATGAGCCCGATGGACGCAACCGCCTTGGCGACGGGCCGGTGGTTTCGCAACGGGCGGAAGATCAAGAGGTACGCCAGTGCGCCCATGACCGCCGAGATCGCAAGTGTGATCAACAGTGCGGGCCAGAAGCCGAGGTTCGACCCGATGTTGATCGTCGGGCTCAGCCCAGGGATCGGCTGAAGGAGCTGTCCGTTTCGCAACAGCGAGTAGGTGTACGCCGCATACAACGCCTGCGCGCCGGTGGCGAAGTTGAGCACGCCCGAGGAGCGGTAGGTGACGACAAGCGCCATGGCCAGGGCGGCGAACACGCCGCCGTTGCCGAGTCCCAGCAGGAAGAATTGGGCGTAGGTGCTCAACGAGGTCGCTTCCGGACGACTGCTTGGTCCCGACGACGGATCAACACAGGACGACCCTCGTGCTGCTCCCCCGGTGAATCACGGATTAAGGATACTCAAATGCCATCCAGAGCGCACGGGCCTTGTCGGGCCACGCTTCCCCGGATGCGTACAGAGCGTCCAATTCCGGCCCTTGACAGACTAGGTAGATCGTTCTACCTTACTTGGGCAGATCGTTCTACCCACTAGGAGACAGCCATGAGTTCCGCCACGAGCACCACAACCAGAGACCTTGGGGACGGCGCTTGTCACCGGGGCCACGTCGGGCATCGGCCGGGCCACCGCCCTGCGACTCGCCCAGGAGGGGTGGACCGTGGTCGTACACGGCCGCAACGCCGAGCGCGGCCGCGACGTCGTGGCGGAGATTGAGGCCGCGGGTGGGCGCGGCCGCTTCGTCGGGGCCGACCTGGCCGACATGGCCGACGTCCGCCGACTGGCCGAGGAGTCCGGTGAGGTCGACGTCCTGGTCAACAACGCCGGCAGCTCCTGGTTCGGCCCGACGGCGGACCTCGACGAGGCCGGGTTCGAGTCACTCTTCGACGGCAATGTCCGCTCGGCCTACTTCCTGGTCGCGGCTCTGGCCCCCGCCATGGCGCAACGAGGTCGAGGCAGCATCATCAACCTGGCCAGCATGGCCGGCACCATCGGACTGGCCGGCGGTGCCGCCTACGGAGCCACCAAGGCGGCGATGGCGTCATTGGCCCGCTCCTGGGCCGCCGAGTACAGCCCACAGGGGGTACGGGTCAACGCCGTCTCGCCCGGTCCGGTTTTCAGCCAAGAGGGTTCTGCGTTCATAGAGGAATTGGGGAAGACCACGATCCTCGGGCGCGGCGCACACGTCGACGAGATCGCCGACGTGATCGCATTCCTCGCCTCCGAGAAGGCCAGTTACATCACCGGCTCTGTCATGGCGGCCGACGGCGGGCGCACGGCCATCTGACCGGACCGCCTCTGACCAGCCAGCACACCTTTGCCTCACCCCCACCTCAGCAACGAAGGAGAGCGACCATGAGCGACAACCGCCCCGTCCTGGAGCCCGGACCCGACCACCCCATCACCATCGAGCCTCACCGGGGCCATGTCACGGTTCGCCGCGGTGCCGCGGTCATCGCCGAGACTGATCGGGCGCTCGCGCTCGACGAAGCCAGTTATCCGACCGTGCTCTATGTCCCTCTCGCCGATGTGAACGAGGGCCTGCTGGGGGCCAGCGACCTGCATACCTATTGCCCGTACAAGGGTGAAGCGTCCTATTTCGACATCGTGGCCGGTGAGGGCGGCACCGGCGCCGACGCCGGCGCCATTTGGTATTACCCCGAGCCCTACGGCGCGGTCGAGGCCATCCGCGACCACGTCGCCTTCTACGCCGACCGTGTCGCCATCACGAGCGAATCGTAGGATCGGGCGTGCGATGACCGTCACCTCGCGAGCGCATCCACTCGCCGGACGCCAGCCCGTGACCGGCTGCTCGCCGCGGCCAACGAGCTCTTCTACGCCGAAGGGATCCACACCGTCGGGGTCGACCGGATCATTGAGCACGCCGGTGTGTCGCGGGCGTCGTTCTACAACAACTTCGAGAGCAAAGAGCAGCTCATCCACACGTACCTCTTGGGACGTCACGAGGGAACGACGAGCCGTCTGAGCGAGACGATCGCCGCACACGACGACCCGCGGCAGAAGATCCTGGCCGTGTTCGACATGCAGGCTGCGGTCTTCCGACAGCCGGACTTCAACGGGTGTGCGTTCCAAGCGGCCAGCACTGAAGCCCCGCTAGGCGGGACCATCGCATCCGACGCGACGGATTTCCGGCATTGGATGCGCACGATGTTCACCGACCTCGCCGGCCAGGCCGGCGCCGCCGACCCCGAGCAGCTCGGGCGCCAACTCCACCTCCTCTATGACGGCGCGGGGCTCACTGCGCGCATGGACCACGACGCCGACATTGCCGTCGCCACCCGGGCGGCGGTGGAGGTACTGCTCGACGCCGCAGCCACAGCGGCAACGTAGAACCGCGGCGATCGGACGGGGACAGTGGTCGGTCGGCGGTCGGCGGTCGGCGTTCACGGTCAGTCGTCAGCCGTCAGCCGGTACGGGTCCCGGTCCCTCAGTCAGAGTCGGACAGCTCGTCCCGCAGCACCCGCCGCAGGAGCTTGCCCGTCGGCGAGTAGGGGAGCTCGTCGCGGAAGGCGATCACGCCGGGCATTTTGGTGGAGCGCAGGCGTTCCTTGACCCAGACCTGCAGCTCGGCCTCGGACGCGTCGCCGTCGGGATGGAGGACGACCACGGCCGCCACCGCCTCGCCCCACTCGGCGTCGGGGATGCCGATCACCGCCGCCTCGGCCACGGCGCCGTGGGCCATGAGCACTTCCTCGATCTCCCCCGGCGAGATGTTCTCCGCCCCCCGCACGATGACGTCGTCGAGCCGGCCGTCGACGTAGAGGAAACCGTGCACGTCGAACCAGCCGGCGTCGCGGGTGCGGAACCAGCCGTCCACCGTCAGGACGTTGTTGCCGACGTACTCGCCGGCCACCTGCTCGCCGCGCACCCAGATCTCGCCCTTCTCGCCGATGGGGAGGACCGCCTCGTCGGTGTCGCGCACCTCCACCTCGAGGGACGGGAGGGGACGCCCGACCGACCCGAGCCGGGCCCGGATGGTGGGGTCGTCACTGGCGAAGGCCTCGCGGTGCTCGTCCGGGGTGAGCATGGCGATGGTGGAGCTGGTTTCCGTCAGGCCGTAGGCGTTGACGAGATCGACCTGGGGCATGTCGGTCAGTGTCCGCTCGACCAGTTCGAGCGGCATGCGCCCGCCGCCGTAGGAGAGATGGCGCAGCGACGGCAGCGTCGTCCCCGTCTCCTCAATGGCGTTGAGGATCCGCCCCAGCATGGTCGGCACCACCATGGCGTGGGTGATGTGCTCGTCCGCCGCCAGCTGCACCCACGAGGCGGCCTCGAAGGCCGGGAGGTACATGATGCGCCGCCCGGCGTAGAGGGAGCTCAACACGGCCGCGATGCCCGCAATGTGGTACGAGGGCACGCAGATCAGCTGGGCCTCGGTCGGCTCACAACCCAGGAACTCGACGCTCGAGATGATGTAGGAGACCAGGTGGCGGTGGCGCAGGATCGCCGCCTTGGGCTCGGACGTCGTCCCGCTGGTGAAGAGCAGCACGGCGATCTCCTCGGGATCGACGAAGGGGTGCTCCCCGGTGACCGGCTCGGCGATGGCCGCCGCGAACTCCGCCTTGGTCACGACATTGGGGGCACCGATGTCGCGCAGGCGCGCCACCTCGTCATCGTCGGCGATCATGACGCCGCCGGCCACCCGGCCGACGATGCCGCGGAGCTGCTCGTCGGGGGCGCGGTAGTTGAGCGGTGCGAACGGGATGCCGGCCAGGGCGGCACCGAAGAGGGCGACGGGCAGCGTGTCCGCGTTCAGCCCGAAGTAGCCGAGGACCTCTGCGCCGCTCTTCTCGAAGTAGATGGCAGCCCGCCGGGATCGCTCGAGGAGATCCGAGGCGGTGAGCCCCCCGTCATGTGAACCGAGGACGATGCGATCGGGATCGCCTTCGGCTGCCATCTCGAGCAGCATGGCGATGTTCATGGCGGCGTCCCTTCTGCCCGAACGTCAGTCCGAGGCGGGGAGGGGCTTCGCTCCCTTGATGACCAAAATGGTGTCGCCGACCGAAATGGCGCCCTCGCCGGCCTTGGTGCACAGCAACTCGAGGCCGATCTCCTCGTCGCTGTAGCGCTTGCCGAGCTGGGTGCCGCCGCCGAAGCCCTCGACGATGTTCTCGGACGTCGGCTCGGCGTCGGCCGGCAGGAAGGGGTGGCCGCCGCAGCGCAGGTCGACCGGGCCGGCGGGCGCTTTCACGATCACGACCTCGCAGGCGTCGATCGCACTGCGCAACCTCGTCCCTGCTTTCAATTGGATAGCCACCGCAGTCCTTCCGTACGTCGTCGTTGTCGATCCGTTGTCGGCTCCCGGCTCTCCGAGAGGGAACCCGTGGATCCTATTCTGACCCCGCGGGGTGCCCCGCATCGAGTTGGGGGGACGACGTGTGCCCGCCGAACGGTTCTCTGACGTGCGCACTTAGCATTGGGACGTCGGAGGGGGATCCGAGTGGAGCGGAGCGGAGGATGACGATGGGCAACGCCCCGGGGTGGCAGCCGGACCCCGAGCGTGACGACCAGGAGCGCTACTGGGACGGCTCGGCCTGGACCGATCGGGTGCGCCCGACGGCGGCCGGGGGAGCCGGTTCGCTTCCTGAGCCGGAGCACGCGGCCGACCTGCACAGGGCCCTGTCGGCCGCCACGGCCGACATCGACGCGGTAGAGGCCCGCCTGTCGACGATGTTCGAACGCACCGGCGGGGCTCAGGAACGGGGTCCGTCCCGGAGGGCGACGGCGGCATCGACCGGGGCCGACGACGACGGGGTTGGCGACGACGATGACGCCGCGTTCGCCGAGCTCGACGCGGCGTTGGTCGCCGAGGAGGCCGACGACCCGGAGGAACCGGGGAAGGGCAACCGCAAGCTGTTCCGGCGCCGCAAGGGCGCCCCGTCCTGACGCACAGGGGCGTCGTCGTCTAGGAGGAGTTCCGGACCCGCCGGGCCAGCGTGCCCCAGCGTTCGAACGCGTCGGGGTTGCGCACCAGATCGGATCCGGTGAAGTAGCTGACGACCCGGGTGGCGATGCCGCCGTACTTGGCGACGATGCGGTCGGCGATGTCGTCCCACGTTCCCTCGGTGACGAAGTTCTCCAGGAGGTCGTCGTCGATCACCGCCGCCATGCCGGCCACGTCGCCGGCGCGTTGCCGGGCGCGGATGAGGTCGGTCGTGCCCTCGCGGTCGAGCTGCTCGAAGATGAACGCATAGTTGGCCGTCGACCCGTAGAAGGCGACCTGCACGCGGGCCATCTCACGCCACCGGCTGCGCTCTTCCGCGCTGTCGCCGACGACCAGGAAGGCCGGGACGATGATCTCGAGGTCCTCGACCCCGCGTCCGGAGCGGGCGGCGCCCGCCTGCACGTTGGGCAGCAGGGTCTCGCGCAGGTAGGTCGGCGTGTTGAGCGGGTGCACGTGGACGCCGTCGGCGACTTCGCCGGCCATCCGGAGCATCCAGGGGTTGACGGCGGCGATGTCGACCGGTGGATCGCCGCAGTCGATGGCCCCCGGAGACCACATGGGCGGGAGCAACGAGAGGTTGTAGTACTCGCCCTCCACGGCCAACGGCGTGCCGTGGCGGAAGGCCTCGAAGATCTGCTTCACGGCCAGGACGTACTCGCGCAGCCGCGGGCCCGGGTGCTCGAACGCCGCGCCGTAGCGCCGCTCAATGTGCGCCCGCACCTGCGCACCGAGACCCAGGCGGAAGCGACCCCCGCTCGCCTCGGCCAGCTCCCACGCCGTCGCCGCCGTCACCATGGGGCTGCGGGGGAAGGCGACCGCGATGCCCGTCAGCACATCGATGTCGGCCGCCGTCACCAACGCGCCACAGGTCAGATACGCCGTCCGTCCCGCCTCGGTGACGACCAGGCCGGACAGCCCGGCCTCGGCGGCCCGCCGCCCCAGCTCGGCCGCCTGGCGCAGCGGCTGCGCCGGCAACATGGCGTCGAACTTCAGCGACATGTGACCACCCGACCGCTGCTCCGGTCCCGGTCCCGGTCCCGGCCCCGGCCGAGCGGGGCGGTCACGCCGCCAGCGGCGACGTGGGCCGCCCGTCGCGCCGCACCGGCACCCAGTCGTTGGTGGACGGGAAGTACTCCTCGGAGTGGTCGACGGTGCCCGCCGCGGCGTAGTGGTACACCATGGCGGCGCGGATGCCGTCGGACTCGTTGTCCGTCGAGCAGTGCATCAGGTGGCTGTCGAAGACCAGCAGGTCGCCCGGGTCCATGAGCACCGGCTCGGCGGCCCCCATGTCGTGGTCGACGATCTCGAAGTAGCCGTAGTTGGCCCCCGGACGCCGGTCGGGGATGTGCGTGTGCACCGGCTCGGTCTGCGACCCGGGCAGCACGTGGAGGCACCCGTTGACCAGGGTGGCCTCGGTGACGGCCAGCCAGACGCCCACGACCGGCCGGGCCGGCTCGAACGGGAAGTAGAAGGAGTCCTGGTGCCACGGCTGGCCCCACGCACCGGGCGTCTTGAAGATGAACTGCGACAGGAAGACGTCGATGTCGGGGGTGACCAGTTCCGCCACGACGTCGACGACGCCGGGCGAGTGGGCGAAGCGGGCGAAGACGGGGTCGCGGTGCAGCTTGAAGACCTTGGACACGCCGTCTTCGGGGTGCGCCACCGCCACCCCGGCCTTGTTGCTCTCGGGCAACACCTTGACGCCGAGCTCTTGAGCCAAGGCGGGGTCCCGCACCACCGCGGTCACCCGCTCCAGCATGGCCGTGCACGTGGCCGGGTCGGCGAATCCCCCGACCCGGAAGAAGCCCCGCTCCGTCCACGAGGTCCGCTGCGCCGCCGTGAGCACCGAGACCGTCATCAGGCCATGGGGACCGCAGGCGGATCGGGCAGCGCACCGTCGGGGCGGGGCCAGGCCAGCGGCGTGACGTCGCTGGCGATGACGGCACCCATGGCGATCCCGGCCCGTTCCACCGCGGGGTGCGGGTAGGAGCCCTCGCCGCGGGTGGACCCGTCGGCGAAGTAGATGGCGGTGTGCACGCGACGGACGGTACCGGTCCGGTTGGGCTTGGCCAAGTGGAAGGTGAGGCCGTGGTGGAAGGCGACCGACCCGGCCGGCACCTCCACGAACACGGGCGTCGATCGCCTCCAGCTCGGCCCGGGTCAGCGGGTCGTCACCGTGGCCGCTGAAGATGTCGACGAACTCGCGCAGGCCGAGCCGGTGGCTCCCGGGGAGGTAGCCCATGGCACCGGTCTCGAACGTGGAGCCGTCGAAGGGGATCCAGGCCGTGATGGTGTCGGTCTCGACGATGGGCCAGTAGGGATGGTCCTGGTGGGGGTCGGTCTGGCGCCCGCCACCCTCCTTGTAGAGCGCCTGGTCGTGCCAGAGCCGGACCGCGGCCACGCCGAGCAGACGGGCCGCCGTCTCGGCGATGGCGGGATGGAAGGTCAGCGGCCGGACGTCCGGGCAGTCCTCCCACAGGTTCTGGCACTGAATGAAGCTCTGCTCGTAGAGCGACTTCTCGGCCAGCTGGCGGGCATCGTGCCGGCTGCGCCGGGCGACCCCCTCGTCGACGGCGGCGCCGAAGTGCCGCAGCTCGCCGGCGGAGAGGAGGTCGGGCACCACCACGAACCCGTCGCGCCGGAAGTCCCTGACCAGGCGTGGCGTGAGCGTGGCGGCCGTGGTCACCGTCCCGGCTCCTCGCGTACCTCACGGATGTAGCCCACCATTTCGTGCGCGGTCGGGGAGTCGAGCCACGGCGTCAGGTCGACGTCGTACAGCGCCGAGGGCTCGGGGCCCTGGTCGAGGTGGTGGGGCTCGGATGCCATGAACCGGCCGTCGACCAGCCGGACCTCGGTGACGAGGTCGGCGTAGGGGTGCGTGCTGGCGGCGGGGGAGCCGAAGCCGAAGACGCGCTCGGAGCCCATGACCGCGTTGGCGGCGGCCCGGCCCGTCAGGAAGGGCCGGTAGTCGTTGCGCTCGAGCTCGCCCGCATACGCGTCGAGGACGTCGAGCGCACGGTCCAGGACAGCGTCGTCGAAGCCGTAGTAGACGTTCGGCGCCGGCAGGTCCCCCCACACGCCCCACATCCACCAGCGCACCGTCGGGGGCAGGGCAGCCATGGCCCGCTGGACGCCCCGGCCCACGGCCTCGTGGGCGTGGTGTACGTCGTGGGGCGAGGGCGACACGACGATGGACGCCCCGTGCTCTTCGACGAGGTTCGGGAGCTCGGTGGCGACGCGTCGGGTGGCCAGGGCGAGGTCCCCTTCGAGGTCGAGGTTGAGAGGCGGGTCCAGGAAGACGGGTTCGAAGCCGGCCCGCCGTGCGGCGTCCTCCGCCTCGGCCCGGCGCCGCTCCCACTGACCGGAAAAGCCCAGGCTGGCGGTAACGCTGACCACGTTCCAGCCCCGGTCGCGCAGGTGGAGGAGGGCACCCGGGCATCCCACCGCCTCGTCGTCGGGGTGCGGCGCCACGTGCAGGATCGTCGGCCCCATGACCAGGGAGGTTACGCCGGTCGCAGCGCCGACGCCCCGGCTCGCCGACACCGGACTTTTCGTAGAGCACTCTTTACAGATTACTCTGATCGGAATATACTGACCGGATGCCGAGATGGTCCCGCTCCAACCCCCTCGCCCTGGCGGTCCTGGTCTGCCTGTACGAGAAGCCCATGCACCCCTACGAGGTGGCGCAGACCCTGCGGGCCCGGGCCAAGGAGCAGAGCGTCCGTCTCAATTACGGCTCCCTCTACGCCGTCGTCGAGTCCCTCGAGAAGAAAGGCTTCATAAAGGCGACCGGCACCGTGCGGGAGGGGAAGCGGCCCCAGCGCACCATCTACGAGATCACCGACGCCGGCGCCACCGAGATGACGGACTGGCTCACCGAGCTCATCGGCACCTCCGCCAAGGAGTACCCCGCCTTCATGGCCGGCCTGTCCTTCCTGCCGGCCCTCGACCCCGACGACGCGCTGGCCGCGCTCCGGCACCGGGCCGAGATGCTGACCGTCAAGCTGGCCTCCCTGCGCGGCGTCGAGAAGGCGGCCCGCGAGGCCGGGCTGCCGCGCATCTTCGCCCTCGAGGCGGAGTACGAGGAGGGCCAGCTCGTCGCCGAGTTGCGCTTCGTCACCGCCCTCGCCGACGAGATGCAGAACGGCACCCTCGAGGGGCTCGACTTGTGGCGCCTCTTCCAGACCGAAGACTTCGATCCCGAGGAGGTGCACTTCTCCTTCGAAATCCCCAGGGAGTGACTCCTCAAGGGGTCGCCCCGAAGGAGTGACCCCGTAAGGAATGGCCCGAGACCGCGTGTCGAACCACGCGGCCCCGGGCCCGTACAACCACGAGCCCGATCCACGAAGGACCTTCGCCCGGGGCAGCACCTGAGAGCGTAGGCGACCTCCGTGGGACGAGTTCTGCAACGAACCCACGAAAGGAGGCGCGCATGGACGCGCTCATAGAGGCCGACGGCCTCAGCAAGAAATTCGGGAAGGTGCAGGCCCTCTCCGACCTCACCCTCACGCTGGCGGCCGGACAGCCGGTGGCCATCCTCGGTCCCAACGGCGCCGGCAAGACGACCTTCATCCGCATGGTGGCGACGCTCATCGCGCCCGACCGCGGCACGCTCGTCGTCAACGGGCACGACGTCGTGCGCGACCCCATGGCGGTGCGCCGCATGATCGGCCTCGCCGGCCAGTCGGCCGCCGTCGAGGAGATGATGACGGGCCGCGAGAACCTGGTGATGGTGGCCCGCCTGTACGGCCAGGGCCGCGCCGAGGCGGTGACCTCCGCCCAAGCGATCCTGCAGCAGATGGATCTGGTGGAGGCCGCCGACCGCCAGGTCCGGACCTATTCCGGCGGGATGCGACGGCGGCTCGACCTCGGGGCGAGCCTGGTCGGCTCGCCCCGGCTGCTGTTGCTCGACGAGCCGACGACGGGCCTCGACCCCGGCAGCCGCAACGAGGTGTGGGACGCCGTGCACGCCATGAGCGCGAGCGGGACCGACGTCGTGTTGACCACGCAGTATCTCGATGAGGCCGATCACCTCGCGTCCGCCATCGTCATCATCGACGACGGCCGCGTGATCGCCCAGGGCACGCCGAACGAGCTCAAGTCCCGCGTCGGCGCCGACATGGTCGAGCTGCACACCATCGACGTCGCCACCATGCAGCGGGCGGCCGAGGTGCTGGGGTCGCTCGGCATGGCCGAGCCGTCGACCGACCCGGCGACGCGCCGGTGCTCGCTCGCCGCGCCGGGTGGCTCGAAGTTGCTGCCCATCGTCGTGCGCGCCCTCGACGACGCCGCGGTGCCGGTGGAGGACATCGCGCTGCGCCGGCCCACCCTCGACGAAGTGTTCCTCGCCCTCACTGGGCGCCCCGCCGACACCCACACCGACACCGACACCCACACCGACACCGACACCCGACACCGACACCGACCCCACCGCCCCGAAGGAGAACGCAGCATGACCATCACCCTCGACCCACCACGCCAGTCCCGGCCGACGACAGCGGTCACCAACCAGGGCGCGTCGTTCCTCGTGGCGACCGAACAGGTGGCGGCGCGCACGCTCAAGAAATTCATCCGCTCGCCGGCGCTGCTCATCGCGGGCACGGCCCAGGGACTGCTCTTCCTCCTCATCTTCCGCTACGTCTTCGGCGGTGCGGTGGGCCACACCGGCAGCCTGTCCTACGTGGACTTCCTGGTGCCCGGGTTCGTCGTGACCGGCGTGCTGTTCCAGGGCATGAGCGCGGCCAGCGGTGTCGCCGACGACAAGGAGGGCGGGCTCTTCGACCGGCTGCGCAGCCTGCCGATCCGGCTGCTGTCGATCGTCTCGGGGCGGGTGGGGGCAGATACGGCGCTCGTAGCCTGGGGCGTGGTCGTCATGACCGTGGCCGGTTTCGCCGTCGGCTTCCGCGTCACCGGCACGACCCTCGACGCGGTGGCGGCGCTCGGTCTGACCATCCTCTACGGATTCGCCTTCGTCTGGTTGTTCATCGCGCTGGGCCTCATGGCGGGCAGCCCGCAGGCGGCGCAGGGCCTCTCGTTCCTGGTGTTCCCGCTCAGCTTCGTCTCGTCGGCCTACGTGCCGGTGTCGACCATGCCGGGCTGGATGCAGGCCTTCGCCAACAACCAGCCCATGACGCAGATGGTCAACACGGTGCGACTGCTGACCGGCGGCCCGCAGGCGCAGGCGCTGCTCGGGCACCCGGTCTCGTACTATCTCGTGCCCTCGCTGCTGTGGACGGCGGGTCTGGTCATTGTGTTCGCACCGATGGCCGTGTGGAAGCTGAAGACGACGTGACGTGCTGCATCCCTTCGGGGGGTGCGGAGGACCACCGTCTCGTGTCGTAAGCGAGCCAAGGTAGATTGCCCACAATGGCGACGTCCGAACCGACAGAGGCAGCGACCCCTCGCACGCCCAAGCAGGAACAGATGGACGCGTCGCCGGACATCGTCGAAGTCGCCCCTGGCATTCTGCGACTCCAGCTTCCCATCGATTTCACTGGGTTGGGCCACGTCAACACGTATGCCCTCGAGGATGACAGGGGCTTCACGCTGGTCGATCCGGGGCTCCCAGGCGAAGAGTCCTGGCTGTCCCTCCGGAGCCGCATGAAGGCGGCGGAAATCCCTTTGGAGCGGGTACACACCATCGTCGTCACACATTCGCATCCCGACCACTTCGGCGGCGCAGGGTTGTTGGCCCAGGAGAGCGGAGGCGACGTGGTCGCCTCTGACCGCTTCCGTACGTTCTTCGATCCCGATGACATCGACGATCGCGAGCTCGAGGCGGCGGACGACATCGATCCGGACGAGAGTCCGATACCCAGCATCCGCATTGAGCGGCCGGCGCCCTGGGGCGGATCAACGGTCGGACCGCCACCCGAAGCCCGAGCCAAAATGCTGGCCCATCAGGCCGATTTCTTCAGATGGTTCAAGCCACCCCGCCCGTCTCGCCGGGTGGCCGATCGTGATCACCTCACGCTGGGCGGCCGGGACTGGGTCGGCCTCTTCACTCCGGGCCACACCGACGACCATCTCTGCCTCTACGACGAGGAGGCCGGGGTCCTGCTCGTCGGCGATCAGGTGTTGCCCACCATCACGCCGCACATTTCAGGGCTTATCGCGGGTGACCCGCTCCTGAGTTACCTCGAGTCGCTCGACCGCTTGTCCGCCTTGCCTCACGTGTCCACCGTGTTGCCGGCGCACGGCCAACCGTTCGAGGATCTGCCCGGCCGGGCCGAGGAGATCAAGCGCCACCACTACGAACGGTTGGACACGCTGCTCGAGATCTGTGACGCCTCGGGCTGGGCCAACGTCGTCGACCTGTCACATGAGCTGTTCGCCCAGCGGTCATGGGGCTCCATGGCCGAGGCCGAGACCTTCGCACACCTCGAGCACCTGCGGGCGAGAGGCGCACTGCAGCGTCGTGAAGAGGCCGGCATCTTGCTTTATCACCCGTGAGCACCCACGTCAGAGGGTAGGTGTCCTCACACCGGAGGTTACCGTGACGTATGAGCCCGCAATCGTCTGACGCTCGCTTCGTCGTTCAGTTGCACGACGCGACGGCATTGCATTTCGACTTCCGAATCCAAGTGGGCACGGTCCTTCGTTCGTGGGCTGTGCCGAAAGGCCCCTCGATGGACCCTTCCGTCAAACGCTTGGCCGTACCGGTCGAGGATCACGAACTCGCGGCTGGTGACTTCGAAGGAGTCCATCCTGGAGCGTCCCGTGGTACCGGAGCAGTCATCATCTGGGATGAAGGCTCGTACGAGATGCTGCGAGACGAGCCCAGCCATCTCGCGTTCTTGCTCTCAGGAGCCAAACTGACTGGGGGCTTCGCTCTCACCAAGACCGGCGATCGCCGATGGATCCTGGTGAAGATGAACGATGATCAGGCACGGAGGGGTTCGGATGTCGTTGCCGAAGAGCCCTTGAGTATCCGCAGCGGTCGCTCCTGGCAGGAAGTCGCTGACGCCGGCGATTGAAACAGATTCCAGAGCAGACGAAGCGCTCTGAGCGCTCAGCAGGTTCGAGACCGGCCGTGAACGTGCGCGTGTGGCCATCCGACGCCACGCGTGGTCAGCGCCGGTCGAAGTCCCCGTCCTCCGGCGGCTCGCCGGTCTGCAGAATGAAATTGACGGCTCGACGGAGCCGCTCCTGCGCATCGATCATCCAGTCGATGAAGAACGCGTAGTCCTCGACCTGGGTGATGTCGCCCTCGCTGTAGTCGGCCACCCGGTAGGCGGCGCGGTCGGGGAGGCGCTCCCACGAGAGCGGCGCCCCGTACATCGACTCCATCGCCTCCTGCTGGAGTTGCAACACCTCGAACTGCGCCGCGCTGGCCTCTGGGCTGCCGAGGTCGACGTAGAAGTCCGAACGCATGCGCCCGCCGGCCACGAAACTCAGGCCGTAGTGCGTGCCGCGCACGGGTGAGGGGAGTGTGATGAAGTTCTGGGCCGGCAGGGTCGACATCTGGGTCCACTGCGAATGGCTGACGCGGACCTTGTCGAGCCAGCGCGACCAGTACTCGCGGTACATGGCGCCCTTGCCGCCGCCGAGGGGTCCGGCGAGTTCGGCCATGTTCCAGCCGGTCGGATCGCGCCACCACTGGGTGCCGACGTAGTTCCCGCTGATGCCCGTGGCCTGCTCGACGATGTGGCGGATCAGGCCGGCCGGTGTGTACGCCGCCTTGTCGACGTCCCAGACCATCGGCGCGCCCATGTTGTTCTGCCAGTGCGCCGTGCGGCGGGCAGGATCCTGGTCCAGCCATTCCTCCAACTGGCTGCGCATGTCGAAGTTGAGGTCGGTGCGCGGGCTCAGCGTGAAGATGGTCCCGTCCGCCACGGACTCGGTCGAGACGAGGCGCCGCACCAGCGCGGCGTCCTGCACCCGGCGCTTGGAATCGGCGATCTCCTTGGCCAGCTGGCGCTCGGGGCTGATGGTGAAGTCCTCGACCTCGCGCACCGGGTAGATCTGACTGACCGAGATCATCGGCACGTTGCTGGCGCCCAGCTGTCCGTAGACGTAGGAGCGGAAGGCGCTGATCTGGACGAGTGTGATGTCGAGGCCCATTTCGCTCAGCCAGACCACGCTGGCGGTCACGACCGCCGAGAAGTCGCGGGCCAGCAGAATGATGCGGGGGCGGCGCAGGGATTCGTTGGACAGGTCGGGGGCATGGGCCTTGAGCTCGGCCAGCGCCTCTTCGGGGCTCATCGGGGTCTGGCGGCGGGACTGGAAGCGGGCGTAGTACTCGGCCAGCGACTCGGGCAGCATCCGGCTCACCGCGGCGGCGTACTTAATGGCCGTCACCTCGGTGTCGGCGGACCGGCTGCTCTTGAGCTCGGCCACCACCAGGCGGCCGTCGGCACCGAGTCCCAGCACCGAGACCCGGTCGCGGTTCGCCATGCCCGCCGGGGGCAGCCCCTCGAACTCGAAGGTCACGACCTTGACGGCGGGGCCGAGGATGCCCGGGTTCGACAGGACCCACTCCTGCAGATCGGCGCGCTGCTCCAGGCCCGCTTCCTCGAGCGAGATCATCTGCGCCGGCATCGCGACGGACCCAGCGACTGTGAACAGCATTTCCTCCGCCATTTCTCAGCTCAGGCTAGGACAAACGGTTGTTTTCACGTGAGGCCCGAAAGTCACACGAAGAAACAACGGATCATCAAAACTCATGGCCAGACCCGCACCGAGCCGGTGGTTCCTTCGCGTCATCAGCCCCCATGTCGACTCGGCAGCGACGGGACCAGGGTCTTGTCCCCCGACGGCGGTCTGACCCGGGACGCCCTCGTCGAACGGTCCCCGACCGCGCCGGAAACCACAAGGAATTGTGCAAGTTGTGTGATTTGGCGACCGCTGCCACCGAGGCCCAGGCGTCGTGACGCCGGCATGTCACGCGTGACGGCTCAGACGGGCGCTCCGGGGGCGACCAGCGGCCACGGTCGCTCGCGCTCGACGACGCGGGCCAGGTCGAGCAGGAGTTGCTCGGCGTGGCGCCGGCCGATGACCTGCATCGACACCGGGAGCCCGTCGACCAGGCCGATCGGAATGGCGACCGCCGGGTGCCCGGTCGTGTTGGCCGGGATCGTCAGCGCGCCGTTGTTGCCGACCGCCGTCTCGAAGCCGTGCTCGGCAATGAGGTCGACGCCGTCGACGGTGGTCGGCATCGGGCCCTGGGCGGCGAAGGCCACGTCGGGGTTGGTGGCACAGATGATGAAGTCGACCTGCTCGAAGATCTCGGCCATCTGCACAATGATCTGGCGCCGGAAGGCCTCGATGTTCTTCGCCGTGTCCACGTTGAAGTGGTTGGTGGCGATGTTGGCCGCCAGCATGATCTCGGGCGTGAGCTCCGACTCGCAGCCGGGGTAGAGGTCGCCCAGGCCGACGAGCAGGCTGGCCGTGCCGGCCAGGGCCCACTCCAACCCGCCACGGGGGAGGGCGATCGGCACCTCGACCCGCTCCAGCCCGGCGTCCGTGATCAACAGGTCGGCCGCTTCGTCCACCTTGTCCCGCACGGCCGACGCGACGATCGCCGCACCCAGGTCGACCGACAACGCGACCCGCCGACCCTGGAGCTCCTGCTGGCCGAGGCCGGCCTCCCAGCCCGACACCCGCGGCAGCGAGAAGGGGTCGTACTCGTCGGCACCATTGCAGGCGTCGAACCAGCGGGCCGCGTCCCGTACCGAGCGAGACAAACACCCGAGCACAGCAGTCAGCGGCTCGATCTCGGTGTGCGGACCCTTGGGGATGCGACCGAACGTCGACTTCAGTCCGAACAAGCCGGTGAAGCCGGCCGGGATCCGGATGGAGCCCCCGCCGTCACCACCCGTGCCGAGCGGCAGCAGCCCGCCCGAGACCGAGGCGGCCGAGCCGCCCGACGACCCGCCGGGCGTGCGCTCGAGGTCGTACGGGTTCGACGTCGCGCCGTGCAGCCGGGTGTTGGTGACGTTGATGCCGCCGAACTCCGACGCCGTCGTCTGGGCTACGAGCACGGCGCCGGCCTGACGCAACCGGGCCGTCATCGTCCCGTCGTACTCGGCGATCCGGTCCTTGAAGACCAGCGACGCCTCGGTCTGCGGCCAGCCCTTGACGGGGTCGAGCTCCTTCACCCCGATGGGCACGCCACCGAACGGCAGGTCCAAGTCGGCGCTGGCCGCCGCCTCCCGGGCCGCCTCCTCGTCGACGAAGCACACCGCGTTGAGCTTCGAGTCCGCGATGGCCCCCAGTGATCCCTCGAGCGCCTCGGTGGGCGAGATGGTGCCGGCCCGGTAGGCGTCGACGAGGGAGCAGGCGTCTCCGAACCATGGTTCTGGCGTCACGATTCGCAGGCTACCCAACGCTTACCGAAGGCGTTCAGCCGAACGACGCGGTCTAACCCCAGAAGATGCAGGTTGGATCCTCATCGAGTTCGTTGATGAGGAGACCGATTGGCTGCTTCGGAGCGAGCTCGGGGTATCTCACCCACCTATCGTTGCGGTCGCCGAAGTAGAGGGTCCACCGTCCGTCGCCCTCGTACCGGAGCTGGGCGATCGCCATCGAAGTCCACTCACCGGGTTTGCCGTCCCACGGGGGTCGCCGCTCGTGGATTGAGACGCTCTTACCCCTGGTGGTGACCTCCAAGCGCACTTTGTCGGCCAAAGTAGAGGGCACACGCGTTCGGCAAAATCGTTTGAGCCGCTCTACGTCGAGGTCGGGAAGGGCCACGGACATTGTCCAATGCTACGACGCGAGCCTCCGATGATTCCGAGCTGGGTGAGAGTCTGCGGTTGAACCCGTGACACAACTTCCCGCGATGCCGGACCGTTCTTAGGCTGGTGCAATGACTGAGAGATTCGAAGTGACGTTCGGCCTCGCCGCGAAAGGGTTTGTCGCATCGGTGGTACAAACCTCCGGCGCGCCTGCTCTTCGTCCTGACATGCCCGTGTTCGAAGGAAAATCCTTGGCGAGTGTCGCGGAAAGAGTGAGCGTGTACCTCAATGCCCTCGACCTTTCTGAATGGATCTCGTCGTACAACTTTGCGCCGGCCCTCACTCCCCAGCTGGCTCACCTGCTCGGGATTCTCCATGCGTGACATCTCGGTCCTTCTTGGCGAATCCAGAACCGTCGTGCAGCAGATCCGAAGCCTCGGAAGGATCCTCGACGACACGGAGGAAGAGGACGTGTGATCGTCGTGTATTCCATTGTCCCCTCAGGGAGAAGTACCTCATCGAGTCCGCGGGCACAATCAGAATCGATATCCACAAGGAATCGCCGAGCCACCCTTTAGGCTTTCGTGACATGCCAGCTCACGATGTGACCATGAATCTTGCTCACCCGATCACGGTGCTGAACGTGGACGTCGAGTTCGAGGTTCGCTCCGATGGGGAGTTGTTGGGCAAGGTGCAGATCAGCCGCGGTGGAATCGACTGGATGCCCTTCAAGTCCCATCCGCGCACGGCGACCTGGGAGCAGTTCGCCGCCTGGATGGAAGGCACCGCGTAGGAACGAGCGGCGAACGTCCTTACTCCGTCGTCGCCTTCTTGAAGAAGTGCGCCGCCAGCGGGCAGGCCACGGCGAGGATCGCCACCGACCAGATCAGCGCCGCCTCGACCGGGTGCTGCATCGGCCAGGCCTGCACCATGGCGGAGGGGTTCGGATTGCCCCAGAGGTCGCGGGCTCCCGCAACCACGGCGCTCACCGGGTTCCAGTTCGCGACGACCTGCAGCCACCCCGGCATGTGCTGGGTGGGCACGAACGCGTTGGACACGAACGTCAGCGGGAACAACACGATGAAGCCGAACGAGCCGGCCGACTCCGGGCTCTTGGAGTTGAGTCCGACACAGGCCGACACCCACCCCACCGCGTAGGCGAAGAGCAACAGCAGGCCGAACCCGCCGACGACCGAGATGGCGTCCGCACCGGGCCGCCAACCGACGACGATGCCGGTCACCGCAACGATGGCGGCGCACACCACGGACGTCAGGAAGTCGGCCGCCGAGCGGCCGACCAACACGGCGGAGCGCCACATGGGCAGCGTGCGGAAGCGGTCGATCATGCCCTCGTGCAGGTCAGTGCTCAACCCGATCGCCGTCCCCATGGTCGAGGTCGTCAGGTTCAGCGCCAGGATCCCGGCCAGCAGGAAGTCGACATAGCTGCCCCCGCCGGGGATCGGGATGGCACCACCGAAGATGTAGACGAACAGCACCGTGAACAGCAGCGGCTGGATCGTCACGTCCGAGAGCTGCATGGGCTCCCGGGAGATGTGCACGATGTTGCGCCGGGTCATGGCCCAAATGTCGGCCAGCGAACCGAGGAGGTTCCCGCCCGAATGGGGCCGGTCGAACCCCGTGGCCGACGGTGTCAACGTGGTCGTGGTCATGCGCGTACTCCTTCCAGTTCGTGACGGCCCTCGCCGGACCCGACGGGTCCGGCCGGACCGGCGCCGGCATCGCCCGCAGCCGAACCGCCGCTACCAACACCGCCCTCACCAACCCCGTCCCCGACTCCATCGCCGGCACCCTCTTCTTCGATGTGCCCGCCGGTGAGCGAGAAGAACACGTCGTCCAACGAGGCCAGCCGCACCTCAATGTTGTCCACCAGCACTCCCGCGTCATCCAAGGCCCGCACGACGACGGTCGCCAGACCCGTCGACGAGTCCACGCCGGCGCTCAGGTGCCGCCCGTCGTCGCTCACCGAGACCGGGCCCGACACCAGCGGCGCCATGGCCCCGACGGCGGCAGCGTGCGGCTCGGCCAGCGTCACCTCCAGGCGGGCGCCCCGGCTGGCCTCCTTCAGTTCCTGCGGCGTCCCCTCGGCGATGACCCGGCCGTGGTCCACGACCACGATCTCGTTGGCCAGCTCGTCGGCCTCCTCCAGGTACTGCGTCGTCAACAGGACGGTGACGCCCTCGCCCAACAGCTCACGGATGGCTTCCCACACCCGCTGACGCGACGTCGGGTCCAACCCGGTCGTCGGCTCGTCCAGGAACAGGACCGGCGGCCGCGTCATCAACGACCCGGCCAGGTCCAGCCGCCGGCGCATGCCGCCGGAGTAGCCCTTGACCACCCGGTCGGCGGCGTCGGTCAGCTCGAACTGCGCCAGCAGCTCCTTGGCCCGGGCCCGGGAGTCGGCCCGGCCCAGGTCCGACAGCTCGCCGATCAGCACCAGGTTCTGGCGCCCGGTCAGCAGGGGGTCCAACGTCGCGTCCTGGGCGGCCACGCCGATGTGGCGCCGCACCTCGCCGGGGTGCCGCAGCACGTCGATCCCGGCCACCGTCGCCGACCCCGAGTCGGGCCGGGCCAAGCGTCGTCAGCACCCGCACGGCCGTCGTCTTGCCGGCGCCGTTCGGCCCGAGCAGCCCGAGGATGGTGCCGGCGGGGACGGAGATGTCGACCCCGGCCAACGCCTGGGTCGAGCCGTAGCGCTTGGTGAGCCCCTCCGCCTGGATCATGAGTTCGGTAGCCATAGACATCCTTACCGGTCGTTAAGTAAACTGTGGTCCAAGGGCATGGTAAGCCGACTACTTACCTGTCGTCAAGTAGGCAACAGGACAATTGACGGGTAAGGTGCCCAACGAGGTGCCGAAGCAGATGACGACGCAGGACGAGGATTCGTGACACAGACCGCCGAACAGAAGGCCGAGCAGACCGCCGCCGCAGAGAACGAAGAGGCCATCGGCGAGCTCGAGGCCGTCGTCGGCGAGGAGCCGGCCATCGGGCCGCTCGCCGAGGCATCACCCCAGGTGGACGACAACGTCGCCCCCGTCGCGGCAGCCAACGACACCCGCCAGCGCATCCTCAATGTGGCGCTCGACCTCTTCACCGAGCAGGGCTACGACGGCACCAGCCTGCGGCAGATCGCCGAGCAGCTGGGCGTCACCAAGGCGGCCCTCTACTACCACTTCGAATCCAAAGAGGACATCCTCATGGCGCTGCACATGCGCCTGCACGACTTCGGCAAGGACGCCCTGGTGCGGATCGGGGAGGCGCCGGTCACGCTGGCGCTGTGGGAGGAGCTGCTCGACGACATCGTCGGCGAGATGCTGGCCCAGCGCAAGATCTTCCTCATGCACGAGCGCAACCAGGCCGTCCTGGAGAAGCTGCACCGTGAGGACCACGACGCCGAGCACGAGGACATCCAGAACCAGTTCCGCCGGATACTCGAGGACATCCGGTTGCCGCTGCGGGACCGGGTGCGCATGTCGGCGTCCTTCGGCGTGATCTTCTCGAGCCTCTTCCTCGCCGGCGACGCGTTCGAGTCGACGACGAACGAGGAATTGGGGGAGATGCTCCGCGACATCCTCCACGACGTCCTCACCGGATGACGGCCCTGGTCCCGCCGGGCAAAAACCCAGCCCACGCTGGCTACAGTTCGTCGCTGGTGACTGACGCCCCAGCTGACACGACGACACACGAGCACCCCTTCACGATCGCCATCGACGTGGGCGGCACCGGCCTGAAGGCCGACGTGCTCGACAAGGACGGCAACCCCGTCGCCGACCGGGTGCGCGTCCCCACCAAGTACCCGATGTCGTCCGACGACCTGGTGCAGACGCTGACCACGCTGGTCGGCAAGCTCCCCGAGGGCGACCGCGTCTCGTGCGGCTTCCCGGGCATGGTCCGCGGCGGCCACGTGCTGAGCGCGCCGCACTTCGTGTGCGAAGCCGGGCCCGGGCTCCAAGACCGACCCCAAGCTGGTCAAGGCCTGGTCCGACTTCGACCTCGCCGGCGCGCTCGCCAAGTCGATCGGCAAGCCCTGCCGGGTGGCCAACGACGCCGACGTGCAGGGCCTGGCCGTCGTGCAGGGCAACGGCTTCGAGGTGGTGATCACGCTCGGGACCGGCTTCGGCACGGCCTACTTCATGGACGGCAACCTCATGCCCCACATGGAGTTCTCCCATGTGGAGTTCCGCAAGGGCGAGACCTTCAACGAGCAGGTCGGCGAGGCGGCCCGCAAGAAGGTCGGCGACGAGCGCTGGAACAAGCGGGTGCGCAAGGCCATCGCCTATCTCGATGCGCTTACCTTCTTCGACCACCTCTACATCGGCGGCGGCAACGGTGGCCGGGTCAACCGGCGCGACCTCGGCGAGGTCCTCGAGCGCATCACGGTGGTGGACAACAAGGCGGGCATCCTCGGCGGGATCAAGCTCTGGGACGCGCACCACGTCGGTGTCGAGGGAGGACCGCAATGACCGCCGTCGACACCGAGCCGCTGGCCTGGGATCCGCTCGACGAGAAGTACAAGGCCGACCCGCACGCCATCTGGAAGCGCCTGCGCGACGAGCAGCCGCTCTATTACAACGAGCAGTACGACTTCTACGCGGTGAGCCGCTTCGCCGACGTCGACGCCTTCAGCCGCGACCCCAAGACCTTCGTCTCGTCGCACGGGACCGTCATGGAGATGATCACGGCCGACCCGATCGACATGCAGATGATGATCTTCATGGACCCGCCGGAGCACACCCGCTACCGGCGCCTGGTCTCGAAGACCTTCACGCCGCGGCGGATGAAGCTGCTCGAGGACGACATCCGCACCCTCTGCGCCGGCATGCTCGACGGCCTGGTCGGCCGGAGCTCGTTCGACTACGTGCAGGACTTCGGCGCCCGGGTCCCGGCCTACGTGATCGCCGCGCTGCTGGGCGTGCCGTCCGAAGACCGCGACATGGTCCGGGGCTGGATCGACGAGTCGTTCCACCTCGACCCCGAGACCGGCATGTCCAACGACATCTCGGCCGCGGCGATGTTCAACTTCATGGACTACCTCGGCAAGACGCTGACCGATCGCCAGACCAACCCGCGCGACGACATGTTCACCGACCTCGTCAACATGGAGATCGTCGAGGACGACGTCCCCCGCCGGCTGACGCTGGAGCAGGCGGTCAACTTCGCCGCCCTCATCGGCAGCGCCGGCACCGAGACGGTGGCCCGCATGCTCGGGTGGGCCGCCTTGGCGCTCGACAACAACCCGGACCAGCGGGCCGAGCTCGTCGCCGACCCCGGCCTGATCCCCAACTGCATCGAAGAGGTCCTGCGCTACGAGGCGCCGTCGCCGGTGCAGAGCCGTTGGTGCATGGAGGACGTCGAGGTGCACGGGGGCACGATCCCGGCCCGCTCCAAGGTCGTGATGATCACGGGCTCTGCCGGGCGGGACGAGCGGGCCTACCCGGACGCCGACCGCTTCGACATCCACCGGAACTTCGACCACCACCTGTCCTTCGGCTACGGCATCCACTTCTGCCTCGGTGCCGCCCTGGCCCGCACCGAGGGGCGGATCGCCCTCGAGGAGACCCTCAAGCGCTTCCCCGAATGGTCGGTGGACATGGCCGGCGCCGTCCCGCTCCACACGAGCACGGTCCGGGGCTACACCAAGCTGCCGATCAGCGTCTGACCTGGTCCGGGCCGCCTCGGGGGCCCGGCCAGGGCTCCGGTACACTGTCCTGTCTCACCCAGCGCTCGTAGCTCAACGGACTAGAGCATCTGACTACGGATCAGAAGGTTGGGGGTTCGAATCCCTCCGAGCGCGCAAGAAAGACCAGGTCAGAGCGTTTTCGATCGAATCGCTTGAGCCGAAAACAGCCCCGTGAGAACATCGTGAGAACAGGAAGCGTTCTCAAGGGTGTCAGGGAGGCTGTGGATAAATGCCGGCCAGACCGCAGGGCGTGTACCAGGACAAGCGCGGCAAGTGGTACTTCAAGGTCACGGTCGGCCACGATCCGCTGACCGGAAAGCGTGACCAGATCACCCGGCGGGGCTTCGCCACCATGGCCGAGGCGGCCCGGGAACGCCGAGAGGTCCTGGGCAAGGTCGACCGGGGCCAGTTCGTTCCGTCTTCCGCCGGACTCAAGGTCGACGAGCTGCTCGACCTCTACCTCGACGGCATCGACGCCGATAAGAACCTCGCCCTCAAGACCCGCTTCGACTACCGGCAGTACGCGGCGGACTACATCCGGCCGTATATCGGCGATCGCCGGGTCCGGGACGTCACGCCCGAGGTCCTCCTGGCCTGGCAACGCAAACTCCTCAAGGAGGGCGGTGCCAAGAGGAAGAAGGGCAAGGATGGCAAGCCTGGCGACAGGGAAGCCGCTGGCCGCCGAACACGGTGAATCGGGTCAGAGCTCCGCTCTCCGGCGCCTTCAAGTTGGCCGTGCTCACCGGCACGATTCCGACCAACCCCCTCGTGCAGACCCCTCGCCCCAAGCCGCAACGCAAAATCCCGAAGTACTGGTCACCCGAGGAGGCCCGCAGGTTCCTCGCTCTCATGGAGGGTGACCGAACCTGGCCGATATGGGCCTTCCTCCTGGGTTCCGGTCTGCGCATCGGCGAGCTCGTCTCGTTGCGCTGGCCCAGCGTGGATCTCAAGAACCGCCGGGTGCGGATCGTGGACTTCGTCTCGACCCTCGGCTACGACATGATGCCTTCCGTCGGCAAGAGCCGGGATGCCATCCGGACCATCGACCTCGACGACGGGCTGGCCGACGTCCTGCGCAAGCAGAAGGTCGTTGCAGAAGACCGAGCACTTGGCGGCGACCGAGTGGATCGAGTCCGACTTCGTCTTCACCAGGCCGGACGGCGGTCAGTACCACCCGATGAACCTGTCCCGTCTGCTGGCCACGTACACCACCGAGTTGGACGTCCCGCGGCTGACTGCGCATGGGCTCCGTCACACCAGTGCCACCCTCATGCTCGCCAGCGGTGTCCCGCCGAAGGTGGCGGCCGAGCGCCTCGGGCATGCCGACGCGACGCTGTTCACGAACCTCTATAGCCATGTGACCCCGACGATGCAGCGTGAGGCGGCGGAGAAGATCGGCTCCATGCTCTTCGGCGAGGATCCATAGAAGCCGACCCCAAAGGGTCTCGCCACTACGTCAGGTTTGTCTGCCTGTGTCAGCCTCGGAATCAGAGTCAGGTGGATTGGCCGATCAAACGAGCCCAATCCCAAGCCTTCCCTAGCGTGGAAGGCGGTAGCGAATTCTGAGCGTCGCACCTTGACCACTCGGTGGCGAGGCAATCACAACGTCGCCCAGCCTCACTGCTTTACGCATGACCGAACAACAGACGGGCATCCTGTGCTTCGACCCTGGGTAACCTCCCACGGAACGATGTAGGTCGACCCGAGGAGGCAGGCAATCTTGCTCATCGGAGGTGACAAGTCGGGGGACTGGGAGGAGTGGTACGACCGGACCATTCCGATTGCAGATGACTTATACGACGAATATCTGGACGAACTGCGAAAGGAGGGTTTGATCTGATGGCACGCACGAAGTTTTCCGAGCTGCGCCAGGAGGTCGAGGCTCGCCCCGGGGCCAAGGAGCGGCTTACTGCGTTGCGCGCAGAGACCCTCGAGGAGATGCGCCTCTACGAGCTCCGTCATGCTCAAGCCGTCAGCCAGGCCGAACTCGCGGGGCGACTTGAAGTGACGCAAGGAGCGGTGTCGAAGCTCGAGCATGCAGGCGATGTCAGGGTGTCGACTCTTCGTCAGTACCTTGAGGGGATTGGTGCTCGGCTAGAGCTGGTGGCGGTGTTTGACGACGATCACGAGCAACGGGTTCCGATTCACCTTGGTCGGAGGCCTACCGGGTCTAAATCGTGGATCCTTCAGGTGCGCCCGCTCGGTAGCTCTCGGGGGGAAGAATCCCTAGCGGCCATCGCTGCCTGATGGAGCTTGAGTCGTTTCCAGGACTCTTCCGTCACGACGGGGTCGACTGAGGTCTGTGTCAGTGAGGGCAGCCACCGATCCGCATCCGCCCCCATAACTACGTAAGTGTTTCGACCAAGCAAGCGGATCGCCGTCTCAGGTGTCGTGATTCGAAATCCCCAAAAGATCACAACAGGAATCACGGGTGGGGTCTTGGGCATATCAACGAACAAGTTCCGAACCCTGCCGGCGTTCCGATGCACTTGTTCCCCGGCGTTCCCAACCCTGAATGACAACCGCTCGGCGTCCAGATCAATCGGGTCAGTCGAGTACTTCGTCTCGACGACAAGGACGCCGCTGGGGCCGACTGCGACGTGGTCGACATCCACCTGCCAGGTGTTGGCGCCCTGACCCGTTGTGAATTCGAGGTTGTGGATGATTTGCCACTGAGGACCGAGGCCACTGAGAAGCTCACCAGTCCAACGCTCAGCCTGGCCCCCCAGAATCCAAGTGACCCCGCCTGAGAACACCACTGTGATCCCGAGAAGCACGAGCAACGCAGTGGCCACTCCAAATCCGAGCATGAAGGCCAGGAAGGTACCGCTGGTATGGATCCCGATGGCGTGTTCGGCCAGTGCTGTTACGACAATCCCGATGGCAACGAGGGCGACAGTGCCAACGATGATGCCCAGAAGCTGTGGTTCGCGAAGTGCTTGCTTGAATTTCCCGAATGCCTTTGCGCGTGGTTTGCTCTCCCGCTCGGCCGTCGGCGAATGGGCGACGGTTCATGCGGGCTCGAACGAGATCCCCGTGTCGGGTACGAGGGCAGCCAGCTCCTCCAGCGCCGGCACGGTGTTCAGTCCCCACTGGTTTGAGACGACCCAGGTCTGATCCCCCTTCTCGTCATAGAGCGGCTCGTCGAAGAACCAGCGCCGGAGGTCTATCTCCGGGTACTCGGTCTGGAACGACTCTTGCAGTTCGTCTCCTTCAAGCATCCCCTTCACGGCGCGGAACTTTCGATGAGCGAGGACGGCGAGCAAAAGGTCGGGTTGCACGCCGGCCCGATGCACTGCGTGCACCATGGCCAATACTGCACGGCGCTTGAAGAGCGGGGCACTCGGACCATCGGGTGTCGTGACGATGTACCGGGTCCAGTCCTGATTGGAAGCACGAGCTGTCCTGTTTGCGACGGCCCGGCGACGCACCCCGACGGTGTATTCCTCTGCCTCGGGGAGCGGGATGATCTGTTCGACGTTGAGCAGAAGGCGACCCTCCACACGGTATGGGGTGATCTTCACGCAACGGATATCCGTGTTGTAGACCTCGTTCAACCAGAGAGCGGTCGTCGTGATCTCACGGCCGAAGTCTGCCGAAGCCAGGAGGATGCGGACCTCTCGGCTCAGCACCGTGTCCTCCCCGTCGTCGAGCCATTCGGCCAACCTGCTCCGGGCCTTTGAGGCATCCTGTCCTTCTCTGACGAGGAACCCTTCGAAGGTGTCAACCAGGTCCTCGAATGTCAGCGCTGACACCATGGCCGCGTAGCGCAGCGCTTGCAGCTCCATGTGGCCACCGTCGTTCGTTCGCTTCAGCTCGACCACGACGAGGTGGGCCGAGCGATCGACACACAACAGGTCGATCCGCCTCTGCGCGTCACGGAACGCCCCGAACTCCTCCGCGACGACGAGGAGGTCGTCACCGAGCAGCGAAATGTCAGCTCTGATCGCCGCCTGGAGGTCCCTGCGTTCGAGGACGCCTTCGTCCGCGAACGTTGTCGGATTCACTGGCTCAAGTGAACCGGTGGTCATGTCGAAGAGCGGCATCTGGCAAACCTCTGACTTTCGGCAACCCATCGGATCGCATGGGTGTAGGCCTCAGGGAGTCATCGACACAGGGGTCCGCAGCCTGGCCCTCCGCCGCCGTGTGTTGTTACTCCGTTGTGAAACGGTTCTCTGGCGAGACTCCATGATTCCGCCAGAATCGGTCTGGGAGTGTGGCCTCGGGTGGGTCCGAGGTCCTGGGCACGTAGGCCGGCTGCTGGGCAGCCGGCCACTTCCATTGTGCACTCCTGCCTGGTGTTCGACGCAGCCGTCAAGGGTCCGCTTCGCCGGCTTTCAGCCGCCCTTGACTGCTGCTTGTCACGGGTTCAGTCCGCCAACCTCCACTGATCCGGAACGGCGCGCGTCGAGCCATTGACTGAGCTCGTTGGGATCGAAGCGGATGAGGTGTCCGACGCGAACGAACGGGATCTGGTCCTGCGCGACGAAGCGACGCACTTGGCGCGTGGAGATCCCGAGCGCCTGCGAAACGGTCTCAATGTCCACGAGAGCGGGGAGGGATGATGCGCCGACTCCTTGAGCTTGGAGCGAACCCCTGAGCACGGGCGTACCGAATGGCATTGGGGTAGAACCTTTCTGTGAAGGTGGGGCGGACTCGCCGTGCGGCGCATCGGTGGTCATGGCTGGTCTCCTGTGCCGTATGCGTCCTCTTGACGGCTGTGGTCCCATCTCAGCGCGTCGCTGCTTCGCCGATCTCTGTCTCGGTATTGACCCCCGGTCGTGTCGTCGAGGCAGCAGGCCAAGATCTCCAAGCGCACGGCACCGTACCCAGCGACGGCCGGCTCCGTGGCCCCGACTACACGGCCACCATTACTCGAGTTGCATGGCCGCAATCGGTGGGTTCGGTGTCCGATGTCTTCAACCCCCCGGCCTACGTCGCCGGCGCCGGGCATCGACTTGTCGACTTCACCCTCTCGGTCACGCAGCCCCCGGCCGACTCCGGACAGCTCAACGGGTCGACCGAGGTGATCGCCGACCTCATGGTGGGCAACAAACAGACGTCGATCTCCCTCGACATGATCGATGGTCAGATCGCCGATGGAATGCACGGTTCGGCCGAGGCCACCGGCACGGACAGCTTCGTGGCTTCGGTCCCGGCCAATGACCATTCCGTTGCTCTCGATCTGACCGAGGGCGGCTTCACCCAGCAGTTCAATCTCTGGACCTTGCAGCGAACTCCGCCGAGCCCGGTCGTTCTCTATCGAGCGCCGACTTCCTCGACAGTTCCCGGTACGGCCTCGGCGCCGTTCCATCTGAGCTTCACCAACCCGGCCGACGGATTCTCCTCGACCGACAACGCACAGGTCTCGAGCGCAACGCTGACCTACTTTGCTCCGGGCCAATCGCTCCAGACGCCCAAGAGCACCAACCAGGCCTATCTGGTGCTCGGGCTCCAGTCCTCCTATCCCGACATCCCCTACGGCCAACCGAACTCGGGCCATTTCTTCTCGAGCTTCAACCCGATGGCCGGCAGCGAGCTGACGTTCACGCCCATCGGTGGCTCGCGCGGTTGATGGTCTGGCCACCACCGCCGCCTTCGTCTCGACCAATGCCGCCAGCGACGACGACGGGCTCTTCGACGCCGTCTACTTCTTCACCGTGCCGGCGACGACGACCGGCGGCACGCTCACCGTCAACACCGGACAGGAGGTCGGCGACGAGTACACCGGCTTCACCGGGACCGGGAACTCGACCATCATCAATCTCACGGCGTCGGCCACCGTCACGCTCAGCTTCCCGGCCGTCCCGAGCCCTCCGCCGGCCCAGAAGAAGCCGCCGTGGGTCGGTGCCCCGCTTCCGGCCACCGGGCTCGCGGCTGGGTCCGCTGGAGACGCAAGCGGTGGAACTTCGTCCGGCGGTGGATTCCCGATCTGGCTGGCCGTTGTGATCCTGGTTGTCGTCGCGGCGGCAGTGATCGTCGTGCAGCGCCTCCGCGCGTCGGAGCCGCCAGACGCCGAACGATGCGGCGAACCGATTCCACTCTCGTCGTGCCACCGGTGACTGCGCCCGACGACGAGAAGAGCCCGCCACTCGAGGCGGCCCCGCTGCCCGAGGATCTCGAACCGCAGTCGCTCGAGGAGATCCCCAAGGCCGATGTCATCGGGGCCGGTCGAGATCTCGGGATCGCGCCAACCCAACGATCGAAGGATCGTCGACGAGCTCTTGGTGTACCTCGTCCTGCACGACAATCACCACCGCAGTGCCGAGCAGATCCAAGGTGGCATCTGGCCGGTCTCGGGGAGCCACGCCAACGTCGCCCGCAAGACGTTTCACAACTACCTCTCCGAGCTCCGCCGCTGCGTCGGCCCCGAGCACCTCCCTGACGCCTCTGTCGCCGGCGGCTACCTCATCCAAGGGGTCGAGTCGGACTGGGCCACCTTCCAGCGCCTCGGCCGAGAGGCCGACACGGTCGGTGGCGAGCCGGCCCGGGCGCTGCGGACCGAGGCCCTGAGCCTGGTCCGGGGCCGCCCCTTCGACGGCGTGCCCGGCGACGCCTACGACTGGGTCGACGAGGAGCACCTGCGTCGCCACCATCACGAGGCCGTCGCCAAATGCGCCAGCCGCCTCGGGGACGACCTCTTCGAGGCCGGCGATTTCGTCGGGGCCGAGAGCGCCGCCAGCTCGGGCCTGCGTGGTGCGCCCGACGACTTCGGCCTCTGGGATCTCGGCGCCCGAGCCATCGATGCCAGAGGAGACCGCACCGCGCTCGAGCGCTGGCTGGCCGACGCCAGCCGCCACCTCGACCCCGCCGACATGGAGCGCATCCGTGCGGGCTGACCCATCACGACCCCTCCGAGACGTAGCGCCGGGCAAAGACACCGCAGCGCGGCTTCGGCCCGCCGGCGCTGCTTGCGCACGGCGTCGTAGGGGCGGCCGAGGGCCTTGGCCACCTCGGCGAGCGGTTCTCCTTCGATCCGGGTCCGGACGAGCAGGACCACGTCGCTCGGGCGTGAGCACCCCGGCGGCCACGGCGCCCGCCAGGAGGCTCGGCCTGCGCCTCGGGCCAACCGACCTCGAGTGCGGCCAGGTCGAAATCTTCGGGCAACGGCTCAGCCTCGGGGGAGCGCTGCCGGCGCATCCGGCTGGCCCGGCGGGCCTGGTTCCAGATGGCATCGCAGCGCTCCCAGCGGCTCGGGGGCGGGCGCCTGGTCACCACCTCCCAGGCGGCAGACAGCGCGTCGGCCTCGGCGTCGAGGACGCTGACCCGGCCGCTGTGGACAAGTCGCTCGCTCATCGACCTCGAGGTCGGCGCGCGGACATGTACAAGAGCCCCAGCGCGGCGCAGCGGCTCGTCTGGCGCTCGAGTGGCCAGCCGCTCGACGATCCGGATGGCCGGCCGTCCGTCGGCATCGCGGCGATCAAGCAGCGTGAGCAGATCGGGCACCTCATCGGCCGGCGTCGAGGGGCAGGCGATGCGAGCGGCCAGTTGCGCGGGCCTCTCGACTGCGGGCGACCCGCACGACATGGTCACTGAGCATCTGCAGGGGGCTGGTTGGTTTGGTCATGCCGCCATCGCGCCAAACCGGGTTCCCCAAACTGTTCCACGAATGGTTCCACAAATCGGTCCCCAGCTGAAACTTTTTCGAGAGCGTCTTCCCAGGTCAGGGGCATTGGGAACTCTCTTGGGAAGCCGATTGGGAACCCTGTGGAACCTTGCGGGGGGCCTTCGGGCGGGCATCGAGCAACGTCTTGGCCAAGGTGTCGGAGTCGGCGTTGGCATAGCCCCGGCCGGCGTAACGCCACTCGCCGTCGTAGTCGAAGTCGTCGTCGGCATCCCGGCGGACGTAGTCGGACCGGGCTTGGCGCAGGGCGCCGAACGTGGTCGAGAAGCGGACGCTCTTGGAGGAGAACTGGCCCGGGTAGCCGAGGGTGTGGGCGTGGTCGCGCAGGCGAAGCGGGGCGAGGTTCCGTGCGGCCGCCGAGCGCCCAGGCGGTCCTGACCATGGCCACGATGTGGGGGCGCAGTGCCAGGCGTTCGATCTGGGCCCGAGTTCGGATCCGATGGGCCAGCCACGGCGTCCCGTCCGCCGTCTTGGTGGCGTACTTGGCCACGTAGGCGGCGATGGCCGTGGCGTCGGCGTCGTCTTCGGCGACGCAGCACCCGGACGTCGTGCTGGGCACCCCAGCGGGCCCGGCGCAGTGCCGCTCTCCTCGACTGCCGGGACCGGCACGCCGACCTCGGACGACGACCCGGCCGATGGCCTCGGTCAGGACTGCGGCGTCGAGCCAGGGCGGCGGCGCCTCGGATCGGCCCGGCCCCACCGTCGGCCCGGAGCACCACGTGGAGGTGGACGAGGCCGCGGGCCTGGAACTCGACCACCTTGATGTAGGAGAGCCGGGCCACCGAGCGCAGCTCCCGGGCGCTCAGCGCCGCCGGCCCGGGCGACCTCGCGGTAGAGGCGATGCGCAGGTCCGGCCCCAGAGCCGGGACACGTGGGCGTTCCACAGCACGGCGCCCCGGTAGTCGAAGCACTCCGAGCACAGCGGCTCGCCGACCGCAGGGTCGTCCTCGCCGTGTCGGAGCGATGCACGAAAGCGGTCGACCGTGGGGGCAGATGCCGGCGCTCCGCCGAGGTCGACAAGGACGTGGCACGCCCGCAGGGTCGGTCCGATGCACAGGACCGAAAGACGGAGCGGTCAGGGTGACGAAGAGCTGGGGGTGGCCGGCCACCTCGGCGGCTGACCCCCTTGCCGCCCCGGATGCCGGCCGCCACGAGCTGCCAGGCGTCGGCTTGGTAGAGGCGGGAGCACGACGGGCACACGGCGGCCCGCCGGTCCTTGCACGGGACGAGGAGAGTCCCCGTCGGCGAGCTCTCCGGTCGAGCGATCCAAGGTGACGCCGCGCAGGCGGACCGGGTGGGCGCACAGACCGGCCTGGTCGACCTCGGCCAGGACCGCCCGCCATTCGGAGGCCGACCTCACTGCGTCCTCCGGCTGCTTGCGCCTGCGGCCCGCTGCGCCAGCTCGGCGATGGCATCGTCGTCGAGGTAGTGGGTGCGGATCTTGACCGGGACCGCCCCTTCGGCCAGCAGGTACCCCACGCCCCGGCTCGTCGGGTCGAGGGTCGAGGCCGAGTAGCCCTCCTTGGCCCAGCCCTGTCCGAGGATGGTGTCGGAGGCCTCGGGCGTGGTGCAGCGCAGCGCCATGCGGAAGCGAGAAGAGGTCCCGGACGTAGGTCGGGACGATGTCGTTGGAGGGCTTCTGGGTGGCGGCGATGACGATCATGCCCGCAGCCCGTCCCCTCGAGATCAGGTCGCGCAGCGTCTCGGAGAGTTCGGCCCGCTCGTCCTTGGTTCCGCCGCGCATGTAGAAGGCGAGCTCGTCGATGGCGACGACGTGGAGCCCGAACTCGCCGTCGGGTTCGATCTTGCGCAGGCCCGATGACAGCAGGACCGCGTAGCGGCGATCCATCTCGGCGCAGAGATCCTTCAAGACGTCGATGGCGCCGGCCATGTCGGGCCCGACGAAGTCCTCGGCCGACCCGGACCACGGGGCCAGCTCCACCTGCTTGCCGTCGAGCAGGGTCAAGGTCACGCTGGGGTCGAGCGCGGCGGCGGCAATGAAGAGCGACAGCGCCACCGACTTGCCGGCTCCGGGCTCGCCGCCCGAGCAAGCAGGTTGCGCTCGGGCAGCCCGATCGAGACCTGGTTCCCGTCCTCGTCGACCCCGAGCGAGATCGGCTCCCACAGCGACCCCTTGGGCACGGGCCACGACGGCGCCGGCGACGACAAGGGGTCGCGCAGAAGGATCGAGAGGTGGGCGAGCGAGGCGTTGGCGGGGTCACGGACAACCCGGACGTCTCGGGCCCCGATGGTGGCGGCCAGGGGCTCGCTTGCCTGCTCGATCATCTCGGCGGTGAGGCCGGGCGGCAGACGAAGGCGCAGGCGCTGTCCGGCCGGGATCAGTTCTGTGCCTTCGATCCGCGGGATCAGGCCTCGGGGACTGATGAGCTGGCAGGCGATCAACACCCGGCTGAACCAGCGGCGAGTCGCCCGGTCCCGCAGCGTCGTGGCCAGACGAGTCCTGAGGGCCGGGGTGCGCCAGACGACGATGCCCGACGATCCCGAGGAACAGGATCCCGGCGCCCCGCCCATCGAGCGCAGCTCCGATCCGCCAGAGGCCGAAGATGCCCGAGAGCCAAGACGACCTCGAGCCCCCACCCCCGGACGGCGAGTGCCATCCGGGAGTAGGGGTTGAGGCTCTTGACGTACTGACGCTCAGGCACCGTGACGGCGGAGGTGACGGCCGACGAACACGACGGCGATCACCAACAGAACCACGAAGCCGAAGTGGGCCAGGACGAATCCGATCGCCACGAGCCCGAACATCAGCGCCAGCACCATCGCAATGAAGCGAGCCATCAGGCCGAGGCCTTCTGGGCGTTGACCGCCTCGATCTTCGAGGCCGAGAACGACACGCCGGAGCGGTCGGCCATGTTCCAGGTGGTGGCCACGAGGTCGGTCACCTTGACGGGGGTGAACTGGCCGAGTCCCCGGACCTCGCCGGCGACCTTGACCGTGATCACCTCACGCGGTGCTCTCGCCCACGACGAAGAGGTGGACCTGGTTGATGGCGACGCCCTTGGCGTCGATCTTCTGCTGCTTGGTGTCGAAGTCGAGAGTCGGCTCGGCCGGTCCGGCTGAGACGAAGCTCACGACACTGGTGTCAACGGGCAAACGCATTTGTTGCTCCTTCCACGCAGGGAAGGAACTTCCTTCCCTACTTAGGAAGAGCCGGTGGAAAGAGCGAAACCGGACAACATCCAGGTCAGCGGTGTGCGATTTCCGCCATCACGGCGACCGTCGATGGTCTCGTCGGAGGCGCCCCGTCACGGTTCGGCTGCGTCTCACGGAATGGGCGCCGATCTCGTGGGACAGCCTTCCGGCGGCGGATCGATCCCCTCGTCGGTGCGGCGCCGGTCGCTCTCACACGGTCGGTCCTCCGGACGGTGCACTCCGACCAGCTCCCGCCGCAGTCGCTGCTCACCTTGGAGGGCGGTCGTCCCAGGTCAAGGGCCGCAAAGAAAATCAAGAAGCAGAGACGATTTTCTTTCCGGACGGCTCCCTTGACCTCGGACCCTGACTCGCCCTCCTGCGATCACAGCGTCAGCAGCGGAACCCGATCGGAGGGCGAACCCTCCGGAGGACCGCATCGAGAGAAGGAGACACGAAATGCGCAGGACACTGAGTGGATGGATCGAGCGCAAGACTCGCCGAGAAGTTCGGCGACCCGTTTCACGAGTGCGAGTTGTGTGGCGACATCGACGACGCCACGACGCACGCACCGCTGAGCACGGGCGAGGTCGTGTGCTGGCACTGCGCCGAGCGGGCCGGGGAGTTCAAGGTCCCGCTCGAAATGGAGTGGCGGGTCACCGGCCGGAGTAACAGAGAGTCGGGAGGTGGGGCCCCAGCGGGCCCTGCCTCCCGAGATCTCACGTCCGTCGTAGCGAGTGCTGCTCGGATCCGAAGTTCGATGACATCGATCAGCGATGACAGCAGCAACCAGGAGACAGCAGAGACAACCACGCAATCAAGGATTCCGTGAACAATCCTGATGAAATCAGGAGGGAGCAGAAAGAGACGAGGTGGACCCAAGAACAAAGGAACACAGCGAGCAACATCGATAACCAGAGCAACAGTGCGAGCAACACAAAACAGAAAATAGAGTCAGACATTTTCCCAGATCAGACCCCTGATGTCGGCGTTTTTCTGTACTGCTTCAAGCCGCCCCAGCCTCGGGCGGCGGCTTCGCCGCCGCCTCGGCAGGCGGAGGTCACGCCGAGATCTCTCGCATGGGTCCACATTCTTGAGAGGCCCATAATCCCTCGAGGATTCGATCTAAGCAGATTGCTATGAAACTAGCTATCGTTCGCTCGGCTCTATGACTGATGGTCTTCACGATGCGGCCGATTCCGCTCTTGGGTATCTATTTCAGACCCAATGGCCACTAATCGAGCTCATTCGGCGCTCCAGAGAGAGTCCTGATTGCCAGCTGACTCTGGAGCTATTGGACGACGTGCTGTTTATGGACGATGGGTCACCAAAGGAACTAATTCAGTCCAAGCATCACGCTCAGCGCAACGCTGGTCTTGGTGACATGTCGGTGGATGTGTGGCGAACCCTCAACGTTTGGATCGACGTCCACCATACGAATGCCTCGGCGAGCACCTCATTTACCCTCCTGACGACCACCGAAGCATCTGCTGAAAGTGCAGCATGGTTCCTGTCGCGTGACCATCGCGATCCGGAAACTGCCCAGCGGCTACTGGAGGTTGCTGCGCGGGACTCTACGAACGATGAGACGGCCAGCGCTCGCCAGAAGTTCTTGAGCCTCAATCGCGCTGCCCGGACGGATCTTGTCTCACGGATCCGAGTACTGGATGGAGCCGTTCACGTCGAGGATCTGGATGCCGAGCTACAGCGCGAGTTGTATCTGGTGACACCTCAAGGCCAGGAATCGACGTTTGTTGGTCTGGTTTGGGATTGGTGGTATCGACGAGCTCTGATGCTTCTGCAGCGAACGGTTCCGTTCGTTACCGGACTTGAACTCAAGGCAGCAATCGACACCATTCGGGACGGGTTCTCAGATGGAAATCTGCCGACTATGGCTCCGATCGAGGAGATCGATCAGGAGCAAATTCAGGAACTGCATACCAGGATGTTTGTACACCAAATGGCATTGGTCGCGGCCCCATCTGTTGTCCTAGAAAAGGCGATACAGGACTACTACAGAGCGGTCGCTCAGAGTGCTGCCTGGATTGAGAACAATTTGGTTGATCTTCCTGAGGTATCAAAGTTCAAAGTCGAACTGCGGGACGAGTGGGAGAGGGAATTCGCCTGGGCTGTCGATGCGCTCCCGGCCGACCCAACCGAGGACGAGAAAAGAAACGCGGGGCGCGAACTGTTAAAGCGATGCTTGGCAACCACGCAGGTCCACATTCGGCCCCGATACCAGGAGGCCTTCTATTTTCGCGGGAAGCTTCACGAACTGGCAGACGAGCGCCTGATCGGATGGCACCCTGAATTTGAAGTTCTTCTTGACGCGTTGCTTGAAGGTGTCAACGCATGAGCGATTGGCCGCTTCGACCACGAGTGGAGGCATCCTTACTGAATCCAGCGCTGATAGGGCTGCTCGTCGCGTTCTCCTCGACCGGATACAGAAATGAAGCCGAAGGCTCAATGCCTTGGCCGATGGCCTTCTTAGTCCCCCCACTCGTGCTACATCGACCTACTCGTAGCGCACTGCCGACAAACATTCGAACTCATTTCGCTAGCTGGGTTTCAGCTCAGTCACTGATCATGGCGGGGTTTCCCCGCCGAGCCGCAGCAATGGTGGAGCCGACACGGGAAGGTATCCGTTTCGCCGTCCGATGCAATCGCATAGCAATCGTTGACGGATCGGTTGTCTCGATGTCGCAAGGGGACCCACCGCAAGGTGAGATTCGCTCACTGCTTCGATCGGCCACACTCGTTGGTAGGTGGCTTGGGAAGTTGAACCAGCCAAGCACCGCCTTTGCATTGCTCGGAGTGTCGCCCTAGCAATGCGACTCCTATCGTTGGTGCTGTACAACTCCACAGGAGACCATCGTCAGATTGACTTCAAGCAAGGTCTCAACGTGATCACTGGCAACTCCAAGACAGGCAAGAGTGCAATCTTGGAAATGGTCGAGTATTGCCTTGGGAGGAACACTTTCACGACCTTCGTTGGACCCAGTACGCGACACGGTTGCTTGGTACGGACTCTTGGTAGAAGTCTCCGATTCAAGGGCATTTGTTGGAAGGCCGGCACCAAATCCAGGCAACGCATCCACGCAGCGTGCGATGCTGGAGTTCGGAACTGATCTTCAGGTTCCAAGCTTTGAGCATTTGGTCGTGAATGCGGATACAGACACCGTTCGTAGCGAGCTTGGCCACGCGATCGGGATCGATGAGAACGTGACGGATCCAGCCGGGCTCCAGGCTGGTTTTGAAGCCAACCTTGGGCACGCAACCCTGTTTTGCCTTCAACGTCAAACCGAGATCGCGAATCGTGAGCTTCTGTTTCATCGTCAAGGTGAAGATGGGATGGCTCGCGCTATCGAACTCGTACTGCCTTACTTTCTCCGGAGCCGTTGCGAGTGACCGTGCGCTCCTTCAGCAACAACTTCTGCGAGCTAACCGAGACTTGAGAATGGCATCGGATGAGCTTCGCCGCGCCGAGTCTGCAGATGAGGATATGGAAGTCTCGTTGCAGGCGTTCGTTGTTGAAGCCACTGCCGCTGGTTTGGTCGATTCGGGGATTCCTACGGGAGAGCTGATGGCTCTTGAGGCACTACGTGCCGCGGTGTCGAGGCCAACCAATCAAGTTGCCCTGGATGATATCGAAGCTGGCCAGCGTGAGGAACTGGCGAGACGGCGCGAGAATTTACGGGAACAGCTGTACCAAGTTGGGGTAGACCGATCAACTCTCGAATCGCTCGGCAACGATGAAGTCCAGTACGAGACAGTCCTAAGCCAGCAAGTGTCCCGACTTAGAAGCCTTGAGCTCATGGGGACCGATGTCGATGGATCGGCGTCGGATTGTCCAATTTGTGGGTCACATCTAAGCGAAGAGGACCCGACGGTCGCAGAGCTAAACAGCGTTGCTGCTGAACTGAGGGGTCAGGCCGGAACGTTTGCCGTGAACCGTCCGCGCCGGCGTGCGGCCTTGGACGAAGTAATTCAAAGAGCAGAACGCATACGTTCGGAGATTCGGTCTCTCGACGAGGCCATCGATTCTATCGAGTCCGCGAGACGGACCAATGTAGACGGCCGAAGGTTCTCCGAACGACAGGCGTTTCTTCAGGGAAGAATTTCAGCGATACCTCGAGACAGTTGATGCTCCAGACCCACTGCGAATGGATCAATTGAGAGAGCGTGTTCGAGTGCGATCTGCGACGGTTGCCGAGCTTGAGGGTCGCCTTGATCGAGATGCTGAAGCAGAGCAATTGGTCTCGCGGCTGAATGCAATTGGTGGAGACATGACGGCGTGGGCAACCCGTCTCGGGCTAGAACACAGCGGGATTGGCGTGCGGATCAACCCGAGGCGTCTGACAGTCGTCGCGGATACCCCTACAGGGCCAGCACCGCTCAATCAGATCGGGAGTGCCGAGAATTGGATTGGATACCATCTGGTGACTCACCTTGCGTTGCACAAATTCTTCGTGCGTCAGCACCGGCCCGTTCCTCGATTCATGATCTTTGACCAACCTTCACAGGCTTATTACCCCTCCGATGTGAGTGATGATGACGATGTTCCGTTGGAGGATGCAGATCGGGCGGCGGTTCACGGCATTTACAGTCTGATGGCTGATGTGGTTGCGGATCTGGAAGGAGGGCTCCAGGTGATTGTGTGTGACCATGCCAATCTTGAGGACTCATGGTTCCAAGACGCCGTGATCGCAAACTGGAGAGAGGGAAGACGCCTGATCCCTCAAGAGTGGATTGACGCGGTTACTCAAGGCAGGTAGCGGCTGGCCCGCCGCGAGCACTTAATTGGAAATTTTTGAGATACTGCTTGAATCTGTTGGCGCCGGGAGCCTTAATCTTGTTGGTCCTTGTCAGGCGGCGCCGGCCACTTCGACAGCCACGATGTCGACCTAGAGCACAACGGGACCTCGTCGCCCAAGGTCTCTAAGACTAAGACGAGCTAGTGACCTGAGTCAATAATTCGCAATCTCGGGGGAATTTCCTAGGCGTCTCCCGCGTTGTGCCTGTCATCAGCAACGATGGGAGGCAGGCATGCGGCGTTCGGTTCTCGATCCTTTGGTGCTCAGCGACGACGAGCGCGAACAGCTCGAACGCTGGGCTCGACGTCCGAAAAGTTCGCAAGCGTTGGCGTTTCGCTGCCGCATCGTGTTGGCCTGCGCAGACGGAGGAAACAACACCGAGGTGGCCGCCCGACTGGGCGTTGCTCGCAGCACCGTGAACAAGTGGCGGGCTCGCTTCGTCGCCCAGCGCCTCGAGGGGCTGCACGACGAGCCTCGCCCCGGGGCGCCACGCTCGATCGGTGACGACGACGTTGAGATGCTCATCGTCAAGACCCTCGAGGAGACACCAGTCGATGCCACGCACTGGTCGACGCGATCGATGGCCAACGCGACAGGGATGAGTCAGTCGGCCGTGTCGCGGATCTGGCGGGCCTTCGGGCTCAAACCTCACCTGGTCGATACGTTCAAACTCTCGCCCGACCCACTCTTTGTCGACAAGGTGCGCGACATCGTCGGCCTCTACATCAACCCGCCCGACGCCGCACTCGTGCTCTGCGTTGATGAAAAGACCCAGATCCAGGCCCTTGACCGAACCTCGCCGGTGCTCCCGCTTCGCCCTGGACTGCCCGAACGGCGCACGCATGACTACCTAAGAGGAGGCACCACCAATCTCTATGCGGCCCTCGACGTCGCATCGGGACACGTGATCGCCGATATGAGCGAGCGCCACCGGGCCACCGAGTTCCGTCGCTTCTTGAACCTCATCAACCGTTCCGTCCCCGAAGCCCTCGACGTGCATCTCGTCGTCGACAACGTCTCGACGCACAAGACGCCCGAGATCCACCGCTGGCTGCTGCGGCACCCGAGGTTCCACCTCCACTTCACGCCCACCTACAGCTCGTGGATGAACCTGGTGGAGCGCTGGTTTGCCGAGCTGACGACCAAGTGGCTCAAGCGGGGCACCCATCGCTCGACCAAAGAACTCGAGACATCGATCACGACCTGGATCGATCAGTGGAACGAGGAGCCCACACCCTTCGTCTGGCACAAGAGTGCCGACGAGATCCTCGACACCCTGGCTCGCTATTGCGCGCGGATCTCTGACTCAGTTCACTAGTCGGTTCTCACCCAGTTCTAATCAGTCTCGAAAACACGGCCGAAGGAAGAGCGAAGCTGTACTCGCTCATGTCAGGAGTCGCAAAATAATCATGGTCGTTGAGAGGGCGCAGCGCAGCGGTGTCAATTGGGAAATCCGGATCATCCACCGCCTTCCGGAGCTCCGTGAGAAACGCGGGGTTCTCGGCATCGACAAAATCGAGGTGATAGTCCACCCGAGGCTCGCCAGCTCCGCCTCTCGTTACAGCCGCCGTCATCTTCCCGATGGGGTATCCAAGTAGATAGGCCATCCTGCCCAGCTCCAATGGAAAGTGCGCATTCGGCCAGCTTCGATCGACTACTTCTCGTGCTCTGTTACGAAGGTCGGTATTGAGGATTGTTGCGCTCCCCTCGATGATTAGTTCCGTCAGGGGTATTTGGTCACGCGTCTCATTCGCAAGGTAGTGGTCTATCCAATCGCCCGGTCCGTTGAACATCTCGTTGGTAATCCACTCTGAGTCTCGTGGCGTTACGGTGCTGTCTTCACGCACGTCAAGTTCCGTCAAGTTCTCGGGAGTCATGGAAGGCATTCGCCATAATCCGGCGGCACGAACTGCATCCTCCCGAGTCACAAATGCAAAGAAGCCAAGTAGTCGGGAAGCATCGTTTCGGAACGAGATACTTCGACGCTTCTCGATCTCCAACTCGACCTCGAGTTTGAATGTTGGGCCACGCAGTCGACTTGCCATGAAGACGGTGATAGCTGATGGGTGACTACGGATAACCGAGAAGATCTCGCCTCGA